>CADEFF010000030.1:29314-45342 GCA_902826565.1 uncultured Rhodospirillaceae bacterium | reverse complement strand
GGGGCTGAAGAAGACAATCGCCTATTTCGACCAGCTCTTGCGACGCCTGCCGGCGGGCGCCTTCGCGAAGTAGCGCGGCATCGTTTCATGCCCGTCATCCTCGGGCACCCGACCCGAGGGCCCATCCTGCCGCCTGCGCAGACCGACGGCTGCTGCGGTTCCGGTCCCGGCCCGCGATGGATGCCCGGTCGGGCCGGGCATGACGATCGAGCGCAGGGCCCGCCACGAGAATGCCGCTTCAGCAACGCGCGACCATCGCCGGAGCGCTGTCCTCAACGCGCGCTCGGACGCTCACACGCCAGGATCGGTGAAGCGGCGGAGCCGCTGGCTCGCGGTGACGGCGAAACGCAGGAGCTGCGCCTTGCGCCGGCTGCCGTTCATCGCGAGATGGCCGCTCGGCCGCAGCACCTCGGCGCCATATTCATCGGCGATGATGAGGCCGCAGCTCTCGGGGATCACCGCGCGCGGAAAATCGAGCGCGACCGCGAAATAGAAGAGATCGCAGAACTCGCGATATTCCGGCCATTTCTGGTCGGTCGCGAAATCCACCAGCGAGCTCTTGATCTCGACGATCGCGGTATCGCCGCGGTCGTTGATCGCGATCACGTCGGCGCGCCGGCCGTTGCCGAGCGGGAACTCGGTCAGGGCGCCGTAGCCAAGCGCCTCCAGATGACGGCAGACGCCGCGCGCGAGCTTCAGCGCGATCTCGGGATCGGGCAATGCCATGGTCGCCCGACTCTGCCGCAGCCGACCCGGCCCTGTCCAACGGCGCGGCCCGCGACGGTCCGGCGCGCTGGCCTCGCCGGATCGTCGCGGGCTAAAGTCGCCGCCGCATGGAAACCGACCCGCTCACGCTGGAGCCGCGCCCGGCGCCGACGGAACCGGCAAGGCCGCGCCGCTCGCTCCTGCGGCGCCTCTTCCGCTGGATCTTCCGGGCGGCGGCGAGCTTCGCGATCCTGTCGGTCGCGCTGGTGATGCTCTATGGGATCGTGCCGCCGCCGATCACCGTCTTCATGATCAATTCGGTGCTCGCGGGCGAGGGGCTCGACCGGCGCTGGCGCTCGATCGACGCGATGTCGCCCGACCTGGTGCGCGCCGCGATCGCGGCCGAGGATGCCCGGTTCTGCCTCCATGGCGGCTTCGACTGGGCATCGATCCGCAAGGCCTGGGACCGGATGCAGTCCGGCGGCCGTCAGCTCCGCGGCGGCTCCACCATCTCCATGCAGACCGCGAAGAACGTCTTCCTGTGGCCGGCGCGAAGCTGGACCCGCAAGGGCTTCGAGGCCTATTTCACCGTGCTGATCGAGCTCTTCTGGACAAAGCGCCGGATCATGGAGGTCTATCTCAACGTCGCCGAGTTCGGGCCCGGCGTGTTCGGCGCCGAGGCGGCGTCGCAGGATTTCTTCGGCAAGCCGGCGAGCGAACTCACCCGGCGCGAGGCGGCCCTGCTCGCGGCGGTCCTGCCGAATCCGCGCGAATGGTCGGCGGCGAAGCCAGGTCCCTATGTGCGCGAACGCGCCGGCATGCTGCAGCGCCGGCTGCTCGACGTGCCGGAGGCGGGTGCCGCGGTCTGCCCGGCAAAGCCGGCGGCGGGGGGCTGAGCCGGCGAAGCCCGCTCAGCCGGTGTGCGCGCGCGCGAAGCTGGCGGAAAGATCCTCGAGGAAGGCCCGGAGCGCCAGGGTCGGCGCCGCTTCCTTCCGCGTGATCACCTCGAAATCCGTATGAAAGCTCGACTGCGGCGCGGCGACCGCGCGCAGGAGCCTGCGCGTCACCCAGGGCGCCGCGAAATGCGCCGGCAGATGGCCGATGAAGCTGCCCGACAATATGAGGATGAGAATCGCTTCCATGTTGTTCGCCGTCGCCGTGGCGTTGACGCCGGCTTCGGGCGGCGCCGGCCGCGCCGTCGCATAGCCGCGCACCACATGCTGCTGCTCGCGGATCCGCGCGACGCCGTTGCGGCCGCGCGCGGCGAAGAGCGGGTGATCGCGCCCGACATAGAGCCGGTGCTCCTCGCGAAAAAGAAATCGATAGGCGAGGGCACCGATGCGCGCGGGGAAATGGCCGATCCCGAAATGGTAGCGGCCTTCCAGCACCGCCCGCTCGATCTCGGGCGGCGGCGCCACATGGAGCGCGAGCTGCACCTGGCCGCCGCGGCGCTTGAAGAGGGCGATCGCCTCCGAGAGCCGGAAATCGGGATTGGTCGCGACGCTGTCGACGATGCCGAGATGCAGCTCGCCCACGAGATGACCCTGCATGGCCTCGAGCTGCGCGCCGAACTCGGCCGCCGCGTTCAGCAGCCGCACGGTCGACTCATAGACCTGCTGGCCCTCCTCGGTGAGGCGGAAGCCGGCGCGGCCGCGCTGGCAGAGCCGGACGCCGAGCCGCTGCTCGAGCTGGCTCATCTGGATGCTGAGCGCCGGCTGGCTCAGATTGAGCAGGATCTGGGCCGGCGCGAAGCCGCCCGCCTCCACCACCGTCTTGAAGGCCTGCAGCAGCCGGAAATCGGCGTTGGTGACGCGCCGCGCCATGGTTCCGCCAAGTCTCCGACAGATAAATAAATGCTTATGTTTAAATTGAAAAATGCGAATTTTTCAATGCGAAATATCTGTCATTCTTGCCCTTCGAAAGGCGACGGGAGCGCCGCCGGGGCGACGCCCAATTCGCCAGAAAAGCGGGCAGTTCGCAGCCAAGCGGACGGATCCGCGGAGGAGCAGGGGACCATGGTCAAGACCAATCTCATGGCGGAGCTCACCTGGACCGAGTACCAGGAGCGGCTCGAGCGCGAGAACCCGATCGTCATGCTGCCGGTCGGCGCGCTGGAGCAGCACGGGCCGCATCTGCCGATGGGCACGGATCATATGATCCCGATGGCGATCAGCCGCCGCGTGGCGGAGCGCATCCCCGCGATCGTGGCCCCGCCCTTCAACTACGGCTACAAATCGCAGCCCAAGATGGGCGGCGGGCAGCATTTCTGCGGCACCACCAGCCTCGACGGCCACAGCCTCTCGCGCATCCTGCGCGACGTGCTGATGGAGTTCGCCCGGCACGGCGCGCGCCGCGTCGCGGTGATCGACGGCCATTACGAGAACAGCATGTTCCTTACCGAGGGCATCGATCTCGCCATGCGCGAGCTGCGCTATGACGGCGTGCGCAACATGAAGATCGTGCGGCTCGAATACTGGGATTTCGCCACCGAGAAGACGCTCGCCAAGGTATTCCCGGACGGCTTCCCCGGCCATGCGCTCGAGCATGCGGCGGTGATGGAGACCTCGATCAGCCTCTATCTCCATCCGGAGCTGGTGCGGGTGAACAAGATCCCGAAGGATCCGCCGGCCAACTTCCCGGCCTATGATGTCTATCCGACCAACACCTCGTGGGTGCCGCCTTCGGGCGTGCTGTCGCCCGCCGGTGCGGCGACGCGGGACAAGGGCAAGTTCCTGTTCGAGGAATATGTCGCCACCATCTCGGTGGCGCTCGCCAAAGAATTCGGCACGCGCGGCGGCAAGACCGCCGGAAAGCGTGCCGGCAGGAAAGGAAAGGGCAAGAAATGAGCAAGCTTCAGACGATCCCGGCGCGCGCCGGCAAGGCCGCGAAGGTGAAGAAGGGCCAGTCGATCCGGATGGTGAACACCCACGGCACGCAGGTGGTGGATACCTGGGCCTTCAATTCGGACGACCTCCACGAATTCATGTCGATGGAGCACACCCGGCCGCATATCGGGCATATCTACCCGAAGGTCGGCGACATCATGTATTCCAACAAGCGCCGGCCGATCATCACCATCACCAAGGACAGCTCGCCGGGCGTGCACGACACCATCATCGCCGCCTGCGACCGCTACCGGTACAAGTTCCTCGGCTTCGAGGGCTATCACGACAACTGCACCGACAACCTATTCGCCGGCATGAAGGAGCTGGGGCTGACCCCGCCCGAATGCCCGAGCCCGTTCAACGTCTGGATGAACATCCCGGTCGCGAAGGATGGCGGCATCCAGTTCCTGCCGACGGTTTCGAAGCCCGGCGACGAGCTCGTCCTGCGCGCCGAGATGGACCTCATCATCGCCTTCTCGGCCTGCCCGCAGGACATCCTGCCGATCAACAACACCAAGCCGACGGAAGCTCACTTCGAGATCGTCTGACCGGCGACCGGCCCGCCGCCGGCGTTCAATTCGGCACCCGGCGGCGGCTACCCCTTACGTGATGCCGACAAAGAGAAACGCGTTTCGACAAAGGGAGGTAAAATCATGAAGCTCAACAGACGCAGATTCCTCGGAACGACGGCGCTGGCGCTTGCCGCCGGCGTCCGGATCCTGCCGGCGCGCGCGGCGACCCTCAAGGTCGCGATCGTCATGCCCGGCAATATCACCGACAAATCCTGGAGCCAGGCCGGCTACGAAGGCATCGAGCGGATCAAGAACGAGCTCGGCGTCGACACCGCCTATAGCGAGAAGGTGGCGCAGCCCGACCAGGCCGAGGCGATGGCCGACTATGCGCGGCGCGGCTACAACATCGTGATCGGCCATGGCGGCGAGTTCCAGGAAGCCGCCAACCACGTCGCCGCGGATTTCCCCGAGACCACCTTCATCGTCCATAACGGGACCGAGGTGAGCGCCAACGTGGCCACGCTCGACTTCGCCTATCGCCAGTTCGGCTACGCGCTCGGCACCATCGCCGGCCGCATGAGCAAGAGCGGCAAGGCCGGTTTCATCGGCGCGCAGAAGATCAAGTTCTCGACCGACCTCGTCGAGAGCTACACCAACGCGTTCCAGAAGGCGACGAACGGCGGCGAGGTGCTGGTCGCCTGGACCAACGACTGGGACGACATCGCCAAGGGCAAGGAAGCCGCCCTCAACCAGTTGAGCCAGGGCGCGGACATCGTCTTCCCGACCATGGACAACGCGGCGATCGGCAGCCTGCAGGCGCTGAAGGAGAAGAGCGCCTGGGGCTTCGGGCTCTATTACGACGCGATCGCCGACTGGCCCGACACGGTGCTGCAATCCGCGATCATGGACATCAAGGCTGCGATGTTCGACGTGATCAAGCTCGCGACCGAGAACAAGCTCGAGGTCAAGAACTACAAGTTCGGCATCGACAAGCCGGATCCGGCGGCCGGCCGCCTCGGCACTTTCCATTCGGCCGTTCCGGCCGAGGTGGTCGCCGAGGTCGAAGCGCTCGTCGCCTCGATGCAGGACGGCAGCTTCCAGCCGTAACCGGCCTCGCGTAACGGCCGCGCAGGGTTGAGGCGGCGGTTCCGGTCTCCCTCTCGGCCGGAGCCGCTGCCTTGACCGTCGGGGCCTCCCGTTGGAATCCTCGCGGGGATCCAGAGCTCAAGAGCCCATGGCGACCGCGCATCCGCATCTTGCCGTCGAAGAGCTGTCGCGCAGCTTCGGTCCGCTGAAGGCGAACGACCGCGTCAGCCTGCATGTCGCCCGCGGCTCGGTCCACGCCGTGCTGGGCGAGAACGGCGCCGGCAAGACCACGCTCATGAACGTCCTCTACGGGCTCTACCGGCCCGACGAGGGCCGCATCCTGATCGACGGCAAGCCGGTCGAGATCGGGAGCCCGCGCGCGGCGCTGGCGCTCGGCATCGGCATGGTGCATCAGCATTTCATGCTGGTGGGCTCGCTCTCCGTCGCGGAGAACGTCGTGCTCGGCCTCGAGGGCGCCGGCTTCGCGCTCGATCTCGAGACGCACCGCAGGAAGCTCGCCGAGCTCAGCCGCTCCTTCGGGTTCGACGTCGATCCTTCGGAGCTGGTCTGGCGCCTGCCGATGGGCGTGCAGCAGCGGGTCGAGATCCTGAAGCTGCTCTATCGCAACGCCGACATCCTGATCCTGGACGAGCCGACCAGCGTGCTGACGCCGGTCGAGGTCGGGCCCTTCCTCGACCTGTTGCGCCGCCTCAGGGACGCCGGCAAGACCATCCTCCTCATCACCCACAAGCTCGAGGAGGTGATGAGCATCGCCGAGCGCGTGACGGTGATGCGCGCCGGCCGGGTGGTGGCGGAGCTCGCGACGGCGGGCACCAGCCCGCGCGAGCTCGCCCGTCTGATGGTCGGGCGCGACGTGGTGTTCGACATCGAGCATGAGCGCGCGCCCATCGGCGCGCCGCGGCTCTCGGTCGAAGGGCTCCGAGTGAAGAGCGACCGCGGCATCGAGGCGGTCGCGGGCGTCGATCTCGAGGTCCGCGCCGGCGAGATCCTCGGCCTCGCCGGGGTCGACGGCAACGGCCAGGCGGAGCTCGCCGAGGCGATCGCGGGCTTGCGCAGGCCGGAAGCCGGACAGGTCCGGATCGACGGCGCGGAGGTCACGCATCTCTCGGTCGCCGACCGGCTCCATGAGCATGGCCTCGGCTACGTGCCCGAGGACCGGCAGCGCACCGGCCTCGTGCTCGACAATTCGGTCGCCGCCAACACGATCCTCAGGAGCTATCGCGTCGAGCCCTTCGCCCGCCACGGGCTCTTCCTCGATTTCCCCCGCATCCGCGCCCATGCCGAGCGCCTGGTCCGGGCCTACGACGTGCGGCTGCGCGACGTCGACCAGCCGGTGCGCTATCTCTCCGGCGGCAACCAGCAGAAGGTGATCCTCGCGCGCGAGATCGAGAGCGACGCGAAGGTGCTGGTGGTGGCGCAGCCCTGCAAGGGGCTCGATGTCGGCGCGATCGAGTTCGTGCAGCGCACCCTCCTGGCGCAGCGCGCCAAAGGCGTCGCCATCCTCTATATCTCGACCGAGCTCGAGCACATCCTGATGGCCTGCGACCGCATCGCCGTGATCGCCCGGGGCCGCATCACCGGCATCCTGACGCCGCAGGAGGCGACCGCCGAGCGGCTCGGCCTCCTCATGGCCGGCAGCCGGACGGAGGCGCACTAGATGCCCGGCCTCATGCGCCTGCTCTATGCGACCAAGAGCGTCTGGGCGATCCTCGCCGCGCTCGTCGTCGGCGCCGTCTTCATCCTGATCGCGGGCTCGGACCCGATCGCGGCCTATGGGGCGCTCTTCACCGGCGCCTTCTTCGAATATCACGGCATCGCCACCACGCTCGTGAAGATGTCGCCGCTGCTGCTCGCGGGTCTCGCCGTGCTGCTTCCCCTGCGCGCCGGGCTTTTCAATATCGGCGCCGAGGGGCAGATCTATCTGGGCGCGCTCTTCGCCGCCATGGCGGCGCTCTATCTGCCGGTCATGCCCGGATGGATCCATATCATCATCTGCTCCTTCGCCGGCATGGTCGGCGGCGGGCTCTGGGCGCTGATCCCGGCCTATCTCAAGGCGCGGCACAACATCAACGAGGTGATCGTCACCCTCCTCATGAACTATATCGGCATCAACCTCGTGAGCTACGCGACGAGCGGGCCGATGATGGAGGAGGGGGCGCCCTATCCCTATTCGGCGGAGATCCCGGAGTCGCTCTGGCTGCCGCATATCCTGCCGCGCACCGACGCGCATCTCGGCGTGGTGATCGGGCTCGTGATCGCCATGGTGATGTATTATGTCTTCCAGCGCACCTCGCTCGGCTATTCGATGAATGCGGTCGGCAGCAACCCGCAGGCCGCGCGCTATGCCGGCATGTCGGTTCGCCGGCACATCATCTGGTCGCTGGTGCTGGGCGGCGCGCTCGCCGGACTTGCCGGGACCTACGAGGTGCTCGGCCTCAAATACCGCCTGTTCCACGCCTTCAGCGCGGGCTACGGCTATGACGGCATCGTGGTGGCGTTCCTCGGCGGCGGCCATCCGCTCTATGCCGCTGCCGCCGCGCTCTTCCTCGCGGGCTTGCGGAGCGGCGCCAACATCATGCAGCGGGCGGTCGGCGTGCCGACCACCGTGGTCGATACCATCCAGGGTCTCGTGGTGATCTTCGTGGCCGCGAGCCTCGCCTTCCGCTTCGAGCGGAGCCGCTGGGCCGAGATCTGGCGCCGGCGCAAATCGCTCGACCGGGCGCTGGAAGGCGAGGTGGCGCCGCCGCCGCCCACCCCCTCGGGGGCCCAGCCTGCCGGGGCCAAGCCTGCCGCGGAGAACGCCGAACGATGATCGACATCCTGACCGATCCGACCCAGCTCGCGGATTTCCTCGCCACCTCGCTGCGGCTTTCCGTGCCGATCATCTTCGCGGCGCTCGGCGGCGTGCTCAGCGAGCGCAGCGGCGTCTTCAATATCGGGCTCGAAGGCATGCTGCTCGCCGGCTGCTTCGGCGCGGCGGTCGGCGCCTATTTCTTCGGCACGCCCTTCGCCGGCGTCGCGGTCGGCATGTTCTTCGGGCTGCTCGGCGCCCTCATCCTCGCCTATCTCTCGATCACCCTCGGGGTGAGCCAGATCGTGAGCGGCATCGCCATCAACATGCTGATGCTGGGATTGACGGCCTTTCTCTCGCGCATCGTGTTCGAGGGCCAGGCCAACACCATGACGCTCTCCGGCTTCAAGCCGATCGCGATACCGCTCCTGTCGCAGATCCCGGTGCTGGGTCCCGTCTTCTTCAACCAGGACCTGCTGGTCTATGTGATGTATGCGATGGTCGCGGGCGGTCTCTGGCTCATGTATCGCACCCGCTGGGGCCTCAATGTCCGCGCCGTCGGCGAGAATCCGCGCGCGGTCGATACGGCCGGCATCTCCGTCGTGGGCTTGCGCTATGCCTGCGTGCTGACCAGCGGCGCCATCGCCGGGCTCGGCGGCTGCTATCTCGTGCTCTCGCAGATCTTCCTCTTCTCGGAGCATATGAGCGCCGGCAAGGGCTTCATCGCGCTCGCCGCCGTCATCCTCGGCCGGTGGAATCCGCTGGGCGCGCTGCTCGCCTGTCTCCTCTTCGGCGTGTTCGACGCACTGCAGCTCCGGCTGCAGTTCGCCAACCCGGAAGTGCCCTACCAGGCCTTCGTCATCCTGCCTTATGCCGTCTCGATCCTCGCCCTGGTCGGGCTCGTGGGCAAGCCGACCCCGCCTGCCGCGGTCGGCATCCCCTACAAGCGGGAAGCGAAGTAGGTGCGGGCGGTCGCCGTCGCGCGGCCCGGCGGCCTCGACCGGCTTGGCCTCGTCAAGCGTCCGGTGCCGGAACCTGGGGCGGGCGAGATCCTGGTCCGCGTCGCCTTTGCCGCGGCGAACTGGGGCGATATCCAGAAGCGTCAGGGCATCTATCCCGATCCGATCGCCTATCCCGCGGTGCTCGGCGCGGAATTCTCCGGCCGGATCGTGAAGCTCGGGCCCGGCGTCAGGGGCCTTGCGGTCGGCGACCGGGTCGCCGCCATCGCCGGCCCGACGATGCTGGGCGGCTTCGCCGACTACGCGGCGATCCCCGCCGGCTACGCCATGGCGCTGCCGAAGCGCCTCCCGCTCCGCGCCGCCGCCGCGCTTCCTGTCGCCTTCCTCACGGCCTATCACCTGCTGCAAACCGCCCACCGCGTGAAGCGGGGCGAGGTGGTGCTCGTTCATGCGATCGGCGGCGCGGTCGGCCTCGCCCTCATCCAGCTGGCGCGCGCTTTCGGGGCGATCCCGATCGGGACGGTCGGCGCCCGGCCCAAGATGCGCCTCCCGCGGAAGCTCGGCGCGGCGCTGGTGATCGATCGCGGCGCGGAGGATTTCGTCGCGGCGGCCATGCGCTTCACCAAGGGCCGCGGCGTCGATCTCGTGATCGATTCGCTCGGCGGCGAGATCCTGCCGCGGAGCTTCGAGGCGCTGCGGCCCTTCGGGCGGCTCATCAATATCGGCGAGGCGTCGGGCGAGCCGGATTTTCCGATCCGCAAGACGCTCTATCGCCGCTCGACCTCGATGGCCGGCTTCGAGGTGCTGCATGCCGGGCCCGGCTCGGCCGGCTGGCGCAAAGGCGTGCGCTTCCTGATGGCGGGTGCGGCGCGCGGCAGGTTTGCCATGCCCGTCGCCGGGGTCTACCCCATGGCGGAGATCGCGAAGCTCCAGGCGCGGCTCGAGGGACGCGGCGTATCCGGCAAGCTGCTGCTGAAGGTCGGCGGCGAAAAGGTAGGGACATGACGGACGATTTCCTGTTGCGGCCGGGCAGCCTGACGCTCGCCGATCTCGGCCGGGCGGCCGCGGGCACGCTCGGGAAATACAGCCTCGACGCGGAGTCCTGGCGGCTCGTCGATCCTTCCCATGCGGTGATCCAGCGGGCAATCCGCGACAAGCGGCGCACCTATGGCGTCAATACCGGCTTCGGCCCGCTGAGCGCGACCGCGATCCCGGACGAGAAGCTCGCCGACATGCAGCGGCGCATGATCCTCTCGCATTGCGTCGGTACCGGCCCGCTGATCGACGAGGCGACGGTCCGGCAGATTCTGCTGCTCAAGCTCAACATGCTGCTGATGGGGCGCTCCGGCGTGTCGCGCGGCCTCATCGCGGCTCTGGTCGCCTTCTGCAACGCCGGGCTCCTGCCGGCGATCCCGGTCAAGGGCTCGGTCGGCGCCTCGGGCGATCTGGCGCCGCTCGGCCATCTCGCCGCCCCGTTGATCGGCGCCGGCGAGGTGCTGCAGGACGGGAAGGCGGTGCCCGCCGCCGAGGCGCTGCAGCAGGCGGGGCTCGCGCCCTATCGGCTCGGGCCCAAGGAAGGGCTCGCCCTGGTGAACGGGACCCAGGTCTCGCTCGCGCTTGCCCTCAAAGGCCTCGCCGCCGCGGAATCGCTCTTTGCCGCGGCCGTGGTCGCGGGCGCGCTCGCCACCGAGGCGGCGCTCGGCAGCGACATGCCGTTCGACGACCGCATCCAGGCGATGCGCGGCCAGCGCGGCCAGGCCGCGGTCGCCCCCGCCTATGCCGCGCTCTTCGCCGGCAGCGCGATGCGCGAGGCCCATCGCGGCACCGGCAAGGCGCAGGATCCCTACAGCATCCGCTGCCAGCCGCAGATCATGGGCGCCTGCCACGATCTCATGGGCTTCGCCGCCGAGATCTTCGCGCGCGAGCTCAATGCGATCTCCGACAACCCCATCATCGTCGCCGAGGGCGGATCGGCGGGCGAAGGGGCGATCCTCTATGGCGGCAACTTCCACGGGCAGCCGGTTGCCATGGCCGCCGACGTGCTCGCGCTTGCCATCGCCGAGATCGGCGCGGTCTCCGAGCGGCGCGCGGCGCTGCTGGTGGACACGAAACTGAGCCGCCTGCCGGCCTTCCTCGCGGTCGATGGCGGCGTCGATTCGGGCTTCATGGTGGCGCAGGTCGCCGCCGCCGCGCTCGCCTCCGAGAACAAGGGGCTCGCCCATCCGGCCAGCACCGACAGCCTGCCGACCACGGCCGGCGAGGAAGACCATGTCAGCATGGCGACCTATGCGGCGCGCCGGCTCGCCGACATGGCCGATAACGGGCGGGGGATCGTGGCGATCGAGCTGCTCGCCGCCTCGCAGGGCATCGAGTTCCGGCGGCCCCTGACCGTGGGTCCCGCGCTCGAGCGCGTGCAGGCGCTGATCCGCAGCAAGGTGCCGGCCTATCGCGAGGACCGCTACATGCGGCCGGATATCGAGGCGGTGAAATCGCTGATCGCCGCCGGCGCCTTCCGCGCGTTCCTGCCGAAGGGGCTGCTCGTCACGACCTAGCCATTCGACAGGCCCGGCGCTGCATGCTTCGCTTGCCGCTTGTCCGAACGAGCGGAGGCGAAGGTCATGGACGAAGATCTGCCGGGCCTGACCAGGGAAGCGCTGATCGCGGAGGTGGTCCGGCTCCGCAACGGCATCCGCGAGCATCGCGACAGCAGCGGCCATGCGCTCTGCTGGCATCATCCGCAGCTCTGGGGCCTGCTGCCGGAACCGGTCCCGCAGAATCTCGCCGTGCCGGCCTGGCCGAACTTCCTGCGCGGCTGCGTCCGTTACCGGGAGTCGCTCGACCGGGAGCTGCCCGATGCACCCCGCGTCGATCTGGAGTTCGAGGGCGGGTCCGGAAAAGGCTGAGCCGGCCGGCGCTCAACGCGCCGCGAGGTTCGTCGGCGAGGGCTGCCACATGTCCGGCAGGCCCGGTAGCGGCGTCCCCATGGCGCGGCGATAGATGGCGGCGATATGCGGCCGCAAGGGCGCCGCGCCCGCGCGCATGCGCGGCATGTCCTCGCGCCGGAACCGCTCGGCCTCTTCCGCGACCTCGGCCTTGATCGCGGCCTCGTCGATCGATTCGAGCCTGCGCTCGCGCATCAGCACGCGCCCGCCGACGATGGTGTGGGTCACCGCCTCGGAATGGACCGAGAAGGCGAGCTGCCGGACGGGGTCGTTGAGCGGGATGAAGCCCCAGGCATTGCAGTCGAGGAGGATCACGTCCGCCGACTTGCCGGGCTCCAGGCTGCCGATCCGGTCCTGGGCGAGGCAGCTCCGGGCACCGCCCATCGTCGCCATGCGGAACGCGTCGGCCGCCGTCCCCCAGCGCTCGTAATCGGCGTCGCCGAGCTTGTGCAACAGGGCCGCGGCGCGCATCACCTCGATCATGTCGGCCGTGTCGCTGGTGGTGGGGCCGTCGCTGCCGAGTGCCACATTGGCGCCCGCCTCGCGCAGCTCCCTGACCGGGCAGACGCCGCTGCCGAGCTTCATGTTGGAGAGCGGGTTGTGGGTCACGGACGCTCGGGCGTCGCCGACGCGCGCGATGTCCTCGGCCGTCAGCCAGATCGCGTGGTTTAGGGTCGTGCGATGGGTGAGGAGCCCCAGATCCGCCAGGTGGGCGACCATGGTCCGGTTGTAGAGCGCCGCCGCGGTCACCGCCTGGGTGCGGGTCTCCAGCACATGGCAGTGGATCGGCAAATCGAGGCTGACCGACAGCGCCGCGCATTCCTCGAGCAGGTCGCGGCTGCAGCGCTGCGGCGCGCAGGGGCCGAGGATCACGCCGAGACGCCCCTCGCGCCCGTGCCAGTTGCGATAGTGGCGATGGAAGAGGTCGATATAGTCCTTCGTCGTCGGGATCGGCGATTCCCGCAGCTTCCGCTGCAGCTCGGCGGGGATGATCTCGCGCGCGAAGGGCAGGCTGTCCAGCATGCCCTGGTTCCAGAGCGTGACGGTGATGTTGGCGCGAAGCCCGGTATCGAGATAGGCGCGCGCCGCCCCGTCGAGACCCTCCGGCGTGCAGGCCGCATGGAGCAGGTCGTCCTGCACCATGGTCACGCCGCTGCGGATCGACTGGATCGCCGTGATCATGGTGCGGAGATAGTGCTGGCGCTCGGTCAGCGCCGGCATGCCCTCGGGCGGATAGCTCTCCAGGAGCCAGAGCTCGAGCGGCAGGTTGTCGTAGGCGCCCTGCTCGAAGCCCTCGTTCGAATGGGTGTGGGCGTTGACCAGGCCCGGCATCACGATCGATTGGCGGGCGTCGATGGTCTCGACCGGCTCGCCGAGCGCCGCCGCCTCTGCCGCAAGATCGGGGCCGATCGCGGCGATGCGGCCGTCGCGCAGCAGGAGATCGCCCGCGGGCAGCCGCCGGTCTTGCGTGTCGCCGGTCACGATCAGCCCGCCGCGGATCAGAATCGCCATGGAAACCCCGCAAAATCCTTCGCGGCGCGCTTGGGCCGCCGGTCGATCTTAGCTAGGATCGCAGCGCGAACAACAGCCCGGGGCGCGTCGCCATCATGTCAAGATCGCTGCCGATCGAGCCGCTGACCTCCGCCGCTTTCGCGCCGTTCGGCGAGGTGATCGAAACGCCGGCGGCGGGGGGCAACGAAACCAATGGCGGGCTCGCCGTGCGCTATGACGAGGTGGCGAAGCTCGATCTCGACGAAGGCGGCAGCAAGCCGCTGCTGGGCATCTTTCATGTGAAGCCGACGCCGCTCCCGATCGAGGTGCGCTGGCTAGAATGCCATCCGATCGCGAGCCAGGCCTTCGTGCCGATCGGCGAACGGCCTTTCCTCGTCATCGTCGCGCCGCCGGGCGACGCACCGGACCCGTCCCGGACCCGCGCCTTCCTGACCAACGGGCGACAGGGGGTGAATTACCGGCGCGGCACCTGGCATTTCCCCGTGATCGCGCTCGAGCGCGATACGGACTTCCTGGTGCTCGATCGCGGCGATGCCGGCGGCAATTATGCCGAGGCCTCGCTCGCGGGCGGCGCGGTTCTGAAGGTCGCGCTCTAGCGAACTGTATCGATGGTGCAGGATCACATTGCGGAACGGAACGGGGTCCGGCTGCGCTATCGCCTGTCGGGCGAGGGCAGCCCGCTCCTTCTCGTGCACGGCGTCGGTTCCCGGCTCGACCACTGGCGGGAGGTGATCGAGGCGCTGGGCCCGGGCTATCGGACCCTTGCCTATGACCAGCGCGGCCACGGCTTGTCCGACAAGCCGAAGGGCCCCTACAGCCTCGATGAGCTGGTGCAGGATCTGCAGGCGGTCGCCGACCGGGCGGGCTTCCGGCAGTTTCACCTTGCGGGCTTCTCGCTCGGCGGGATCGTCGCGCAGGGCTATGCGCTTGCCCATCCGGAGCGGCTCATGAGCCTCGCCCTGATCAGCACCGTCGCGGGCCGCACGGCGGAAGAGCGCGAGGCGGTGCTGGCGCGATTGCGCATGGTGGAGAGCGGCATTCCGGGCGGCCATTTCCAGAGCTCGATCGATCGCTGGTTCACCGAGGCGTTCCAGCGCCGCCGGCCCGACGCGATCGCGGCCATGGAGGAGGAGAACCGAAAGCTCGATCCCGCGGCCTATGCCGCGGCCTATCGCGTGCTGGCGACCTTCGACCTCGCCGATCGCTTGGCGGAGATCCGGGTCCCGACGCTGGTCGCCACCGGCGACGGCGATATCGGCTCCAACCCGCGCATGGCGCGGCTCATGCAGTCGCGCATTCCCGGCGCAAGGCTGGAAATCCTGCCGGGGCTCCGTCACTCGATCCTGACGGAAGCACCGGAGCGGGTGTCCCGCCTCCTTGCGGGCTTCATCGCGACGGTGCCGAGGCCGAACGCCTCGGCGCGGTGACCGGCGGCGTCCGGCTCAGGCCGGCACGGAGCGCCCGAGCCAGTCCACGGCCGCCTGCACCCCGCCCTTGCCGTGGGGGATGCCGAGGGCGATGAGCCCGGTCTCGACCACGGCGAGCGTGCCCAGCACCATCGGCGCGTTGACATGGCCCATATGGGCGATGCGGATCGCCTTGCCGGTGAGCTCGCCGATCCCGATGCCGACCACCACGCCGCACTTCCTGTCGCAGAACTCGAGCAGCGGCTTCGGATCGTGCCCGTCATTCATCAGGATCGTGGTGACGGAGTTGGCGCGCTCCTTCGCCTCCAGGATGTTGAAGGCGAGCGCCTGACCCTTCGCCCATTCGCCGACCGCGTGACGCACCGCCTCGGCCAGCAGGCGATGGCGCTCGAAGGCCGCCGGCAGCCCTTCCGCGAACAGCATGTCGAGCGCCTTGCGAAGGCCGAAAAGCAGATGCTCCGGCGGCGTGCCGCAATATTTCTGGTAGTGTTCCGGGCCCTCCCGCGCGGTCCAGTCCCAATAGGCGGTCCGAAGCCCCGCCTTCCGATGCGCCGCGATCGCCTTCGCGTTGGCGGCCGCGAAGCCCAGGCCCGGCGGCAGCATCAGCCCCTTCTGCGACCCGCAGATCGCGACATCGACGCCCCATTCGTCCATCGCGAAAGGCATGGTGCCGAGCGAGGCGATGGTATCGACCATGAGGAGCGCCCCGTGACCCGCCTCGTCGATCGCGCGCCGCAGCGCCGGGATGTCGTTGACGACGCCCGACGCGGTGTCGATCTGCACCACGAGGACCGCCTTGATCTCGCCCGTCTTGTCGGCCTCGAGCCGCGCCCTGAGCGCCGCCGGATCGACCGCGGCGCGATAGCTGCCCGGCAGCAGCTCGGTCCGGATGCCCAGCATCGCCGCCATCTCGCTCCAGCCGAGCGCGAAACGCCCGCTCTCGAGCGCCAGCAGCTTGTCGCCCTTCGAGAAGATGTTGGTGAGTGCTGCCTCCCACGCGCCGTGGCCGTTCGCGGCGTAAATGTAGGTCCGCCCCGCCGTGCCGAAGAGCCGGCGCAGATCCTCGAGGCATGTGGTCGTCGTCTCGATCAGGGGTCCGGTATAGATGTCGACGGCCGGCTGATGCATCGCGTTGAGGACGGCGTCCGGCACGGTGGTCGGACCCGGGATGCTCAGGAACTCGCGGCC
>CADEFF010000030.1:0-29214 GCA_902826565.1 uncultured Rhodospirillaceae bacterium | reverse complement strand
GCGCGCTGCAGCACCATATCGACCCGCTCCGGCCAGTCGGGCGCGAAGACCGGATAGCGTGTCGTGGTGACGAAGAGCGCCTGGCCGTCGGCCGAGAGCGTCGCGCGGAGGGCATAGCTGCGGCCCGGCTGCAGCGCCGCCGGATCGGTCTTGAGCTCGAACGGGATCGGCACCTGATGGGTAACGGCGATCATCCGTTCCGCGATCACGTCGGCGGGCGCGTCGGCGCGCGACACATCCTCGATCCGGACATCGAGCCGCGCATTCGCCGGCAGCGCCATGCGCTCGCGATAGGTGACGCTGCCGCGCACCAGCCCGTCGCGGGCCTCGGCCGGCCGGAAGCGCGAGGGCGCCGCCTTGTCCCCGGCGTAGAGCAGCAGGAAGCCTTGCGGGTCGATCTCGTAGCGCTCGGTCGCGGCGAGTGCGTCGAAATAGCGTCCCTCCTGATCCATGATCGCCGGCGCGCAGGCCCGCATGGTCGAGATGATCTCGCCGAGGGCGAGCCTGTCGCCGGTCTCGGTCGCGCGGCCGCCCATGAGGTTGCAGCCGCTCGAGCCGCCCATGCCGCCCGCCTCGTCGAAATTGAGGGTGACATTGCTGTTGTCGATGACCCCTCCGCCGGCGATGTCCTCCGCCACCCAGTAGCTCGGGGACAGCCTGCCGGGCGCGGCGCCGGCCCCGGGGGCTTCGGCCCTGGGCGCGCAGGCGACGAGGAGTGCTGCGGCGAGAAGCGATCCCGCGATGACGGCGAGGCGGCGAGAATGCGATGGCATGGTCCGATCCTTCGAGTTTCCGACGACGGGGTGAGATTCTAGCAGAGCCGCGCAGTTGCCCGGCGACAGGATCGGCAGGCTCCCTCGCCGGGCCGGTCCCTCGGACGGTGGCGGGCGCGAGTTCGGGCCGATCGCCGGCAGGCAGCCATGCCGCGGTCGCCCCCGTCCCCGCCGGGCGGAACCGAACCCGGCAACCTCCATTGATGAGATGCAACCATTTTGGGGAGTATCGCCCGTGGGCCGTGGAATCCTGCTCTGGCTGCTCGGCGTGCCGATTCCGATCATCATCATTCTCGCGCTGCTGTTCTGAGGGAGCGGGCAATGGCAAGAACAGTCGTGGAAGGCGCCTATCCGGCACCGGCCGTTGCAACGCTCTCCGCTGCGCGAAGCGGCACCGCCTGGGGGGCCATCATCGGCGGCGCCATGGCGGCGACCGCGGTCACGGTCATCCTCATGCTGCTCGGATCGGGGCTCGGCCTCACCATCGTCTCGCCCTGGGACTATGCCGGCGTCACGGCGACGACCTTCGCCGTCTCGACGATAATCTGGCTCATCGTAACGCAATGGTTCTCGGCGGCGATCGGCGGCTATATCGCCGGGCGGCTGCGGACCCGGTGGGATATTCCGGCGGATGAAGTATTCTTCCGGGATACCGCGCATGGCTTCATCACCTGGGCCCTGTCCACACTGATCGTGGCGGGGCTCCTGACCTCCAGCATGGCGGCGATCACCGGTGCCGCCACCCAGGCGGCGGCGACGGTCGTGGCGGGCGGTGCCGCTGGCGGCGCCGTTGCGGCCGCGCAGAATGCGGACGAACCGGGTATGCCGACGGCCTCGGCCGAACGGGGGGCGACCGACATGATCGGCTATCTCGTCGATCGTCTTTTCCGGGTGACCTCGCCGCCGGGCGTGGGTGCGCCGATGACGGCGGCCGAATCCCGTCTCGAAACCCAGCGCATTCTCGCCACCGGCATAACCGGCGAGATCGCCGCGGAGGATCGCGCCTATCTGGCGCAGCTCGTCGCCAACCGCGCCGGCGTTTCGCCGGCGGAGGCAGAGAGCCGTGTCGACGCCGCGATCCAGCGCATCGAAACGGCGAAGACCGAGGCGCAGGCGGCGGCGGACGAGGCACGCAAGGTCGCCGCCACCATGGCGATCCTGGGTGCGCTCGCGCTGGTGATCGGCGCCTTCATCGCCAGCGCCGCGGCGGCGCTCGGCGGCTGGCTCCGCGACGATCCCACTCGCTGACTCGACGCCGATCCGTGGATTCGCGCAAGGCGCTTCTCCCCGCCCCGGGAGAAGCGCTTTTCCTTTGGGTGCGCTTCGCTAGTTTACGTTCTTCTCGAGCCATTCTTTCATCTCGAGAATCTCCTGCGTCTGGGCGTCGATAACCTTCCGGGCGAGCTCCCTCGCCCACGCGTCGTCGCCGTAGGCGAGCTCGGTTTCCGACATGGCAATCGCGCCCTGGTGATGCGCGATCATGCCGCAGACGAAAGCGACGTCCGCATCCGCCTGCATCATTCCCTGCATCATGTCGCGGTCCATCCGCATCATGCCTTGCATCGCGTCCTTCTGATGGTCCTGCAGGTCCGCCATGTGGGCGGCAGAATGGTCTGAGGGCGAAGGCGCCCCGGCGCTGCGGCAGGTTTCCGGGTAGAGACGTGCGGCGTCATCGCCGCTCTCGGCGCGCGCCAGCGAGCCGGGGCCCGCGAGCGTGACGCCGAGCATGACGATCAGGATCAAATTTCTCATGGCTGCTCCTCCATGGCTTCCGCCCGGCGCTGGGGGCCGGGCATCGGCCTCTCTCCTGCAACCTTCCCCGGCAGGAAGGTCAAGATGCGAAAGCACCGTCGCCGCAAGGCGCGCGGGACATCGCCCGAAAATGCCACATCGCCTCGATTGACAGCCGCCCGGCGCGGCCCTTATAGATAACCATATGGTTAAGTATCAATCACCCGATCTGGACCGGACCTTCGCCGCGCTCGCCGACCCGACGCGCCGGGCGCTCCTCGCGCAGCTCGAGGCGGAGAGCCTCTCCGTGACGGCGCTCGCCAAGCCCCTGCCGATGTCGCTCCCGGCCGTGATGAAGCATCTCGATGTGCTGGCGGCGGCGGGGCTCATCGCCCGCCGCAAGACGGGCCGCACCGTCCGCTGCAGCCTCACGGCGCGCCCCATGGAGGATGCGGTGGCGTGGCTCGAGCGCTATCGGCGCTTCTGGTCCGACCGGCTCGATCGTCTGGCCGCCTTCCTGGAGGAGGACGCATGCCCGCCAAAGCCGCTGCCCCCGTCAAACCCAGCCTTACCCTCAAGCGGCGCTTCGCCGCGTCGCCGGAAAGGCTCTACGCCGCCTGGACGGAGCCGGAAAAAATGATGCGCTGGTGGGGCCCGGCCGGCGCCGTGACGCTCCATGCCGAGGCCGATCCGCGTGTCGGCGGACGCTATCGCGCCATCTTCCGCACGCCGGACGGCGAGGAGCATGATGTGAGCGGCGTCTATCGCGAGGTGGAGCGCCCGCGCAAGCTGGTCTTCAGCTGGGCCTGGCGCAGCACGCCGGAGCGCGAATCGCTGGTGACCGTCACCTTCGCGCCGGAAGGCGAAGGCACGCTGCTGACGCTGCTGCAGGAACAGTTCTTCGACGAGAAGGCCCGCGACGATCACCGCGAAGGCTGGGGCGAGGGGCTCGACAATCTCGAAGCCTATATCGCCGCGAGCCGATAGTCCGCCCGCCGTCCGCCCGCCCACCCGTTTACAACGATCCGAAAGGAGTCCCGCATGGAACCGCACAAGATCGTCTCCCGCGAGGAATGGCTCGCGGCGCGGAAGGCGCTGCTGGCGAAGGAGAAGGCGCAGACCCGCGCCCGCGACGCGCTCGCCCGCGAGCGGCGCGCGCTTCCCTGGGTCCGTGTCGAGAAGCCCTATCTTTTCGAGGGCGCCGACGGCAAGGAGACGCTCGCCGACCTCTTCCAGGGCCGCAGCCAGCTCGTGCTGCAGCATTTCATGTTCGGCCCCGACATGAAGGAAGGTTGCGTCGGCTGCTCCTTCGGCGCCGATCATGTGGATCCGGCGCGTCGGCATTTCGAGCAGCGCGACGTGAGCTTCGTCGCCGTCTCGCGCAAGCCGCTGGCGGCGATCGACGCCTTCAGGAAGCGCATGGGCTGGAGCTTCAAATGGGTGTCGTCGCTCGGCAGCGACTTCAACTACGACTTCAACGTCTCCTTCCGGAAGGAGGATCTCGCCGCGGGCAAGGTCTTCTACAATTACGAGATGGTGGAATCGACGAGCGAGGAGCTCTCCGGCATCAGCGTCTTCTGCAGGAACCCGTCCGGCGAGATCTTCCACACCTATTCCAGCTACGGCCGCGGCGACGAGATCCTGAGCGGCGCCTACATGTATCTCGACCTCGTGCCCAAGGGCCGCGACGAGGCGGGGCTTCCCTATCCGCAGGCCTGGTGGCGACATCACGACCGCTACGAGACGGACGGGCCCGCGCCGAAGGATGCAATCCCCGTCGTCGCGTCCTGCTGCGGCTAGGGTCCCGGCCTCGAGCGCGCGATTCCGGTGGCCCGAGGCCCCGGACACGGGGGACATTTTCGCGCGGCCCTCTTGTTTACGCCTCGGGCGGCGACTCCACGGCTGCCAGCAGCTTGTCGATCATCGACCGGGCTTCCGCGACGGCCGCCGCCTTGCCGGGTTTGCAGGCGACGTCATGGCCCGGGCGCGGCACCGGCTGGTCCGGCATGGCGGGATAGATCTGCACCTGCCACAGCGACGCCCGCTCCCGGATCGAAAGGATATAGCCGCGATACTGGGCCGATTCGGACTGCATGCGGCACCCGGATTGCACGCTGCACCTTGAGGGGTACCAAACCCGTTTCGAGGCCAGGGTTCCGAAGGAAGCGCGTGCCCCGGCGGGTTCCGGCGCGAGGGCGGCCTTACGATGCGCGGCGCGCGGTCGCCACGGCGTCGGCGAGCAGCGGCTTGTAACGCACATGGGGCGGCCTCGCCCCATGGGTGAGGAGCACCCGCCGCACGGCGGGCGCCGTGCCGGTGAGATAGACAACGGCGCCGTGACGGCGTGCCTTGCGGGCAAAGCCCGTGATGGTCGCCGCGGCCGTCGAATCGACGATCGGCACGGCCGAGAAATCGACGACATAGGCCTTGGGCTGCTCGCCGATCCGGTCGATCGCCGCCGCGACGCTCGCGGCGGCACCGAAGAAGAAGGCGCCGGAGATCCGATAGACCACGATGTCGGGGTCGCTCGCGAGCGACGCATCGTAAGGCGGCCGACCGTTCCCGTTCGCGCTGTCGGCGGCGTCGGGTGCGATGACCGGCAAAGGGCGCTCGACCTCGACCGCCTGCGCCATCCGGTGGAGGAAGAGGAGCGTGCCGAGGCCGAATCCGACGAGGATGCCTTCGGTCAGATCGCGGAAAACCACCAGCAGGAACGTCGCAAGCAGCACGATCGCATCGCCCCAGGAGGCGCGGATCAGGATCGCGAACTCGGTCTTCTCGGCCATGTTCCAGGCGACCACGGCGAGCACCCCGGCAAGGGCGGCGAGCGGGATGAAGCTTGCGAGCGGGGCTGCCACCAGCATGAAGAGAAGCAGGAAGAGCGAATGCAGCATGCCGGCGACCGGCCCGCGCGCGCCGGCCCGTACATTGGTCGCGGTGCGGGCGATCGTTCCGGTGACGCAGATGCCCCCGAAGAGGGCGGACGCCATGTTGGCGGCGCCCTGCGCGACAAGCTCGGCGTTGGAGCGATGCCGGCGGCCCGTCATGCTGTCGGCGACGACCGCGGAGAGCAGGCTTTCGATGCTGCCGAGCAGGGTGAAGGAAAGCGCCGCCGGCAGCACCGCGACGACCTTTTCCAGCGAAAGCGGCGGGAGATGCGGCAGCGGGAGCGAGCCCGGAATGCCGCCGAAGCGGGAGCCGATCGTCTCGACCGGCAGCCCGATCGCCCAGGCGAGCCCGGCCGCGAGCGCGACCGCGATGAGGAAGCCCGGCCAATGCGGACGCAGCCGTCGCAGGAGGAGGATGACGCCGATGGCCAGCGCCGCGATCGCCACGGCCGCGAGGTTCACGGTCGGCAACGCCGCGCCCAGCGCGCCGAGCTTCGGCAGGAGCGGACCCGGCTCGGGGCCCGACAAGGTCAGGCCGAAGAGATCCTTGATCTGGCTCGCGAGGATGATGACGGCGATTCCGGCGGTGAAGCCGACCGTCACCGGAAAGGGAATGTATTTGATGAAGATGCCGAGCCGGAGAAAGCCTGCCAGCAGAAGGAAGAGGCCGGAAAGAAAGGTGGCGAGGATCAGCCCGTCGACGCCGTGAGCCTGCACCGTCGCGGCGACGAGGACGATGAAGGCGCCGGCGGGCCCGCCGATCTGGAAGCGGCTGCCGCCGAGGGCCGAGACGAGGAACCCGCCGACGATGGCGGTATAGAGGCCGCGATCGGGCGTCACGCCGGAGGCGATCGCGATCGCCATGGAGAGCGGCAGAGCGACGATCGCGACCGTCAGCCCCGCCGCCATGTCGGCCTTCAGATCGCCGAGCCGGTAGCCTTCGCGCAGCAGGGTGACGAGCTTCGGGGTGTAGAGCTCGGTGAAGCTCGGCGGTCGGGTCTGGGCAACCATCGCTCTCCGCTCGCTGTCGCGGCTGAGCGGCGGGATCGTCGGCTTCGCGGAGGCCCGGCGTTCACCGTCGCGGAACGATTCTATCTGTCAGTGGAACGGGCGCGTGCCGTCTCTCGGGCGCGAACGGCGTCGCCGTCGCGTCACATAATAAACAGTTTAAGAGTGTAATATAAGCATCGGCGCATGTCCAGCCTGTCCGGTCTGTCGAAGGCGAGGGTAGAATTTGCGCCTGCGCAAAGGCCGGGCGTGCCAGGGCGGCTATGCTGCAAAAGGCCGGTGGCCTTCGAGGAGATATCCCGTGAAGCGAATTGCGGTGGTGAAAGGGGCGCCGAGCGCCGCCATTCAAGGCATGTTTCGGGAGCTGGCGGAAGGGTGGCGATCCGGTATCCGCGTTGCCGGCGTCATCGAGGAGCCGCACGGGCTTGCGGGCCGGAAATGCAATGCGGGATATCTGCGCTGCATTGCCGAAGGAACCCTCTATCCGATTTTCCAGGATCCGGGGGCCGGCGCCGAGGCGTGCCATTTGCAGGGGGCAGGCGCCCTCCTGGCAACCCAGGCCGTCGAACGGGACATCGCCGCCGGCTGCGATCTCGTCATATTGAGCAAGTTCGGCAAGCTGGAAGCGTCGCGACAAGGTCTCGTTGCGGCCTTCACGGCGGCAATGGAGGCGGGTCTGCCAATCCTCACCTCGGTATCGCCGGCATTCGAGCAAGCCTGGACCGACTTTGCGGCGCCCCTGTTCGATGTCCTGCCGGCCGACCCGAACCAGATCGATGCGTGGCGCTGGATAATGCTCGACGATACTGCCGTTCGCCCGACCGCGTAGCCCTTGACCGGTCCGCGACGGCGCTGAGCCCTGGTGCCGTGTCGGCTCGACTCCGTTCAGCCCGCGCGATGTCCGGTCGTCGGCGATGCTCTACTGGACCAGCGGCGTTTGCGTGCCCGCAAGATCGGCGCCCAGGATTTCCGCCTGGCCGGCGAGCACGCTTACATACTGCCGGACGGCCTTTTCCTCGACGCTCGAACGCAGCCGCTCGGCGATCTGCGTCTTCACGGCCTCGAAGGGCAATGTCCGGCCCGGGATGGTTTGATCGACGGCCACGATGTGGAAACCGTACCGCGTCTTGATGAGATCGCGGAGAATCCCGGATGCGCCGAACTTGAAGAGAGCCTTCTCGAATTCCGGTACCGTATCGCCGCGCCCGAGCTGGCCAAGATTGCCCCCCTGTTGTCCCGAGGGACAGTTCGAGAGCTCGCGGGCGAGGGCGTCGAAGCGTTCGGGCTCCCGCAGCAGCTGGTTCAGCGTATCCTCGGCGCGGGCCCGGATTTCAGGGATGCGCACCTGCGGCGTGACCTGAAAAAGAATGTGACGCGCATGGACGAGATCGCCGCTCTGGAACTCGCGGGGATGTCCTTCATAGTAGCGGCGGCATTCATCGTCGGTCGGCGAAGGCGTTGCGACTTCGCGCTCGAGCAGCGCCTCGATCGCCGCGTCGATCGCCGTACTCTCATTCGCATTCCCGGCCAGCAGGCCGACCGCGACCGCCCGTTGCCGCAGCAGCTCGCGCGCGGCGACGAGCTCGGAGGAGCCGTCCGGTTCGACCGCGATTTCGACGCCGTTGACGGAGACGCTCATGAGCGAACGGGCTCCTTCGCTCTCGTTTTCGGCGTGCGCACGATCTGATAAGGCCGGAACAGATAGGCCAGCACGCCGGCGCCGCTCCAGATGTGGATCATGCGCGTGAAGGGCGAGACCAGGAACAGGGTGAATCCGAGCAGAACATGCAGCTTGTAGGTGAGCGGAACATCGATCATGAGGGCGGCCGCGCCGCCGTCCAGGGTCACTACGCCCTTGACGTAGCTCGTCAGCTTTTCGAACAGCACGCCGTCCATGTGATAGGCCGAGAGCGGCACGGTGAGCAGGCCCAAAGCGAGCTGCAGCCATAGCATCAGCGTGATGGCGATATCCCATTTGCGGCTGTTGCGCCGGATTCGGGGATCGGCGAGCCGGCGATAGATGAGGACCGTCAGACCGACGATGGCGACGACGCCGGCAATGCCGCCCACCACCATCGCAAGGAGCTGGTGCGCGACCGGGTCGAGCGCCCAGTCGACCGCCCAATGCGGCGCGAGAAACCCGACGAAATGCCCCAGTATCACGATGATCACGCCGTAGTGGAACAGGTTCGACCCGAGCCGAAGCTGGCCTTTGCGCAGCATCTGCGAGGAATCGCTCTTCCACGTATAGGGTTCGCGGTCGAAGCGGATCAGGCTGCCGATCAGGAGCACGACGAGGCAGATATAGGGATAGACCCCGAACAGCAGCGTGTTCACATAAGCGTTGGACAGCATTGTCAGGTCCTCCTCTGGGCGGCCGGGGCGCCGGCCGCCGGATCGACAGACGCAAGGGGTCCGCCAAAGGCCGGCTGCTCGACCCAATCGCGGTCGAGAGCTTCCGGGCGGTCCTCCACGGGCGGCACCTTGTCGACCTCGATCGGGCGTTCCCCCGCGATGACCAGGAGGGCCTGCAAGACGGCCGCGTAGCGGCTTCGCCGCGCGACCAGGGAACGGCCGATCGTCGCCAGGATATGGGCGCAGTCCGACAGCATGTCGCGCGCCTCCGCGAGGTCCCGGCAGCTCAGATATTCGAGCAGGACGGGCAGATAGTCCGGCAATTCGCGCGCGGCGAGCTCGAACCCCGCCCGCTCGTAAAGCCGCTTGAGCTCCACCATCGCCTCGCCGCGATCGCGACTCTCGCCATGCAGATGTTCGAACAGATGCAGGGAGAGCGCGCGGCCGCGGTCGAAGAGATCGACATAGCGCTCCTCGACGGTCAGCAACTGGCCCTGCGCGAGCTCGTCGATCAATGCGAGGAGCTCGTCGCGCCGGACCGGATCGAGAAGCGGCGCCTTCCCGACGATGTCCGCGATTTCCGGCAGGGCCAGCCGCATCTCCTCGGACGGATAGGAGAGCAGGGCGCTCATGGCCTTGAACAGGAGCATCCTCGCCTCCTCAGGTGTCCAACGGACGCATGGGCGTCAGCTTGCGGCGGCCCATCTTGCCGCCGAACAGCGTCGAATGGGGCGGTCCGAAATCGCAGCCGTTGCCGAAGGTGAAGCCGCAGGAGCCCTTCAGCCCGTAGGCGTCCTCCGCCTGCTCGCGATGGCTGGTCGGGATGACGAACCGGTCCTCGTAATTGGCGATGGCGAGATAGCGATGCATCTCCTCGACCTGCGCGAGCGAGAGCCCCGCCTGGTCGAGCACGGACTGGCCGCCGCCCTCGCCGAGTTGACGCCGGCGGAAATAGATGCGCATGGCGAGCATGCGCTCGAGCGCCGAAACGATCGGCGCCTCCGCGCCCGCCGTCAGCAGGTTGGCCAGATAGCGCACCGGAATGCGCAGCGAGCGCACATCGGGAATCTCGCCGTTCGCCTCGATCGCGCCCGCATTGGCATGCGACTGGATCGGCGAGAGCGGCGGCACATACCAGACCATCGGCAGGGTGCGGTATTCCGGGTGGAGCGGAAAGGCGATCTTCCAGTCGACCGCCATCTTGTAGGCGGGCGAGCGCTTTGCCGCCTCGATCCAGTTGTCGGCGATGCCGTCGGCGCGGGCCTGCGCCTCGACCGCCGGATCGTTGGGATCGAGGAAAATCTTGAGCTGGGCCTCGTAGAGGTCCTGTTCGTCCTCGACGGCGGCGGCTCCCTGGATGCCGTCCGCGTCATAGAGCAGGACGCCGAGATAGCGGATGCGGCCGACGCAGGTTTCCGAGCACACCGTTGGCTGTCCGGCCTCGATGCGCGGATAGCAGAAGATGCACTTCTCGGCTTTTCCCGAGGTCCAGTTGTAATAGATCTTCTTGTACGGACAGCCCGATACGCACATCCGCCAGCCGCGGCACTTGTCCTGGTCGATCAGGACGATGCCGTCCTCCTCGCGCTTGTAGATCGAGCCGGAAGGGCAGGAAGCGACGCAGCTCGGATTGAGGCAGTGCTCGCACAGTCGCGGCAGATACATCATGAAGGTGTTTTCGAACTGGCCGTAGATGTCCTTCTGCACCGCCTCGAAATTGTAGTCCTGCGAACGCTTGTCGAATTCGCCGCCGAGGATTTCCTCCCAGTTCGGACCCCATTCGATCTTTTCCATCGGCTTGCCGGTGACCAGCGACAGGGGCCGCGCCACCGGCGCGGTCGACAGTTCGGGCGCCTTCTGCAAATGCTCGTAGTCGAAGGTGAAGGGCTCGTAATAGTCGTCGATCTCGGGCAGATGCGGGTTGGCGAAGATCTTGGCGAGGATCGAGAGCCGGCCGCCCTGCTTGGGCACGATCCTGCCGTTCTTCTTGCGCTTCCATCCGCCCTGCCAGCGCTCCTGGTTTTCCCAGTCCTTGGGATAGCCGATGCCGGGCTTGGTTTCGACGTTGTTGAACCAGGCGTATTCCATGCCCTGGCGCGAGGTCCAGACCTGCTTGCAGGTCACCGAGCAGGTGTGGCACCCGATGCACTTGTCGAGGTTCATCACCATGGCGACTTGAGCGCGGATCTTCATGACGCGGCCTCCTCGACGGCGCGATCGACGGGATTGGAATGGTCCAGCCAGTCGATCTTGTTGAGCTTGCGCACGATGACGAACTCGTCGCGATTGGAGCCGACCGTGCCGTAGTAGTTGAAGCCGTAGGAAAGCTGGGCATAGCCGCCCACCATATGGGTCGGCTTGAGCACGGTGCGGGTGACCGAGTTGTGGATCCCTCCGCGCAGGCCCGTGATCTGGGAGCCCGGAACGTTCACGATCTTCTCCTGCGCATGGTACATCATGCACATGCCTTCATGGACGCGCTGGCTGACCACGGCGCGCGCGGCGATGGCGCCGTTGAGGTTGAAGAGCTCGATCCAGTCGTTGTCGACGATCCCCGCCTTCTTCGCGTCGGTTTCCGAGACCCACACGATCGGTCCGCCGCGCGACAGCGTCAGCATGAGGAGGTTGTCGGTATAGGTCGAATGGATACCCCACTTCTGATGCGGGGTGATGAAATTGAGCACGATCTCGGCTTCGCCGTTGCTGCGCTTTCCGAGCATGTCCGCCACGGTGCGCGTATCGATCGGCGGTCGGTAGACCGCAAGGCTTTCGCCGAAGTCGCGTAACCAGCGATGATCCTGATAGAATTGCTGACGCCCGGTTATCGTCCGCCACGGGATCAGCTCGTTCACGTTGGTGTAGCCGGCGGTGTAGCTGACATGCTCGCTTTCGATGCCCGACCATGTCGGCGACGAGATGATCTTGCGCGGCTGCGCCTGGATATCGCGAAAGCGGATCTTCTCGTCTTCGCGCATCCTCGCCAGATGCGCATGATCGCGGCCGGTGATCTTTCCGAGCGCTTCCCAGGCCTTGACCGCGACTTCGCCGTTGGTTTCCGGCGCGAGATACATGATGGTCTCCGCGGCGTCGATGTCGGTCTCGATGCGCGGCCGGCCGTCGGTCGGGCCGCCGTCCTTCACCCGGTAGTTCAGGCCGCCGAGACCGTTCACCTCCCGCTCGGTGTTCCAGCCGATGCCCTTGCCGCCGTTACCGAGCTTATCCGCGAGCGGCCCGAGCGCCGTGAAGCGGCGATAGGTATTGGGATAGTCCCGCTCGACCACGGCGATCTGCGGCGCGGTGACGCCGGGGACGAGATCGCATTCGCGCTTCTTCCAGTCCTTGACCTCGAAGGGCTGCGCAAGCTCGCCGGCGGTGTCGTGCTGAATCGGAATCAGCACAACGTCGCGCTCGACGCCGAGATGACCTTCCGCCAGCTCGGAGAAGCGCTTGGCGATGGTCTTGTAGGTCTCCCAGTCGCTGCGCGATTCCCAGACCGGGTCCACCGCCGCTGACAGCGGATGGATGAAGGGGTGCATGTCGGAGGTGTTGAGGTCGTTCTTCTCGTACCAGGTCGCGGTCGGCAGCACGATGTCGGAATAGAGACAGCTCGTCGACATGCGGAAGTCGAGCGTGACGACGAGGTCGAGCTTGCCCTCCGGCGCCGGGTCGCGCCATGCGACCTCCTGGGGTTTGACCCCGCCCATCTCGCCGAGATCCTTGCCCTGAAGGCCATGGCGCGTGCCGAGGAAGTGGCGCAGGAAATATTCGTGCCCCTTGCCGGAGGATCCGAACAGGTTCGACCGCCAGATGAACAGGTTGCG
Organism: uncultured Rhodospirillaceae bacterium; assembly: GCA_902826565.1. GTDB lineage: Bacteria > Pseudomonadota > Alphaproteobacteria > Dongiales > Dongiaceae > CADEFF01. The sequence goes on along the minus strand of CADEFF010000030.1, from coordinate 16,638 downwards.
GGGAAAATTCGCCGGATTGTCGGGGTCCTCGCAGGCCATCTGCAGGCTGCCCGATTTCAAGCCGGCGACGACATGGTCCTTGACCGCGGCGCCGGCTTTGTCGGCCTCGGCCGCCAGGGTCAGCGGGTTGGTCGCCAGTTGCGGGGCCGACGGCAACCAGCCCATGCGTTCCGCCCGCACGTTGAGGTCGATCATGCTGCCGCGATAGGGCGCGGGGTCCGCCAATGGCGACAGAAGCTCCGCAACGTCGAGCTTCTCGTAACGCCACTGGTCGCTATGGGCGTAAAAGAACGACGTGCCGTTCATCTGGCGGGGCGGCCGCACCCAGTCGAGCGCGAAGGCGAGCATGGTCCAGCCGGTCTGGGGCCTGAGCTTTTCCTGACCGACATAGTGCGCCCAACCGCCGCCGGAAACGCCCACCGTGCCGCACATCATCAGGACGTTGATGATCGAGCGGTAGCCCATGTCCTGATGGTACCAGTGGTTCATGCCGGCGCCGATGATCACCATCGAGCGTCCCTTGGTCTTCTCCGCGTTCTCGGCGAAGCCCCGCGCCAAGGCGATCGCCTTGTCCGCCGCAACGCCCGTGATCGACTCCTGCCAGGCCGGCGTATAGGGGACGTCGTCCTCGAAGGAGGTCGCGCAGTCGCCGCCGAGACCCCGGTCGAGTCCATAGTTGGCGCAGAGCAGATCGAACACGGTCGCGACATGCGCCTCGCCGTCCGCCAGCACGACGCGGCGCACCGGCAGGTTGCGCAACAGCACGTCGCCGCCCTGGTCGTTCTCGGGGAAATGCTCGTGCGGCTTGCCGCCGAAATAGGGAAACGCCACGGGCACGACATCGTCGCGACGATCGGCGACGCTCAGCGCAAGACGGACATCCTCGCCGGTCTCGCCGTCTTTCTCCTCGAGATTCCAGCGCCCCTTGGCTTCGCCCTCGGCCGGCCACCGATAGCCGATGGCGCCTTGCGGCACGACGAGCGCACCGGTCTCTTCCGCGACGGCCACCGTCTTCCAGTCCGCCCGGCCGCTCTTCGGTGCATCGACGAGATCGCTCTGTCGCAGGTAGCGATCCGGGACCCAGCGTACTCCATCCCGGCGCAGCCGGACCAGCATCGGCATATCGGTGTAGCGGCGGGTATAGTCCTGGAAATACGGCACCTGCCGGTCAAGAAAGAACTCGCGCAGGATGACATGACCCATGGCCATGGCGAGCGCGGCATCGGTGCCCTGCTTCGGGTGCAGCCAGAGGTCGGAGAGCTTGGCGACCTCGGCATAGTCCGGGGTGATCGCCACGACCTTGGTGCCGTTATAGCGCGCCTCGACGAAGAAATGCGCATCGGGCGTGCGCGTCTGCGGTACGTTCGAGCCCCAGGCGATGATATAGCCCGAATTGTACCAGTCGGCGGATTCCGGCACGTCGGTCTGCTCGCCCCAGGTCTGCGGGCTCGACGGCGGCAGGTCGCAGTACCAGTCGTAGAACGACAGCAGCGTGCCGCCGATCAGGCTCAGATAGCGCGAGCCCGAAGCATAGGAGACCATCGACATCGCCGGAATCGGCGAGAAGCCGACGACCCGGTCCGGCCCCCAGGTCTTGATGGTGTGAATGTTCGCCGCGGCGATGATCTCGCTGACTTCGTCCCAGGTGGAGCGCACGAAGCCGCCCCGGCCGCGCATCGACTTGTATGATTTCGCCGTTGCGGCATTGCCGGCGATGGAGGCCCAGGCTTCCACGGGCTGAAGCGTCTTGCGCGCCTCGCGCCAGGCCTTGATCAGGCGGCCGCGCACCAGGGGATATTTGATGCGGCTCGCGCTGTAGAGATACCAGCTATAGGACGCGCCGCGCGAGCATCCGCGCGGTTCGTGATTGGGCATCCCGGGACGCGTGCGCGGATAGTCGGTCTGCTGCATCTCCCAGGTGACGACGCCGCTCTTGACGTAGATCTTCCAGGAGCAGGAGCCGGTGCAGTTTACGCCATGCGTCGAGCGGACGATCTTGTCGTGCTGCCAGCGCTGCCGGTAGCCTTCCTCCCACATGCGATCTTCATCGCGCAGCTCGCCATGGCCGTTGGCGAAGGTCTCGCGTTTCCGGGAAAGGTAAGTGAGACGCTCCAGGAAATGGCTCATTGCTCTTTTCCTTTCCGTTCAAGCCGACGATGAAGACTGCATTGTCGGCGCTCCGGCGGGCTCGCCCATGACCGGGGCGCGCCGAACCTCCGTCACATAGTTCAACACCAGCGAAACCGCGACGATGCCGTAAAGCAGCATGAAGCAGCTCGAATTGATCCCGAGACGATCGAGGATCGCGCCGAACATGATCGGCAGCAGAAAGCCGCCAAGCCCGCCGACCATGCCGACAATTCCCGAAACGGCGCCCATGGAGTCGGGAAAATCGTCGCCGATATATTTGAACGTCGAGGCCATGCCGCAGGCGAAGGCGATACCCAGCACGAACAGCAGGATGGCGAAGAACCAGATCGGCAGCGCGATCGCGAAATGGATCGCGCCGTCGACGGTGTGAATGATCAACTCGGTCCTGGGATAGGAGAGCAGGAACAGGCAGACCCAGGCGACCCACAGCACCCACCAGGTGACGGCGTGCGCCCCGAACCGGTCCGACAGCCAGCCGCCCAGTGCCCGGAAGGCTCCGGCGGGAAGCGCGAAGCAGGCCGCCAGCAGCGACGCCTGCGCGATCGACAGCCCGTATTCGGTCTTGAAATATTGCGGCATCCAGATCGACAGCGCCGTGAAGCCGCCGAAAACGATCGAATAGTACTGGCAGTATTTCCAGACGCGCGGGTCGCGCAGCACGGCGAGCTGTGAAAGCAACGACGGCGAGGCCGCGGTCCGCGCGGGGTCCGGCGCGGAAAACATCCAGAAGATGACGGCAGTGACGACAAGCGCCGCGGCATAGACCTTCGGCACCATCTGCCAGCCATAGGCGTCGATCAGCCATGGTGCGACGAACATGTTGAGCGCGGCGCCGATGGTGCCCGCCCCGAAGAAACCCATGGCGAATCCCCGCCGCTCCTTCGAAAAGAAACGCGCCACATAGGGGGTGCCGACGGAGAACGACGCGCCGACGAGGCCGAGCGCCAGGCCGAGCAACAGGAGCTGCCAGAAAGACGTGGTGTGGGCCGAGAGCCAGACCGGCACCGCGCAGCCGGCGAGGAGCGCCAGCATGATGCGGCGGCCGCCGAGGCGGTCGGTCCAGATGCCGAGCGGCAACCGGAAAAGCGCGCCGGTCAGCACCGGCGTCGCGGTCAGAAGGCCGAACTCGACGGAGTTCAGACCCAGTTGCTCGCGGATGGGAATGCCCGTCACGCCGAACATCATCCAGACGGCAAAACAGATCGTGAATGACCAGGTCGTCGCAAGAAGGACGATTAGGCTTCGACGTCCCGACATCCACCCCCCTCTGCAAGGCTCGGTCGCCTGCGATTGCAAACGGTCAAAGGACAGGTCGTCAACGCGGCGCGCAGCGATGAATCGCCTCGCCAGTTAAAACCCTGGACCGGTTTCAGGCCAGCGGCTTGTTGGCGCGCTCGTTTGCGCTTGCGCAAACAAGCCGTTCCGGAAACGCGGTAAACATCGAGATTCGCGTGCTTTCTCGAGAATGCCCGGCACAGGCCGACCTAAGTCGCGGTCGGACGAGATCGACTGTCGTCCGGACGGCACTGCGCGATCGCCGCAATGCGCGGGATCGCGCATCGACGCCGGCCGGCGCGGCCGACCCGACCCGCCGAAAGAGCCGGGCCGCCGAAGAGACCGAAGCGGGAAACCGTCAGCGGATCGGCTCTCGCGCGCGGTTGTCGTCGGGCAGGAGATGGCGGCGCCGGCCCGGGGTCACAAGGCATCCGCAGGAAGCGAAGGGCGCGTCGCGAGAGCCCGGCCGCCGACCGCGAGGGCGAGCGCGACGACGATCAGGGCCGTCGCGACGGCGAACGTGGTCCGCATGCCGGCGGCAACGGCGTCGGGATGCGCCGTTGCGACATCGGCCGTCGCCGATGCAAGCGCGAACACCGTGCCCATCACGGAGGCGCCGGTGATGAGCCCCAGATTGCGCGACAGGTTGAGCATGCCGGAAATGACGCCCCGCCGGTCCGGGCCGACATCCATCATGACGGCCGTGTTATTGGCAGCCTGGAATAGCTGATAACCGGGGGTCAAGAGGAGGATGGCGGCAATGTAGCCGGCAATGCCGAAGATCGCCGGGATCACGGACAGGGCAAGCGAACCGACGGCAATTTGGACGAGGCCGACGACGACGATGGATGGAGCGCCCCACCGATCGACGATGCGCCCGGCCAGGACACCGCTCAGCGCGGAGATTGCGGGGCCGATCGACAAAACGATTCCGACGAGCGCCGCGTCGAGCCCGAGCGCGCGCGAGAGGTAGAACGGCCCGACCACCAGCGTCGCCATCATCACCGTCGAGACGAGCGCGTTCATGGCGAGGCCGGCGCTCAGGGCGGGATCGCGAAACATCGCCGGTCGGATCAACGGCGATGCGCCCCTCGCCTCGGCGAGCAGGAAGAGTCCCATTCCGAAGACGGCCGCCAACAGCAGCGCCAGATTGAGCGAGCCGAAGCTGCCGCGCCCGATCGTCATGGCGAGCGCATAGGCCCCGAGCGTCAGGGCAAGCAGCAGCGTGCCCGCCTTGTCGAAGCCGGCGCGATCCGCCTTCGGCTCCCGGCGATCGGCGGGCAGGGTGCGACAGGCAAGAAGCAGAGCGAGGATACCGAGCGGCAGGTTGACGAGGAAGATGGCCTGCCAACCGAGCGAGGCGATCAGGACGCCGCCGAGCGACGGACCGAGCGCGGTGCCGATCGCCGACATGGTTCCGAGCAGCCCCATGGCGCTGCCCGTCCTTGCCTTCGGGACCGTCTCGCCGACAAAGGCCATGGTGAGGGCCATCATGATGGCCGCACCCAGGCCCTGCACCGCCCGGGCGGCAATCAGCAGCCAGAGCGTGGGCGCGACGCCGCACAGGGCCGAGGCCGCCGTGAACAGGAAGAGTCCGGCCAGCAGCAGCCGGCGGCGGCCGGCGATGTCGCCGAGCCGTCCGACGCTGACGATCAGGGTGGTAATGGCGAGGAGATAGGCGAGGACGATCCACTGGACCTCCTGGAAGGAGGCGTCGAACGCCTCCGCCAATGTCGGCAAGGCGACATTGGCGATGCTGGTGCCGAGCGAGGACAGCAGCATGGAGAGGGATAGCCCGGCGAGCGCCCACCGAACCGAAACCGTCCGTTCCGCGCCTCCGGCTTTCGCCTCCTCTCGTCCCGCGGCGATTGGCTTCAACATGAACCTCCTCTTCTGACGACCCCGAAACGGAGCTGTCAGAAAGGTAGTTTCCTGCGTGACATGGCGGAATACGCATCATTTGCACTCTATTCGTGCGTTTGACGCCACATCGCCGTCGAACCGTGCTAGGGTGCGCGCATGCCGGCGCCCGATCTCAACCTGCTCGTCACCCTCGATGCGCTGCTCGCGGAAGGCAGCGTCGCCCGCGCCGCCCATCGGTTGCGGCTCAGCCCCTCGGCAATGAGCCGGGCCCTGGCGCGGTTGCGTCGGGCGACCGGCGATCCGCTGCTGGTCAGGGCCGGGCGCGGCCTCGTTCCCACGCCCCGGGCGCTCGAGCTCCGCGAGCGGGTCGGTGGGCTCGTGCAGGATGCGGAGGCGGTTCTGCGCCCTGCCGGGAAGCTCAACCTCGAGCGGCTCATCCGGACCTTCACGCTGCGGACCCGCGACGGCTTCGCCGAGAACTTCGGACCGGCCCTCATCGCGCGCGTCGGCGCGGAAGCGCCCGGCGTGCGGCTGCGCTTCCTGCAGAAGCCGGACAAGGACAGCGCGCCGCTTCGCGATGGGACTGTCGATCTGGAAACCGGCGTCGTGGGGGAGACGACGGGTCCGGAAGTGCGTGCGCAGGCCTTGTTCCGGGACCGCCTCATCGGCGTCGTGCGAAAGGGGCACGCCTTGAGCAAGGGCAGGATCACGCCCGCCCGTTATGCGGTCGGGCGGCACATCTACGTCTCGCGGCGGGGCCTCGACAAGGGGCCGATCGACGAAGCCCTGGTTTCGTTCGGGCTGGAACGCGAGATTGTCGCGATCGTCGGCGAATTCTCGACGGCGCTGGCGCTCGCGCGTGCCTCCGACCTGATCGCCAGCGTTCCCGAACGGCACACCGGAAGCCTGCGCGCCGGCATGCATAGCTTTCCCCTGCCGGTCGCGACGTCGGAGATCGCCGTGTCATTGCTCTGGCACCCCCGGATGGATGCCGATCCGGCGCATCGCTGGCTGCGCGAGTGCGTCCGGCAGGCTTGCGCGGAGTGACTTGCCGCCCTCATCGACACAGGGCCGAGGGCGACGGGCCTCGCCGGATACGCCGATGGAATCGAAGACCCCGCACCCCGTACCGCCTTGCGTCGCCGCTATGGGCCCGTCGGGGTCACGCGCCAGATGGTGTTCGAGAGGTCGTCGGCAACGATCAGCGCGCCGCGCGGGTCTATGGTTACGCCGACCGGCCGCCCGCGGGTCTTGCCGTCCGTCCCGAGGAAGCCGCTGACGAAGTCGATCGGCGGGCCTGCAGGGCGGCCGCTGCGGAACGGCACGAAGCTCACCCGGTAGCCGACCGGCGTGTTGCGGTTCCAGCTACCATGCTCTCCGACGAACACGCCGTCGGCGAACGGGGCGCCCATCGCCGGCGCGGAGAAGGCGAGCCCGAGCGCAGCGACATGCGATCCGAGGCTGAAATCGGGACGGATCGCCGCGGCGACCTTTTGCGGATCCTGGGGGCGGACGCGGGTGTCTACGTTCTGGCCCCAATAGCTGTAAGGCCAGCCGTAGAATCCGCCTTCCCGGACGGCGGTGAGATAGTCGGGGACGAGGTTCGGGCCGATTTCGTCGCGCTCGTTCACGACTGCCCATAGCTCACCCGTACCTGATTGGATGGCGAGCGCGGTGGGGTTGCGGAGGCCGGTGGCGTAGGGCCTGTGCGCGCCCGTCTGGACATCCACCTGCCACACCATGGCCCGGTCCACTTCGGCCTCCATGCCGCGTTCGGTGATGTTGCTGTTGGAGCCGATGCCGACATAGAGAAAGCGCCCGTCGGCGCTGGCGGTCAGCGCCTTCGTCCAGTGATGGTTGATCGCCGAAGGCAGCTCCGTGATCGTGACCGGCGGTCCGCTTGCCTCGGTCTGTCCCTCCCGATACTCGAAACGCACCAGCGCATCCTGATTGGCGACATAGAGCCGGTCGCCGACCAGCGCGAGCCCGTAAGGCGCGTTGAGATTGTCGGCGAAGACCGTCCGTCCTTCGTAGATGCCGTCGCCGTCGCTGTCCCGCAGCAGGGTCAGGCGGTTGCCGCTCGCGACCGGGCTTGTCCCCTGCGCCTTGATGATGCCGGCGATCACGTCCTTCGGCGTCAGCCTCGGCGCGCCTCCCCCTCTTCCTTCGGCCACCAGAATGTCGCCGTTGGGCAGGACGAGGGTCTGGCGCGGGATCTGAAGATCGGTGGCAATGGCCGCGATCGTGTAGCCTTCCGGTACCGTGGGCCGCTGATCGCCCCATTCCGCCGGGTTCGCTATCTTCATGGCGGGCAGGAGCCCGCCCTGCGGCGCCGGGAGCTGCGGATCGGACCCATATTGCGACGGGTCCGGATCCTCGCCGCAGGCGGCCAAAAGGACCGAGAGGGCGAGGAGCGGGAGGAGCTTCGCGTATTTCATGTCAGCCGCTCCCGCGCGAAGCCGGAGAAGCCTACTCCCGTGGCCGCGATCGCGAGCGCGGCCACGATCGCGGAGAGAATGAGGCCTTCCGGCATGCTCGCCCAGACGTCCTTGGCGTGAACCAGCTCGTTGATGAAGCCGAGAACCCAGGCCGCCAGCAGAAGAAGAAAATAGAGGGTTGTCCGCCATCCGCGCCGATCGGCGCGAAACAGCCCGACGAGCGCCCACAGCAGCGCAAAGCCGCCGAACACCAGGCCGCCGACGATCAGCCAGGAAGCGAAATTCTTCCACTGAATCTCGTAGCTCGAGGCGTAGGCGATGTCGCTGATGAGGACGCCGAGGAACAGCGGAACGGTACCTGCCAGCAGGACCGCGTGAAGCGGATGAAGCGGTCGTTGATGCCTTCGGTCGACGGCGACAGCCACAGCAAGTTCCTCCAGCTCCGATGGGAGCCGAACCCCAGTTCCTCCAGCTCCGACGGGGGCCGAGCCGATGCCGCCGGGCGATGCTTTCTGGTTATCGTCGCAGGGGCCACCGGAGCCAGCGTGCCACAGTCACGCGCGGAGCACATTGTAACGAATGCGGAGGGCGCCGGATGGTTCCCTTCTGGGTTGCGATGGCGCATCCGTGTCGACCCTCCTTGTTCGGGTTGCGTCTCCCTTGCGCCTATCGAGCGGCCTTCGCGGTGGTGTAGCTTCCGATGAGGTTGCGGTAGTCGGGGATGTGGTTCGAGAAGAGCGCGCCCAGGCCCTCGACATCGTTGCGCCAGTCGCGATGCAGTTCGCAGGCGGCTCCGAACCAGGTCATAAGCTGCGCGCCCGCTTCCGACATCCGGTTCCAGGCCGAATGGCGCGTGATCTCGTTGAAGGTGCCCGAGGCGTCGGTCACGACAAAGACGTCGTAGCCCTCGGCGATCGCGGACAGCGCCGGGAACGCCACGCACACCTCGGTCACGACGCCGGCGATGATGAGCTGCTTGCGCCCGGTCGCCTTGACCGCCTCGACGAAATCCTCGTTGTCCCAGGCGTTGATCTGGCCGGGGCGCGGAATGAAAGGCGCCTTGGGAAAGATCTCTTTCAGTTCCGGGACCAGAGGTCCGTTCGGCCCGTCCTCGAAGCTGGTGGTCAGGATCGTCGGCAACTTGAAATATTTGGCGAGATCGGCCAGCGCCAGCACGTTGTTCTTGAACTTGTCCGGGTCGATATCGCGGACAAGCGAGAGGAGGCCGGCTTGATGATCGACCAGCAGAACGGCGGCGTTGTCCTTGTCGAGACGTGTGTAGGGCTTTGTCATGGGTCATGCTCCCTGGTCGACATTGAAAAATCTGCGCCGGCAGGCGGCAGCCATGTCGCCGCGCGAAACGTCGCGACCCCGGCATTGACCGGCCGGGGCCGCCTGCTCTCAGGGCGCGGATGCCGCGGCCTCGATCGTCCCGAAACGGCCGCTCTGGAAATCGGCCATCGCCTGCCGGATTTCCTCCTGCGTGTTCATGACAAACGGCCCGTGCATCACAACCGGCTCGTCGATCGGCTCGCCGCTCAGGATCAGCAGCGAGGCATCGCCGTTCGCTTCCACGGCGATTTCGCCACCGTTGCGATCGAGCAGCACGAACTGCGCTTCCCGCGCGATGGCGTCGCCGTTCACCTGCACCGTGCCTTGCAGCACGACGACGGCGACGGTGCGACCTTCGGGTAGCGCGAGCGACGCCGTTTTGCCCCGGCGCAGCCGCACATCCCACAGATCGATCGGCGTGAAGCTGCGGGCCGGGCCGCGATGACCGTCATGCTCGCCGGCGATCACCCGCAGGGTGCCCGCATCGTCAGGCAATTCCACCGCCGGAATCTCGCGATCGAGCAGCGTCTGGTAGCCCGGATCGCCATTCTTGCTCTTCGCCGGCAGGTTGACCCAGAGCTGGACCATCTCCAGCGTTCCGCCCTTGCGGGTGAAGGCCTGCGAATGGAACTCCTCATGCAGGATGCCGCCGGCGGCCGTCATCCATTGCACGTCGCCCGGACCGATGATGCCGCCCTTGCCGGTCGAATCCCGATGCTCGACCTCGCCGCGATAGACGATGGTCACGGTCTCGAACCCGCGATGCGGATGCACGCCGACGCCGCGCGGCTTGTCCGCCGGCGCGAAATCCGCCGGGCCGGCATAGTCGAGCAGCAGGAACGGGCTGACATGCGCGCCGTGGCTCGCATGCGAGAAGAGCGAGCGCACCGGGAATCCGTCGCCGACCCAGTGCGGCCTGGGCGCGCTGTAGAGTCCGAGAACCTTTCTCATGACGCGTCTCCTTGTTGCCGCACCCTCCATGGGCATCGGTCGGGTGGAACATAAGCGCAGGACAAATCTGGCATCCAGGCCGCTGCGAAAGTCCGCTGATCCGCCACCGGCTTTCCGTGACGAGACCTGATGTTGGTCATTGTCCTCCTCCATCACTGGCATCGCGCAGGAGCTCGTGGCGGGAGCTTCCCCGAATTTGACACTACCGTTCGGCCCTGGTCGGGCCGCGCCGTATTCTGCGGCCCGCCTGCCCGCCATCGCGCGGGCCCTCATTTGCCCACAAGGAACAAAGAGAATGATAGGCGGTTAGGGACGGTCATTAAGGATTGTTAAGAGAAGATTAATCACGTCGGAACACTCCCCGAGTGGCTTACCGAGTGGCTTGGCGGCCCACGAGGAGCGCGAAGGCTTGTCGGCGGCAGACCAGCGTACGCCCTTGGTGTCCGCATGCTCTTCAATTCCTACGAGTTCATATTCGTGTTTCTTCCGGCGGTCTGGAGCGGCTATCAGCTCCTGATCCGATACAGGCCGCAGCTCGCCATCTGGTGGCTGTCGCTGGCGTCGCTCATCTTCTACGGCTATTGGAACGTCGCCTGGCTGCCGATCCTCGTCGGCTCGACACTGGTCAACTACGCGATCGCCAGCGCTCTCTCGTCCATGGCGGACGGCGGTCGCCGGCGGACGCATCTCCTCGTCGCCGGTCTCGCCTTCAACCTTCTGCTGCTCGGCTATTTCAAATACACGAACTTTCTCGTCGACAACCTCAACGCCGCCACGGGTTGGGCGCTCTTCGTCGAGCGCATCGTGCTCCCCATCGGCATCTCCTTCATCACCTTCCAGAAGATCGCGTTGCTGATCGACAGCTATCGCGGCCTGGCCGGCCGCTTCGACTTCTCCCGGTTCGTCCTCTTCGTCACGTTCTTCCCGCAGCTGATCGCAGGGCCCATCGTCCACTACAAGGAGATGATGCCGCAATTCGCCCACCTCGGTCGCGAAAAGCTGGCCAGCAAGCTCGCGGTGGGCCTGACCATCTTCTCGATCGGACTGTTCAAGAAGGTGGTCATCGCGGACGGCGCCGCCCCCTTCGCCGACGAGCTGTTCGAGGGAGCCGCCGCGGGTGCCAGTCCCGCCCTGCTCGAATCCTGGATCGGCGCCGTCGCCTACGGCTTTCAGATCTATTTCGACTTCTCGGCCTACTCCGACATGGCCATCGGGCTCGCCTGGATCTTCGGCATCCGGCTGCCCGTCAACTTCGCTTCGCCCTACAAGGCCACGTCGATCGCCGATTTCTGGCGGCGATGGCACATCACGCTGTCTCGGTTCCTGCGCGACTATCTCTACATCCCGCTCGGCGGCAATCGCCGCGGCCGCGGCCGGACATATGTCAACATCCTCGCCACCATGCTGCTCGGCGGAATCTGGCACGGCGCCGGATGGACTTTCCTCCTCTGGGGCGCCATGCATGGCTGCTTCCTGGTCGTCCATCGCCTCTGGCGGGAATGGCGGGGCGCGCCGGCGAACCCGCGCCATGCGTGGCCCGCACGGTTGCTGACGTTCCTCTGCGTCACCCTCGCGTGGGTGCCGTTCCGCGCGCCGGATCTCGGCTCCATGCTGGAGGTCTATCGGGGCATGTTCGGCTTCAACGGCGTTACGCTGCCGGACGCCCTTTCCCCCATTGCCGCCCTGGCGCCGGGGCTGTTCGCCGCTCTGGGCGCCGAGATCGGGCCGCTCGCATTCTCGGATGGCCGGCCCAACGCTCTCCTGCTCGTATCGCTCTTTGTGGTCATCTGGGCGCTGCCCAACACCCATCAATGGATCGGCCGCGCGAGCCCCGGCCTGCCGACCGAGGGCTATCCGGCGACCGAGCGAACCAAACCGAGGTACCGCATGGCTTGGCACCCGAGCCTGGCCCACGGGCTGCCGGTGGCGATGCTGTTGTTCGTCGGCATCTTGAGGATCAATGACGAATCGCCGTTCCTTTATTTTCAGTTCTAACCCGTGGCGATATCTCGCCATCCTGGTGGGCGGGACGTTCGCGCTTGCCTGTGGTACGGCGGTACTGACCCTGATCGGCTACACGCATCGATTGGTCGATGCGAGCAGTCTTCAGCTCTTCGACTACCAGATGGAGAAGCTCGACGACGGAACGGCGGTGGAGATCGCCTTCATCGGCGACAGCTCGCTCGGCCACACCATCGACGCCGACCTCTTCGGCGAGCTGGCCGGCCGGCGGACGGTGAATCTGGCACTGACCGCCCGCTACGGCTATGGCGGAAGCTACAACATGCTGCGGCATCTGCTGGCGAGGCACGACCCGCAAATCGTCGTCATCCTGCACAATGTCGCGATGCTGACCGAGCCCAGGTCTCCCGCCGGCTATCATCTGACGTCACCGGGCTTGGACCTCGAGGAAACCTCGCCGATTGATCTGTTGAAGGTCTATCTGAGGTTCGATGCCGTGCGGGGCCTGATGGAATGCGTGCGCGACGGGTGCTGGAGCGATCCCGAGACGCTACCGATCGTCGACGACTATCCCCCGCAGGGCGAAGCGACGAACCGCAAGCCGACGACCGACGAGGTTCGGCAGGACCCCTTGCTTCCGGAGGATATCGAACCCGACAAGAGCCGGTTCCTCGGCCTGATCGCCGAATTGTGCGACGAGCGGGGCATCGCCTGCCTCTATGCCCACGGCCCGATCTTCGGTCCCTATTGCGAGGTCTCTTCGGCGTATATCGATGATGCCAACGCCGTCGTCCGTGTGGCGGGCCTCCCCGTGGTCAAGGGGACACCGGCTTGCGTCCCGTGGAGTCATCTCGGCGACGCTCGGGACCATGTGCGGCCCGAGCTCAAGCAACGCTATACGAGCCTCTACTACAGGCTGCTGATGCCCTATCTCGGCGGATCGGGCGGGAAACGGATCGGAGCCCGTCGTGACGCTATGGAAACGCAAGCGGCGGCCCGATGCTCCGGGCCGCTCGGGCGCCGGCATAACCCGCCGGATCGATCTTGGGAGCGCCGCAGCCGTGTCGAAAGCCGCCCGCAGGCATGCCGACCCGAGCGCTCTCCCGACCGCTGCTGACCCTGGGCGGTATCCGGGTGAGGGGAAGGCCCTCAAACGTCGGCTCATCAGATCCGGGCAGTCCCAATCGCGAAGTCGCACCGCTCGCTTCCACAGAGCTTCCGGTGAGTGCCGGGGCGCTATATAGGCTTGAAAACTGGCGCACCCGGCGTTGATGAAACTGATAACTACATTTCCGCTGTAGCACTATGATATTCCAACCTTCGGATCGCGAATGTCACCGCGGGCATCCGAGGCTCGTCAAAGCTACTACTAAGTGATGCAGATTGCTTCGTAGGTAACGGTGCGCTCGCTCGTCGGCAGTGCGAGAAAGGCAAAGGCCGGTCGTGACCCGAAGGTCACGTTGCCGATCCTGCAGGCGAAAGGCAGTATATAGAGTGGAATCTTGCCGTTCAGCCGGGTTGTTGGAATTTCCCGGTTGCGCGCCAGAAGCCCCATTGGTTCGACTTGCCATCCGGTCGGGCAAAGCCTGCATGCTCTCACCGTCCGATGGTCGGCGATTGTGATAAAGGGCGTCATGGCACGGACCCCCGCGATCGTTCAGGGGCGAGAGGCGTTCGCCCGACAGAAATGGAGAGAGGCGTACGAGCTACTGTCCACAGCGGACGGCGAGTCGCCCCTCGAAGCGGCTGACTTAGAACGGTTTGCGACGGCGGCATATCTCGTCGGCGAGGATGACCACGCAGCCACCAACTGGACACGAGCGCATCACGATCTTATCGACCAGGGTCGCGTAAAGCGCGCCGCCCGATGGGGGTTCTGGCTCAGCCTCTACATGCTCCTCGCCGGCGAGATGGCCCAGAGCACAGGCTGGCTCGCGCGTTCGCAGCGGTTGCTCAAGGACCGCGAAGAAGCGTGCGTCGAGCAAGGATACGGGCTCATCGTGACCGGCTTGCTGGAGATGGGCAAGGGCAACGCCGAGAGCGCCGGGCTCGGTTTCGAGCAGGCTGTCGCGCTTGCCGAGAGGTTCGGAGATTCCGATCTGCTGGCGCTGGGCCTGCTCGGCCGGGGCCAGAGCCTGATCCAGTCGCACAGAAACGCCGAAGGCGTCGCCCGGCTCGATGAGGCGATGGTGGCGGTTACGGCAGGAGAAGTGTCGCCGGTGCTCGCCGGGATCGTCTATTGCGCCGTTATCCTGACCTGCCAACGCATCTTCGATCTCCGCCGGGCCCGCGAATGGACCAAGCAGCTCGATACCTGGTGTGCCTCCCAGCCCGATTTGGTGCCCTACCGCGGCCAGTGTCTGGTGCATCGCTCCGAGATTCTGCAGTTGCAGGGCGACTGGCCCGGAGCTCTCGCCGAGGTGATGAAAGCCTGCGACCATCTTGCCGAAAGGTCGGAAGCCGTCGTTGGGCGCGCCTGCTACCAGCAGGGGGAACTCCATCGTCTGCGCGGCGAGTTTGGGCAGGCCGACGAAATGTACCGAGAGGCCGGCCGGAACGGATGTGAACCGCAGCCCGGCATGTCGCTACTTCGGTTGGCCGAGGGCAAGCCCGATGCCGCTGCTGCTTTGATGCGCAGCGTCGCCGATTCTGGCAGCAGCCTGCAAGGACCGGGCGCTGGATCGTCGCGGGCCAAGCTGCTCGGCCCATACGTCGAGATATTGATCGCCGGCGGCGATCTCGTCACCGCACGTGCGACCGCCGAAGAACTGACGCAGATCGCGGCGACCATCGACGCGCCGAGTCTCCTGGCAACCTCCACCCAGGCCACCGGCGCTGTCCTGTTCGCGGAGGGCAAGATGAAAGCGGCCCTCGCCCTCTTGCGCGAGGCCTGGGCGATTTGGCAGCAACTTGAGGTACCTTACGAATCCGCGCGTGTGCGGGTCCTCATCGGCCAGGTCTGCCAACGGCTCGGCGACCACGAGACGGCGCGCATGCATTTCCACGCCGCGCGTTCCGTTTTCGGGCAGCTGGGCGCCGCGCCCGACCTGATTGAACTGGAACGGCTAATGGCCACCCGGAGCGTCGGTCCGTCCGGCGCGCTGACGGACCGCGAGCGGGAGGTGCTTTCGCTCATAGCCTCTGGTGAGACCAATCGGCAAATTGCCGCCACGCTCGGCATCAGCGAGCACACCGTTGCACGTCACCTGAGCAACATCTTCGATAAGCTTGGCGTTACGTCCAGAACTGCGGCCAGCGCGTTCGCACATAAGAACAAGCTCGTCTGACGATCTCCATGTGGTCAATTTTGACCATTTGGCCACCGACACGGCGTGGCGAATTCGAGCGATGCGTAGCGTGTTCCCTCCTTCGTAGAATATTTCCAACGGGAATGGAGGAAACACGATGAACCAGCAACAAGTCTACGGCAGGAGTTATGAGGGGACTGCTGCCGAGAACTATCAGCGCTTCTTTGTCCCGGCAATCGGTGCGCCCGTGGCGGACGACCTCATCGCTATCGCTGGTCTTCAACCGGGTGAGCGCGTGCTCGATGTTGCGTGCGGCACAGGGGTCGCGACACGGCTGGCTGCGGAGCGCGTCGGCGCAGCCGGCTCGGTGACCGGCCTCGACATAAACCCTGGCATGCTGGCGGTGGCCGGTTCGGCAACCCCGTCGGGCATGTCGATCAATTGGCAGGAAGCGAACGCCGAGTCGATGCCATTCTCGGACAGTACATTCGACGTCGTGCTCTGCCAGATGAGCCTTCAGTTTGTCCCCGGCAAGCTCGCCGCGCTGCGCGAGATGCGGCGCGTTCTTGCGACAGGCGGGCGGGCCGTCATCGGCGTGCCCGGGCCCAAGCCGCCCTTATTCGCTATCATGACGGATGCCTTGGCCCGTCACTTCGGTCCGGAAGCCGCTGCATTCGGTGACCGGGTGTTCTCGATGCACGACGTTGACGAGCTTAAGGAACTTATGCACAGCGCCGGCTTCCGAAACGTCGAGGTCGAGGCAAAACCCAAAAGCCTTCGTCTCCCGGCGCTCGCCGACTTCCTGTGGCAATACATCTTCAGCACTCCGCTCGCCAAAGCGGCAGCTCAGGCTGGCGATGTCAAACGCGACGCGTTTGAACGCGACGTCTGCGCGCAATGGCAGGAGTTTGTGGAAGACGGCTCGATGCCACTTCAGGTGGGCATGACGACGGCAACTGCATTAAAGTAGGCCTACTGACGAGAACGCCGAAGGCTGCCGAACACCGCCCGCGCGACGAAAACGGTTTTCATCCAGCGTAACTTGGCGAAGCGGATCGAAGGAAATCGCGGATTACGTCGGCGAGATGGCGCACCCGGCGAGATTCGAACTCACGACCTCTGCCTTCGGAGGGCAGCGCTCTATCCAGCTGAGCTACGGGTGCGTCGCGGGCGGTTCCGGCCGCCGGCGCGGAAGATACTCGATGGCCTCCGGAGGGTAAAGCCGCCCGGGCGCACTTTCCGAGGGCGCGCCCTTCCCGCGCGGCCGCGGGCCTTGCCCCCGGCGCCGCCCGGGCGCAAGAGTGGGCCATGGCGAAGGATGTGACGCCCGAGTTCCGGGTCAAGGCGACGGACCTCCCCGATGCGCCGACGGTCGGCCTGCTGGCGCTCGCCTATCTCGCGGCGGACGAGGACCGGCT
>CADEFF010000029.1:15474-45551 GCA_902826565.1 uncultured Rhodospirillaceae bacterium | reverse complement strand
GAATAGACAATCACCGGCGCCACGATGTTGGGAAAGATGTAACGGCTGACGATAGCCCAGCTACCGGCGCCGCCGGCGCGCGCCGCCTCGACATAGGGCTGCGTCTTGACGGAAAGCGCCGTGGTCCGCACGAGCCGGGTGATGTAGGGAACGAGTGCAACGAAGATGGCGATGGTGATCGTCATGAGGCCCGGCCGCAGCACGCCCGCCACCACGATCGACACCAGCACCAGCGGAAAGGCGAAGAACATGTCGAGGATGCGCATCACGACCTGATCGAACCAGCCGCCGATATAGCCGGCGGCGATCCCGATCCCGATACTGGCGACCATGGCGAGCAGCGTCGGCACCACGCCGATGATGAGCGAGACGCGGCCGCCCCAGAGCAGCCGGGTCAGCACGTCGCGCCCGTCGCCGTCGGCGCCGAGCAGCACACCTTCGCTGCCGATCGGCGCGTTACGGTTGGCCACCGCCTCGAAGGGATCGTGCGGCGAGATATAGGGCGCCAGCAGGCAGATGAGCGTGACCGCCAGTAGGAACAGTAACGCCCAGAACGAGGCGCGGTCCCGGCAGTAAGCGGCCCAGGCGGCCCGGAATCGGGAGTGGCCGGCCTCCGGAGGCACCGGCTCTCCCGGCCGCTGCTCCGTCTCCAGCACGCGCGTCGCGGCGGCGATCTCGCTCATGCGCGCCCCGAGGCCACGGCCAGCCGGCTGCGCGGCTCGACATAGATGTTGACGACATCCACCACGAGGTTGATCAGCACGAAGGCGAGCGCGATCAGCAGCACCGATGCCTGGACGGTCGGGATGTCGTGCCCGACGATCGACTGGTAGAGCTGGTTGCCGATCCCCGGCCAGGCGAAAACGACCTCGGTGAAGACGACGCCGCCGAGCAGATAGCCGAGCTCCATGCCGCCCACGGTCAGAATCGGCGGCGCGGCGTTCCGCAGCGCGTGGCGGCGCAGGATCGTCCGCCGCGAGATACCCTTGGCGCGCGCGACGCGGATATAGTTCTGCTTGAGGGTCTCGACCATCGCGGCGCGCGTCACCCGCGCGACGATGGCGGCGGAGGGGAGCGCGGAGGAGACGGCCGGCAGGATCAGATGCTGCGCGATATCGACGATGCCGCCGCCATCCACGATCTTCATCATGCCGGTGGCCGGCAGCCAGCGGAGCTCGAGCGCGAAGATGAGCACCAGGATGAGGCCGAGCCAGTAGAGCGGCGTGCTGCCGAGCACCAGCGTGACCGCCATCACCACGCGGTCGGTTGCGCTGTAGGCGCGGTTGGCGGCAAGGATGCCGGAGAAGAAACCGATCACATAGGCGAGGAAGGCGGCGGAGAGGGCGAGAAGCGCCGTGGCGCCGAACTTCGGCAGGATCATTTGGGCGACCGGCTGACGATGCACCCAGGAGGTGCCGAGGTCGCCGGAAAGTAGCTGTCCGAGCCAGGTGAGATACTGCACCGGCAGCGGCTGATCGAGCCCGTAGCGGAGCCGAATGGCCTGGCGCGCTTCCTCCGTCGCCATCGGGCCGAGCAGGGTGGTGGTCACGTCGCCCGGCGCCATATGAAGCAGCAGGAAGACGAGCACCGAAACCCCGAACAGCACCGGGATGACGGAAAGCAGCCGCTTGATGATGAAGCCCGCCATGGCTTGATCCTAACGGAACCGTTCCGGGAGCGCCGCAAGCCTCATGGCCGGACGTATCGTCGCAGGCCGCATCCCGGATTGCCGCCGGCCGGCGCCGGCCCGTCGGGGCCGACGCCGTCGGCGATCCTCAAGCGGTCATTCCTCGATCCAGACGGTCGAGAGATCCCACCAGTTCGAGGGCGCGTTGACGAAGCCCTTCACGGTGGGGTTCAGGACGATCGGATTGAAGTAGTGATAGACCGGCGCATAGGACGGATCGTTCTCCATGATCCACTTGTCCGCCTGCTGGTAAAGCGCGGCCCGCTTCGCCTCGTCGCGCGTGACTTCCGCCTCGGCGAAAAGCTTGTCCATGTCGGGATTGCAGAACCAGCCCTGGTTCCAGCCGTTCGGCGGCTGGCGGTCGCAGCGGTAGGACTGCGCCGTGAAGATCGGCGTCTGCTCGCCCCAGATGATGTCGTCCATGGCGACATCTTCCAGCATCCCGGCGTTCCATTTGTCGAGATAGGCGAGCCACTCCATGATGTTGAGCTTCACCTCGATGCCGACCTTCTTCAGGTCGCGCTGGATCCATTTCTCGATCACTTCCGAGAAGCCGTATTTCGGCAGGTCGAAGGTGAGCACGAGGTTCTCGGCACCCGCTTCCTTGAGGAGCGCCTTCGCCTTCTCCGGATCGTAGGGGTAGCTCACATAGTCGCGGTCATGCGCATAGGTGCCGGCATTCAACATGCCATAGGCCGGCCGGCCGAAGCCGTGCAGCACTTCCCTGACGATGCTTTCGCGGTCGATCGCGTAGTTGATGGCCTGCCGGACCCGCGGGTCCTTGAAGGCCGGGTACTTCATGTTGAGGGTGACGTACCAGAGCGTTGGCGTGTTCTCGTTGATGGTGAGGATGTTGCCCTCATCGACGAGATCCTGGGTTTCTTCCCACACCGGATCCTGGATCACGCTGATCTCGCCCGCGCGGAACGCATTCATGCGGGTAGCCGGATCCTCGATCTCGCGGAAGATAACGCGGTCGAGCTTGGCCTTCTCGCCCCAATAGTCGTCGTTGCGGGTGAGCTCGATCTTCACGCCGGGCTCGCGTTCGACGAACTTGAAAGGGCCGGTGCCGATCGGGTGCAGCGGCAGGCCCTCGTCGCCATAGGTCGTAATGGCCGTCGGGCTGATGATGTAGAACTGCGGGCAGTCTTCCATCCCCATGCGCAGCCACTCGTAGTTTGCCGAATTGAGGGTGACTTTGACGGTGAACTCGTCGACGACCTCGACGGACTTGATCGCGCTGGTGAAGCCGATGAAGCCGAAATAGGCGTTGGCGGTTTCGCTGTATTGCGGCGCCTTCGGATCAAGGAAGCGGTCGAAGTTGAACTTCACCGCCTCCGCGTTGAAGGGCGTACCGTCGTGGAACTTCACGCCCTGGCGGAGCTTGAAGGTATAGACGGTGCCGTCCTCCGAGATGTCCCAGCTTTCGGCGAGCTGGCCGCGGAGCTTGGTGGGCGCTTCCGCCACCTTGAGGTCGGTTTCGACCAGCGCCTCATAGATCTGATAATCGACGAACTTCGCCATCCAGCCGCAGGACACATGCGGGTCGAGCACGCTGGCCCCGACCGGAAGGCCCCAGACGAGCGTGCCCGCGGCGTTGGCGGGCGCGCCCGGTACAGCCGTAGCCAACAGCGTCGCCGCCGTCAGCCCCAGGGCAAAACGAAACACTGAACGAAACTGCCTCATAGTCATCCTCCCGAAGCCGTGTTCCCGCCTCGGCGAACGAAGCGGCACGAGTTTCTTGTTGGCGTGGACAGGCGTCGGAATCGACGCGCCTCCCAAGGCGGAGCAGCGTCCCAACATTGGACCCGCCAGTCAACCCAACATTGGACCCGCCTGTCGATAAGGGTCGGTTGCCGCGGGCCGGCGCGAAAGCGCCCCGGATCAGCGGAGCTGCGCGGGGCTCGGCGTAGGCGGCGGAAGCGGTGCGAGGAAGGGTTCGATTGCGGCCGCTATCGCAAGCAGCCTGCGGTCCGACCCAGGGGGCCCATCGAGCTCGACCCCGACGGGAAGCCCTTCCGCCGGCGACCGTCCCGCCGGCAGCACGATGCCGGGGAGGCCCGCCAGGGTCGCGGGCTCGGTGTTGCGCAGGAAGGCGGCGAAGGTCGAGACCGGCCGGCCGCAGAGCATCACCTGCTCGTCCTCGCCGATCGCCGATGCGGTGAGCGCGGTGGCCGGGAAGATGATCGCCGCCACTCTGTGCCGCGCGAAATAATCCTGGAACAGCGACCGCAGCCGCGGCATGCGATCGTCGCGCGCCGCGCGATAGAGCGCCTCGGAGACCGGGTTCTGAATGATCTCGGCGAAGATCGCGGCGACGTCGGGGCTGCCCAGATCGGCGACGATCCGGTCGAACGTCGTGGGCGCACCGCTGGCGGCCAGATATTTCACGATGTCGGGAGGGGTTTCGTGGAACGCGACAGCGCGTCCCAGATCCCGCAGCAGCTCGCGCATCCCTTCCGGATCCGCCTCCACGAGCACGACGCCGGCCTGCTGCAGCCGTTGAAACAGCGCCTCGACGATCGTGAGCACCTCCGGCTCGATCGCCTCGAAGAAGCTCCGCCGCGGCACGCCGAGGCGAAGGTCCTTGAGGCGTATCGTCTCGAGCGGCGCCGACTCGCCGGTGATCACGCCATCCAGCAACGCGATGTCGGCGACGCCCTGCGCCATCGGTCCCGCCGTGTCGCGGCTGTGGGAGATCGGCACGATTCCGGCCTGGCTGTAGCGATGGGTCGTCGGCCGTAATCCCGCGATGCCGCAAAGCGCAGCCGGAATCCGCACCGAGCCGCCGGTGTCGGTACCGAGGCCGGCGGCGACCATACGCGCGGCGACGGCCGTGCCGGTGCCGCCGCTGGAGCCGCCGGCGATCCGTCGCACGCCATAGGGGTTGCGCACCGGACCGAAAGTGCCGTTGTTGCTGGTGATGCCGTAGGCGAGCTCATGCATGTTGGTCTTGCCGAGCATGAGCGCACCTGCCTCGAAGAGCGCGGCGGCGACGGGCGCCGTCGTGTCGGGAACATGTTCCTCGAGCCCCGGCGTGCCGGCCGTCGTCGCCCACCCGGCGACGTCGATGTTGTCCTTGATGACGATCGGCAGCCCGTCGAGGATGCCGGCGCTGCGGCCGCGCCGCCGGCGGTTATCCGCTTCGCGCGCCTCGAGGAGCAACGCTTCGGAGGTGCCGCCGATGAAAGCGTTGAGCCAGGCCAGATCCCGGCATCGGTCGAGGAGCGCCTGGGCATAGGCGACGGCCGTGAGACGGCCGGCGCGAAACGCCGCCAGCACCTGGGTCGCCGTCAGCGCAGCGGGATCGTCGAATTCGCCCGTCATGCGAACGACGTCCGCGGCGGCAGCTTTCCGGCCATTCTGCCCTCACTTCGATTGATGCCGCCTGGCGAACGGCTCATTCGGCCGGGCGACCTCCGCTCTCGCGGCTCGCGCCCAGCATAACAACGATGCCGCCGCATGCCAGCGTGATGAGCAGCGGCCAGGGATATATTCGGGCAGCGGCGCAGGCGATCCGCCGCCCCGGCCTCGAAGATGCGGATCTCGAAGGCGAGGGGCTGCGGCGTCGCGACGCCAACGGCGTCCCGACGGAGAGCCAGATGGAGAGAATGTCGCCGCGGCGCGGCCCGCTTCGACGGGTCGGCCTGAAACGCTTGTGTTTAATGTCTTTTCCCCGGCGGTAAGGGTTTCTAAAGTCAAAAGCATCTAGGCTGTGCTATGGCGGTTCCTTTGGCGGGATACGAAACACCGAGCCCCATGCGAATTGGCAAGCTTCTCCTCGTCGAGGACGACGCGTTGATGCGCGGGCTGGTCGGCGGGTATCTGCGCAATCAGGGTTTCCATGTCGAGGAGGCCGCCAACGGCGCCTCGGCCCGCGCGAGGTTCGGCGATTCCGACATCGACCTCATCGTCCTGGATATCCGGCTCCCGGATGTCGACGGGTTCGACCTGCTGCGCGAGCTGCGGCAAAGCTCGCAAGTGCCGATCGTCATCATCACCGGCAATGACTCGCCGATGGATCGTGTCGCCGGACTCGAGCTCGGTGCGGACGACTATATCTGCAAGCCGTTCGAGCTGAGGGAGCTGAAGGCGCGCATCCGCTCCGTGCTGCGCCGCGTTCGCGGGCTCGTGGAATCGGATCTTTCGGAATCGGCCGAGATCCTCGCCTTCGCCAATCTCACGCTCGATGTCACGCATCGGCGCCTGCTCGACAACGCGGGCCACGAAATCAACCTCACGGGCGGCGAGTACGAGCTGCTGAGGATCATGGCGGAGCATCCGCGTCGTCCCTTGAGCCGGGATCAGCTTCTCGACCGCACGCGGTCGCGCGACTGGACGCCGTTCGACCGCAGCATCGATGTGTTGATCGGGCGGCTGCGCCGCAAGCTGGAGGCGGCGGGCGCCGCGAACGATCTCATCAAGACCGTACGCAATGTCGGCTATATGCTGGCATCCGAGGTAAAACGCCGTCGCATCGCAACGGGCTCGCCCGAGTTCGCCCAGGCGCCGATCATGCCGGCCTGATCGTCGCGGACGATGATGGTTGCGACGAGTGGCGATAATCGGAAAATTCAGTAGCTGCCGAGCAGCTCGCGGATGGAGCTCGCCAGTTCCTGCGCCGTGAAGGGCTTTACGAGCACCCCTTCGGCGCCGGCGGATTGCGCGAGGATGCGCTGGCTGTCCGACGTGCCGAACCGCCCGGTCTCGACCATCGCCAGGATCTTCGCGGCGGGGTAGCGACGCCGGATCAGCCGAATTGCCTCGAGGCCGACGACATCCGGCGAGGCCGTGTCGACGATCGCGAGCGTGGTACTGACGGGCGCGGTGTGCGCCGCCATCGCCTCGGTAAACTGATCACCCGTCGAGAAGCCGTGAACCGTATGCCCGCGGCCCGAGAGAATGTTCGTCAGGGCGGTGCGCAATTCGAGGGCTTCCTCGATGATGATGGTCGTGATTCCCGTCGCCATAAGACCGCTGGTCCCTCCGCCTAAGCGGAGAAAATGGCCGGCCCCTGTAAATCGCGTGCCCGGGGACGGGGGCGTCGATGTAACTTTTTGTAACGAATCCGCGGAAAACCCTCGGTAATTTTGTCGCATCGGAGCGATTTCGGCCGGCATCCGGAGCTTCTATCGCGGGGGCGGGGCCTGTCTTACCCTTGTGGGCCGCGCCGCGCGGCTTGACCGGCGCATCGCACCCAGGGAGAAGCCGGCTTGCCATCGCCCTTCCCGAACCTGTTCCGGCCGCTTCAGCTCCGCCACAAGACGCTCCGGCATCGGCTGAACTTCGGTGCCCATACGGCCAACATGAGCGAGGGCGGGCTGCCGGCGGACCGCCATCTCGGTTACTACCTCGAACGCGCCAGGGGCGGCGCCGCGATGATCGTGGTGGAGCCGGTGCCGGCGCACCGGACCGCCGTGCTGACGCGCGGAAATTTCCGGCATGCCGATGACGGGGTGATCCCGCATTTCCGCCGCATCACCGACGCTTGCCATACCGAAGGCGCGGTGATGATCCAGCAGATCTATCACGTCGGCGCGCATGGCGACTGGGACAACTCCAACGAGGCCAACTGGTCGCCCTCCGGCCTGCCTTCGATGCACGACATGGACGGCAGTCACGCCATGACGAGCGCGGAAATCGCCGAAATCGTCGCCGGCTTCGGCGAGGCCGCGCGCCGCGCGAAGGAAGCGGGCTTCGACGGATGCGAGCTGATGGCGGCCTACAACGCCCTCATCGAACAGTTCTGGGCGCCCTATTCGAACCGGCGGGACGATCGATATGGCGGCAGCTTCGAGAACCGCATGCGGTTCTCGCGGGAAGTCCTGGAGCGGATCCGCAAGCTCTGCGGCGAGGATTTCATCATCGGCATGGCGATCAGCGTCGAGCCCTTGCGACCCGACGTGCTGTCGCTCGCCGACCAGCAGGAGATCGCCGCCTGGCACGACGCGCGCGGGCTCTATGACTACATCACCTGCGGCACCGGCAGCTATTTCGACTTCACCAAGATCATTCCGCCCTTCGTCTATGAGGACAAGCTGGGCGCACCCTTCGCCGAAGGGCTGAAGCAGGCCGTGAAGCATGCGAAGGTGCAGGCCGAGAGCCATATCCGGACGCCGGAGAATGCGGACTACGTCATCGCCTCCGGCCAGGCGGACATGGTCTCGATCGTGCGCGGACAGATCGCCGATCCCCACCTCGCCAACAAGGCGCGTGGCGGCAAGGCGGAAACCATCCGGCCTTGCATCTCCTGCAATCAGATGTGCTGGGGCAGGCGTTCGCGGGACTACTGGATCAGTTGCCTGGTCAATCCGTCGGCCGGACGCGAGTTCCAGTGGGACGGCGACCGCTTTTCCCGCGCCGAAACGACGAAGCGCGTGCTGGTGGTGGGTGGCGGACCGGCGGGGCTCGAAGCGGCGCGGGTTGCGGCCGAGCGGGGCCATCAGGTGACGCTCGCTGAGGCGTCCGATCGCCTCGGCGGACAGTTCCGCCTCGCCGGCGAGCAGCCGCGTCGCGCGCAGATCCTCGATCTCATCGGTTGGTACGAGGGCGAGCTTGCGCGGTTGCAGGTCGCAGTGCGCCGCGCGATGCCGCTCGATGCCGGGGAGATCGCCGGATTCGGCGCCGATGCGGTGGTGCTGGCGACGGGGTCGAGCCCTTCGCGCACCGGCTTCCAGCGCGCCCTGCCGACCGTCGCGTCTATCCCCGGCCTCGAACGCGGCAAGGTGGCGGCGGTCGAAGACGTGATGCGGCGCGAGGTCAGGCCGGGCCCGCGCGTGCTGCTGCTCGACGACAGCGGCAACTGGCGCGGCGTCGGTACCGCCTGGGCGCTGGCCGAAAAGGGCCATGAAGTGACGTTGATCACCGCCGACGCGCTGGTCGGGCGTGACCTGATCCGGACCTCGGCGGACATTCCGCTGCGCACGAAGCTGCATCGGCTCGGCGTGCGCTCGATCACCGACAGCGTCGTCGTCGAATGGCACGGCGACGGCGCGACGATACGCAACCTGCTGGACGGTCAGGAAACCAGACTGCCGGCCGATCTGTTGGTCCTGTCGACGGCCAATCGGGCCGACAACGAGCTTGTCGAAGCGCTGGCCGGGCTTGCGGCGCCGGTTCATGCGATCGGCGATTGCCTGGCGCCGCGCCATGCCGCCGCCGCGATCTTCGAAGGCCGCCGGCTCGCGCGATCGCTGTAGGCCGGGCGCGGATCGCCCGGATTTGGCCACGAGGCGGCCGGGCGACGGGAACGGCGGGACTGCCACTCGCGTGCCGCTTGGCGCTATAGTGCTTCGGATCGGCAAACCTGCGTTCCTGCGCAAGGCCGATGGTTCAAGGCACGGAGAGGATTCCCATGCGCTGGCGAGGCGGCAGACGAAGCGGCAATATCGAAGATCGGCGGGGCATGGGCGGTCTCGGCGGCGGGGGCGGCTTCGGCGGCGGCTTGCCGGGAGGCTTCCGGTTTCCCGGTGGCGGTGGCGGCCGCGGCGGCATTGGCGGGATCGGGCTCATCGTGGTGGTGCTGATCCTGATCTTCGTCTTCAAGATCGATCCGACCGCATTGCTGGGCGGCGGGCCGGCCACGCAGACCTCGAGCACCTCGTCCGGTCAGGCGCCGGGCGACGACGAGCTTCGCGATTTCGTGGCGGTGGTGCTGGCGGACACGGAGGACACCTGGACGGCGGTCTTCCAGGAGATGAACCGCAGCTACCAGTATCCGACGCTGGTCCTGTTCACCGGCGCGGTGCAATCGGCCTGCGGCTATGCGCAGTCGGCGGTTGGTCCCTTCTATTGCCCGGGCGACCAGAAGGTCTATCTCGATCTGAGCTTCTTCCAGGAGCTGTCGCAGCGCTTCGGAGCCCCGGGCGATTTCGCGCAGGCCTATGTCATCGCGCATGAGATCGGCCACCATGTGCAGACCCTGCTCGGCATCAGCGAGAAGGTAAACTCGCTGCAGGCGCAATCGAGCGAGGCGGAATCCAACGAGCTTTCGGTGCGGATGGAGCTTCAGGCCGATTGCTTCTCGGGCGTGTGGGCGAACCATGCCAATGCGGAGCGGCAGATCCTCGAGGAGGGCGATATCGAGGAGGCGCTCGGCGCCGCCAACGCGATCGGCGATGACCGGCTGCAGCAGCAGGGCCAGGGATATGTCGTGCCCGACAGCTTCACCCACGGAACCTCGGCCCAGCGGGTTTCCTGGTTCAAGCGCGGCTTCGCCAGCGGTGCCGTCGCGGACTGCGATACCTTCAACGCCAGCAATCTCTGATCATCCCTATTAATTCGACAGACCGCCGCCACCGGCGGCGGGGCGGCGTGGTTGCCTGTCGGGACATCGCAAGCCGTGGCCTTTTCTCGCGCATCCTGACGGCCTGAACCGCCCGGAGCGACTTTCCGCGCCGTCGGGCTGTTGTCAATTCTTTCGAACAAATCCCCGCGGGCGAGTTGCGCGGATCGAGCGCTCGCCGCTAGTCTTGTCGGAACGGACAGGGGTTTCGAGCATGGCTGACGATGTCGGAACGCGACTGAAGACGATCCGGGAGATCTACGGCTATTCGCAGCGCGAGCTGGCGAAGCGCGCCAAGGTTACCAACGGCACGATCTCGCTGATCGAGCTCAACCAGACGAGCCCGCAGGTCGCCTCGCTCCGCAAGATTCTCAGCGCATTTCCAATGTCAATCGCCGAGTTCTTTACGTTCGACGTGAACCAGAGCTTCAAGGTCTTCTACGACAGGAAGGAGCTGGTCGAGGTGGGCGGGGGAAACGTCTCCTTGCGGCTGGTGGCAGCCGACTGCCCCGGGCGCCGCATCCAGCTTACCCACGAGCGCTTCAGCTCCGGCTCGGACACCGGCAAGGAACGCCTGAGCCACAAGGGCGAGGAAGCGGGCGTCGTGGTGCGCGGACGGCTGGAGGTCACGGTCGGCAACCAAAAGCGCATGCTCGGCCCCGGCGACGCCTATTACTTCAGCAGCCGCATCCCGCACCGGTTCCGCAACATGGGCCCGGACGAGTGCGAGGTCGTGAGCGCGGCCACCCCACCGACCTTCTGAGGGACGCCATCGGGGAGGGCCCGGCCTTTTCCGCGTGCGGCCGGCGGGCTAGGCTCGACCGGTTTGGCTGGCGCGGGGACCGGAGGCATGACGGCGGAAGCGCAGCATCGGCGGGGCGGAACGGCCGGCCGTCGCGCGGAACGCGCCGCCGCCCCGATCCTGCAGCGACGCCAGATCGTCCGGAAGATCCCCCTGGTCGAGCTGCTCGATGCCGAAGGGCTCGAGCTGGTACATCGCACCTCCATGATCATCCTTGAGGAAATCGGGGTGGAGTTCCGCGATCCCGTCGCGATCGCCGCCTGGAAGCGGGCGGGCGCCGATGTGCGCGGACAGCGGGTGCATCTGCCCGAAGGACTGTTGATGGAGCTGCTTTCGACCGCTCCCGCGGAATATGTCCAGCACGCGCGCAATCCGGAACGGAACGTCACTATCGGCGGTCGCCACACCGTCTTCGCGCCCACCTATGGATCGCCCTTCGTCCGCGATTTCGAGAACCGCCGTCGCTACGGCACGCTCGAGGACCTGCAGAACTTCGTGAAGCTCGCCTATATGACGCCCAATCTTCACCATTCGGGCGGGGTCATCTGCGAGCCGGTGGACGTGCCGGTGCCGAAGCGGCATCTCGATATCGTCTACAGCCATATCCGCTATTCCGACAAACCCTTCATGGGCATCGTCACGCACGAGGAGCGGGCGGCCGACTGCATCAAGCTCGTCCGGCTGTTGTTCGGCGACGGCTTCATCGATGCCGGCAATACGGTGATGACCTCGGTCGTCAATTGCAACTCGCCGCTGGTCTGGGACCAGACCATGCTGTCCGCGATGCGGGTCTATGCCCGCGACAACCAGGCCGTGCTGGTGACGCCCTTCATCATGGCCGGCGCGATGGCGCCGGCCGCCACGGCGGGATCGGTCGCGCAGCTCAATGCCGAGGTGCTCGCCGGCATCGCCTACGCGCAGCTCGTGCGGCCGGGCTCGCCGATGGTCTACGGAAACTTCGTCACCACCGTCTCGATGCTTTCCGGCGCGCCGATGATGGGAACGCCGGAGCCCGCGATGATGATCTATTTCACCGCGCAGCTCGCCCGGAAATACAAGCTGCCGCTGCGCTCGGGCGGAATGCTGACCGGCTCCAAGATCGCCGATGCGCAGGCCGCCTACGAATCCATGCAGACGATGCTGCCGACTCTGATGGCCGGCGCCAATTTCGTGCTGCATTCCGCGGGCTGGCTCGAGGCGGGTCTCGCGGCCGGCTACGGCAAATTCATGCTCGACGCCGACCAGATCGCGATGCTGCAGATCTTCGCGGAAGGACCCGATCTTTCCGAGGAAGGGATCGCCATGGAGGCGATCCGCGAGGTCGGGCCCGGCGGGCACTATCTCGGCTGCGCGCACACGCGGCGGAACTTCAAGACCGCGTTCTACACCTCGACGCTCGCCGACAACAACAGCTACGAGCAATGGGAGGCGGAAGGCGGAAAGGATGCCGATCGCCGCGCCAGCGAGCGCGCCCAGCAGCTCCTTCGCCGTTACGAAGCGCCGCCGATCGACGCAGCCGTGAATGAAGGGTTGCGGGACTTCATCGCACGCCGAAAGGTCGGCTTGCCCGACGGCGTCACCTGACGGTCGGCTTCAGTCGCCGGCGACGAACGCCGTCCAGCGTCCGTCCTCGATGATGACGATCCGCCAGCCGACATAGTATCCGTTCTCCGATCCTTCGATGTACTGCGCTTCGAAATCGCCGCCATTGATCTCGGCGATCTTCGCGCGCTCCTCGTCGGTCAGCGCGCTCGCCGGAAGGTCGGCCGCCACGGGCCTGGCGTAATAGTCCCTGCCGTCTCCGCTATAGACGGAGCAATCGAGCGCCAGCAGGGCGCGGGCGATCGCGGCCATGTCGGTGCCCCGCTTTTTCCAGTCGATCCAGGTCGCGCCGATATCCTCCACATCGCCGAAGCCGAACGCGTCCTCGGGATTGGCGAGCGCCGCCATGGCCGCCAGGTCGTCGCGTGCCGCCGCCGCCGCGATCGCGTCGCGCTTTGCGGCGACCGGGGCGGGCAGGGTGCCGCAGCGTTGGCCCTCCTGCGCCAGCGCGGGCAGGGCAACGGCGATGAGGGACATGGCAAGCAGCGACGCGGAAAGCCAGCGGCGAAGCAGGGCGATCATGGGCCATTCCTGCGATGCGGGACCGGGAGGCGGGACCATAGACGATCCGCAAATCGCAAAACAGGCCGGGTCGGCAGACGGCCCGACCCCGAGGGGCTGGCGATGCTGCGGACGGCCGGAGATAATGGCGGCCGAACGGAAGCGGAGCAGGAGTCCATGGCCAAGGTCGAATGCGTTCTCGATGCGAAAGCCACGCTTGGCGAGGGGCCGCTCTGGCGCGGCAGCCAGAAGCGGCTCTATTGGCTGGATCTCTTCGGGCCCGCCGTGCACCGCTTCGATCCCGCCACCGGCAAGGACGAGGTCCTGAAGGCCGAGCTGGGCGCCGCCGTGGGCGGCATGGTGTTCGATCGTGCCGGTCGCTGGGTCGTCGTGGATCGCGAGGGCATCCATCGGGTCGATCCGGCCGAGGGCAGGCGTCGGCCGCTCGCCGGCCAGGAAGCGGTGGGGCCGGGCCTTACCTTCAACGATGCGAAATGCGACCGACAGGGGCGGCTCTGGACCGGTACCGGCGACATCGACTGGGTGAAGCCGGTCGGCGCGTTTTACCGGCTCGACGCCGCGGGCAGGCTCGATCAGGTCGCAAAGCCGGTCGCCTGCTCCAACGGTCCCGCCTTCAGCCCGGACGGCAAGCGTGGCTACTACACCGACGGCAATGCGCGCCACGTCCTGACGTTCGACATCGACCCTGCCACGGGCGAGGCGGGGCCGCATCGGCCGTTCCATGTATTCCAGGGCGAGACCGAGGGCCCGGACGGTATGACCGTGGACGCCTCGGGCTGCGTCTGGGTCGCCTTGTGGGGCGACGGCCATGTTGCGCAGCTCGCGCCGGGCGGCAAGCTCGAACGCAAGGTCAAGATCCCCGTGCCGCAGCCGACATCGGTGAGCGTCGGCGGCGAGAACATGGATCTGCTCTTCGTCACCAGCGCGCGCGTCGGACTCACCGACGACCAGCTTCGCGAGGCACCGCTCTCCGGCTCCCTTTTCGCAGTCCGGACCGGCGGCCGCGGCATTCCGGAAACCGATTTCGCTGGCTGAACCCTCGACCCCGTGCACGGGGCGTGGCCGCGGCGCGACGATCCCCCATGTGAGCCTGGCGTCGACGCTCCCTGCCGCCGCACCTCGAAAACAGAGTCCGTCCGCATGCCGAAATTCTCCTGCAATATCTCGATGCTGTATGGGGAGGTTGGCTTTCTTGATCGTTTCGCCAGGGCGGCGGCGGCCGGGTTCCGCGGCGTCGAGTTTCACCAGCCCTATGACCATCCGCCGGAGCGCCTGGCCGCGCTCCTCGCCGCGAACGCTCTCGAATGCGTCCTCTTCAACCTGCCGATGGGCGGACCCGACGAAGCCGGGATCGCCTGCCTGCCGGACCGGCGTGGCGAGTTTCGCGAGGGCGTGGGACGCGCGATCGACTATGCGCGCGCCATGGGCTGCCGCCAGATGAACTGCCTCGCCGGCATCGCCCCGGCTGGCGCCGCTCATGGCGCGCTGCGCGACGTCTTCGTCGACAATCTGGCATTCGCCGCGGCGGCGTTCGGTCGTGCAGGCCTGCAGCTCGTCGTCGAGCCGCTCAATGACCGCGATGTGCCGGGCTTCCTGCTGAGCCGATCGGACGAGATGGCGGCTGCCATGGACGCCGTCGGTGCGGCCAATCTGCGGCTCCAGTTCGATCTCTATCATGCGGATATGATGGGCGAGGATCTCGAGGCGACCCTGGCGCGGCTTCTGCCGCGGATCGGCCATATCCAATTCTCGGACAATCCCGGCCGGCACGAACCCGGCACGGGTAATATCGACATCATGGCGCGGCTCGCCCAGCTCGATGCGCTCGGCTATGACGGGTGGGTCGGCGCCGAATATCGCCCGCGCGGCGCCACGGAAGCGAGCCTCGGCTGGTTCACGCCGCAGCGGAAGCCGGCCGCTCCGCGCTGACGGTCATTCATGGCGATGAGGGGCCGATATGACGAAATCGAAGGACAGCCGCTCGCTGCGATGAAGACGGGTCCTTTGACATTGGCCTCCGACGACTTAGGGTACGCCTCTTCACCGCACAGAACGCCCGGAGCGCAATGACCATTCCCGTGCCGCTGACGCCCGACCGCCTCAATCGCCGCTGCGACCTTGCAGCGCTCCCCTTCGACAGCACGGCGCAGGTCGCCGACCTGGATCATCTGCTGGGACAGGATCGCGCGGTCGAGGCGCTCCGCTTCGGCGTGGGCATAAGGCAGCCCGGCTACAATCTGTACGCGCTGGGTGCGAGCGGCACCGGCAAGCACAGCACCGTCGATCGCTTCCTGCGCGCCCGCGCGCGCCATGACCCGGTGCCGCCCGATCTCTGCTATGTGAACAATTTCGAGACGAGCTATCGTCCCGTGGCGCTGCGAATGCCGCCGGGGCGCGGCGTCATCCTGCGGGATGACGTGGCGCGACTTATCGACGATCTGCGCGCCGCGATCCCCGGTATCTTCGAAAGCGAAGAGTACCGGAACCGCGCACAGGTGATCGACGAGAGCAGCAAGCGCCGGCATGAAGAGGTGTTCGAGGGCCTGCGCAGCAAGGCGGAGCCGAAGGGCATCGCGCTCATGCGGACGCCGATGGGCTTCGCCTTCGCGCCGGTGCATGAGGGCGCGGCCATGACGCCCGAGCAATTCCAGAAGCTGCCGGAGGAGGAGCGCAAGCGGCTCGAAAGCGAGCTTACGGCCCTGCAGAAGGAGCTGGAGGAGGGCGTGCGCCATTTCCCCGCCTGGGAGCGGGAGCGGCGCGACAAGCTTCGCGCGCTCAATCGCGAAGTGACGATGGCGGCGGTCGGCTCCAGCATCGTCGTGCTCGAGGCCGGCTATCGCGACCAGCCCGCTGTCATCACCTTCCTCGAGGCGCTGCGCCAGGACGTGGTGGACAATGTCGATGCCTTCCTGCCGAGCGCACAGCCCGACGGTACAGCGCCGGCGCAGCCGAGCCGCCCCGGCGCGCCGAGCGATCCTTTCCGCCGCTACCGGGTGAATGTCGTGGTGGATCACACCGACGAGACCGGTGCGCCCGTGATCTACGAGGACAACCCGACCATGGCGAACCTGGTCGGGCGGGTCGAAAATCTGGCCGAGATGGGCGCTCTCGTCACCGATTTCAATCTGATCAAGGCCGGGGCCCTGCACCGTGCCAATGGCGGTTATCTGATCCTCGAGGCGGACAAGCTTCTGCGGCAGCCTTATGCGTGGGAAGCGCTCAAGCGCGCGCTCAGGTCCGGATTGTTGCGGATCGAGTCGCCGGCCCAGATGTTCAGTGCCGTGACCACGATCTCGGTCGAGCCGGAGCCCGTTCCCTTGGCCGTCAAGATCGTGATCATCGGCGAGCGCGAGATCTACTATCTGCTCTCCGCGCATGACGAAGAGTTCAGCGAGCTCTTCAAGGTGCAGGTCGATTTCGACGATGAGATGCTGCGCAGCGGCGAAACCACGCTCGCCTATGCTCGAATGATCGCGACGATCGCCCGGCGCCACGAATTGAAGCCGTTCGATCGCGGCGCGGTCGCCCGCGTCATCGAGCACGCCTCCCGCCTCGCGGACGATGCCGAGCGGCTCACCATGCGGATCGGCCAGATCACCGACCTGTTGCGCGAGGCCGACTACTGGGCCGGCGAAAGCGGCCGTACCACGGTCGTCGCCGAGGATGTCGAACATTCGATCGATGCGCAGCAGCGCCGGGCGGACCGGGTGCGGGTGCGGTCGCTCGAATTCATCGAGCGCGGCGTGGTGATGATCGATACCGACGGCGCCAGGGTCGGCCAGATCAACGGCCTCTCGGTCCTCTCGCTCGGCAATTTCATGTTCGGCAGGCCGAGCCGGATCACCGCCAAGGTGCGGATCGGGCGCGGCGAGGTCATCGACGTCGAACGGCAGGTGGAGCTCGGCGGCCCCACCCATTCCAAGGGCGTGCTGATCCTGTCGGCCTTTCTCGGCGCGCGCTTCGCGGCCGAGACGCCGCTCTCGCTCGCCGCGACGCTTGTCTTCGAGCAGTCCTATGGCGGCGTCGACGGCGACAGCGCGTCCTCGACCGAGCTTTATGCGATCCTTTCGGCGCTCTCGGAGGTGCCGATCGACCAGTCCTTCGCCGTGACGGGATCCGTCAACCAGCACGGTCAGGTCCAGGCGATCGGCGGGGTGAACCAGAAGATCGAGGGCTACTTCGATCTCTGCGCCAAGCGCGGCCTGACCGGCCGCCAGGGCGTGCTGGTTCCCGTCTCCAACGTGGTCAACCTGATGCTGCGTCGGGATATCGTCGCGGCCGCCGAGGCCGGCAAGTTCCGCATCTTCCCGGTGACCCATGTGGATGAGGGCATCGAGATCCTGACCGGCGTTCCGGCCGGCGAGCGCGGGAAGGACGGCAAGTTTCCGGCGAACAGCATCAATGCGCGGGTCGAGGCGCGGCTGCTGGATCTCGCCGAGCGGCGGCGCGCTTTCGGCCACCAGGGCGGGACCGTATGAACGCGCGCGACGACGCGATTCGCCGCATCCTGGTCGCGCTCGACGCGTCGCCGGAGAGCCTGGCGGCGCTCGAATACGCGGCCGATCTCGCGGCCGGGCTTCAGGCGGAGTTGACCGGCATCTTCGTCGAGGACGTGGATCTGCTGAACCTCGCCGGCATGCCCTTCGCGCGCGAGGTGAGCGCGCTGACGCCGGGCGGCCGGCAGCTCGATCCCGACGCCATGGCGACCGCGCTCCATGCGCAGGCGGCACGCGCCCGGCAGGCGCTCGAGACGGCGGCCACCGGCCTCCATTTGCGCTGGTCCTTCCGCGTCCTTCGCGGCCGCATCGAGGCGGAACTGCAGACCGCCGTGGCGGAGACCGATCTCCTGGCGCTCGGCCGGCGCGCCCAGTCGGTTCGCCGCCGGATCCTCGGACGCACGCTCGAGACCATGGCGCGCCGGCTGCCTTCCTCTGTGCTGCTGGCCGTGCCGGGGCATCGCACCGCGATAGCGCCCGTCGCCGCGATCTACGACGTGTCCGACTGCGGCGGCCGGGCGCTGTCGCTCGGGGCGCGGATCGCGGGCGAGGCGCGACGCGATCTCATCGTCTATCTCATGGCCGAGAGCGCGGGGGACTTCGCGGAAAAGCGCAAGCACGCCGAGAACCGGCTCGGGGGCGATCTCGCCAGGGTTCGCTTCATCCACGTGCCGGGCTATGGCCCGGGCGACCTAGAGCCGGCGCTCCTGCGGGACGACCCGCATATGCTGGTGGTCGGCTGCGACGTGGCGGGTGGAATGCCGCCGGAGACCTGGATGGAGCTGGCGAGCCGCGCCAACTGCCCCGTGCTGCTGCTCCGCGGCCTGCTCTGAGCGGCGTTGCCGCTCTTGCGGCCGCCCCTGTGGTGGGGCGGCCGCAAGAATCCGTCGCTACTCGAACTGCTTGAATTGCTGATCGCGCCAGCGGATCGCGGCGGTGAGGCCCTGCTTCTGGCGGATGTCGTCGAACGCCTTGAATTCCGGCGTGATCGTCGCATCCATCATCGCGGCGAGCTCGTTGCCGTAGGCGAGGGCGGCATCGAAGCCCATGATGCGATAGCTGCCGTTGATCGCCCGCTTGTTGTGCTGCAGACAGGCCAGCGCCACCTGGCCCATGCGCTTGGCGATCTTCATGGTCTCGTCGCGGAGCTTTTCCTTCGGGATGACGCGGTCCACCAGGCCGAGGCGGTGCGCCTCCGCGCCGTCGATCGTATCGCCGGTATAGATCAGCTCGCGGCAGCGCGGCCCGAGGATCCAGGGCATGGCCAGCGTCGCGATTCCGGCCGAGAAGCGGGTCTCGACCACGCCGAACTTCGATTGCGGCGTGCAGTAGCGCATGTCGCACATCTGCACGAACTCGAGCGCGCCGGCGAGACAATATCCGTCGATCATGGCGATGACCGGTTTCGTGCAATTCCAGGGCGCATAGGTGAAAACGAGGTCGCCCTGCAGCCGCTCCGACCACTCGGCGAGGCTCTCCTTCATGCCCTCGTCGCCGTCCTTGATGTCGTATCCGGCCGAAAACGCCTTGCCGCCGGCACCGGTGATGACCACCACGCGGATGCCCGGGTCCCTGTCGGCCTCGGCGATCGCCGTCTTGATCTCGGCCATAAGCTCCAGGCTGAAGGCGTTCATGCGGTCCGGCCGGTTCAGGGTGATGATCGCGACGCGGTCGTCGGTTTCGTAGGTGAGGGCCTTGAAGCCGGGGACCGTTCGCTTCGCGTCTGTCATGGGTATTCCTCCGAATGGGCATGGCCCGTTGCTGAATTCGCCCGATGCTGCGCCATCCGGTCGCAGCGCCATCGGGCCCCCGAAGCTATCGGAGCGGGCGGACAGTTGCCATGCCGTCCTCGACGCGGCGCCCGCCCCGGGGACACATCGCCGTGTTGCGGGAATCAGGGGACTTGCGCGTCTGGAGTTTTCCCGTCGATTCCATTAGCGTCTGCCGCATTGCCGGGCCGGCAGGCCCAAATGAGGTGCAGGATGTCTTTCGACCGAATTCCGCTCGTCGATCTAAGTCCGATGTTCGGGACCGACCGTGCCGCGATGCTGCGCACCGCCGAGGAAGTCCGCGAGATCTGCCATACCATCGGCTTCATGTATGTGAAGAACCATGGCGTGGACCAGGCGCTGATCGGACGCGTGATCGACGATATCGATCAGTTCTTCGCGCAGCCGCTCGAAGAGAAGATGAAGCTCGACATCAACAAGCTCGGCTATCACCGCGGCTACGTTCCGATGGGCGGGCTCGCCTCGAAGCCGGGCGGCAAATACGACCTGCAGGAAGGTTACGAGGTCGGCAACGAGTTTCCGGCCGACGATCCGGCTTTTCTGGCCGGCAACAAGATCCATACGGGCAACGTCTGGCCGCAGCACCCGCCCGCCTTCGGCAAGGATGTCTACGATTACTATCAGGCGGTGGTCGGGCTCGGCCACACGCTGTTCCGGACCTTCGCGCTCGCCTTCGGCCTGCCGGAGACCTGGTTCGAGGACAAGCTCGAACGCACGATCTCGAATCTCCGCCTGATCTACTATCCGCCGCAGGAGCCGACCGCGGACTCCGCCTATGAGGCGGGGATCGGCGCTCATACCGACTATGAGTGCTTCACCATCCTCTATCAGACCGATCACGGCCTCGAGGTGCGTAATCCGCGCGGCGAATGGGTAGCGGCCCCGCCGATCCCGGGAACTTTCGTGATCAATATCGGCGACATGATGCAGCGCTGGACCAACGACTATTTCGTTTCGACCGCGCATCGCGTGACGAACCGCACCGGCCGCCCGCGTTACTCGCTGCCGCTCTTCTTCTGCACGGGCTATGACGTCGTGGTGCGGCCGCTCGACCGCTGCACCGGGCCGGACAACCCGCCGCGCTACCGCCCGACCAAGGTCGGCTACTGGGTGGAACAGCGCCATGCGGTTGCCTATGTCTATCGCTGGCCGGACCGGGATTCGCTGCCCGACCCGGAGATCGGGCCTGTGCCCGAAGTCGAGCGCACGATCCCCACGGCTGCGTCCGCACGCTGATGCGCGTCCGGCGCTTCGGCGCCTTCCCCGCGCCGTTTTAGGACACCGACCCCATGAACAAGTCCACCCTTCGCAATCCGCCACGGCAGAACCCGCAACCGGTTGATGCCGCGGTCACGCCGCGCTTCGGCTCGATCCCCACCTTCATGCGGCTGCCGCATATCACCGATCTGACCAAGCTCGATATCGCGCTGGTGGGCGTGCCCTGGGACGGCGGCACGACGAACCGTGCCGGCGCGCGGCACGGTCCGCGCGAGATCCGCAACATGTCGAGCTTCATGCGCAAGGTGCATCACGTCAGCCGTCTCGCGCCCTATGAGCTCGCGCGCATCGCCGATGTCGGGGATTCGCCCTGCAACCCGATCGACCTGATGGAAAGCCTCGCCAGGATCGAGAAGTTCTTCGGCAAGATCCATGCGGCGGGCGTGGCGCCGCTCTCCGCCGGCGGGGACCACCTCATCACCCTGCCCATCTTCCGCGCGATCGCGAAGGAGCGGCCCGTCGGCATGGTGCATTTCGACGCCCATTCCGATACCAACGACCGCTATTTCGGCGACAACAAATACACCCACGGCACGCCGTTCCGCCGCGCGGTCGAAGAGGGCCTGCTCGATCCGAAGCGCACGGTGCAGATCGGCATCCGTGGCTCGATCTACTATCCGGACGACATGAAGTTCGCCGAGGATGCCGGGATGCGCGTGATCTACATGGAGGAGTTCTCCCGGATCGGCCCGGAGAAGGTGATCAAGGAGACGCGGCGGGCGATCGGCACCGGCCCGACCTATATCAGCTTCGACGTGGACGGACTCGATCCGGTTTATGCACCCGGCACCGGCACGCCGGAGATCGGCGGCATCACCACGCGCGAGGCGCAGCAGGTTCTGCGCGGGCTGCAGGGCGCGAACCTCGTCGGCGGCGACGTGGTCGAAGTGTCGCCGCCCTTCGATCCCTCCGGCAACACGGCGCTGGTGGGCGCGACCATGATGTTCGAGATCATGTGCATTCTCGCCGACGCCGTCGCCCGGCGCCGCAAGAAGGCGCGCTGAGCCCTAAGGGGCGGCGGCCGGTGCGGCCGGCTACCGCTTGCGCCAGATCCCGAGCACGAAGCCGGTGACCGCGCCGCCGACGAGCTCGCGGCCGATGTCGATGGCGGCGACGATCGGCCGGATCGTCAGGAACCCGTAATGCGTCGCGATCGCTCCGCCGGCGACGGCGAAGGCGAGCACGAGGCCAATCTTGAAACCGTCGAACCAGGAATCGCTGCGCGTCATGCGCAGCAGCCAGGCGACCGTGTAGCTGAACAGGAAGGCGGCGACGATGGCGACGACGAATACTGTCGCGGTCGGCTGCATCCGGTCGGCGGTGATCCCGACGCCCGCCATCCAGGCGGGGCCGAAGCCGTAGTGATACCAGACGAAGCCGATCGCCTGCTGCAGCACGACCGTGATCAGCACGGCGAGATGATTGATGCGGCCCATGCCCGTTCCCCCGCAAAAGGGCAGTCATGATGCCGGCGATTGTGCCATTTCCCCGACGGCGGGCCTAGCGGAACCCGCGCGCCGGATGAGGCGCGGCGGTGCGCGGCTTGGAGCGCCACGGCTCGCCGGCTAGAGTGATTCGTCCATCTTGCGGAGATTTCGCCTCAATGGCGCCGCGTCCCATCATCATCGATACCGATCCCGGCCAGGACGACTGCATCGCGATCCTGCTGGCGCTCGCGTCGCCCGAGCTCGAAATTCTCGGCCTCACGGCGGTGGCCGGCAATGTCGGCGTCGATCTCACGGCGGCGAATGCGCTCAAGATCTGCGAAATCGCCGGCCGCCCCGACATCAAGGTGTTTCGCGGCTGCGACCGGCCCCTGGAGAAACCCTTGACGATCGCGCCGGAGATCCATGGCAAGAGCGGTCTCGACGGCGCCGATCTCCCGCCGCCGCGCATGGCGTTGCAGCGGGATCATGCCGTCGACTGGCTGATCGCGATGCTGATGGGACGGCCCGACCGCGGCACGACGCTGGTGGCGTTGGGACCCTTGACGAACCTCGCGACGGCGCTATGTCGCGAGCCGCGCATCGCCAGGAAGATCGACGAGCTGGTCGTGATGGGCGGCGCGTCGCGCGCGTTGGGCAATGTCACGCCGGCGGCCGAATTCAACATCCATGTCGATCCGCATGCCGCCGACATCGTGCTGGCGGGCGGCATCCCAACTGCGCTGATGACGCTCGATGTGACGCATCAGGTGCTTGCGACCAGGGCGCGGCGGGACCGGATCCGCGATCTCGGCACCCCGGCCGCGGCGACCGTCGCCAGGCTGCTCGAGTTCTACGCGAAGCGCGAGCGGGTCGGGCCGGACGGCGTGCCGCTGCACGACCCCTGCACGATCGCCTATCTCCTCGACCCGACGCTGTTCTCGGGCGAGCGCATCAATGTGGCGATCGAGCTCGCCGGCACCCATACGACGGGCATGACGGTGATGGATTGGCGCCGCCGCACCGGCCGTGCGCCCAACTGCCTCGTCTTCCGGGAGGTCGATCACGAGCGCTTCTTCGCGCTGCTGACCGAAAGGCTGGGACGGCTCTAGGTAGCGCATTCCCGGAGTGTGGGGAACGGTGAAGCTGGCCCTGCATTTCGGAAGGGTTTATGGGCCCGACGCACGCGCGCCGTTCCCCGGTCCCGGCTTGACTAGAGCCGCCACCGCCGCAACCCCATTTCCTGGCTTAGAACCAGCAGGCTGAACATTGGCACGACATAGGCGTAGCGCCGGGTGAGCCGGCGAGGTTCGCTCAGCATTCGGAACAACCACTCGAACCCGCTGCGCTGGATCCAGCGCGGCGCCTGCGCCTTTAGCCCGGCATGGAAATCGAAGGCGGCGCCGACGCCGATCAGCATCGGCGCTTCGAGCTTCGAGCGATGCTCCGCCATCCAGCGTTCCTGCTTTGGCGTGCTGAGCCCGACCCAGACCACGTCGGGCCGGGTGCGGTTGATCCGGTCGACCAAGGCGGCGTCCTCGGCCTCGCTCAAAGGTCGGAAGGGAGGCGAACAGGTTCCCGCGACCACGAGTTCGGGGAAGCGCCGCCCCAGGCTATCGGCGAGACGCTCGGGAACGCCTTCCGCCCCGCCGAAGAAGTAGTGGCGATAACCCTGGCCGGCCGACCGCTCGCAAAATGCCAGCATCAGGTCGGGACCATAGACGCGGGTTACATCGCGCGCACCGTGCCACCGCGACAGCCAAACCAGCGGCATTCCGTCCGGCGTCACCAATGACGCCTCGTTGTGGATGCGGCGCAGCCGCTCGTCGCGCTGGCACTCCATGACACCATGCGCGCCGGTCACGCAGACATAGCCCGGCAGCCGGCCACGAATATGTCTTTCGATCTCGGCGACGGCTCGCGGAATGTTTACCGCGCTCACGCCGACTCCGAGAACGTTGGTTCGCGAAATCTCCGCCGGGTCCGATTCGTAAATCTGCGCGTTAACCATGGCGAGAAGGAACTTTCGAGCGCGTCGAGTGTTTTCAGAAAGTCATTCTGCGTGATGAGCCAATAATCAACAACTGGTTAGTGTTTTAGTTGCGGCTGCGGCTGGCAAGTGTTCTAGTTGCGGCGCCGGACCGATTACTTCGCAACCGCCGCCGATTGCGGATCGCCGCTCTCGGCCGAGCGGTTCCGGCTGGTCCGAGGCCGCAGCCTCGGGATGCCCGACTTGAAGGAGGCTCGGATCTCGTGAGTACGACCGATCGTTCGACCCCGATTCTCGTTGCCGGTGCCGGTGGCTTCATCGGCGGGTGGCTCGTTCGCGACCTGCTGAAGTCCGGACACACGAAGGTTCGCGCAGTCGATATCAAGCCAAAGCCGGAATGGTATCAGCTCGTCCCCGAAGCGGAGAATCTGACGCTAGACCTCAAGGATGTCGAGGCTTGCCGGCGCGCGGTGCGCGGAGCCGGCATCGTCTATAATCTTGCTGCGGATATGGGCGGCATGGGCTTCATCGAGACGCACAAGGCCGAGTGCATGCTCTCCGTGCTGATCAACACCCATTTGCTGATGGCAGCGCGGGAATTCGGCGTCGACCGCTTTTTCTACGCATCTTCAGCCTGCGTCTACAATGCCGACAAGCAGCGGGACGCCGACGTGACGGCCCTCGGGGAAGCCGATGCGTACCCGGCGATGCCGGAGGACGGCTATGGCTGGGAGAAGCTGTTCTCGGAACGCATGTGCCGCCATTTCCGGGAGGATTACGGGTTGACGACGCGCGTCGCGCGCTACCACAACGTCTATGGCCCGCACGGCACCTGGGATGGCGGGCGCGAGAAGGCTCCGGCGGCGATCTGCCGCAAGGTGATCGCCGCGAAACTCTCCGGAAAGCACGAGATCGAGATCTGGGGCGATGGCGAGCAGACGCGAAGCTTTATGTATATCGACGATTGCCTGCTCGGCACGCGGCGCATCATGGAGTCGGGAATCATCGAGCCGATCAACCTCGGATCCTCGCAGCTCGTCACCATCAATCAGCTCGTCGATATCGTCGAGAAGATCGCGAGCGTGAAGCTCGAGCGGCGCTATAACCTCGACGCGCCCAAAGGCGTGCGCGGCCGCAATTCCGACAACGCCATGATCAGCCGCATGCTCGGGTGGGAGCCGTCGATCCGACTCGAGGATGGGCTGGAACGGACATACCGATGGATCTACGACCAAGCTTCGGCGGCGCGGGAGAAAAAACCCCTGACCATCTGATTTAGCAGATGTTCCTCCCGACGGTTCTAGCCCGGGCGGCTGGCGCCGACCAAGGACGGGCTCCAAGGCGGCGCTTGCCGGCTTGTTGCCGCAGGCCGGGCATCCGTCTCGGCGCTACTTTTCCGGTATCGTGTCGGCCACGAGCGCGGCGGCCTCTCCGCTCGAGGCATCGCCGAGTTCCCGCAAGCCTTCGACCACGCCGCGACGGTCCGCCTCCGGGCGGTTCTGGCTCATCTTCCACTTACCCTCGATCTGCCGGATCGGAATCTCGATGCCGACGATGGCCTTGAGCTGCCGGTCGATGAACTCCTCCGGCGCATCGGTCACTTTCCAGGGCACCGGGAAGCCGCTTTCATGGCGATCGGTCAGACGCCCGACGAGCGCGCGGACCCACTTCGTGTCGTCATGGACGACGAGCGCCCCGCGCGCCTGGACCACGGCATAGTTCCAGGTCGGGACGACCTTCCCGGTCTCGCGCTTTGTCTCGTACCAGGACGGGCTGACATAGCTCTGCGGTCCCTGGAAGATGGCGAGCGCCTCGATCTCCGGCCTGCGGTCGCGCCACATCGGATTGCCGCGCGCGACATGGCCGACGAGGCTGCCATGGGGGGCCGGCTCCGGATCCCATTCGAGCGGGATGTGGTTCGCGAGCAGGCCGTCCGCGCCCATCGTGACGAGCAAGGCCAGCGGGTGGCGCCGCATGAGCGCCTGCAGCACCTCGCCGCGCTCCTCGCGAAAATGGGAGGGGAGATACATCGCGGACCGTCTAGAGATACCAATCATATTCGCGGGCGAAGATCTCGCTCATGAAGCTGCGATGCTCGTTGCGCTTCACCTGCCCATAGATCTTCAGATAGAGCGGATCGATCGCGCCGGCGAGGATCTTGG
Organism: uncultured Rhodospirillaceae bacterium; assembly: GCA_902826565.1. GTDB lineage: Bacteria > Pseudomonadota > Alphaproteobacteria > Dongiales > Dongiaceae > CADEFF01. The sequence goes on along the minus strand of CADEFF010000029.1, from coordinate 19,514 downwards.
CGCCTTCCATGCGCTCGATCGCCGCGGTCAGATCGGCCGGGATGTCCGCATCGACCTGGCCGCTCACATTGGCGACGGCGGTCGGCCCCGGGTCTATCCGGTTCTCGATGCCATGCTGGATGGCCGCGAGGATGGCCGCGCCCACGAGATAGGGGTTGGCATCGGCAGCCGCCACCCGGTGCTCGATCCGGCGCGCATCGCCGGCCCCCGCGGGGATGCGGAAGGCGACCGACCGGTTGTCCGCCCCCCAGCTTTTGTTCACCGGCACGAACATGTTGGCGACATAGCGCCGGAAAGCGTTGATGTGGGGGGCGAAAAACGCCATCGATTCCGGCATGGCGGCGCGCATTCCGCCCACCGCATGGCGCAACAGCGGTCCGCCGAGCGCGCTGCCGTCGTCGAAGCGGTTGGCGCCCCTGTCGTCCACCAGGCTGATATGCACATGCATACCGCTGCCGGCGCGATCGAGGAACGGCTTTGCCATGAAGGTCGCCGCCATCCCATGCCTCTCGGCGACGGCCTTCACGGCACGGCGCAGCAGCGACGCATGGTCGGCCGCCGCCACGGGGTCGGTGACATGGTCGAGATTGATCTCGTACTGCCCGGTGGCGAATTCGGTGCAGGTCGCGGTCGCCGGTATGGCTTGCTGCCGCAAGGTCGCTTCCGCCTCGGCGATGAAGGCGCCGAACCGATCCATCTCCTCGATCGAATTGGCCTGCATGGTGACGAGCCGGCGGTCGGTGCCGGGGAGCAGCGGCGCTTGCGGCCGTCCTTTCTCATCGCCCTTCGGGTCGAGCAGATAGAACTCGAGCTCGAAGGCCATTACCGGCTTGAGGCCTGTCTTGCGGAACCGCTCGACCACGCGCGCGAGCACCTGCCTCGGATCGACGACATGGGGCGGCCGCGCGCTCGGCACCTGCGTCATCAATACCTGCGCACGGGGCGTCTCCGCCCAGGGAACCGGGGTGAGGGTGCCGGGCACCGGCATGGTGGTGCAATCGGGATCGCCGTCGGAGAAGCCGCGGCCGAGCGGATCCGAGGAATTGCCGGTCACATCGAGGTGAAAGTGGGCTTCGGGCATGTTGAGCCCGTTTTTCCAGAGCTTCGCGGCTGTATCGGCGGGGTAGCGTTTGCCGCGAAGGTAGCCCGAAGTGTCGGAATAGATGGCGTCGATGAAGCGGGTGGCCGGATTGGCCGTAAGGTAGGCGGCGAGTTCGTCCTTCGAAACCGGTTGATCCATGATGTCCCTGAATGGTGGCGGCGCGCGGCAGCATAGCCGACCGGCTCCGCCCCGCAAACCGCGGCGAAGAGGGATAGGTGCAATTTTCCTGGGGGTTTATTCCCCGAATTCGCCGAGGGTTGACGCTCTGCCCGGGGTGGGTTCAGCCTTGCGCCATGGACGATGCGAAGTCAGTGACGGCCGGGTGGCAGCATGCGACGTCGCTCGCGGAGCTCGAGGCGAAGGGAGCGCTCGTCGTCCGCCTCGGCCGCAAGCAGCTCGCCCTCTTCGCGACCAGGGACGGCATCTTCGCCTGCAACAACCGCTGCCCGCACGAAGGCTATCCCCTGAGCGAGGGCACGCTCGACGGCGCCTGCGTCCTTACCTGCAACTGGCACAACTGGAAGTTCGATCTGCGCGACGGCGCCAATCTTCTCGGCGGCGACAAACTGCGCATCTATCCGGTGGAGCTCCGGGACGGCGAGGTCTGGGTGGAGATCGCGGATCCCACACCGGCCGAACGGCGTCGGACCATCCTCGAAAATCTGCGTCATGCGATGGAGGATAACGAGTTCGACCGCATGGCCCGGGAAATCGCGCGTTATGCCGATGCCGGAGGCGACCTGCTCGACCTGGTGCGGGCCGCGATCGACTGGTCGCATAGTCGGCTCGAGTTCGGCTGGACGCATGCCTTCGCAGGGGCTGCCGACTGGCTCGCGGTCCATGACGAGCCCGGCCGCGGTCTCGAGCAGAAGCTCATCTGCATCCTCGAGATTGTCGGCTATATCGCCGACACGGTGCTGCGCGAGCCCGAATATGGATTCACGGATGCGCGCCTCGACTATGACGAAGCCGAGTTTCTCGCCGCAATCGAGCGTCAGGACGAAACCGCGGCGATGGCGCGGCTCAACGGCGCGTTCGAGGCGGGGTATCGGTTCCGCGAGCTGGAACGCGCGCTCTCGGCGGCCGCGCTCGCTCACTACAATGACTTCGGCCATTCGCTCATCTATGTGCGGGCCTGCGGCCGGCTGATCGAGCGGCTCGGCCCGGAGGTCGAACGGCCGCTGATGCGCACGCTGCTTCGCTCGATCGTCTATGCGACGCGCGAAGACCTGATTCCTGAGTTCCGTCGTTATGCGGCGGCCTTGCAGGCCTATGGGGCGGATGGGGAGGCGGGGGATCTGGGCGCGCTCGACGACGCCAACGTCAATCGCGCGCTCGATCTCGTCGCGTCGAACGGGCGCACGGCGCCGGCAACGCTCTATGCGAAGCTGCTCGCCGTGAATGCACGCCGCCTGCTCGAGTTCGACCTCGCCTACGACATGCGGAGCGATCGGGCGGTCACCGACAATGCGAGCTGGCTCGACCTGACCCACGCCATCACCTTCGGCGCCGCTGTCCGCACGCAATGCGTCCGGTTTCCGGAGCTCTGGCCGCAGGCCCTGTTGCAGCTTGCCTGTTTCTCGGGGCGTAATCTCCGCTTCATCGACCGGAAGCAGCGGCTCGAGGGCTGGCGCATTCCGGACGACGCGCGCTTCTTCGAAGGCGCGATCGATCGGATGTTCGATCACGGGATCGACGACTATATCGTTGCCATTCACCTGCTGAAGACGGTCATGGCCGCGCGCGAGGAAGTGCGTGGCGGCGCCGCCGGCGAGGCAGCGCCGCTGCTGCTCGCGGCCGTCAATCGCTACTTCCATACGCCGCTCAAGGAAAAGCATCTGCGGCGCACGGCGCGGCAGGCGATCGCCTTCGTCGGCAAGGAAGGCTGAGCATCGCCGATCCGACGCTCGCCGCGTGCATCGCCGCCGTTCCGGGTCTCGAGGGCGAATGGCGGATCGAACCTCTGACCGGCCTCACCAATCGCAGCTATCGCCTGATCCGCGGCGCAGAGTCCTATGTGCTTCGACTGCCGGGCGCGGGGACCGAGACGCTCGTCGATCGGTCGCACGAGACGCACAACCATCGGATCGCGGCCACGCTCGGCATCGCGCCGGCCGTGATTCACGGCGAGGCCGACGGGCTGCTGGTCACGCGCCATATCGCCGACGCGACGCCGCTGGGCGCGACCGCCGCCGCGGCGCCGCGCGATCTGGCCGAGGTCGGCGCGATGCTGGCAAAGCTGCATCGCAGCGGTAGCCATTTCCTCGGCGAGCGCCATGTCTTCGCCGATCTCGACCGCTATATCGCCGCCGCGGGCCCTTCAGGGGACGGTGTCGTCGAGCGGCTGCGGCGGAAAGCCGAGCCGGCACGTCGCGTCCTTGAGGAACGGGCCGAAGCGTTCGTCCCGTCGCATATCGATCCGTCGCCGGCCAATTTCATTCGCGGCGAGGGGCGGCTCTGGCTGATCGACTGGGAATATGCGGCCATGGCCGAGCCCGGGTGGGACCTGGCCGGCTTCGTTGCGGAGGCCGGTCTCGATGTCGAATCTACCGTTGCGTTGCTCGCCGCCTACGGCAGGCCGGCGGATGCCGCCGGGCTTGCCCGGATCGCGCTCTGGGGGCTTGCGCTCGATCTGCTGGCCGTCGCCTGGGCGCGTCTGCGGCTGCAGGCGGACGGCGACCGGTCTCTGGCGGCCATGATGGCCGATCGTTCGAGCCGGGCATCGGCCTATGTCGCCTCGACCGGCTATCGCCATGCGCTCGGCGCGCTGGGACGCTGAGGGTCGCAGCCTCCGCACCGATCCCGCCGCTTGCAATTTCGTCGCCGGCATCTAAGATCGCCCGCATCTCAACGGGGTGCCCGCAAGGGCTGAGAGGGTGGCCGAGCCGCCCAACCCGACGAACCTGATCCGGGTAATGCCGGCGGAGGGAAATGAGCT
>CADEFF010000029.1:0-15374 GCA_902826565.1 uncultured Rhodospirillaceae bacterium | reverse complement strand
CCTGCTCGCGCCGCACGGGCTCGATCTCTCGCCGCTTCGCCTGCCGGTGGCGTGGCATGACCCGCTGTTCGTGCCGCTGGACTATGGCTTCTTCGCCTTCGTCTACGACAAGACCAGGGTGAAGAACCCGCCGGCGAGCTTCGAGGAGCTCGCCCGCAGCAACCTGAAGATCGTCATCCAGGATCCGCGCACCAGCACGCCGGGCCTCGGCCTGCTGCTGTGGATCAAGGCGCTTTATGGCGAGGAGGCGAGCGCCATGTGGCAGCGCCTCAAGCCGCATATCGTGACGGTGACGCGCGGCTGGAGCGAGGCCTATGGCCTGTTCCTGAAGGGCGAGGCCGATATGGTGCTGAGCTACACCACCTCGCCCGCCTATCACCGCATCGCCGAGGAGGATGACCGCTACGAAGCCGCGCTCTTCGAGGAAGGAAACTACATGCAGGTTGAGGTCGCCGCGATGCTCGCCCGGTCGAAGCAGCCGGAGCTCGCGCGGAAGTTCCTCGCCTTCATGCTGACCCCGGGCTTCCAGGGCGCCATTCCGACCGGCAACTGGATGTATCCGACGATCGCGCTCGCCGACGGCCTGCCGCAGGGCTTCGATGCGCCGCTCGCCGGAGACCGGGCGCTGTCGCTGGGGCCGGACCAGGTCGCCGAGGGGCGCAAGGCGTGGATCGCGGAGTGGCTCGCGACCTTCGCCGACTGAGGGTCCATGCGTTTCGGATTCATTGCGCTCGCGTCGGTGCTGCTCCTGATCGGCGGCGCCTGCGGTGCACTCCTGCTGTCGGCGACGGATATCCGCATCGGCGCCGTGCTCGCGGATCCCTATATCCGCCATGTGCTGGGGTTCACCTTCTGGCAGGCAGGTCTCTCGGCGCTGCTGAGCGTGGGTCTCGCCATTCCGGTGGCGCGCGCCTTCGCGCGCCAGGCGCGGTTTCCCGGCAGACGCCTGCTGCTGCGCATCTTCCTGATGCCGATGGTGACGCCGGTCATCGTCGCGGTCTTCGGCATCGTCGCGGTCCACGGGCAGAGCGGCTGGATCACCCGGGCATTGGGCGCGGCCGGCGTGCCGCCGGACCACTACGTCTACGGCCTCACCGGCATTCTGATCGCGCATCTCTTCTTCAACCTGCCGCTGGCGACGCGGCTCCTGCTGCAGGCCTGGGACACGGTGCCGGGCGAGACCTGGCGGCTTGCGCAGCAGCTTGGCCTCGGCTCCGGGACGATCTTCCGGCTGATCGAATGGCCGTTGCTGCGAGAACGGCTTCCGGGTACGGCGATGCTCGTCTTCCTGCTCTGCTTTGTGAGCTTCGCCACGGTTCTGGCGCTGGGCGGCGGGCCGGCGGCGACCACGCTGGAGGTCGCGATCTACCAGGCGCTGCGGTTCGATTTCGATCTCGACCGCGCCGTCACGCTCGCCTTGTTGCAGACGCTCCTCTGCGGCGCACTGCTGTTGTTCGCGCATCGCTTCGCGCTGCCGCTGCCGCCCTCGGCGGGGCTCGGGCGAGCCATCGAGCGCGACGATCGCCGGTTGCCCGGAGCGCTCGTTCTCGATGGCGCCAGCATCTTCGCCGCCTGCCTGATCGTGCTGCTTCCGCTGCTTGCGACGGTGATCGACGGCCTCGCCGGCCCGATCGTCCCGACGCTGGCCGACCCCGTCATCATGCGAGGCCTGCTCTACAGCCTCGGAATCGCGCTCATGGCAGGCTTCGGCACGACCTTCATCGCCCTGGGGCTCGCGCATCTCATCCGAGGCTGCCATGCGCGACCGCGTCTCGTGCCGGCCGCAAGCCTCGTCGAGCTGGCCGGGATGGCGACCGTGTTGCTCTCGCCGCTGGCGCTCGGCACGGGCTTCTTCCTCTTGCTGCGGAGCGCGGCGATGATGCAGCCGGTCGCGCTCGCCGCCGTCATGCTGATCAACGCTCTCATGGCGATGCCCTACGCGATGCGCATTCTCGTGCCGGCCATGTTGACCGCGGCGCGCGAGCAGGACCGGCTCTGCGCGGCGCTCGGGCTTTCGGGCTGGAATCGCTGGCGCCTGATCGACTGGCCGGGCCTGCGCCGGCCGATCGGCATGGCCTTCGGCTTCGCCGCGGCGCTTTCGGCTGGCGATCTCGGCGCCATCGCGCTCTTCGGCGGGCCGGGCACCGCGACGCTGCCGCTGCTTCTCTATCAGCAGCTCGGCGCCTATCGCGTCGAGGAGGCAGCAGTGACGGCGCTGCTGCTGCTGCTGGTGAGCCTCGGGCTCTATTCCCTCATCGAACGCGGGGTCGGCGGCCATGCATCGGCTTGAAGTCCGCGATCTCCGCTTCGACTACGAGGATATGCGGATGCGCTTCGACCTCGCAATCGGCACCGGCGAGTTCCTAGCGCTCGTCGGCCCGAGCGGGGCGGGCAAGAGCACGCTGCTTTCGCTGATCGCCGGCTTCGACCGCCCGACATCGGGACGCGTTCTCTTCGACGGCGTCGATCTGACGGCGTCGCGTCCCGCCGAGCGGCCGGTCACGCTCCTGTTCCAGGATCACAATCTCTTCCCGCATCTCTGCATCGCCGACAATGTCGGGCTCGGCATCCGGCCCGATCTGCGGCTCGACGCGGCCGGCAAGGCGCGGGTCGAAGCGGCGCTCGCCGAGGTCGGGCTCCAGGGGCTCGGTGCGCGCAGGCCGGGGCAGCTTTCCGGCGGCGAGCGGCAGCGGGCGGCGCTGGCCCTCGCCCTCGTGCGCGAGCGGCCGCTGCTGATGCTGGACGAGCCCTTCGCCGCGCTCGGCCCGGCGCTCCGCCGCGAGACGCTGGATCTCGTGCGCCGCATGCAGCGAAGCCGCGGCCTGACCGTGCTGCTGGTCAGCCATCAGCCTTCCGATGCGCGCTACGCCGCCGACCGCGTCGCCTTCGTGGAGCAGGGCGAGATTCGCCACGTCGCGCCCACGGCGGAATTCTTCGCGCAGCCTCAGCCGCCGGCGGTGGCGGCCTATCTCGGCGACGTGTCGGACTGACCGGCTCGGCAAGCTGTCAGACGGCCTCAGCTCGTCGAGCCCGTGATCAGCCGCGCGCCACGGTGGAAAGTCGCATAGGCCCAGAGCCAGCTCAGCGCGACGAAGAGCCGGTTGCGGAAGCCGATGAGAAAATAGATGTGGGCGGCGCTCCAGAGCAGCCAGGCGAGCGTGCCCTTGAGCCGGATCCAGCCGAAATCGACCACGGCCGATTTGCGGCCGATGGTGGCGAGATCGCCCCTGTGCCGATAGCGGAAAGGCGCGGTGGGTTTTCCCGCGATCCTGTTGCGCAGCAGCTTTGCGACATAGGCGCCTTGCTGTTTTGCCGCCGGTGCGATGCCGGGCAGCGGCTTGCCTTCCCTGCCAAGGACGAGCGCGGTGTCGCCGATCACGAATATTTCCGGGCGGCCCGGCAGGCTGAGGTCGGCTTCGACCGCGACCCGCCCGACGCGATCGGCCGGGACCTCCAGCCATTTCGCAGCGGGCGAGGCGGCGACGCCGGCCGCCCATATGATGCATTCGGACGCGATCCGGTCGTCGCCCTCCCCGTGGCGGATATCGACGCCTTCGGCATCGCAGCCTGTCACCATGGTGCCGAGCCGGACCTCGACGCCGAGCTTCTCCAGCGCGCGAAGCGCGTTGTCGGAGAGGGTGGGCTTCATGGCCGGCAGGACGCGTGCGCCCGCCTCCACGAGGATGATCCGCGCTTCGCGCGGATTGATCGAACGGAAATCCGCGGCGAGCGCGCGATGGGCAAGCTCCGCGATCGCACCGGCGAGCTCGACGCCGGTCGGCCCGCCGCCCACGATCACGAAGGTCAGCAACCTCCGCCGTTGCGTTTCGTCCTCCGTCGTCTCCGCGCGCTCGAAGGCGAGCAGGATGCGGCGCCGGATGTCCGTCGCGTCCTCGATCTTCTTGAGGCCCGGCGCCACGGCCTCCCATTCGTCATGGCCGAAATAGGCATGACGCGCGCCGGTGGCGACGACGAGATAGTCGTAAGGAATGCGGCGATCGCCCAGGAGCACGCATCGCCCTTCCCTGTCGATACCGGTCACGCGACCGAGCAGCACGCGCGTATTGGCCTGGCCGCCGACGATGCTGCGGATGGGATAGGCGATGTCCGCCGGCGAGAGGCCGGCCGTCGCCACCTGATAGAGCAGCGGCTGAAAAAGATGATAGTTGTGCCGGTCGATCACCGTGACGTCGGCCGGCACGCGGCGCAGCCCCTTCGCCGCCGAGAGTCCGCCGAAGCCGCCGCCGAGAATGACGATGCGCGGTCGGACGGGATCGGCGTCGACAGGTCCGCGGCTGCTGTCAGCATGCGTCCCCATCGCCGGACGATAGCACGCACCGTGCCGCGGCGATCAACCGCGGTCGAGGCCGTCGCGCATTGTTCCCGGCGAAGGGAACGTCGCTAGGCCTCGAGGGCCGCCTTCAAGACCCGGCCGCGCGTGGCCATGAACTCCTCCGCCGCCGCCTCGAACCGCTCGATGTCCGGTTCGCGCATCGGCAGCGACAGCGCCACGAAGCCGCGCCGCGCCAGATAGATGCCGGCATCCAGCATGTCGAGATGGAAGAGGTTCATCAGCTTCTGCATCGTCTTGTCGAGCGCCTTGTCCGCCGGATGCAGGTCGGCCGGCTTGCGGATCGGGTGTTTGGCAAAATGGACATTCATGAGCGAGCCGATGCCGGTCACCTGCATCGGGATATCGTGTCGCGCGGCGAGCTTGTTCAACCCGTCGCGGAGCCGGTCGCCGAGCGCATTGAGGCGGTTTGCCTCCGCCGGCGTGAAGACCTGCGTGAGACCGGCGAGGCCGCCCGCCATCGAGCAGACATTGTTGTTGAAGGTGCCGGCATGGGCGATCGAATCGTCGCGATAAGGATCGAAGCGCTCCATCAGATCGCGCCTGCCGCCGAAGGCGCCGAAGGACAGTCCGCCGCCGAGATACTTTCCGAGGCTGGTCATGTCGGGCGCGATACCGAGCGCCCCTTGCCGGCCCGAGGGCGAAAGCCGCGATGTCATCACTTCGTCGAAGATGAGGATGATGCCGGCCTTCCGCGTTTCCTCCCGCAGCATGGCGAGGAATACCGGATCGCCCGGCACGCATCCGCCGCTGCCCTGCATCGGCTCGACCACGACGGCCGCAAGCGACGCCGCATGCTGCCGGAGCAGGGCGCGCGTGCCCTCGATCTCGTTGTAGTCGCCGACGACCCACGGGATCGGCAGGTTGAGCTGCCCGGCCTTGTCGCCGAAGTAGAAGACGCTGCCGTGATAGCCATAGGCGAAGACCATCACCTTGTCGCGCCTGGTCATGAAGCGCGCGGTCTGGATCGCCAGCATGTTGGCTTCGGTGCCGGAATTGCAGAAACGGACCAGCTCGATCGACGGGAAGCGCGCGCAGATCGCCTCGGCGAGCTTGCCCTCGTACTGGTTCGGGCCGCCCAGCACGACACCGTCCCGAAGCGCCTTCGCGATGGCCGCCTCGATGATCGGGTCGGAATGGCCGAAGAGGCCCGCGGTGTACTCGCCGAGGAAATCGAGATATTCGTGCCCGTCGAGGTCGATCAGCCGGTTGCCCTTGCCGCCGGCCCAGCCGAGCGGGAAGGGGCTGTAATGCAGTACCGTCCGGGTGTTGCCGCCGGGCATCACGCGGCCGGCCGCCTCGATCCGGGCCTTGCTCTTGGGGTTGGCGGCGATGAACCGGGCTTCCGCCTCGGCGATGGCCGCCGAGAGGTCGGCATTTGATCGATTTCCGTCGGGCATGAGTTACTCCTTCGCGCCAACTGTTCCCGCAACCTTGCGACCGCCGCCGCGCCTGTCAATGGGGCCGTCGCCGAAGGCGGTCCGACCTCCGGTTTTCACCGCCTTGGCTTGACAGCCGAGGGCCGAATGAGCGCTCATCTGATGCGAAGCAAGGCAGGCGGCCATGCAAGAACCGCCGCCGATCCACAGGGAAGCGGAGAACCATTCATGAAGATGACCCGGCGCACGCTGCTCGCCTATAGCGCGATAACGCCACTGGCCTTGATGTCGATACGGGTAGGCGGCGCGCGCGCCGAGGGAATGGTTCTCCATCGCGGCAATGGCGCAGCGCCGCAAACCCTCGACCCGCATCTCAATTTCGGCGCCCGCGACGCCTATATCCAGGACGACCTCTATGACGGGCTCGTCGGCTATGGGCAGGACGGGCAGATCGTCGGTTCGGCCGCGGGGAGCTGGGATATCAGCGACGACGGCAGGGTCTATACCTTTCATCTGCGTGAGAACCTGAAATGGACCGACGGTACGCCGATCGTAGCGCAGGACTTCGTCAACGGCCTGATTCGCACGCTCGATCCGGCCACCGCCTCCGACAAGGCCTACTACTTCTCCAGCACGATCCAGGTGACGAACGCCGGCGCCTTCACCAACGGCGAGATCACCGATCCGGCGCTGGTCGGCTTCGCCGCGCCGGACGATCGCACGGTCGTCATGACGCTCGACAATCCGGCGCCGCACGCCATCTGGATCCTGACCTCGTTTCAAAGTTCGCCGCTGCATAAGCCGAGCTTCGAGCAGTACGGTACGGAGTTCGTCCAGGCCGGCAAGCTCGTCGGTAACGGGCCCTATACGCTGACGGAGCTGGTGCCGCAGTCGCATCTGGTCCTGAAGAAGAACCCGCACTACTGGGACGCGGCCAATGTCAAGATCGACGAGGTCTGGTACCACGTCACCGAGGACATGAGCGCCGCCACCAAACGGTATCTTGCCGGCGAGCTCGATGTGACGGTGGACGCCATCCCCGACGAAGTCGAGAAACTGATCGCGGCCGGCAGCATCGCCGCCGACGAGTATCATGTGGCGCCGAACATCGACGGCTATTACTACAGTTTCAACATTACCAAGAAGCCGTTCGACGATGTGCGCGTGCGCCAGGCGCTGTCCATGACCATCGATCGCGAGGTGCTGCAGGAGAAGATCCTGAAGAGCGGCTACCCGCCCGCCTATTCGATGGTCCCGCCGGGCGTCGACCCCGCCTATCCGGGCGCGGCGGTCAAGGAGAAGGGCATGAGCCACGATGACCGGGTCGCCGCCGCGCAGAAGCTCATGGCGGAAGCCGGCTACGGTCCGGACAGTCCATTGAAGGCCGTTCTCCTTGCGACCAACGATAACGACGAGAAGAAGAAGGCGACCGCCGTCGCCATCATGTGGAAGAAGGCGCTGGGGGTCGAAATCGATCTCCAGTTCCAGGAGTATCAGGCTTGGCTTGATGGCTTCTACGCCGGAACCTGGGACATCTTCGGCGACACGATCGTGGCGGACTTCGCCGGTGCGGAGTCCTATCTGTCCTACATGAAGCCGAGCGCGGAAGCCGGCTACAACTGGAAGAACGACAAATACGAAGAGCTGATGAACCAGGCCGCTGCGACGCCGGACGTGACCGCGCGCAACACGCTGCTGGCGGAGGCCGAGCAGATCCTGCTCGACGACTATCTGATCGCGCCGATCTCCGGCGGTGCCACGCGTCAGCTCGTAAAGCCCTATGTGAAGGGCTGGATCGACAACGTCATCCAGTTTCACGCGTCGCGATTCCTCTGGGTCGAAAAGGCCTAGGCTGAAGCAGCGTGGGGAGCGCCGTCGCGGCGGCTCCTCCCGGTTCCGGCAACCGTCCCGAGGGGCGCCTTCCTTGCTCCGATACGTGATCCGCCGATGTATCGGCGTCATCCCGACGATGTTCGTCCTGATGACGATCACCTTCTTCATGATGCGACTTTCGCCGGGCGGCCCGTTCTCGACGAACCGCAAGGCGTCGGCCGAGATCATCGCCAACCTCAATCGGCATTTTCATCTCGACGAGCCGCTGTGGCAGCAATATCTGCGCTACCTCTGGGGCGTGCTGCAGTTCGATTTCGGCCCTTCCTACAAGATGCGCGACTACAGCGTGGCGGACTTGCTGATCCAGGGGTTCCCCACTTCGTTGAAGCTCGGCCTCGCCGCGATCCTGATTTCGACCCTGGTCGGCGTCACGCTGGGGACGCTGGCGGCGCTCCGCCGCAATAGCTGGATCGATTACGGCGCCTCCACCGTCGGTCTCGTCGGCATCGCGGTGCCGAACTTCGTGCTGGGCCCGCTATGGCAGTTGCTGTTCGGCGTGATGTGGGGCCTGCTGCCGGTCGCCGGCTGGGGCCAGAGCTGGACGCAGATGATCCTGCCCGTCGTCTCGCTGGCATTGCCGAACATCGCCTATATCGTGCGGTTGACCCGTGGCAGCATGATCGAATCCATCCGATCGAACCATGTCCGCACGGCGCGCGCGAAAGGGCTCGGCGAGCGGCTCGCCATCTGGCGCCATGCACTGATCGGGGGGCTTCTGCCGGTCGTCGCCTATCTCGGGCCCGCCACCGCCGGGATCATCACCGGCTCGATCGTGGTCGAGAAGATCTTCTCGGTCCCCGGCATCGGCCGCTACTTCGTCGAGGCCGCGCTCAATCGCGACTACACGGTGGTAATGGGGGTGACGCTTCTCTACGGCTTCCTGATCATTCTCTGCAATCTGTTCTCGGACATCGTCTACGGCGTGCTCGATCCGAAGGTGCGCTATGAGTGACCCGGCGCTCGACGAGCCGCTGATGGCGGAACTCGCGGCCCGCAAGGGCCGAAGCCAGCTTCAGGACGCCATGCGGCGCTTCCGCGCCAATCCGCTCGCGGTCGTCAGCCTCATCGTGCTGATCGCGATCGTGCTTGCCTGCTTCCTCGGGCCTTATTTTCTGCCGTTCGGGCCCGACGACGCCGATTTCGAGCTGATCTCGTCGCCGCCCGATTTCGCGAGCGGGCATTATTTCGGGACCGACGAGCTGGGGCGCGACCTCCTTGCGCGTACCCTCGTGGGCGGCCGCGTCTCGCTCCTGATCGGCGCTCTCGCCACGCTGGTCAGCCTCGGCATCGGCGTGCTCTACGGCGCGATCTCGGGCTTCGTCGGCAAGCGAACCGATGCGCTGATGATGCGCACCGTCGATATTCTCTATTCGATGCCTTACGTTTTCTTCGTCATCATGCTGACGACGCTCTTCGAGCGCAGCATCGTCATGCTGTTCATCGCCATCGGCGCGGTGCAGTGGCTTACCATCGCGGTGATCGTCCGCGGCCAGACGCTCAGCCTCAAGGGCCGCGAGTTCATCGAGGCGGCGCGCGCCGGCGGGATGCGCGACTGGTCGATCATCCGCAAGCATATCGTGCCCAACACGGCCGGGCCGGTGATCGTCTATGCGAGCCTGACCGTGCCGGAGGTGATTCTCGGCGAATCCTTCCTCAGCTTTCTCGGGCTCGGCGTGCAGGAGCCGGACACGAGCTGGGGCGTGCTGCTCGAGATCGGCGCCGAGAAGATGGGAACCGAGCCCTGGCTGCTGCTCGTGCCGGGAGCGTTCCTGGTGACGACGCTCTTCGCGCTCAACTTCATCGCCGATGGGCTGCGCGATGCTTTCGACCCCAATGAGCGATAGTCCCGTGCCCGCGAACCCGGCGCCACCGCCGCAGCCGGCGGCGGCCGGGGGAGCGCCGATCCTGTCGGTGCGGGACCTGGCCATCCGCTTCCGCACGGCCGATGGCACGGTCACGGCGGCAGCCGATGTCGGGTTCGACATCCGGGCCGGCGAGATCGTCGGGCTCGTCGGCGAATCCGGCTCGGGGAAAAGTCAGATACTGATGTCGCTCATGGGCCTGCTGGCGAGCAACGGCCATGCGTCCGGAAGCGCTGTCTTCCGCGGCGAGGAAATCCTGAACGCCCCCGCGCGCCGCCTCGACGCGCTGCGCGGCGCCTCGATGTCGATGATCTTCCAGGACCCGATGACCTCGCTCAATCCCTATCTCCGGGTCTCGACGCAACTGGTCGAGGTGCTCGAGCGCCACCGCGGGATGACGCGGGCCGAGGCCATGGCGCAGGCGCTCGCCATCATGGAGAGCGTGCGCATCCCCGACGCGGCGCGCCGGATCCGCCTCTATCCGCACGAATTCTCCGGCGGGATGCGGCAGCGCGTCATGATCGCCATGGCGCTGCTCTGCCGGCCGGCCCTGTTGCTGGCGGACGAACCGACGACCGCTCTCGACGTCACGGTGCAGGCGCAGATCCTCGAGCTCATCGCCGATCTCGCGCGCAGCATCGGCACCGCGGTGCTTTTCGTCACCCACGATCTCGGCGTCGTGGCGCGGCTTTGCGACCGGGTCATCGTGCTCTATGGCGGGCGCATCATGGAGAGCGGGGAGGCGACGGACATCTTCGGCGATCCGAAGCACCCCTATACGCGCGGCCTCATCGATTCCACGCCGCGGCTCGACGAACGCAGCCATGGGGAGCTGCGAACGATTCCGGGCCAGCCGCGCGCGGCGCAGCTCGCCCCCATGGGCTGCCCCTTCGAGCCGCGCTGCCCGCACCGGGTCGTCCGCTGCCGCACCGAGCGGCCGGCGCCCCAGGAAGCGGGGTTGCGTCAGCTCGCCTGTCACGAGGTCCGGCTATGACCGGCGAAACCCTGCTCGCCGTGCGCGACCTCAAGGTCCATTTCCCGCTGCAGGGCGGGATGTTCGGCGGCAAGGGGAGCGTGGTCCGCGCGGTCGACGGCGTGGATTTCGAGCTGAAGCAGGGCGAGACCCTCGGCATCGTGGGCGAATCCGGCTGCGGAAAATCGACCCTCGCCCGCGCCGTGCTGCGGCTCATCCCGCATGCGGCGGGCGAGGTGGTCTGGCTCGGCAAGGATCTGCATGCGCTCGACGCCGAGGCGATGCGCGCCGAGCGGCGCAACATGCAGATCATCTTCCAGGATCCGCTCGCCTCGCTCGATCCGCATATGTCGATCGGCGCCATCATCGGCCAGCCGCTCAGGACCTTCCATCGCGAGCTGTCGCGCCAGGACCAGCGCCGCCGCGTCTTCGAGGCGATGCGGCAGGTGGGTCTCGCGCCGGAACTGGCCGACCGCTTCCCGCACGAATTCTCCGGCGGCATGTGCCAGCGGGTCGGCATCGCGCGTGCCATGATCCTGAAGCCGAAGCTCGTCGTTTGCGACGAGCCGGTCTCGGCGCTCGACGTCTCGATTCAGGCGCAGATCATCAATCTGCTGATGGACCTGCAGCGACGCTTCGACCTCTCGCTGCTCTTCATCTCGCACAATCTCAGCGTCGTGCGGCATATCAGCCATCGCGTGATGGTGCTCTACCTCGGCAAGGTGATGGAGATCGCCGAGCGGGACGAGTTCTATGCCCGGCCGCTGCATCCCTATTCCGAGGCGCTGATCTCGGCGGTGCCGATTCCCGATCCGCTGCTCGAACGCCAGCGCCCCCGGATCGTGCTGTCGGGCGATCTGCCCTCGCCGATCAACCCGCCGAGCGGTTGCCGGTTCTCCTCGCGCTGCCCCCGGGCCACCGAGATCTGCCATAAGGCCGAGCCCGCCTTGCTCGATTATGGCCGCGACCATCGTGCCGCCTGTCATCACATCCCGATCACGCCGGTTGCAACGCCGCGTTGAGGAAATTTTTGTTCATATTCAAATGGTTGCCGGTGGCTTGACCGGCCGCGGTTTGCGACCTAGCTTCCCGCCCGCGCCGCCGAGCCGGCGTTCCCCACGATGCCGTTTTCAGGTCGGACCGTCCGCAAGGGTCCGCATCCGCTATGCTTGTCGTCCGCCGAGGCCGTGCGCATGGACCGAACCGCGACCGAAACCGACAGCGACCTCCTGACGAAGCTCACCGGTCTGCCCGATATCGAGCGGCCGATGCTCTCGCCGGACGGGCGCTGGCTCGCCTGGGGATGGAGCGGGCTCGGGAGCCACA
This sequence comes from uncultured Rhodospirillaceae bacterium, assembly GCA_902826565.1. Classification (GTDB taxonomy): domain Bacteria; phylum Pseudomonadota; class Alphaproteobacteria; order Dongiales; family Dongiaceae; genus CADEFF01. The sequence goes on along the minus strand of CADEFF010000029.1, from coordinate 3,590 downwards.
GTGCGATCTATCTGATGCCGGCCGACGGCTCGGCGCCGCCGCGCTGCCGACTTGCGGGCGATGAGGATTACGGCATTGCCGATTGGGCGGCCGACAGCGAGAACCTGCTGATCGCCGGCACGCAGGACGGCGACGAAAAAATTCGCCTCTATCTCTTGCCGCGCGACGCGGGCGCGGCGCGGCTGCTCACCGACGCGGCCCCCGGCTATTACATCCATGGCGGACGCCTCGATCCATCCGGCCGCTACCTGATCTATGGCGCCAATCTCGATGCTTCCCGCAACGCCGCGATCGAGGCGAGCTGGATCTATCGGCAGGAGCTCGCGACGGGCGAGCGCCGCGCGCTGGCGCGGCCCGTCCGCGCGAACCGTGCCGTGCCCGCCGTCAATGCGCCGGGGACCCACGTTCTCTATACGCGGAACGACCGCCATCCGGCCGGGCGCCAGCTCTGGCTCGTCGATATCGAGGGCCGCGCGGATCGCGAGATCCTCGACGCCGGCGAAAGCCGCGAAGTCAGGGCGAGCTGGGCGCCGGACGGGCAGCGCGTGCTGCTGCTGGCCGAAACGGACACCCACTGGCGGGTCGGGCTCTGGCATCTGGAGGATGCCAGGCTGCAATGGGTGATCGACGATCCGGCGCGCAGCATCGAAGCGGTGCATTGGCCGCGGCGCAGCGCCGAGATCGTGGTGATCGAAGTCGCCGAGGCGCGCTCGCGCGCGAGCCTGCTCGATCCGGCGACGGGCGCGGAACGGCCGGTCTCCGGCTTCGGCGGCACGCTGCTGCCGCTCGGCCCCGAGGCGGGCGGGCGCTGGATCGGCCGCTATTACGATGCGCGCCATCCCGATCGGCTCGTACGCCTCGATCCGGCTTCCCGGGATGGCTGGCCCGAGCCGTTGTTCCTGCCGCCGCCGTCGCACCGCATCGATGCCCAGGCGCTCGCGCCGGCGCATGATTTCCGCTGGCGCTCCGTCGACGGGCAGGAGATCCAGGGATGGCTCTACCGCCCGAAGGCGCGGCCGCGCGGCGCGGTGCTCGTCGTGCATGGCGGTCCGACCTGGCATAGCGAGAACGCTTGCGACCCGCTCATTCAGTATCTGGTCGCGAACGGCTTCGCGGTGCTCGATCCAAACTATCGCGGCTCGACCGGCTTCGGCCTCGGCTTTGAGCGGGCGATCAAGCGGGAAGGGTGGGGCGGGATCGAGCAGGACGACATTCGCGCGGGGATCGAGGCGCTGATCGCCGCGGGCGTCGCCGAGCCCGGCCGCGTCGGCATCACCGGCGTCTCCTATGGCGGCTATTCCTCCTGGTGCGCGATCACCCGCCTGCCGCACCGGCTCTGCGCCGCCGCGGCGCCCGTCTGCGGCATGACCGATCTCGTGGTGGACTACGAGACCACGCGGCCGGATCTCCGCATCTATAGCGAAGAGATGATGGGCGGTTCGCCGGGCGAGGTGCCGGCACGCTATCGGGATCGCTCGCCGATCCATTTCGTGGATCGCATCCAGGGAGCGCTGCTGGTCGTCCAGGGTCTGCAGGATCCCAACGTCACGCCGGAGAACATGCGCGCGGTGGAGGCGGCGCTGAAACGGCATGCCGTCGCCTATGAGCTGCTGACCTTCGCCGACGAGGGCCACGGCATCCACAAGCCCGCGAACCGCGCGGTGCTCTATCGCCGTCTCGGCGAGTTCTTCGCGCGCTCGCTTGCGGAGCGGCCGGCGTGACGGTTCTCGATCCCGCCGCAAGGACCGGCGCGGACGCGGCGCTCCGCTGGGCGTCCATGCCGATGATCTGGGACTGGAAGGTCTCGCCGGACGGTCGCCAGGTCGCCTGGTCCTGGTCGGGCACGGGCGAAGGGTTCGACATCTACGTCGCGCCGACCGACGGTTCCGCGGCGCCGACCCGCCTGACCCGTTCCTCGCAGTTCGCCATGCCGCGCGGCTGGTCGCCGGACGGGCGCGCGCTCATCCTCGGCATCCCGACGGATGGCGACGATCGCGAACGGCTTTACCGCTTGCCGATCGACAGGCCGGACGGGATGACGCTCCTGACCGACGCCGCGCCGGACTATTTCACCATCGGCGGCGAGATGCATGAGAACGGCCGCTGGCTCGTCTATGCGGCGAGCCGCGACCCGGAGACCGGCGGGGCGAGCGAGCTTCATGCGCTTTATCGTCACGATCTCGAGACGGGCGAGCGACGCGTTCTTGCGCGCTATCGCCTCGGCGACGAAGCGGCGCCGGAGATCGACCGCGATGGCCGGACGGTGCTCTATCATCGCGCCGCCGCCACCGCAGGCGGGATCGAGCTCTGGCTCGCCGATCTGGACGGCACCGCCGATCGTCGCCTGCTGTCGCTGGGCGACCGCACGCGGATCGCCGGGAGCTGGATGCCGGACGGCAAGGCCGTGCTCTTCCTCGCCTCGTCGGACACGCATGAGCGGGTCGGGCTCTGCCATCTTCCGGAGGGCCGGGTCGAATGGCTGGTCGACGATGCCGCCCGGTTCGTGGAGCGCGCGCTGCCCGATCGCGACGGCCGCGGCATCATGCTGGTCGAGATCGAGGATGCGCGGCTCCGTGCCTGCTGGCTCGATCTCGCCACCCGCAGCGAGACGCCGATCGCGGCGCAGTCCGGCACGCTCATGCCGCTGGCGCCGCTGCCGGGCGGCGACTGGATCGGGCTCGCCTACAGCTCCACGCAGCCGCATGAGCTGGTGCGTTTCTCGGTCGCGGCGCGCGGCCGCGACGCGCGGCGCCTTTCGCGCACGGCCGTGATCCCGCCGACGCCGCCGCTGAGCTTCGCCGCTGCCGGGGACTATCGCTGGCGATCGGCGGACGGGCTCCCCGTTCAGGGCTGGCTCTATCACCCGCAGGGCGCGGCTAAGGGCACCGTCATCTGGGTTCATGGCGGGCCGACCTGGCACAGCGAGGACGAGGCGAACGCGGCGATCCAGTATCTGGTCGGCGAAGGCTTCGCGGTGCTCGACGTGAATTACCGCGGCTCGACCGGTTTCGGCACAGCCTATCGCGAGGCGATCAAGATCGACGGCTGGGGCGGGCGCGAGCAGGCGGACATCCGGGCCGGCATCGAGGCGCTGGTCGCCGACGGCATCGCCGCGCCGGGCCGCATCGGCATCATCGGGGTTTCCTATGGCGGCTATTCCTCCTGGTTCGCGGCGACGCGTTGGCCCGACCTGATCGCGGCCGCGGTGCCGATCTGCGGCATGACCGACCTCGCGATCGACTATGCGGCGACGCATATGCCGCATGGGCGCCTCTACAGCGAGGAGATGATGGGCGGCACGCCGGCGGCCGCGGCCGAGCGATACCGCGAACGCTCGCCGATCCATGCGGTCGGCAATATCCGCGGCCGGCTGCTCGTGGTGCATGGCCTCACGGATACCAACGTCTCGCCGGCCAATACCGAGCATGGCTGCAAGGCGCTCGAGGCAGCCGGCATTCCCTACGAGCTCCTGACCTATCCCGACGAGGGGCACGGGGTCTGGAAGCGCGGCAACCGTGCGGACCTCTTCCGCCGTGTGGGCAGGTTCTTCGACGAGGCGCTCGCCGGGCGGGCCTGAGGGCTTGCCGAAA
>CADEFF010000028.1:41938-46837 GCA_902826565.1 uncultured Rhodospirillaceae bacterium | reverse complement strand
GCGGCGCCGGCCTCGGCGGCGGCAACGACGAGCGCGAGCAGACCCTCAACCAGCTCCTGGTCGAGATGGACGGCTTCGAGGCGAATGACGGCGTGATCCTGATCGCCGCCACCAACCGCCCGGACGTGCTCGATCCGGCGTTGCTCCGCCCCGGCCGGTTCGACCGCCAGGTGGTGGTGCCGAACCCCGACATCCTCGGGCGGGAGCAGATCCTCAAGGTGCATATGCGGAAGGTGCCGCTGGCGCCCGACGTCGATGCGCGGATCATCGCGCGCGGCACGCCCGGATTCTCCGGCGCCGATCTCGCGAACCTGGTGAACGAGGCAGCGCTGCTCGCCGCGCGGCGCGGCAAGCGCGTCGTCACCATGTCCGAGTTCGAGGCGGCGAAGGACAAGGTCATGATGGGCGCCGAGCGGCGCTCCATGGTGATGACCGAGGACGAGAAGAAGCTCACCGCCTATCACGAGGGCGGCCATGCGCTCGTCATGCTCTATGCCAAGGGCCACGAGCCGCTGCACAAGGTCACCATCATCCCGCGCGGCCGCGCGCTCGGCGTGACCATGTGGCTGCCGGAGCGCGACAAATACAGCGTCTCCAAGACCGAGCTGGAGGCGAAGCTCGCCTCGATGTTCGGCGGCCGCGTCGCCGAGGAGCTGATCTTCGGCGCCGACGCCGTGACCACCGGCGCTTCCAACGACATCAAGCAGGCGACCAATCTCGCGCGCCGCATGGTGACGGAGTGGGGCTTCAGCTCGAAGCTCGGGCCGCTGCGCTACAACGACAACGAGGAAGAGGTTTTCCTCGGCCATTCGGTCACGCAGCGCAAGAACCTCTCCGACGCCACCGCCAAGGTGATCGACGAAGAGGTTCGCCGCATGGTCGAGGAGGGCGAGACGACTGCGCTCAAGATCGTCACCGACCATATCGACGAGCTGCATGTCATCGCGAAGGGCCTGCTCGAATACGAGACGCTCTCGGCCGACGAGATCCGCGCGCTGCTGCGCGGCGAGACGATCCGCGTGAGCAGCGGCGAAGACAGCTCCGGCCCGACCAAGCCGCGTTCCTCGGTGCCCTCGAGCGGCGCGCCGACCCGCGGCAGCGGCGGTCGTCCGCATCCGGGCGGCCTCGAACCCGAGCCGCAGCCGGGCAGCTAGCCTCCATGGCCAGGGCGGCGAGGCGCCCGACCGCGCGGAGCGGCGCGCGTGCGCTATCCGTCGGCCGCGTCGGCCAGGGCCGCACCCTCTATTTGCTCCCCGGAGCCGTATTGTCGGGCGGCCGCGCGCGGCGCGCCGTCGCCGACCGGATGGCGGCCTGGCTCTGCGGCGGGCCGCTCGCCTTCTGCGCGGTCGAGCTCGTGCTGCGCGACGCCGAGCACCGGGTCGCGCGCCGCTTCACCCTTCCTCAGCTCCGCTACTGGACGGCGCGCCAGCCGCACGCCACCTCGCGCCGCGTGGTCGAGCTCCTGGCGCGCGTCACCGAGCGGCGCGCGGGCCTCACCGGGCTGTCGGCCCGCCAGCCGCTGATCATGGGGGTCGTCAACGTGACCCCCGACAGCTTCTCGGACGGCGGACGCTATCTCGAGATGGAGCGGGCGGTCGCCCGCGCGCTCGAGATGGTGGAGCAGGGCGCCGACATCATCGACGTGGGCGGGGAATCGACCCGCCCCGGCGCCGAGACGGTGTCGCCCGAGGAGGAATCGCGCCGCGTGCTGCCGGTGGTGAAGGCGCTCGCCGAGCGCGGCATCCAGGTCTCGATCGACAGCCGCAACGCACCGGTGATCGGCGCCGCGCTCGAGGCGGGCGCGCGCGTCGTCAACGATATCACGGCGCTCGCCGGCGATCCCGCGAGCCTCGGCGTCGCGGCGAAGAGCGGGGCGCAGATCGTGCTCATGCATATGCAGGGCGATCCGCGCACCATGCAGGCGAGCCCGCACTATCGCGAGGTGGCGCTCGACCTCTTCGATTTCTTCGCCGAGCGGATCGCCGCCTGCGCGGCTGCCGGCATCGGGCGCGACCGGCTCTGTCTCGATCCCGGGATCGGCTTCGGCAAGACGGTCGAGCATAACCGCGACATTCTCGCCAATCTGACACTGTTCCACGGCTTTGGTTGCCCGCTGCTGCTCGGCGTCTCGCGAAAATCCTTCATCGCGCGGCTCTCGCGCGGCGAGGAGGTGGATCGCCGCCTGCCCGGATCGCTCGCCGCGGGGCTGCTCGGTCTCGACCAGGGCGTGCAGATCCTCCGCGTCCATGACGTGGCCGAGACGGCGCAGGCGCGCACCGTCTGGCAGGCGATCGCCCGCGAGGCGCCCTGACGCGGCACCGCCGGAGGAGCCGCGCTTCCCGATCCTGTTTGGGGAAAACCGATGAAAGCCCAGGGGAAACCGATGAAGGCCTATGTCGTCGTGCAGCAAGCGAAGTTCCTCGACAGGGCGCGGTTCGATGCCTACCGCAAGGACGTGCTGGCCACGGTCGAGGCGCATGGCGGCCGCTTCCTGGTGCGGGGCGGTGCGGTGACGGTGAAGGAAGGCGAGTGGCCGTTCGAGCGGCTGGTGATGCTCGAGTTCCCCTCGCGGGCCGCCGCCGAGACCTGGTACGGCTCGCCGGAATATCAGAAAATCCTGCCGCTGCGGCTGGATAGCGTCGAAGGCAATTTTCTTGTGGTCGACGGGATCGAATAGGCGCCGATCCGCATCTTTTCGCGACTCGAGGAAGGGACGGCAGAACCCGGGAAACGGCCCGCCCATTGCCCCGCTTCGGCCACAGTCTCGTCCTACTGCCGACCCGGGCTTTTGATGTAACCTTGGCGTCGGTCCCACGCGGAAACCGCCCCTGATGCGAGAACCCTCATGACGCGCAAGTTCTTCGGCACGGACGGCATTCGAGGCCGCGCCAACAGCGAGCCCGTCACGGCGACGACCTCGCTTCGCCTGGCGCTCGCCGCCGGCGCGGAGTTCACCCGCGGCGATCATCGCCATCGCGTGGTGATCGGCAAGGACACGCGCCTCTCGGGCTACATGCTGGAGCCGGCGCTCACCGCGGGCTTCGTCGCGATGGGCATGGACGTGATCCTGCTCGGGCCCTTGCCGACCCCGGCCGTCGCCATGCTCACGCGCTCGCTCCGCGCCGACCTCGGCGTGATGATCTCGGCCTCGCACAATCCCTACGAGGACAACGGCATCAAGCTCTTCGGGCCGGACGGCTACAAGCTCTCCGACGAGGTCGAGGCGCGGATCGAATCGCTGATGGGCAAGACGGAAACCCTGACGCTGGCCGCCCCGTCCGATCTCGGCCGCGCGCGGCGGCTGGGTGACGCGGTCGGCCGCTATACCGAGCATGTGAAGCGCAGCTTCCCGCGCGATCTGACCCTTTCCGGCCTCAAGATCGTGGTCGATTGCGCCCATGGCGCCGCCTATCGCGTGGCGCCGACCGTGCTCTGGGAGCTCGGCGCCGAGGTGGTGTCGATCGGCGTCTCGCCCGACGGCACCAATATCAACGCCCATTGCGGCGCCGTGGCGCCGGCCGCCCTGCAGAGGTCGGTGGTGGCCGAGCACGCCGATCTCGGGATCGCGCTCGACGGCGACGCGGACCGGCTGATCCTGGTGGACGAGCGCGGCGAGGTCATCGACGGCGACCAGATGATGGCGCTCGTCGCGAGCTCCTGGCAGACCGAGGGCCGGCTCGCGGGCGGCGGCGTGGTCGCGACCGTCATGTCCAATCTCGGACTCGAGCGCTATCTCGGCGGCATCGGCCTGTCGCTGCTGCGCACGCCGGTCGGCGACCGCTACGTGGTCGAGCGCATGCGCAGCGACGGCTTCAATGTCGGCGGCGAGCAGTCCGGCCATATCATCCTCGCCGACTACGGCACTACCGGCGACGGGCTGGTGGCGGCGCTGCAGGTGCTGGCGGTCATCGTGCGCGCCGGCAAGGCGGCGAGCGAGAGCGGCCGCCTGTTCCGGCCCTATCCGCAGCTCCTGAAGAACCTCCGCCACAATGGCGGGCAGCCCTTGAAGGACGCGAGGGTCCAGACCGCGATCCGCGCCGCCGAGGCGGAGCTCGGCAAGCAGGGTCGCCTCGTGATTCGCAATTCCGGCACGGAGCCGGTCATCCGCATCATGGCGGAGGCCGAGGACGAGGCGCTGGTCGGCCGCGTCGTGGCCGAGGTCGCCGCGGCGATCGAGCGCGCCGGGCTTTAAGCTCCCGGTTCCCGCGGCGCGAAGGCGCCTCAGACCACTTCGAGATAGGGCTGCGGCTCGGATTCCACGAGGCCGGCCACGACGGTAAGGGCGCGGGAGAGCCGTCCCTGATCCGGCGCCGCGCCGAGCGAGACGCGCACCGCCTGCTCGCGCGTGCGCGCGACAGCGAAGGCCGAGACCGGCGTCACCGGCGCGCCGCGCTCCGCGGCGGCGGCGGCGAAATCCTCCGCCCGCCAGGTGCCCGGCAGCCGTAGCCAGAGATGCATCCCGAAGGGATGCGCGGCGTAGTCGCGATTGCCGAAGATCCGCCGCGCGAGATGCTGGCGTTCGCGTGCTTCGTTGCGGCGCTGCGCGACATACCAGTCGCCGACGCCGTTGCGGATCCATCGCGCCGCGATCTCGGCCACGAGCGGCGTCGCCATCCAGACCGTGCTCTGGACCGCCGTGCGGAACGGCTCCGCGCGACCGGGCGGGACCGAGAGAAATCCGACGCGGAGCCCGGGGCCGATCGATTTCGAGAGGCTCGTCAGATAATGCCCTTGCGTCGGCGCGAAGCTCGTGAGGGGCGGCAGGGCCTGCTCGTCGAGGAAGCCGTAGACATCGTCCTCGATGATCGCGACGCCGTAGCGCTCGGCGATCGCGGCGATCGCGCGGCGGCGCGCGACCGGCATCACGCTGCCGGTCGGATTCTGGATGCTCGGCATGCA
>CADEFF010000028.1:37229-41838 GCA_902826565.1 uncultured Rhodospirillaceae bacterium | reverse complement strand
CTCATGCGGCTGCTGGGGCTGCTGGAGACCTGGCATGCCCGCCATCAGGAGCGTCGCGCGCTCGCCGAACTCGACGACCGGATGCTGAAGGATATCGGCCTCAGCCGCGCCGACGTGGCGCAGGAGTCCGGCAAGCGCTTCTGGCAGGAATAGGCGGGCTGCGATGCGGGAGCTCGCGTTCTATCAGGTCGATGCCTTCACCGAGCGCCGCTTCGGCGGCAATCCCGCCGGGGTGGTGCCGCTCGAGCGCTGGCTTGCCGACGCCGTGATGCGGTCGATCGCCGCCGAGAACAACATCGCCGAGACGGCCTTCTTCGTGCCGGAGGGCGATCGCTACGGCCTGCGCTGGTTCACGCCGGCGGTCGAGGTCGATCTCTGCGGCCATGCGACGCTCGCGACCGGATTCGTGATCGCCAATTTCCTCGCGCCGGGCAAGACCGCGATGGGTTTTGACACGCGAAGCGGCGCGCTTTCCGTTCACCGCGAAGGCGACCTCTTTACGCTCGATTTCCCGATCCTCCCGACCGCGGCCGTCGGCGACCCGCCGGACATGACGCGCGCGCTCGGCCGGCGTCCCTCGGCGGTTCATGCGGGGCGGCACTGGCTCGCGATCTTCGACCGGGAGTCCGACCTGCGCGATCTCGCGCCGGACATGCCGGCGATCGCCGCCCTCGGCCGCGACGGGGTGATCGCGACCGCGCCCGGCAGCGACCGCGACTATGTCTGTCGCTATTTCGTGCCGCAGGCCGGCATTCCGGAGGATCCGGCGACCGGCTCGGCGCAATGCACGTTGATGCCCTACTGGGCCGCGCGGCTCGGCCGTGCCCGGCTCACCGGCCGGCAGATCTCGGCGCGGGTCGGCGAGTTCCGCTGCGAGCTCAAGGGCGACCGCGTGGCGATCGCCGGCCATGCGGTCTGCTACCTGAAAGGCAGCATCTTTGTCGAATGAGCTTGCCCCGGGCGCCGTCGGCCCGGAACGGGACTTCGCGCTCGGCGCCTGGCACATGCTGCCGCTGCTGGTGGGCGTCATTCCGTTCGGGCTGATCCTGGGGGCGCTCGCCGCCGAGAAGGGCTTCGGCCCGCTCGAGATGGCGCTGATGAGCGCCACGGTGTTCGCCGGCGCGTCGCAGTTCGTCGCCGTCGAGCTGTGGAACGAGCCGCTGCCGGTCCTCACCATCGTCCTCACTACGGCGCTGGTGAACATCCGCCATGTGCTGATGAGCGCCGCCATCGCGCCGCATCTGCGGGATTTCGGCACCGGCCGCTCCGTGGGATGGCTCTTCCTGCTCTGCGACGAGACCTGGGCGATGGCGATGCGGGCCGGCGCCGGGGGCCGTCTCACCGCGGCCTATTATGCGGGCCTCGCGGTTCCCTTCTATCTGAGCTGGATCTTCTGGACGGCGCTCGGCACGGTCGCCGGCTCGGTGATCGCCGAGCCCGAGCGTTTCGGGTTCGATTTCGCCTTCACGGCGCTCTTCATTCTGCTGATCCGCAGTCTGTGGAACGGCCGGTCGAGCGTCGCGCCCGTTCTCGCGAGCGCGCTCGCGGCGCTGCTCGCCTACCTCTATCTGCCGGGGGTCTGGTACATCTTCGTGGGCGGGGTGGCCGGCACGCTCGCCGGCGCCCTGTTCTGGCGGCGCGGCGATGACCGTTGATCCGCTCCTGCTGCTGACCTTCCTCGGCATGCTCGCCGTCACCTACGGCGCACGGCTCGCCGGCTATTTCCTGGTGCGGCGCGTTCCGATCGAGGGGCGCGTCAAGGGCGCGCTCGAGGCGGTGCCGGTGGCGGTGCTGACCGCCATCGTCGCGCCGACCGCGCTTGCGACCGGGCCCGCCGAGACGCTCGCGGCGCTCGCGACCCTGCTGCTCGCCTGGCGCCTGCCGACGCTCGTCGTGGTGATCGGCGGCGTGGTCGCGGTGGTGCTGCTGAGAGCGCTGATTTCCTGAGATTATCCGGCGTCGGCCCGGCGCCGCGCCGAGGCTTGCCGCATCGCGGCAAACCGGCTAGTAACCCCTGCCGGTTTCCGGCCATTTCCTGGGGGTCCTCCGTCCGTGAAGCGGTCTGCCGCGTCCGCGCTTCTGCCTGCCGGCCTGCTCGATCTGCTGCCGTCCGACGCCGCCTTCGAGGCGAGCGTGGTGGAGCGGCTGGCGGCGGCGTTCGAGGCGCATGGCTATGAGCGGGTGAAGCCGCCGCTGCTCGAGTTCGAGACGAGCCTGCTCGCCGGCGCCGGCGCCGCCATGGCGGAGCATACCTTCCGGCTCATGGATCCGGTGTCGCAGCGCATGATGGGATTGCGCGCCGACATGACGCCGCAGGTCGCGCGCATCGCGGCGACCCGCCTCAAGAAGGCGCCGCGCCCCTTGCGCCTCAGCTATGCGGGGCAGGTGCTGCGGGTGCGCGGCAGCGAGCTGCGTCCGGCGCGCCAGCTTGGCCAGGCGGGCGTCGAGCTGATCGGCGCCGCCGATCCCGCCGCCGATGCCGAGGTGATCCTGCTCGCCGCGGAGGCGCTCGCCGCGCTCGGCGTGGCCGCGATCACCGTCGATCTCAACCTGCCGACGCTGGTGCCGGTCATCGGCCGCGCGCGGGGGTTCGAGGGCGAGGCGCTGGCGGCGCTGGTCGCGGCGCTCGACCGGCGCGACAGCGCCGCGATCGCGCGCGCCGCCGGACGCGAGGCCGCCCTCTTCGGCAAGCTGCAGCGCGCGACCGGCCCGGCCGACCGCGCGCTCGGCGCCTTGCAGGCGCTGGCCCTGCCGCCCACCGCCGCCGCCGAGCTCGACAAGCTGGTCGCGGTCGTGGCGGCGCTCCGTGCCGGCATGAAGCGGCTCAGCCTCACCATCGATCCGGTCGAGCATCGCGGCTTCGAATATCACAACGGCGTCGGCTTCTCGCTCTTCGCCAACCGCGCGCGCAGCGAGCTCGGGCGCGGCGGGCGCTATGTGAGCGGCGAGGGCGAGCCCTCGACCGGCTTCTCGCTCTATCTCGACGCGCTGATCGAAGCCTTGCCGGCTCCCGCGCCGCAGCCCAGAATCTACCTGCCGCCGGAAACCGCGCCGAGCGTCGGCGCCCGGCTGCGCCGCGAGGGCTGGATCACGCTCGCGGGCTTCGGCGCCGGCGATCCGAAAGCCGAGGCGCGGCGGCTCGGCTGCACGCATCTCTGGCGCGCCGGCCGCGCCTGCCGCGTCCGCTAGCGCCGACCAAGCGAGGAGCAGGAGCCATGGCCAACGTCGCCGTCGTCGGCGCCCAATGGGGCGACGAAGGAAAAGGCAAGATCGTCGACTGGCTCTCCGAGCGCGCCGACGTGGTGGTGCGCTTCCAGGGCGGGCACAATGCCGGTCATACGCTCGTCATCGGCAACCAGACCTACAAGCTCTCGCTGCTGCCCTCGGGCGTGGTGCGCGGGAAGGTCTCGATCATCGGCAATGGCGTGGTGGTCGATCCCTGGGCGCTGCTGAAGGAGATCGAGACGGTGCGCGGCCAGGGCGTGAGCATCACGCCCGAGACGCTGAAGCTCGCGGAGAATGCGGCGCTGATCCTGCCGCTGCACGGCCAGCTCGACCGGCTGCGCGAGGAGCTGCGCGGACCGCAGAAGATCGGCACGACCGGGCGCGGCATCGGCCCCGCCTACGAGGACAAGGTCGGGCGCCGCGCCATCCGGGTCTGCGATCTGCTCGATCTCGACTCGCTCGAGGAGCGCGTCGATGCGCTGCTCGCGCATCACGATGCCTTGCTGAAGGGCATGGGGGCGCCGGCGGTCGATCGCGCCGAGCTGATGGCGCAGCTCGCGGAGATCGCGCCGAAGATCGCGCCCTATGCGGCGCGGGTCTGGAAATGCCTCGACGATGCGCGGCGCCGCGGCGACCGCATCCTCTTCGAGGGCGCGCAGGCCGCCATGCTCGACATCGACCACGGCACCTACCCTTACGTCACCTCCTCGAACACGGTGGCGGGGCAGGCCTCGGTCGGGGCCGGGCTCGGGGTCGGCGCGGTCTCCTATGTGCTCGGCATCACCAAGGCCTACACCACGCGGGTCGGCGCCGGGCCGTTCCCGACCGAGCTTACCGACGAAACCGGCCAGCTCCTCGGCGAGCGCGGCCGCGAGTTCGGCACGGTGACGGGGCGCAAGCGCCGCTGCGGCTGGTTCGATGCGGTGATGGTGCGCCAGGCGGTGAAGGTCGGCGGCATCGAGGGCATCGCCCTCACCAAGCTCGACGTGCTGGACGGGTTCGGCGAGATCAAGGTCTGCGTCGGCTACGAGATCGACGGCGAGCGCTTCGATCACCTGCCGGCCGGCACCTCGCAGCAGGCGCGGGCGAGGCCGGTCTACGAGACCTTCGAAGGCTGGGCGGAATCGACCCGCGGCGCGCGCTCCTGGGCGCAGCTCCCGGCGACCGCGATCAAATATATCCGCCGCATCGAGGAGCTGATCGAGGCCCCCGTCGCCCTCCTCTCCACCAGCCCGGAACGCGACGACACCATCCTCGTCCGCAACCCCTTCGCCGATTGACGTGGGCTGACCGGGGCGCGGAAGAGCTTTCGCGCATCCTTCTCCTCTCTCGCCCCGCGCCGTGAGGTGAGGTGAGGTGAGGTGAGGTGAGGTGAGGTGAGGTG
>CADEFF010000028.1:18943-37129 GCA_902826565.1 uncultured Rhodospirillaceae bacterium | reverse complement strand
GTGAGGTGAGGTGAGGTGAGGTGAGGTGAGGTGAGGTGAGGTGTCTCATGCATGATAGAGATCGCCCCGATCAGGTCGCTGCCCCTTCGCGGATTGGTGGCGAACGCCCTCGCCCCGCGTAGCGGGGAGAGGGGCGGGGTGAGAGGCCTCGTGCGCAATAGAGATCGTTCCGATCAGGTCGCTGCCCGGCGCGCCAGAGCGTTCCGCCTTCTTTCGACGACGGCCGAACACCGGCTGTGGCAGAGGTTGCGATCGCGGCAGCTTGCCCAGGCAAAATTCAGGCGACAGGCGCCGGTCGGGCCCTACATCGTCGATTTCATTTGCCTCGATGCGGGCCTCGTCATCGAGATCGACGGCAGTCAACACGCAGAGAATGCGGGCTACGATTTGCAGCGCACGCAATTTCTCGAGCGACAGGGGCTTCGCGTCATCCGATTCTGGAACAACGAGGTTCTCGAAAATCTGCAAGGGGTTCTCGACAGAATCCGAGACGCCTTGCCGTAACTGCGACCCCTCACCCCGCCCTCTCCCCGCTTCGCGGGGCGAGGGAGGAGAATCCGAGCATGACGGACAGCGGGAGACCGAATCGCCGAGACGCCTTGTCGTAACTGCGACCCCTCACCCCGACCCTCTCCCCGCTTCGCAGGCCGAGGGGGAAAGCCCGGACCGAGGAGACGCGTGCTTTCGCCATCCTTCGGCGTCAGGGGGCGAGGGGGTAGGCCCGAGCGTGGCAGCGGTAAGAGCGGGATACTCGAACGGCGCCGCTGACCGGCCGAATCTGGCCCGGACCCAAAAGAAAAGCCCTCCTGCCCGGCGGGCAGGAGGGCTTGGCTGTTTGCGGAATCGGCCGCGTCGGCCGTCAGTTCGCGAGGTTCTGCTCGACCGCGGCGTTGCGGATGGATTTCTGCAGCTTCTCGAAGGCCCGCACCTCGATCTGCCGCACCCGTTCGCGGCTGATGCCGAACTCCTTGCTCAGATCCTCGAGCGTGGTCGGCTCGTCCTTGAGCCGGCGTTCGGTGAGGATGTGGCGCTCGCGATCGTTCAGGTTCTCCATCGCCGAGGTCAGCAGCTTCTGCCGCTTGCCGAACTCCTCGCTCTCCGCGAGACGGACTTCCTGGTTGTCGCTGTCGTCGACCAGCCAGTCGATCCATTCGCCCTCGCTGTCGGCGCGCGGGCTCGCATTGAGCGAATTGTCCGGCGCGGCGAGGCGGCGGTTCATCTGCACCACGTCGTCCTCGGGCACGTTCAGCTGCGTCGCGATCTTCTTGACGTTCTCGGGCGAGAGATCGCCCTCCTCGATCGCCTTGAGCTGGCCCTTGATGCGGCGGAGATTGAAGAAAAGCTTCTTCTGCGCCGCCGTGGTGCCCATCTTCACGAGCGACCAGCTATGCAGGATGTACTCCTGGATCGAGGCGCGGATCCACCACATGGCATAGGTCGCGAGACGGAAGCCGCGCTCCGGATCGAAGCGCTTCACCGCCTGCATCATGCCGACATTGCCCTCGGAGATGAGCTCGCTCACCGGCAGGCCGTAGCCGCGATAGCCCATGGCGATCTTGGCGACGAGCCGGAGATGGCTGGTGACGAGCTGATGGGCGGCCTCGGTGTCGCCATGCTCGCGCCAGCGCTTGGCGAGCATGTATTCCTGGTCCGCCTCCAGCATGGGAAATTTGCGGATGTCCGACAGGTACCGGGAGAGGTTGCCCTCCGCCGTCAGCACTGGAACCGTTCTGCTTGTGGTCGCCATGTCAGATCCCTCCTGATTCCCACCTGTCCCTAAACCTGCGATCCCCCTCTCGGATGCTCGACTCTAGGCAAAACTATATGGCCTTTTTGCGGCGCAATAAAATGAACTTTTCGTCATATTTCCGTGTTGGTGCACTCACCTAGTTGTGATTTTATACCAATTCTAATTCCTGGATCAAGCCCGCCATGTCCGCGGGCAGGGCCGATTCCCAGCGCATTCGCGCCCGGCTTGCGGGATGGAGAAAGCCGAGAAGCCGGGCATGCAGCGCCTGGCGCCGGAAGCCGGCGACGGCGAGGCGCTGCCCGGGCGACAGCCCGGCCGCGCACGTGCGGCCATAGAGCGGGTCGCCGATCACCGGATGGCCGAGGCTCGCGAGATGCACCCGGACCTGGTGGGTGCGGCCGGTCGCGAGGCGGCATTCAACGAGGCTCGCCGCGGGGCCGAGCGCGCGCACCACGCGGTAGCGGGTGAGGGCGGCTTTGCCGCCGCGCGGCACCACCGCCATCTTCTTCCGGTTCGTCCGGTGCCGGCCGATATTGCCGGCGATCTCGCCGCTGCGCGGCGCGGGCATGCCCCAGGCGACGGCCAGATAGGCGCGCTCCACCTCATGCGCCGCGAACTGCGCCGAGAGCGCGTGATGGGCGGCGTCGGTCTTGGCCGCGACCATGAGCCCGCTCGTGTCCTTGTCGAGGCGATGCACGATGCCGGGGCGCCGGACGCCGCCGATGCCGGAGAGCGACGCGCCGCAATGGGCGATGAGCGCATTCACCAGCGTGTTCTCCTCGTTCCCCGGCGCCGGATGCACGACGAGCCCGGCCGGCTTGTCGATGACGATGAGCGCATCGTCCTCATACACGACCGAGAGGGCGATCGCCTGCGGCTGCGGCTCCGCCGGACGCGCATCGGGAATCGCGATCGCGATGGGCTGCCCGGGTTTGACCCTAGCGGAGGGGTCGGTTAAGGTCCGGCCGCCGCTCGAAACCCGGCCTTCCTCGATCAGGGTCTTGAGCCGGCTGCGCGAGAGCGGGTCCGGGCCCGAGGCGAGCGCCCCCGCGAGCGCGCGGTCCAGCCGCTCGCCGGCGGCCTCCGCGGACAGGACCAGCTCGACGCGCTTCGCGTGGGCACTCTCCGACATCGGCCGAGACTGGACCGAAACGATGCAGGCTCTCAAGTTTCTCGTGGGCTTCATGGGCGTGGTGATCCTCGCCGGGATCGTCGTGGTCGCGGTGACGATCTACAACCGCACGACGAAGCTCGCCGAGCCGGCGGCCTTCGCGCCCGAGGCCCTGCCGATCCCGGCCGGTTGCCGCATCGCCGATCTCGCCGGCGCCGGCCGGCGCGTCTGGCTGCGCCTCGAGGGCAGCGCCGATTGCAACCTGCTGCTGGTGGTGGACGGCGAGACGGGCGCGCTCGTCGGCCGGCTCGGCACGGCGGCCGAACAGGGCGACGTCGAATAGGACAAGGCGGGCGAATCCGCCCCGGCGACGAATTCCGAGGGGATGATGGCGAACCGGACCGATTTCCGCAGCGACAACGTGACGGGGGCGGCACCCGAGATCCTCGCCGCGATCACCCGAGCGAACCAGGGCAGCGCCACGCCCTATGGCGAGGACGCGCTCACCGAGAGCGTCGAGGCGCGGCTGCAGGAAGTGTTCGAAACCGACTGCGCGGTGTTTCCCGTCGCGACCGGCACGGCAGCGAACGCGCTTTCCCTCTCGGTCATGGCGCCGGCCTATGGCGCGATCTACTGCCACGAGCTCGCCCATGTGAATGTCGACGAATGCGGCGCGCCGGAGCTCTTCACCGGCGGCGCGAAGCTCGTCGTCATGAGCGGCGCGGGCGCCAAGATTTCCGCGGCCGACCTTGCCGACCGCCTCGCCCGGTCGGGCAAGGGCAATGTGCATCAGGTGCAGGCCGCCGCCGTCAGCATCACCCAGGCGACCGAGCTCGGCGCGATCTACAAGCCGGCCGAGATCGCGGCCATCGCCGAGGCGGGCCGCCCCTTCGGCGTGCGGCTCCATATGGACGGGGCGCGCTTCGCCAATGCGCTGGCCGGCGGCAAGGCGAGCCCGGCCGACATGACCTGGCGCGCCGGCGTGACGGCGCTCTCCTTCGGCGCCAGCAAGAA
Organism: uncultured Rhodospirillaceae bacterium; assembly: GCA_902826565.1. GTDB lineage: Bacteria > Pseudomonadota > Alphaproteobacteria > Dongiales > Dongiaceae > CADEFF01. The sequence goes on along the minus strand of CADEFF010000028.1, from coordinate 33,254 downwards.
CGGCGCGCTCGCGGCCGAGGCGGTGGTGCTGTTCGACAGAAACCTGGCGCAGGAATTCGCCTTCCGGCGCAAGCGCGCCGGCCATCTCTTCTCGAAGATGCGGTTTCTCTCGGCGCAGCTCGAGGCCTATCTGACGGAGGATCTCTGGCTGAAACATGCGCGCCATGCCAACGGGATGGCAAAGCGCCTCGCGGACGGGCTGGCGCGGGTGACCGGTGCCAGCTTCGCGGCACCGGTCGAGGCGAACGAGATCTTCGTGAGCCTGCCCGAGCCGCTGATCCTCGCGCTCGAGCGGGAGGGTTTTCTCTTCTATCGCTGGGACAACGCGCAGCTCCTGCGGCTGGTCACGGCCTGGGACACCGATCCTGCCGATGTGGACCGGTTCCTCGCCGTCGCCGCGCGCCATGCCGGCGCCGCCGCGTAACGCCTAACGCTCTCGACCGGGGAGGATCGTCATGGCCGACAGATCGGGCCGCGAGCCGGCGCGCGATCCGCAGGCGCTGGAGCGGCTCTTGGTGGCGCGCCAGCGGGCGGGTGACGTCGAGGGCATGGTGGCGCTCTACGAGCCCGACGCCACGCTCGACAGCGGCGACGGGCAGCCGAAGCTCGGCCGGGAGGCGATCCGCAACTTTTTCCAGGCGCTGGTCGCGACGGGGCGGAAGTTCGAGCTCGGAAGCCAGCGTCCGGCCGTGGTCAGCGGCGATCTCGCGCTCACCGCAACCCGCCTCGTCGACGGAGGCATGACGGCCGAGGTCGCCCGCCGCCAAAGCGACGGCACATGGCTCTGGGCGATCGACAAGTTCTCCAACGCATAACCCGCGCCCGGCGCCTTGCCGTTGTCGAAACCCGGCGGCGCCGATGCCAAAACCCGGCGGATTTGCTAGGCTGGGCCCGAACAATCATCCGATGGCCATGCAGCAGGATCCATTGTCCGACGACCTCCGCGCCGCGTTCGCCCGCGAGGGCTATCTCGAGCCGATCCCCGTTTTCTCCGGGCCCGAGATCGCGGCCTTGCGCGAGCGCATGGAAAGCTTCGAGCGCCGCCGGCCGGCCGATGCCGCCTGGGCGTTCGACGTCAAATGCAACCTGCTCTTCGACTGGGTGGTGGCGGCGGCGCGCCATCCGCGGCTGCTGACCCTGGTCGAGGCGCTGATCGGACCCGACATCCTGCTCACCAACGGCGTGTTCCGGAACAAGCGCCCGGGCTCGGGCCTCACCTATGGCTGGCACCAGGACATGGCGCGGGTCCAGGTCGAGCCGGCGGTGGCGATCGCCTTCATCGCCATCACGGAATCGACGCCGGAGAATGGCGGGGTCTCGATCATCCCGCGCACCCATCGTTCGATCGCACCCTTCAGCGTCACCACCACCTCGGAAGGCCAGCGGCGGCGCACGGTGGCGCGGGTGATCGACCCGCCGCTCGAGCGGGTGCGCGATCTGCATGCGGCGCCGGGGGACGTGGTGTTCTTCAACGCGAACACGATCCACGGCTCCGGCCCGAACCGGAGCGGCCGGCTGCGCTCGGCGCTGCTCTTCGACTACACGCCGGCGCGGGCGCGGCAATCGGTCGGCACCGGCTCCGGCCAGCTCCTCCAGGGACGCGACCTCGGGAATTTCGGTCTCGAGCCCTTCCCCGGTGGCGATTGCCGGCCGGAGGATGCCGCCGCGCGGCGCGAAGTCTTCCGGCGCTATCCCGACAATCCGCTGCTGGGGCCGCACGGGCCGGGCGAGCCGGTCTATTTCCCGGACGCGCCGGAGTTCGAGGCGCTGCAGGGCTGACCCGGCGGATTCCGCGGGCGCTCCGCAGGCTCCCGGGCAAGCGGCGGCAACGGGCTTGATCCGTGGGCTGCGATCCCCTAATGAAGGGCCCTCGCGGGCGACCGACATCATGGCTCATGCCCGCCTCGCGCCGAGGTCCCCTTCGTCTAGTGGCCTAGGACACCGCCCTCTCACGGCGGTAACAGGGGTTCAAATCCCCTAGGGGACGCCAGCTTCTCGGAAACCATTGAAACACAGGCGCTTCAAGGCTTTACAAGATCAGCCGGGAAGCAAAACCACACACGCTTACCGCACAGGTTTGAGTGCTATCAGCGGGCGAGCCAGCGCACGCGCGGCTGGTGTGCGAGAGGGAAGGGTTCTGCCAGGCGGCGTGTCCGGGACAGGTCAGAAGAGTCTCGGCAGGCCGAGAAAAGCGATCTCCCGGGCGGCTTCGTTCTCGATGAAACGCAGGACATCCGAGCCGTAGTATCGGTGCCGGCGAATATCCCGGCGCAGCGCCACCTGCTCCCGCTCGACGGCCGACATCAGCCTCGTCCGATCGACCCTGCCGTCGTCGAGAACCTCGACCACACCCGCAAACTCGTCGATGGGGTTCTGCATGACCCTCTCGTAGACGAGGAGCCTGATGTTGCTCTCGGCGGGTCGGCGGACCCAACGCCCAAAGAATGATTTGTAGCGCCGGAGCCGATCCAGGGCGAAGGCCCCGAACGCCTCCTCGCTGTCGAGCCCGGCCGTGCTCTCGTGAGACAGCCAATAGTCGAAGTAGGAGAGCGTCTGCGGCACGATGTGGCGGACCTGGACCAGATAGAGCGCATGGCGGAGAATCGGAACTTTGCCGTTGAAATCGTGGGTCTTCTGCAGGAAGACCGCGTTCTCGCCGTGATCGCGCCGGCAGGGGAATGTTCGGCAGCAGTCGGCAGCCAGGTAGGTCTCGCAGTAGTGGAAGCGCGGCTCGAAATAGGCGCTTAGAATCCGCTGCAGCATGTGATGGCCGCTGCGCGGAATCGAAACCGATACGACCTTTCGCTCCAGCATCGTGCCGTCCCACTTCAACGCAAGAAGCAATGGAAACACACGAGGAAAGCAACCGCGCCGGTTGACCGACGATCGCTCTCGGCCATCGATGCCCTTGACCCGCCTCTCGGCAGCGCCGAGATGGCTACTCGCCGCCGCGCGATGCCGAAGACGTGGAAGAATTGTTCGAGGCGCGGTTGCGCCTCGCCGATTTCGTCGAACGCATCATCCGAACTTTCGATAATTCCCAGCTTCGGTTTGTAGGTGACCATCCGGCGGCTCCAGGCTCAAGCCAGCCTGCATCAGGAAGAACCTCGCTGCCGTTCCTGCGGCTGTAGCGTGGGCCGTTGAAAACGCCTGCCGCGACGACAATCCGGTAAAGCCTTTAGGAAACATCCAGAGGTGATGGCTTTGGCGGCGGCGGGGCAAGGTCTGTATCCGCCGCCCGCTCTCGCCCAGGGAACTTGCAAGGAGAAACCTCACTCCCGATCGCGTTCGTATCGATGGTCGACGGGAAAGGCGGGCAGCCACCGCTCTCTTCGGCAGACCCAGGTTTCGTAAGTCGGGCGGACCATGTTGTCCGAATCCAACGCCCCGGCATTGACCTCGAATTCGGAGCCTCTTTTGTCGAAGACCGAGGAGCCGCACACCGGGCAGAAGTGGCGAAAGCCATAATGCGCCGTTTCGCCGGTCACGGTTACGACGCTCTCCGGGAAGACCGCGAAGGTATAGAAGACGGCGCCATACTGCTTTCGGCAATCGAGGCAATGGCAGATGCCGACGCGGCTCGGCTCGGCGTCGATCGCCAGCCTCACCCTTCCGCACAAGCATCCGCCGGTAAAGGAATGGCCTTCCATTCGGCAACCTCCTGCCGCTGCCGCTCGCCCGCGACGCGCCCCTTCATTGGCGAACGAGAGTCTCGAGCGATCAGCCATCGCCGATGGCGCGTTCGGGCCAACCTGCGGATGATCGCACAGCACGGGCCCGTGTCTGCAGCCCAAAGTCCTGGGTCATTGCAAATCAAGCGGATGCCGGGGGAGAAAGGCGCTCCCAAATTTCCGATTGAGCCAGCGTTTCCTTTAAGGGACGCCAGCGCCTTCCGCTTCGTTTGTCGATTGGCGCCGGCGGCAACGGCCGCTCAAGGCGCGGCGCCGGCGGCGTCTGCGCCTTGGGGAAGCTGTGGCGCCGCGGGCGCGGGGAGGCTGTTGCTGTCCTCCAGCGCCATCGGCTCGATCGCCGCCGGGAACGCCTCCGCCGGGGCGGCGGCGTCGCAGAAGGCGCCGTACATCCATTGCTCCGATGCGGTGCAGACCAGGTCCGACCAGTTCGCGGTGGCGATTCCTGCGAAAACCAGGACGCCGAGAAGCAGCATCGCGGGCGCGAGGTCGAGGAAAACGGACAGGCGGGTTCGACCGCTCATGACGGCCTCCGGGGCTGGCTTGCGATCTTGAAACCCGGTTGAGGGAAGCCCGGTTCCGGCCGTCCGTCGCGCGAGAGGGGAGGCGGCTCGGCACCGGACGGGTTCAGCGGTGCAGCGGCAGATCGAGGACGATGCCGAGCCCGAGCCCGCCGCCGATCAAGCGGCCGGAAAGCTCGCGGGTCACAGCCAGCCGCGCCCGCGAAGGGCGCGCTCCATCTGCGCCGTCGCCGCCTCCCGGTCGGCGAGGCGGCCCGTGCCGGCGGCATGCACGAGCAGATCGACCGCCTTTTCGACCGGCGCGGGATCCGAGGCGTCCTGCAGATGCTTCAGGATGTAGAGCCGCGCGTCGTCCAGCGAGAGGAGCCAGTCATGCGGCCCCTTCCTGACGACGATCCGGCGCGTGAGCTTCGTCGCCCAGCGCTTCGGCGGGGCTGATTTCGGCGCCCTGGGCTGTGCCATGCAAGCGGGTTTTCGCACCATACCTTTAAACAACGGGACCGCCTCCGGGCAGGTTCCGGCTGGTTTTGGAAAACGGCGGTTTCGCGCGGAGGTTCCCTCGGTTCCTGACGAAACAGCAATTGACAAGCCTGCGACCCGGGCGAAGAGTTCGACCGGGTCGGTTGCGGGTTTTCGTCCGATTATTCCCTCTGTCGAGAGCGAGTGCGTGCCAGCGAACCCAGAAGCGACTCTCCAGCTCCTGCAACGGGCGGCCAGCTCGATCGACGCGGCCGAGGAGAATGTCCGGGACGTGCTGGATGCGCTTCCGGCCGCCATCTACCGAACCGATGCCGGCGGCGTCCTCACCTATTACAACGAAGCGGCCGTGTCCCTGTGGGGATACCGCCCCGAGATCGGCAAGGCCGAATGGTGCGGGTCGTGGAAACTGTTCCGCATCGACGGGACACCGCTTCCCCACGATGAATGTCCGATGGCGGTGGCGCTGAAGACCGGCCGGGCCATCAGGGGCATCGAGGCGATCGCCGAACGGCCCGACGGCAGCCGCGTGCGATTCCTTCCCTATCCGACACCGCTCTACGACGCTGCGGGAAAGCCCAAGGGCGCGGTCAACATGCTGGTCGACCTCACGGATCGCGACCGCGATCGGCAGGGCCTTTCCCAGCTCGCCTCGATCGTCGAATCCTCGAACGACGCGATCGTCAGCAAGGATCTCGACGGTATCATCCAGAGCTGGAACCGCGGCGCGGAGCGGCTGTTCGGCTACCGGCCCGAGGAAGCGATCGGCAAATCGGTCACCATCCTCATACCTTCGGACCGCCTCGGCGAGGAAGCCGACATCCTGGCGCGCATCCGGCGCGGCGAGCGCGTCGAGACCTACGAGACGATCCGTCAGCGCAAGGACGGAAGCCAGCTCCAGGTTTCGCTGACGGTCTCTCCGGTGAAGGATGTCGACGGCAGGGTCATCGGCGCCTCGAAGATCGCGCGGGACATCACCGACCGCAAAGCGGCGGAGGAGCAGCAGAAGCTGCTGATCGCGGAGATGCGGCATCGCATCAAGAACAGCCTGGCGACGGTGCAATCGATCGCCAGCCAGACCCTGCGGTCCGCCTCGCCCGAAGAGCGTGCCGCCTTCATCGGCCGCCTTCACGCCCTTTCGCGCGCGCATGACCTGCTGAAGATCGAGCGGTGGGACAGCGCCTCCTACCGCGAGGTCGTCGACATGGCGCTCGATGCCTTCCGCGAAACCCACCGCGAGCGGTTCTTCGTCGAGGGCACGGGCGATGCGTGGCTCAGCTCGGCCAAGGCGGTACTGCTGGTCATGGCGCTGCATGAGCTCGCGACGAACGCGGCAAAATATGGCGCGCTGTCGAATGGCGGCGGGCGGGTCTTCATCAATTGGGAAGCCTTCAAGGATGCCGAGGGCCAGTCCCAGGTGAGGCTCGATTGGCAGGAGAAAGGGGGGCCGCCGGTCCGGCCGCCCGAGCGGAAGGGCTTCGGCTCCATGCTGCTGGAGCGCGCTTTCGAAGGCGAGCGGGGCCAGGTCCGCATCGCCTACGATCCGGAAGGGTTCTCCTGCCGGCTTCAGATGCTGGTCTAGCCAGCGCCACCGAACCCCGGATTTCGAGAAAGCCGGCGAAGCGCCCCATGGCGGCGCCGGCGCGGGTGCGCGAAGGATCGAAGAGGACAGGATTTCTGCAAGGGGACGTCGAGATGCTGGGAGAAAAGCTGGGAGAGGCCCTCGGCCGGTCGACGGGGACGCGGCTGCTGCCCTTCGAATGGGAGGCGCCGCGTATCGAGAAATCCTTCGAGGGCGAAGGCACGTTCCTCGGCCAGAAGATGACGCTGATCGGGAGCTACTGGGAGACCTTCCGCGACGGCGGCGGCAAGTTCGGCGAAGGCCGCATGCTGCTCCAGCTCGCCGATGGCGAGATCGCCTATTTCCGCGCGACCGGCGTCTCGGGACGCCCGGACCGCTATTCGGCCTTCGGCGATTTTCCCTGGACGAGCCCCGGCCTCGCGCGGCTCAAGGCCATGGGCGCGGTGCTCGAGTACGACATGAGCCCCGACGGCAGCTATAGCTGGCGCATGTGGGAGTGGCGTTGAGCCGCGGCGCGAAGCGCCCGGACGGGCGAGGTCAGGGTCGCCGGCGCTCCCAGCGGTCCTCGCGCCGCGCCGCAAGGCCGTCGGCCTCGAGCTCGAGCAGATGGGCGAGGACGGACTGCGCCGCCGCCTCGACGAGCTTTTCGTCGAGGCCCTTATAGACCAGCGCCACGATCCCGGCCGGTGTCGCCGATCCGAGCTCGAGCGCCGCCAGGATCGAGGCGCGCCGGCCCTGCCGGTGCGCGATCAGCTCGCGGAGATGCGTCTGCGGGTCGCGGATCGGCCCGCCATGGGTCGGCCAGTAGATCGCATCCCGCCGCGCCGCCAGCCGGTCGAGCGAGCGCATATAGGCGCGCATCTCGCCGTCGGGCGGCACCACCACCGTCGTGGACCAGCCCATCACATGGTCGCCCGAGAAGAGCGCCTTCTCCTGCGGCAGGGCGAAGCAGAGATGGTTGGAGGCGTGCCCCGGCGTATGCACCGCTTCGAGATGCCAGCCGCGGCCTTCGACCCTGTCGCCCTCGCGAAGCGTGCGGTCCGGCCGGAACTCGAGATCGGCGCCCGATTCGCCGGTCTCGCCGGCCTTGCCATGGGGGCCGAAGCCGAAGCTGGGCGCCCCGGTCGCCGCCTTCACCGCCTTCGCGGCCGGCGAGTGATCGATATGGGTATGGGTGACCAGAATCCGGGCGATCCGCTCGCCGGCGAGCGCCTTCAGCAGCGCGTCGATATGGGCGGGAAGGTCGGGGCCGGGATCGATCACCGCCACCTCGCCATGGCCGACGATGTAGGTGCCGGTGCCCCAGAAAGTGAAGGGGCCGGGATTTTCCGCGACGATCCGGCGGATCAGCGGCGACACCCGCTCGATCTTTCCGTATTCGCAGGCGAAGTTGCGGTCGTTCAGCATGGGGCGCGATCGGTCCGTCGGGTCTTGCGGGCCCGCATGCTAGTCGAGCACCGCCTTCGGCGCAAAACGGCAGGAAGCCGCGAAACCGCCGAGGATCGCCGGATTGCGGCCGGTTCCCGGAAGGCGCCCGGGAACTGCGGGCGACGGCGGCGGGTTCCTATGTCGGTCGGGGCGCGCACCCCTGATGTCGAGCGGGGCAAAACTTCCAGGGAGACGGATATGACTCCGGTGCGGGTAATCGCCATCCTGCTGATCGTGGCCGGCATTGCCGGGCTCGCCTTCGGCAGCTTCAGCTACACCAAGGAAACCCATCAGGCCGAGATCGGTCCGCTCGAGCTGTCGGTCGAGGAGAAGGAAACCGTGAACGTGCCGGTCTGGGCCGGCGTGGCGGCCATCCTGATCGGCGGCGGTCTCCTCGTCGTCGGCGCCCGCAAGGCGTAACGCCAGCGAGGCGTAGCACCCGTAGGAAGCCCAAGACGCCCGGCCGCGCCGGCCGGGTATCGCCACCCGCCATCGGGCCGTGCGACCGTCGACCGGGGTCAGACGGCGATCGCGCGCGGCGGCATCATGCGGTGCGCGGGGAAGCTGATCGCGACCCGCGTGCCGACGCCGAGCTCGCTCGTCAGATCCAGCCGGCCGCCATGCAGGGTCATGAACGACTTCACCAGCGGCAGGCCGAGGCCGGTGCCGTTATGACGCCGCTGATGCGAGCCGTCGGCCTGCACGAAGGGCGCCATCACCCGGTCGAGATCGCCGGCGGCGATGCCGATGCCGTTGTCGATGATCTCGAAGCAGAGCCCGCCCTCCGGCGTGCGGCGCGTGGTGAGCTCGACGCGCCCGCCCTTCGGCGTGAACTTGATGGCGTTGGAAAGCAGGTTGATGAGGCACTGCTTCACGATCCGCTCGTCGGCATGGAGCGGCGGCAGGCCGCGCTCGGTGCTGTCGACGAGGGCAAGCTCGGCCTCGTGCGCCCGCTGCTGCACGATGCGCAGCGTTCCCGCCAACACGCGGTCGAGATCGATCGGCGCCTCGTTGAGGGTGAGCTTGCCGGCCTCGATCCGCGAAAGGTCGAGCACGTCGTTGATGATGTCGAGCAGATGCTGCCCGCTCTCGCGGATATCGTGCGCGTAGTCGCGGTAGTTGCCGTGGCCCAGCGGGCCGAACGTCTGGTGCTCCATCAGCTCCGAGAAGCCGATGATGGCGTTGAGCGGCGTGCGCAGCTCGTGGCTCATATTGGCGAGGAACTCGCTCTTGCCGCGATTGGCGAGCTCGGCGTCCTTGCGCGCGCGCTCGAGATCGCTCTCGCGTTCCTTGGCGGCGGTAATGTCGGCGACGACGACGGCGATGCCGCCTTCCGCCGTGCGCTGCTCGCCGACCAGCAGCCAGTGCCCGTCCGCCGTGCGATGCTCGAACGCTTCCTGCGGATCGCCATGGTGCGCCATGGCGGTCTGCCACCACACCTCGCGGGCTGCCGGCGGGCCGGACACCGCGCCGGAGAAGGCGTAGTCGCGCATGATGTCGCCATAGACCCGGCCCGGCGCGACCGGCGCGCGCGGCGTCGAGAAGAGCTCGCGATAGCGGCGATTGGCATGGACGAGCCGATCCTGCGCGTCGTAGAGCGCGAAGCCCTCGGCGATGCTCTCGATCGCGTCCAGCAGGCGCTGGCGGGCGCGGCTGGCCGTCGCCTCCGCGCGCTTGCGGGCGCTGATGTCGCGGACCAGGGCGACATAGCCGCTGAACTCGCCGTCGCGCATCTCGGCAACGGCGAGATCGGCGGGGAATTCGCCGCCGCCGGCGCGCTGGGCGATCACTTCCCGCGGCGCGCCGCTCGCCAAGGTCTGGGCGAGCAGCGTCGTCTCCGTGGCGCTCGCGGGCGGATCGCCCTTTCCGCCGAAGAGTGTGGTCAGGCTGCGGCCGATGGCGATGTCCTTGGCGATCCCGAACATGCGGACGGCCGCGGGGTTGAAGGTCTGGATGATGCCGGCCGCGTCCGTGACGATCAGCCCGTCGAAGGCATGGTCCGCGATGTTGCGGGTGAGGAGCTCGCTATGGTCGAGCGCCCGGCCTTGAGCGAAGAGCCGAAGCCCCTGCTGCTCGATGCGCCCGACCAGGCTGCTCGCATAGGCGATGATGATGGCGGCGGCATAGGGCGCGGTCGAGGCGACCACGGCGAAATTCCGCTCGATGACGAGCCCCATCAGATTGATCCCGAGCAGCGACGTGCCCGCTACCAGCAGCCCGAAGCGCCAGGAGCAGCCGAGCAGCCCCGGCCCCAGCAGGAGCACGATGCCGCCGCAAAGCGCGATCGCGAGCAGCCGCGGCGGCGGCAGCATCATGCGCTTCTGCAGGATGGATTCGGCGGCGACGGCTTCGATCAGCACGCCCGGCAGCGCCGTCCAGGCCGGTACCGCCGCGATGTCGCCGAGCTCTATCGCCGTCGCGCCGACCAGGATCCGCTTGCCGGCGACCAGCCGGGGATCGAACCGGCCGTCGAGCACGTCGGCGAAGGAAAGCCGCGGGATCGTGTCGGGCCGGATGCCGAAATCGATGTGGAAAAGCGGCGGCAAGGCGGCGGGATCGGCGCCCGCCAGCACCGTCGCCATTGTCGGCACCGGACCCTCGGGCCAGTCGTCCCAGGTGGCGAAGCGCCGCACGCGCCCGTCCTCGTCCGGCCGGACATTGATCGAGGCGAGCCGCACATAGGGCCGGAACCGGTCCAGGGGCCGGGCATAGGTGAAGCCGTCGCCCTCCGGCGCGGGTTGCCGGAAGGCGGCGAGGACGACATGGCCGTCGGCGCGCGCGAGCGCCGCCTCGAGCGCCGCATCGCTTCCGTCGGTCGAGCGGGCGCTGAAATCGACATCGAACGCGATCTCCTGCGCGCCGGCCGCCATGAGGCGGTCGATCAACGCCGCATGAAGCGCGCGCGACCAGGGCCAGACGCCGAGCTTCTGCAGGCTCGGCGCATCGATCGCGACGAGGGTGAAGTCCCTCGTGGCGGAACGCTGGAGCAGGGGCAGGCGGGAATCGACCGCGCCCATCCCGTCGAGCAGGCCCGAGCCCGCAATGCCCCCCGCGAGGACCGCCATGACGGCCCATGCGGCCCAGCGGCGGAATCCGCGTGGGCCGGGCGCGCCTGGCGTCGCCGACGAACCATGTCGCGGAATTCCTTCGGCACCCTTGGGTCGCGTGACAGGAACGCGGCCGGGCGTCATCGGCGGTGTCGGGTTTCCTCGCATCGCGGCAGCCCGGCGTCAGTCATGCCCGCCGGCGCCGCCGCCGGACTGGCCGCCGCCACCGCCGAGCGCGCCGCCGAGGCCACCAAGGGCGCCGCCGAGGCCGCCCAGCGCACCGCCGAGACCGCCGCCCACGGCATCGCCCAGACCGCCGACAGCGTCGCCGACGCCGCCAATCGCCCCGCCGACAGCGCCGCCGAGACCGCCCCCGCTGCCGCTGCCGGAACTGCCGCTGGAACCGCTGCCGGAGCTGCCGCTGGAGGTGCCACCGCCCGACGTGCCCCCGCCGGAGGTTCCGCCACTTGATGTGCCCCCGCCCGACGTGCCCCCGCCCGACGTGCCGCCGCCCGCCGTACCGCCGCCGCCGCTGGAAGTTCCGCCCCCGGCGTCTCCGCTCGAGGCATCGGTGCCGGTTTCCGCCGCGGCGGCGGTTGCACCCGCCTCATCGACGGAGATAGCCGCCTCGGTCGTTTCGGTTGTTTCTGTCGGGGCGGGAGCCGGGGCGGCGGGGCTCGTCGCCGGTTCGGCTGCGGCGCTGCTCTTGCTCACCGAAATGCCGTCGCTCGGGCCGGTGCCGGTCCTGGCGGTTTCGCCCGCCGACACGCCGGCCTCGCCGCCGCCTTCCTTGGAGACCGAGATGGCGCCTTCCGTCACCGAGACCGAGGTGCCCTCGCCCGACACGCTGACGCCGAACCGGGTGCCCTTCACCACGACCGCGAGATAGGGGGTATCGACGCGGAAGCTCCCGCTGGAGCGATGCGCGACCTCGAAGAAAATCTGGCCGGCGCGTTGCAATATCCGCGTCACCAGGTCATCGCCCTGTCCCGGCGCCGGCAGCGACATCTCGCTGTCGGGCCCGATGCGGATCACGTCGCCGCCATGGGAGAGGCGCGCCGAGCCGTCCGCGCCGGTGCGCACCGCCGCGCCGAGCTCGACCCAGGTTCCGACGGTCGCGGGCTGCCAGAGATCGGGCGCGCCCGCCGGGCTCAGCTCGACGCGACCGCTGGTCTCGACGAACAGCCAGCGCTGGTCGCCCGGCGGCGCGGTGCCGGCATCGCTCCGCGGAGCGGTGCCGAGGCTGACCGCCGCCAGGATCAGAACCAGAATGGCAATGAATCGCCACGCGGCAGCGCGGCCGTACGCCCTTCGCATGCTGCACCCCATTGCTGGTCGCGCTGCCTGCATCGCTGGAGGCCGCGAACGGAAGCGAGCGAAGCTTGCCAGAGCCGTCTTTTCGATCCGTTCAGATTTGCGATGAAGACGCGATTAACGCGCGCGAATGGGGCGCGCCTTTCGCGGATTGCGGCGGGGCGGGAACGCGGATTGAGCCCGCCCGCGCGCCCCGGGGCCGGGGCCGGGGCCGGGGCGGGCAGGGTTAATCCCTGGCGAAGGCTGCGCGCCCGCGTTCAGCTCTCGCGGGTTCAGCGCCGGTCGAACAGCCGCCCGAAGCCCGGGATCGCGTCCTTGACGCCGGCCAGCCGGAGGCAGTGCCACATCATCGCCTGATTGCTCGCGATAACCGGCTTTCCCACCCGGTCCTCGATCTCCTGCAGCACGTCGATGGTGCGGATCGCGCTGCAGCTCACGAAGATCGCATCGGCGTCCGGCCGGTCGAGGCCGAGGGCGAAATCGCGGATATAGCCGGGCGGGATCCGCCCCATGGCTTCGCCGTCGACGATCTGCAGCCCTTCCATGGCGGCGATCTCGAAGCCCTCGCGGCGGAGGAAGTCGGCCTCGAGCCGGTTGATCTCGTCGATATAGGGCGTGCCGACCGCGATCCGCTTCGCGCCAACCGCGCGAAGGGCGGCGAGCACGCCGCTGACGAGGGTGGTCGCCTGGCTCGACGGCGCGCCGCGGGCGATCTCGGCCCTGATCCGGTCCGGCCCCATCACGATCGAGCCCGAGGTGCAGGCATAGCAAATGGTGGCGGGCTTCGCGTCCGGCTGCAGGATCGCGGCGGCTTCGGCCATATGATCGAGATGCTTCGCGAGATTGGCGACGGTGGTGTCGTTGTCGGTCCGGATGCGGGAGAAGCTCACGCCGACGCCGGCCGGCGCCATGCGGAAGAGGTTCTCCTCGACGATCAGATCGGTCGCGAGGACGATGAAGCCGAGGAGCCCGCGCGGGAAGGGCCCGGCGTCGAACGGGATCGCGGGCGCGCTCGTGCCGGGCGCGCCCGTCCCAGGCGATCCTTTCGCGGCGATGGTCGTGGCGTCGGCGTTCATGGCGGTCCTGCCGGGGGTGAAAGTCGGGGGCGGCGCGAAGCCGCTGGCGGGCGGAAGTATGGCTTAGGCCGGACGGACCCGGAAGGGCGACGCCGGCGCGGCGCCGCTTTCCCGCGGCGGGCGGCGCTCACATCTTGCGGGATTTCCGGTATTTGCGCACCCGGTCGAAGCTGGTGCGGATAATGGCGCTTTCGGTGCGGGCGATCGCGGTGGAATCGTTGCGGCGCATCGCGCCCGCAATGAGCCCCACCTGCCGGTTGAAGAGGCCGATCTCTTCCTGCCAGTCGATGAAGGGAAGCTCCTTCAGCCAGATCCGGTTGGTCTGGGCATAGAGCAGCTCGATGAACTCCCGGAGCGGCTTGTTCGGAATGAGGCCGGTATAGGCCCGATGGAACCGGAGATTGAGCTCCGCATAGCGCCGCGGATCCGGCTTGCGGGCGAGGCGCGCGAGCGCGGCGCGCACGGCCTGCATCTCGCGGAGGTCGCGGGCGGTCGCCTTGCGGAAGCCGATCCGCCCCGCGAGCTCGGAGAGCCTCGCACGCAGCTCGAAAAGATCCGCGAGCGACGTCCAGTCCACGTCGGTGACAACGGTCGCGGCGCCCTGCGAGGTCTCGATCATGCCCTCGGCCTCGAGGCGGCCGAGCACGCGGCGGATCGGGGTGCGGCTGACGCCGAACTCGGCGGCGAGGACCGTCTCGCTGAGCCGCGCGCCCGGCGGATAGATGAGGAAGCAGATGCGGTTGCGGAGCTCGCGATAGAGGATCGCGAAGCGCTCCGGCGCGCTGTAACGGCTGAGCCGAAGGCCGGGCCGGGGCTTGGAACTCATGGCGCGCGGGATCCTCGAACGGGCGAAGGCAGTTGGGTATCAGCCGGCCGGCGTCGCGGCAACCCCGCCCGTGGCATCCGGCCGGCGGACGCCGGCTTTTCCGCTTGTTTCCCCGCGGCCGGGTCTGCGATATTCGACCCAACTTGTATACAGGTGCGAACCCCGTGGCGACGCTCATCTCCAAGGTCCAGGCGACGGTCGATTTCGAGAAGACCGGCAAGCAGTTCGGCTATCTCGACGTGCCGCATTCGCGCGACGATTCCGGCTGGGGCACGCTTCGCGTGCCGATCGCCGTGATCAAGAACGGCAGCGGCCCCACCATCCTCTTCACCGGCGGCAACCATGGCGACG
>CADEFF010000028.1:0-18843 GCA_902826565.1 uncultured Rhodospirillaceae bacterium | reverse complement strand
ATCAAGAACGGCAGCGGCCCCACCATCCTCTTCACCGGCGGCAACCATGGCGACGAGTACGAAGGCCAGATCGCGCTGGTGAAGCTCGGCCGCGCGCTCGACCCGAAGGACGTGGCGGGCCGCGTCATCCTGTTGCCCTTCCTCAATCTGCCGGCGGCGCGGGCCGGCAAGCGCACCTCGCCGATCGACGCGGTCAACATGAACCGCGCCTTCCCGGGCGAGCGGAAGGGCACGGTCTCGCAGCTCATCGCGCATTTCGTGAGCACGCTGATTCTGCCGCTCTGCGACGCGGTCATGGATTTCCATGCCGGCGGCAAGACGATGATGTATCAGCCTTTCGCCTGCATTCACCGGCTCGAGGACAAGGCGATGTTCGAGCGCTCCAAGGCGGCGCTGCTCGCCATCGGGGCGCCGATCAGCCTGATCCTTCAGGAGCTGGATGCCGAGGGCATGCTCGACACCCAGGTCGAGAGCATGGGGAAGATGTTCCTCGCGGCCGAGCTCGGCGGCGGCGGCACCACCACGCCCGCCACGGTCGGCATCGCCGATCGCGGCGTCCGGCGCGTGCTCGCCCATCTCGGCATCACGCGGCCGACCGGCGAGAATGCGCCGCCGACCCGCTTCATGGATACCGCCGGACCCGGCTGCTACAGCATCGCCAACCATGGCGGGCTCTTCGAGATGCTGGTGGAGATGGGCGGCACGGTGCAGGCCGGCGAGCCGCTCGCGCAGATCCACTCCATGGAACGGCCCGGCGAGGAGCCGATCGTCTATCGCGCGGAGCGGGACGGCATGCTGATCGGCCGGCACCACCCGGCGATCATCCAGCAGGGCGATTTCATGGCGCTGCTCGCCTACGACGCCGCCTGATCGCCGAGAGAAACACGCCTATAACCAGCTTTCGAGGGGAAGACATGTCCAAGGACGATTTTTCGCGCGAGGAGTTCGCCGACCGGCACCGCCGCGTGCGCGCCCGGATGGCGGAGATGGGCATCGAGCTTTTGATCGTCATCCATCCGACCAACATCCAGTATCTGATCGGCACGCGGACCAAGTCCTATCAGGAATTCCAGTGCCTGCTGTTCCCGCTCGACCCCGCTTCGCCGATGATCGTCGAGATGCGCCTCGCCGAGGTCGCGGAATATCAGGATCTCTCGCTCGCCGATCACGCCTATGGCTGGGGCGGGCGCGAGCCGGGGGACCCGATCGAGGTGCTGCGCCGGATCATGGAAAAGCACGGCTATCTCAAGCGCCGCATCGGGCTCGAGGTGCCCTATTACTATCTCGGCGTCCATGACCATGCGAAGCTCCGCGCGCTCTTTCCCGAGGCGGTCGAAGCGACCTCGCTCATCGAACGGCTCAAGTTCGTGAAGTCGCCGGCCGAGATCGCCTATATCCGCAAGGCGGCCGGCATCGTCGAGAAGGCGATGCATGTCGGGCTTGAGCAGATCCGCGAGGGCGTCGCCGAATGCGAGCTTGCGGGCACGATCTACGGATCGCTGCTGAGCCAGGGCGGCGACAGCCCGGCGAGCCCGATGAACATCGTCACCGGCGAGCGCGCCTGCTATCCGCATGGCGCGCCGACCGATCGGCGGATGAAGAAGGGCGACGCGGTCAATGTCGAGTTCGGCGGCGCCTATCGCCGCTATTGCGTCACGATCGGCCGCCAGCTTTCCATCGGCAAGCCCTCGGCGCGGCATCAGGAGATCTACGACGTGGTGCGCGAGGCCTGCGACGCCTGCATCGACAAGATGCGGTCCGGCGTGCGGGCCGTCGATGCGCATAACGCGGCGAAGAAGGTGATCGCCGACGCTGGCTACGACGAGTATCGCCTGCATACCACCGGCTACGGCATCGCCCCCGGCTACCCGCCCTCCTGGGGCGAGTCGATCCATATGTTCGGCGACAGCGAGTATGTGCTGGAGGCCGGCATGATGCTGTCGGTCGAGCCGCCGATCTATATCCATGCGGAGCGTCTCGGCGTGCGTCTCATCGACGACGTGCTGATCACCGAGAAGGGGCCGGAGATCCTGACGCCCTATTTGAGGGACCTCACCGTCTGTTGACGCCATGACCGAAGCCTACTGGTTCAAGGAAGCGGTCGAGGCCGCAGGGCCGCTCTCGGTGCAGCGGCTTGCGGGCCGGATCACGGCCGATGTCTGCATCGTGGGCGGCGGCTATCTCGGGCTCTGGACGGCGATCCGCCTGAAGGAGGCCGAGCCGGCGCTCTCCGTCGTCGTGGTGGAGAAGGCGCTCTGCGGCTCCGGCGCGAGCGGCCGCAATGGCGGCTTCGTCACCAGCTACTGGGCGAAATATCTCTCGCTGCTGAAGCTCGCCACGCCGGAAGGCGCCGGCTGGATCGCAGGCCGCTCCGCCGACGCCGTCCGCGAGCTCGGCGATTTCTGCCGGGAGCAGGGGATCGATTGCGACTATCGCCATGACGGCTGGCTCTGGACGGCCTCGAGCCGGCACCAGATCGGCGCCTGGGAAGGCCTGGTCGCCGAGCTGGCGCAGCATGACGTGCGCCCCTTCGAGCCGCTCGACCCCGCCGAGGTCGCGCGGCGCGGCGGCACCGACCGCAACCTCGCCGGCGTGTTCGAGGCGGAGGCGGCGACCTTGCAGCCGGCGAAGCTCGCGCTCGGGCTCCGGCGCGTGGCGCGGGAGCGGGGCGTCGCGCTCTACGAGGAATCGCCGATGCAGCGGCTCGACCGCGGCCGTTGTCCGGTGGTTCATACGGCCGGCGGCTCGGTCGAGGCGGGCAAGGTCGTGCTGGCGATGAATGCCTGGGGCAGCCGGTTGCGCGAGCTGCGCCGCCGCGTGGTGGTGGTGGCGAGCGACATGATCGCGACCGCCCCGGCGCCGCAGCGCCTCGCCGAGATCGGCTTCGCCAGCGGCGTCGCCATCTGCGATTCCCGCATGTTCCTCAATTACTGGCGCAACACGCCCGGCGGCCGCGTCGTGTTCGGCCGCTCGCTCGGCCATTTCGCCTTCGCCGGCCGGGTGGGGGACAATTACGAAGGCCCGTCGCCGCGCGCGGCCGAGGTCGAGACCGCCTGGCGCGGGCTCTATCCGATGCTGCGCGAGGTGCCGGTCGCGGCGAGCTGGACCGGCCCGATCGATCGTTCGGTGGACGGCCTGCCGTTCTTCGGCCATCTCGGCGGCCATCCCGGCATCGTCTATGGGCTCGGCTTCTCGGGCCAGGGCGTGGGGCCGACCGTCCTCGGGGGTCGGATTCTGGCTTCGCTCGTCCGCGAGGCCGCCGACGACTGGTCGCACTGCGGGCTGGTGCGCGAAACGGTGGAGACGTTTCCGCCGGAACCCTTCCGCTATGTCGGCGCGATCGGTGTGCGCGAGGCGCTGCGGCGCAAGGAACGGCTGGAGGATGCGGGGCGGAAGCCGGATGCCGCGACGGTCTTCGTCGCGGGCCTCGCGCCGACCGGCTATGTGCCGTCGAAGCGCGGCTGATCGCGGCAAGTTCGCCGGCCGCGGTCAATCCAGCGTCTGACGGTAGCGCCGGAGCGCGATGGCGGCGACGATCGCGAGGAAGAGCAGGATCGGCCAGAGGCTCGGCCAGGCTTCCGCCCAGCCGGTGCCCTTCAGCAGGATGCCGCGCACGATGCGCAGGAAATGGGTGAGAGGCAGGGCCTCGCCGATCACCTGCGCCCATCCGGGCATGCCCCGGAACGGGAAAAGGAAGCCCGAGAGCAGCATCGAGGGCAGGAAGAAGAACATGCTCATCTGCATCGCCTGCATCTGGCTGCGGGCGAGGGTGGAGAAGGTGAAGCCGACCGCGAGGTTGGCGGCGATGAAGACGAAGACGCAGAGCATCAGCAGCCAGAAGCTGCCTTCCATCGGCACGTCGAAGAGCGCGATGCCGGTGCCGAGGATGACGCAGACCTGGACGAAACCGACGAAGACATAGGGCACGATCTTGCCCAGCATCACTTCGAGCGGCCTGGCCGGCGTCGCCAGCAGGTTCTCCATCGTGCCGCGCTCGAACTCGCGGGTGACGGCGACCGCCGTCATCATGCCGAGGGTCATGGTGAGGATCGTGCCCATGAGGCCCGGCACGATGTTGTATTCGGTGGCGCCCTCGGGGTTGTAGCGCTTGTGGACCCGGATCTCGAAGGGCGTGGGGCCCGGCTGCAGCGGCGCGAGGGCGCCATCGAGGTCGTGCATCAGGGCGGTGCGGCCGAGCGCGGCGGCCGCGGCAAGCGCGTTGCCGGTCGCGACGGGGTCGGTCGCGTCGGCCTCGATCAGGATCGCCGGCCGTTCGCCGCGCAGCACGTCGCGGCCGAAATCGATCGGGATATCGACCAGGAACTGCACCTCGCCGCTCTGGATCAGCTTCTCGGCATCGGCCGGCCGCGCCGGCCAGGCCACGATCTGGAAATAGCCGGAATTCTCCAGCGCGCGGACCACCGACCGCGCATAGGTGCCGTTATCGCCGAGGAGGACGGCGGTCGGCAGGGCGCGGGGATCGGCATTGATCGCGTAGCCGAACAGCACAAGCTGCATGATCGGGATGGCGACCATCATCGCGAAGGTCAGCCGGTCGCGGAACATCTGGATGAATTCCTTGACCAGCATCGCCCGGAAGCGGCTGAGGGAGAAACCCCGGCGGATCATTGGGCGGCCGCCGCCTCGCTATGGGCGAGGGTATGGATGAAGACATCCTCGAGCGAGGGTTCGACTCTTTCCCAGCGATAGCGCCGGTCCTCCCGGAAGGGCGCGATGGCGGCGTCGAGCGCCTCGCGGTTCGTGCCGGTGACATGGAGCGCGTTGCCGAAGGCGGCGACCATGTCGATGCCCGGCCGGGTGCGAAGCTCCTGCTGGAGTGTCGCGAGGTCGGGCCCCTCGACCGACCAGGTATGAAGGCCGGAGCCGGCGACGACCTCCGGCACCGTGCCCTGAAGCAGGAGCCGCCCGCCCGCGAGATAGGCGATGCGGTGGCAGCGCTCGGCCTCGTCCATGTAATGCGTGCTGACGAGGACGGTCACGCCGCCTGCGGCCAGCGCGTGGATCATCTCCCAGAACTCGCGCCGCGCATTGGGATCGACGCCGGCGGTGGGCTCGTCCAGCAGCAGCAGCTCGGGGCTGTGGATGACGCAGGCGGCGAGCGCGAGGCGCTGCTTCCAGCCGCCCGAGAGCGTGCCGGCGAGCTGGTCCGACCGCTGGGCGAGGCCGAACTGCGTGAGGATCTCCGTGGTGCGCCGTTGCAGCGGCTCCACCCCGTACATGCGGCCGATGAATTCGAGATTCTCCCGCACCGTCATGTCTTCGTAGAGGCCGAAGCGCTGCGTCATGTAGCCGACGCGCCGCTTGATCTCGGCCGCCTCGCGGCGGATGTCGAAGCCGAGGCATTCGCCTTCGCCCGCGTCCGGCGTGAGCAGCCCGCAAAGCATGCGGATGGTAGTGGTCTTGCCGCTGCCGTTGGGGCCGAGAAACCCGAAGATCGCGCCCCGCGCCACCTCGATGTCGAAATCCTTGACCACCACGCGGCTGCCGAAGCGCTTGGCGAGCCCGCGCACGCTGATGGCGGGCGCCTCGCCGGGCCTCGCCGTTCCGCGCGGCCCCGCCGCCGTCATTGCGGACGGGCCGCGATCACATCGACCGGCTGGCCGACGCGCAGCGCCTCGGGATCGGAGTCCGGCCAGGCCTCGGCCATGAAGACGAGGCGGGTGCGTTCCTCGCGGCTGTAGATGACCGGCGGGGTGAACTCGGCCTCGGGCGCGATGAAGCGGATCGTCGCCGGAATGGGCGCCGCGCAGCCGTCGCAATGCAGCTCGACCTTCTCGCCGACCGCGACCGACCCCAGCAGCGCTTCCGGCACGAAGAAGCGGATCTTGAGGTTGGCCGGCGGCAGGAGCTGCACGACCGGCTGATTCGGCGCGATCATCTCGCCGGGGCGGAAGTGCGTATCGACCACGAGCCCGCTCACCGGTGCCTCGACGACCGTCTGGTCGAGCGTCCAGTTGGCGCGCTTCAGCGCCGCGCTCGCGGACGCAACCTCAGCCTGCGCCGCCTGGATTTGCTGATCCCGGCCCGGCATGCGGGCAACCTCGAGCTGCGCATCGAGCTCGGCGATGCGGTTGAGGTCGGAATCGCGCCGCGCGCGCGCATCGTCGACCGCCTTGGTCGCGACATAGCCGGCGCGCTGCAGCTCGGTCTGGCGCTTGAACTCGGCTTCGGACTGCTTCAGCGCCGCCTGCGCCTGGGCGCGTTGCGCGACGATCGCATCGATCTCGGGTTGCCGCTTGCCGGTGAGGAGGTCGGCCAGCAGCGCCTGAGCCTGCGACAGCCTCCCTTCGGCCTCGGCGCGCGCCGCCTGCTCCGACACGTCCTCCAGCGCGAAAAGCTTCGTGCCGGCCGCCACCTGGGTGCCGCGCGCGACCTCGAGCTGCATCAGCCGGCCGCCGACCGGGCTCGCCGCCATCACATATTCGGCCTCGACATAGCCGCTGAAGATCGTCCGGTCGCTCTCGCCCCCGAGGCCGAAGGCCGCGAGGGTGCGATCGAGCCAGCCGCGCTCCTCGCCAAGGGCCGGCGCCGCCTCGATGTAACGCCAGGCGAAGATGCCGCCCGCCGCGAGCACCAGCGCCAGGACGATCAGGATGCGCCGGCTAGGCCGCATGGTCGCTCCCCCGCCGAAGTCCGTTCAGCAGCAGGTCGAGGTGCGCCCGCAGCATCGCATCGGGCTCGAGCTCGCTCCGGTCATAGGGTTTGAAGGAATGTTCCCAGAGCAGGGTCAGGAGGATCGGCGCGATGACGCAGTAGAAGACATGATCGAGATCGACCGGCCGGAACTCGCCGCGATCGATGCCGCGCTTGACGAGCGCCTTGATCAACCGCCGGCCGCGCCGGACGACTTCCTCGAGATAGAACTCGGCGAGGTCCGGGAAATTGCCGACCTCGGTCAGCACGAGCTTCGGCAGCGCCGAAACGGGCGAGCCGAGCACCGCCTTGGGAAAGTTCTCGATGAGGCGCGCGAGCAGCGTGCCGGAAGGCTCGTCGGAGGCCGCCACCATCGCCTCGCCCCGGACGAGGATCGGCAGGATCGACTGCCGCACCACCGCCTTGAAGATTTCCTCCTTGCCCTGGAAATAGAGATAGAGCGTGCCACGGGTGACGCCCGCGCGCTCGGCGATGTCCTCGAGCCGCGTCGCCGCGAAGCCCTTCTCCGCAAAGCAGGCGAGCGCCGCCGCCACGATCTCGGCGGGACGGTCTTCCTTGCGCCGCCGCCAGCGCGGTGCGGTCGGCCGGGGTTTCCTGTTTTTAATAACTGACATGTTAGTTATTTAATTCATCGACATCGGGGCGTCAAGCGGAGGCCGCCAGATGCCGGAATAGCCTTTCCGGTTCAGAAGGTTAGGGGATCCCTGATCTTGCAGTTTCGACGGGTTTGGCCCCATTTCCTCGTGGCTTCGCCCCTGGCGGCTGCTGGCGTAAGCTCCGCCGCGCCTCACAGAACCGGAGCGCCGTCATGCCGATCCTCGATCACCGCACCATCGACGCGCTCGCGCTGCCTGGCCTCACGCACCGGACCATCGCCGGATCGCGTCAGGGCCTGGGCAGTCTCGAGCTGTGGCGGCGGACGATTGCCGCCGGCGAGGGGACGCGGCGGGAAGGGATCGGGGGATGACGGTTCAATCTTTTGCAGCGACGGACGATGTAGCCGAGATCCTGGCCGCCTTCCGGCGGGACGGCGCCGTCGTCATCCGCGATCTGGCGCCGCCGGCGCTGGTGGATGCCGTGGCGGCCGAGCTTCGTCCGGCCTTCGATTCCGAGGGCACCCGCTCGCAGAGCGACTTCAACGGCTACAAGACGCTCCGCGTGAGCGCCATCCTCGCCCATTCGCGCCATTCGGCGGATCTCATCGCGCATCCGCGCATCATGGCGATCGCCGACGCGATCCTGCTGCCGCATTGCATCAACTACCGGATCGGGAGCTGCACCGGGATCGAGATCCTGCCGGGCGAGGAGCCGCAGCGACTGCATCGCGACGACGGGATCTATCCCATCCGCATGCCGGGCATGGAGTGGCAGATCAGCAGCAACTGGGCGCTCGACGACTTCACGCTGGAGAACGGCGGGACGCATGTGGTGCTCGGCAGCCATCTCTGGAAGGACGTCAACCGCCCGCCGACCCACGCGGATTCCGTGCAGGCGACCATGTCGCGCGGCTCGGTGCTGCTCTATATGGGTTCGCTCTGGCATGGCGGCGGCGCCAACCGCTCGAACCGGCCGCGCATGGGGCTGGTGAACACCTACAGCCTCGGCTGGCTGCGGCAGGAGGAGAACCACTATCTCGCGATCCCGCGCGAGATCGCCGACGGCTATCCGGAAAATGTTCGCCGCCTCATGGGCTATCAGGGCCATGGTCGGCTGCTCGGCTGGTGGCCGGACAATCCGGACCGCTACTAGACGATCCGCTCCCGAAGGTCGGCCGGCGGCCGAGCCGGCCGGCTCAGAACGGCCGGTCGCCCTCGGCCGTCACCCGATGCATGACGCGGCGCTGCCCGTGATAGTCGTTGATCGGGTTGTGCTGGACGCAGCGATTGTCCCAGAAGGTGAGGGTGCCTGGGGTCCAGCGGAAGCGGCAGGTGAATTCCGGCCGCACGCAATGGGCATAGAGATAGTCGAGGACGGGCTTGCTCTCCTCCTCGGTCCAGTCCTTGAAGCGGATGGTGTAGGCGGCGTTCACGTAGAGCGCCTTGCGGTTCGTCTCGGGATGGGTGCGCACGACCGGATGCTCATTCACGATCTTGAGCGCGTTCTCCATCACCGCATCGTCGCGCATCTCCATGCCGGGATTCTCGACGAATTGCCGGCTGGCGATCGCCTCGGCATAGGAACGCGGCGTATGGATGGCTTTCATCCCGTCCAGCATCTTCTTCATGCCGGGAGAAAGCGCCTCATAGGCGCGATATTGGCTCGCGAACATCGTGTCGCCGCCATAGTCCGGCACCTCGACGGAATAAAGGAAGGAGCCCAGCGGCGGACGGTCGAGATAGGTATTGTCCGAGTGCCAGCCCTCCGCGAAGTTCTGCTTCTCGTGCTTCTCCTTCACCACGATCATCAGCTCCGGGAGACCGTCCGGGGCCTTCATGAAGGGATCCTGCATCACCGGGCCGAAGCGCTTGGCGAAGGCGATCTGGCGCTCCGGGGGGAGGTTCTGGTTGCGGAAAAAGAGAACGCTGTGCTCGAGGAAGGCCTGATGGATCTCCGCGAAGGCCTGCTGGCTGATGTCGCGCGCGATGTCGATGCCTTCGATCTCGGCCCCGAGCGCGCCGGAGATCGGTCTTACGGTGATGGTCTGGTAGGCCATGCTGGTCTCTCGTTCGCGGTCGTCTTCCGCGCCCGCGCCGGTTCGGGCCGGACGCGGCGGTTGCTCGCCGGTGCCGTTCTCCTAGTTCAGATAGTCCGGCTCGCGCCGATCGAGGATGCGCTTCAGCGCATCGAAATGATGCTGGTCGGACGGGCGGTTGCCGTAGGTCGGCGACGCGATGTATTGCCGCTTGGTGCGCTCGACGACGGCGTCCGAGACGCGCTTCAGCTTCTGGCCGGTCCACATCGCGTAGAGCTGCACCTGGCAGGCGCGCTCCAGATAGTAGAGCCGGTCATAGGCCTCGGAAACGGTGCGGCCGGTGACCAGCACGCCATGGCTCGCCATGAAAAGGATGGATTTCTTGCCGAGCACGCCGGCAAGCCGCTCGCCTTCCTCCGGCTCGAAGGCGAGGCCGGTATATTCCTGGTCATAGGCGATGCAGTCGAGGAAGCCGATCTCCGTCTGCCCGATCGCCTGGATGCGGGGATCCTCGAGCCGCGCGAGCGCGCTCGCATAGGGCATGTGGGTGTGCAGCACCGCGACCGCATTCGGGTTGAGCCGATGGATCGGCGCATGAATGCAGACGGCCGAGCGCTCGACCTCACCCTCGCCCGCCAGCACCGTGCCGTCATAGCCGACCTCGAGGAAGCAGCTCGCCGTCACCTCGGACCAGTAGAGCCCGAAGGGATTGAGGAAGAACCGGTCGTTGCGGCCCGGCACGGCCATGGTGAGATGGTTGAAGATGCCTTCGTTGAAGCCATGCATCACGGCGAGACGGTGCGCTGCGGCCAGATCGACGCGTCCCTGGCGAGCCGCATCGAGGCCAAGGTCGGCTTTGCTGGTCATGACATTCATCGGGTCGTTCCTCCCGGACGGCGTTTCACGCGCGGAAACCTAGCATGGCCGGGCGCCCGGGAGAACCGGCGCGCCGGCAGCAAGGCCGCGGGCCCAGGGCACATCCGGTGCCCATCCGGCCGGCCATTGTACTGTGACGAACTTCACAGGGAGGATCAGAGGGTTGCTTGCAGCTTTCGCGCCGGCGGGGTAGATGCTTGCCCGTTGCCGCCGGATCCGGCGGCGCCCCGAGGCCCGTCCATTCAGGAATTTGCCGATGCAGACCGCCTGTCGCCCGATCGCCCTTGCGGCCCGGATCGCTCTCGCCCTGGGTCTTTTCCTGCCGCTTGCCTCGCTCCCGGCCGCCGCGGAAAGCCTCGTTTCGCGCGGCGAGTATCTGGCCACCATCATGGATTGCACCGGTTGCCATACCGAGGGGGCTCTGGTGGGTCGGCCCGATCCGACGCGGCTGCTCGCCGGCTCCTCGATGGGGTTCGGGATCCCGGACTATGGCTATGTCTATCCGCCCAATCTCACGCCGGACCTCGAAACCGGGCTCGGCGCCTGGAGCGAGGCGGAGATCGTCGCGGCGATCCGCACCGGCGTGCGGCCGGACGGGCGCGAGCTGGTCGTCATGCCCTGGCGTTCCTACGGAAGGCTCAACGACGCGGATGCGGCGGCACTGGTCGCCTATCTGAAGAGCTTGCCGCCGATGAAGTTCGCGGTACCGCCGCTTACCGGCTGGAGCGAAACGCCGCCGGCCCCCTATATGACGGTCGTCGTGCCGTAACCGGCAGCGGCTTCGCCTCCGGGCGAGAACATTCCGGCCGCCGCGCGTCACGCCCAGCGAAGCTGCTGGTCGACTCCGATCACGCGATTGAAGGTGGCGAGGAGATGGAGCGCCGCGCCCGATGCCGCCGGGCGCGCCTGCGAAGGAAGCAGCAGCAGGTCGGTGGGATCCGCGATGCCGGCGGTCTCGGCCTTCGCCATGTTGCGAAAGCCCAGCGGCAGCTCCGCGAAGTTCCGCCGCCGGATCGGCATCTCGAAGGCCTTCAGCACGCCGCGATGCCGCGAGTCCGCCTCGATCCGGGCGAAGAGCCTGTCGAGCGCGCGGGCTGGGCCTTCCAGCGCCTGAATGAAATTGCCGTCGACATAGAGCAGCATGCCGGTGATGCCGGCCGCGGCGTTGGCGGCGCGCGCCGGCTCGAGAATCGCCAGCAGCTCGTCATCCGTAAAGAGACGCAGCGCCGTGCTGTAATAGACGAGCTGTTTCATTTCCCCACCGGGCGTTTTCCCTCGGCCCGGACGATTTGCCTCGCCCTGCCGACCCGCCCCTTGCCGACGATGATTCGAACGCGCGGGTTAAGCTCTGGTTAAGCATCGAATTTGAGCCTTGGCCGGAGGTTTCGGCCGAATCTGCGGATTTCCGCCCCTTGCCGGGCGTCGGTCCGCTCGGGCAAGTTGATGCAGGCGTTGAATCCACCGGAAATCCTCCCCCATGTCCGCCTCGCCGACAGCATCCTCGAACCGGGCCGCCGCGATCTGGGCGCTGGCCTTAGCCGGCTTTCTGCTGCTCGGGGGCTGCTCGCTCGGTACCGAGGACGTCGATACCGTCCCGACGGCGGAGTGCGGCGGCGGGCTGATGCCGGCCCATATGGTGGAGCTCTATTTCGGGCGCTCCATCGCGGGCGGCGGCGCGGTGAGCGATAAGGACTGGCGCAAGTTCCTCGACGAGGTGGCGAGCCCCGCCTTCCCGGACGGCTTCACCGCTACCGACGCGGAAGGCCGCTATCTCGATCGCTCGACCGGCATCTCGATCTCGGAGCCGAGCAAGGTGCTGACGATCGTGGTGACCGACCTGCTCGGCCTCGAGGAGCGGGTCGGTCGCCTGATCGACAGCTACAAGCGCCGTTTCGAGCAGCAATCCGTGCTGCGGGTGGATCGCGAAGCCTGCATCGCTTTCTAGGAACGCGCAGGGGGGAGACGGTCCCGCGGCTCAGTTGGTCGGGGTCGTCATGTCCGTCGGCTGCGGGTTCGGGGTATCGGTGCCCCAGAACTTGTTGCGCACCGCGTTGTAGTAAGCCTCCACGTCGTAATACGGAACCGGCAGCCCCAGGGCGCGGGCGGTCAGGCGGCCATTCGCCGCCAGCACCGCATAGGCGGCGACAACCTGATCGCGCTTCGCGCGAACGAGGCTCACCTGCGCGTCCAGATATTCCTGTTCGGCGTCGAGCACGTCGAGCACCGTCCGCGCGCCGACCTCCGATTCCAGCCGCACGCCCTCGAGCGCGATGCGGTTCGCCGCGACGGCCGCTTCGAAGGATTCGATGGTGGCGCGCGCCGTCTCGAGCACCTGCCAGGCCGAGACCGCGTTCGACAAGGCGATGCGGCGCTGATCGAACAGTTCCTGCCGGCGCTGCGATGCGATCTGCTTCTGCTGGCGCACGGCAGAATCCGGGGCGCCCGCCTGATAGAGCGGGATGCGGAGCTGCAGCACGATGCTGGCGCTGTCCTGCCCGGCGCCCGAACGGGTGATGTCGTCGGCGGTGGCGGCGGTCCCCACCAGATTGAGCGAGGGCAGCAGGTCGGAGAACGCCACGTCGATGCCGTCGATCGCGGCCTGCTCGTTGTAGATCGCGGCGGAGACCAGCGGCGCGTTCTCCGAGCCGGCGACGACCTCCTCCTGCGAGGCCGGGATTTCGACCGGCGGCGGGGCCTGCTCGAGCGTGCCCGGTTGATCGCCGATCGCCTCGGCGTAGCGCGCGCGCGCGACCTGAAGCAGGCCATCGGCCCCGATGCGCCGCGAGGTCGCGTCGGCGAGACGCGCTTCCGCCTGGGCGACGTCGGTCTTGGTGAGCTCGCCCACCTCATAGCGCGCCTGCGTCGCCTCGAGGTCGCGCCGCAACACATCTTCGTTGTTGACGGTGAGCTGATAGGTCGCCTCGTCGCGCAGCACGTCCATATAGGCGGTGACGGCGTCGAGCAGCACCCGCTGCTCCGTGTCGGTCAGCACGGAGCGCTGGGCCAGCACCAGATTCTCCGCCTGGCTCGTCTCCGACACGGTCCGGCCGCCGCGATAGAGCGGCTGCGTTACCTGAAGATTGGCGCCGCGCGGCGTGAAGCTGCCATTGCCGTTGTCGTTGGAGACGTCGGCCGCGGACCCGGTCGCCTCGTTCCATTCCTGGCCGACATCGCCATTCGCGATCACGGTCGGGCGCCAGCCGGCCAAGGCTTGCGGCACGGTTTCGTCCACCGACCGGAGCGCTGCCTGTGCGGCCAGCATCCGCGGATTGCTCATATAGGCTTTCGACAGGGCTTCCTCGAGCGTCTCGGCGCCGGCCTGCCGGATCGGCAGGATCGCACCCATCGCGAGGGCGAGCGTCGCGATCATGGCCGACCGCCGGAGCGGCCGCGCAAAAGCGGAAATTCGGGCTGTCATGCAGACCTTTCAGCCGAAAGCTTGGGGAATGAGCGTTTTCGTTTCACGGATGGGCCGGGAATGTCAAGACGACGGCCCGGAAAGCGCGCGACCGGGGCGTTCCCTTATACGTCGTTCGGCGGCCGAATCCTACGGGCGCCGCGCGCGATGCGCGCGTTGCCTCCGCTTCGGCCCGGCAGGTAGTATTTCCCGCGAAGGCGGGGCGCCCGGCGGCGCGACAGGGGTCAGGCAGCGTTGTACGGCGGGACCAGGATCAGCGGCCGAATCGCGCCTCGCGGCGGCCCGCGGCCGCCAAGACGCCGCCCGTAGTCGGCATGCGTCAGCGATTGCGACAGATCTGGGACATTTTCGCCGGCCGCGGGCGCCTCGCCGGCCTCGCCGTGCTGCTGGGGCTGCTCGTGATCCGCGCCTGGAACCCGGCCATCATCGAAACGGTTTCGTTGCGCTATTTCGATCTGCTGCAGCGTCTCGAGCCGCGCGTCGAATCCAACTTCCCCGTGCTCATCGTCGATATCGACGAGAAGAGCCTCGCCGAGATCGGGCAATGGCCCTGGCCGCGTACCGAGCTTGCGCGGATCGTGGACAAGCTGACGGCGAGCGGCGCCGTGACGATCGGGTTCGACGTCGTCTTCCCCGAACCCGACCGCACCTCGCCGGGAATCCTCGCCAAGCAGCTCGCGGGTGCGCCCTCGGCGCTGGTCGGCATGCTGAACAGCCTGCCCTCCCACGATGTCGTCTTCGCCAACAGTCTCCGCCGCTCGCGCGTCGTGCTGGGCGAGGTCGCGGTCGAGAGCGGCGGCGAGCTGCCCGTCGCCTCGACGGCGATCGCGAAGGTGGGCGGCGATCCCACGCCGTTCCTGTTCCACTTCCAGGGGCTGATCGCGAACATCGAGACGTTGCGGCAGGCGGCGCTCGGCCACGGCTCGGTCAGCCTCGCCCCCGACGTCGACGACGTGGTCCGGCGGGTGCCGGGCATCGTGCGGGTCGGCGACGTGTTGCATCCGGCGCTCGGCATCGACATGCTGCGCGTCGCGACCGGGCAGCGCGCGGTCGGGGCGAAGGTCGACGCCGCCGGCGTCAATTCCCTCATCGTGGCCAACGTCTCGATCCCGACCGACGAGCACGGTCGCATCTGGGTGCATTACACGGCGCATGACGAGCGCCGCTTCGTCAGCGCGGCCGACGTCCTGAAGGGCCGCGTCGATCCCCGTCGCATCGCCGGCAAGCTCGTCATCCTCGGCACCAGTGCTGCCGGCCTCCGCGACATCAAGACGGTGCCGGTGGCGCCGACCATGCCCGGCGTCGAGGTGCAGGCGCAGCTTCTCGAGACGATCCTCGCGCAGGACCATCTGCGCCGCCCGAACTACGCGCTCGGACTCGAGCTGGCGGTGGTGCTGGGGGCGGGGCTGCTGCTGCTGATCCTGGTGCCGCGGCTCGGCGCAAGCTGGACGATCATCGTGCCGGTCGCGGTCGGCAGCGCCATGGTCGCCAGCTCGGTCTACGCCTATTCGAACGAGGGTTTTCTCCTCGACCCGACCTATCCGACGGTCAGCGTGCTGCTGATCTATCTGGCGCTCGCCTATGTCGGCTACATCACGGAGGAGCGGGCACGGAAGGAGGTCAAGTTCGCCTTCGGCCACTACGTGTCGCCCATCGTCGTGGACCGGCTGGCGCGCGACCGCTCCATGCTGCGGCTCGGCGGCGAGAAGCGCGATCTCTCGATCATGTTCTGCGACCTGCGCGGCTTCACCACGATCTCCGAGCGCTTCAAGGACGACCCGGAGGGGCTGACGCTCCTCATCAACCGATTCCTCAACGCGGTCAGCAAGGCGGTGCGCTCCTTCGAGGGCACGCTCGACAAATATATCGGCGATTCCATGATGGCTTTCTGGAACGCGCCCTTGGCGGATGCAGCCCACGCGCGGAACGCCTGCCGGGCGGCGCTCGCCATGCAGGTGGCGATGCAGAAGCTGAATGCGGAGCTCGCGGTCGAGACCGGCGTCGGCAGCGCGCCGGCCGGGGAGGGCGCCGCCGGGCCCGGCGATGCGACGGTTGCCGCGATCCGGCGCATCGAAGCCGCCGCCCGGCGCGGCGTCCCGCAGGCGCAGTATCAGCTCGGCAAGCTCTATCGCGACGGGATCGGTCGCGCGGCGAACCTCAAGGAAGCGATCCGCTGGTTCCGCGCCGCCGCCGAGCAGGGCGATCCCCGGGCGCAGCGCAATCTCGGCAGCCGCTATTCGCGCGGCGACGGGGTCGCGCGGAACGACCGCGAGGCGCTCTTCTGGCTGACGCTCGCCGCGCAGCGCGATCTGGAGACGGCGGCTGAGGAGCGTCGCCAGCTCGAGACGCGGATGCATGGCGCGGAGATCGCCGAAATCGAGGAACGGGTGCGGGTCTGGGAGCCGAAGCCGGCCGAGAGCGGCAGCATCCAGCTCGAGATGGGCGTCGGCATCAACAGCGGCGGCGCGGTGGTCGGCAATATGGGCTCCGACTTCCTCTTCAATTACTCGGTCATCGGCGATGCGGTGAACCTCGCCTCGCGGCTGGAAAGCCAGACGCGGAACTACGGCGTCGGCGTGCTGGTGAGCGAAAGCACCGCGACCGGCGCCGACGGCATGGCGCTGCTCGAGGTCGATCTCATCGCGGTCAAGGGCAAGCAGGAGGCGGTCCGCGTCTTCGGGCTGCTCGGCGACGAGGCGATGGCCGCGCAGCCGGCCTTCGGCGCGCTGGTGGCGGCGAACAAGGCGCTGCTCGAGGCCTATCGCGCCCAGAACTGGGTGGCCGCGCGCGCCGCCGCGAAGGCCTGCCTCGAGCAGGAGATCCGGCTCGACGAGCTCTACGATCTCTATCTGCAGCGCATCGCCATCTATGAGCGCGAACCGCCCGGGCCGGAATGGAACGGCGTGTTCTACGCGCAGACCAAATAGGCGTTCTACGCGCAGACCAAATAGGCGTTCTACGCGCAGACCCGATAGGGCCGGGGAGACCGGCGCCGGATCAGCCGCGCCGCTCGCGCTCCTCGATCTCGGCCTGCAGCCGCCGGAACGCCGGGCCGGGCTCGCCGGTTCCGATTGCCCGCCCCTCGACGCTCGCGACCGGGCGCAGGCCGAGGCTGCTGCTGAGGAAAAGCTCGCTCGCTTTCTCGAGCTCCGCCGCGTCGATCGGCCGCTCCTCGACGGGCGCCAGCTCCAGCAGCTCGGCCCGCATCGTGCCCGGCAGGGCGCCTTCCGCGACCGGCGGCGTGTGCAGCCTGTCGGCGATCGCGAGGAAGAGGTTGGCGGCCGTCGCCTCGGTGAGCCGTCCCGCGCCGTTGAGCAGCAGCGCATCGTCGGCGCCGCGGCGCGCGGCCTCCATCCGGGCGAGCACGCTGTCGAGATAGGAAAGCGACTTGATGCGCGCGAGCGGCGAATGGGCATTGCGCCGCACCGTCTCGGCGATCACCGCGCGTGCCGGCTTCGCCGGCGGCGGCAGCGGATTCGCCGCGATGAGGAGCGTCGGCGTCGCCCGGTCGGGCGGCAACAGGCCGCGCTCGCCGGGGCCGCGGCTGAGCGTCAGCCGCAGCACGGCCGCGTCGAGGCCGTTCGCGGCGAGCACCGCTTCCATCGCGGCCCGCAGGGTGTCGCCCGGCCAGCCGACCGGAATGCCGAGGGTGGCGGCGCCGGCCTCCAGCCGCGCCAGATGCCGCGCCCAGCGGAGCGGTCGGCCGTTGCGCGCCTTGATCGTCTCGAAGATGCCGTCGCCGAGCGTAAAGCCGCGGTCGTTGGTCGCGATCCCCGCCTCCGCCGCGGGCAGCAGCCTGCCATCGAGCCACAGCATGGTCATGCTCCCCCTTCCAGCACCGCCAGCAGCGGCCGCGCCTTCAGCCGCAGCTCCTCATACTCCGCGGCCGGATCGGAATCCGACACGATCCCGCCGCCGGCCTGCGCGATAAGCCGGTCGCGCGTGGCGACCAGCGTGCGGATCACGATCGAGCTGTCCATCGCCCCGTCGATGCCGAACCAGGCGATGCTGCCGCAATAGGGGCCGCGGCGCGCCACCTCGAGCTCGTCGATGATCTCCATGGCGCGGATTTTCGGCGCGCCGGTGACCGAGCCGCCCGGAAAGGCCGCGCGCAGCAGGTCGACGGCTTCGAGCCCGCCGCGCAGGCGGCCTTCCACGACCGAGACCAGGTGATGGACGCTGGCGAAGGTCTCGAGCCCGCAGAGCACCGGCACGCGCACGCTTCCGATCTCGGCCACGCGCCCGATATCGTTGCGCAGGAGATCGGCGATCATCAGGTTCTCGGCGCGGTCCTTGACGCTGCGCCGCAGCTCGTCGGCGAGCGCCATGTCCTCGGCCGGCGTCGCCCCGCGCGGCCGGGTGCCCTTGATCGGGCGGGCCTCGATCGCGCCGTCGGCGCCGAGCCGGAGATAGCGCTCCGGCGAGGCGCTCAGGATCTGCAGCTCCGGCCCGCAGGCGAGATAGGCGGCGAAAGGCGCCGGGCTCAGCCGCCGAAGCCGGCGATAGAGCGAGAAAGCCGCGACCGCCGCCGGCCGCGCGGCGAGGAAGCGCCCGGTGAAGTTCGCCTGATAGAGGTCGCCCGCGCGGATATATTCCAGCAGACGCTCCACCCGCGCGACATAGTCTTCCGGCTCGAGCTCGAAACGCCAGGCGCCTCCGGCGGCGGCGAACGGCGGCGGCTCCTCGGGAAGCGCCGCAAGCTTCACCGCCAGCGCGTCGGCGCGCGCCGACGCCCGGCGTTCTCGGGCCGCGGGATCGGTTTCCGGCAGGCCGCTGGACAGGATCCAGCCGCGCCGGGCCTCGCGGTCGAAGGCGAGGATCGCGTCATAGAAGCCGATGACCATGTCGGGCAGGGCGTCGGCATTGCCGTGACGCTGCGGCAATTCCTCGAGATGGCGGCCGAGCTCGTAGCCGAGGAAGCCGACGGCGCCGCCAAGGAAGGGCACCGGTCCCGTCGCGCCCTCGATCCGCCAGCGTGCAAGCTCGGCCGCGAGCACGGTGAAGGGATCGCCGCCGACGGGCCGCCCGTCGAGCCGGACGTCGTCGCCCGTCGCCGTCAGCAACCGGGCGGGCTCGACCGCGAGATAGCTGTAGCGGCTCCGCGGATCGCCCTCGGCGGCGCTGTCGAGCAGCGCTGCGAACGGCGCCGACCGCCAGGGCGCGAAACAGGCGACCGGATCGGCATGGGGAATTTCGCGGACGATCATGGGGCCCGGGTTCGGCGTCACGACAATAGCGAGCG
>CADEFF010000027.1:18527-47798 GCA_902826565.1 uncultured Rhodospirillaceae bacterium | reverse complement strand
GGCAGGCACCGGATTCGCGGCGCGATGGACCCTCGGGTCAAGCCCGAGGGTGACGGTTGAGTCTGAAGGTAAGGACCCGAGAGTGACCGGCTGAGTTCGAGGTGCAGCCGAGCCCGCGGGTGAGGTCCGAGTCCGACGACCGCCGCCCTGCAAGAACCATCTGCTCGTCATGCTCGGGCTTGACCCGAGCATCCATGGCGGGGGCGGTCCGGATCACGACAGGAGTCGCTGTCGGCCTTCCCCGTGCGTCGGCAGGATGGACCCTCGGGTCAAGCCCGAGGGTGACGGTTGAGTCGGAAGGCGACGGCCGAGGCCGAAGGTGGGGGCTGAGTCCGGCGACCGCCTTGCAAGACACATCCCCTCGTCATGCTCGGGCTTGACCCGAGCATCCATGGTTCGGCCGATCCCGGGCGCCGGTCGGCAGGCACCGGATTCGCGGCGCGATGGACCCTCGGGTCAAGCCCGAGGGTGACGAAAAGGCGGGGGTGACGCGAGCGCAGCGCGTGCGCAATGCGGAAACGGATGCCTACAGAATGAACTTGCTGAGGTCCGTGTTCCGGGCGAGCGGATCGAGCCGCTGATGCACATAGGCGGCGTCGATCGCGATGGTGCGGCCGGCCTCGTCGGGCGCCGAGAAGCTGATATCCTCCAGCACCCGCTCGATCACCGTATGGAGCCGGCGCGCGCCGATATTCTCGATCGAGCCGTTGATCTCGGCCGCGAGGTCGGCGAGCGCGTCGATGCCGTCCTCGGTGAAATCGAGCGTCACCTGCTCCGTCCCCATCAGCGCGACATACTGCTTCACCAGGCTCGCTTCCGGCTCCACCAGGATGCGGCGGAAATCGTCGCGGGTGAGGGCCTTGAGCTCGACCCGGATCGGCAGCCGCCCCTGCAGCTCCGGCAGGAGGTCCGAGGGCTTCGCGAGGTGGAAGGCGCCCGAGGCGATGAAGAGGATGTGGTCGGTCTTGACCGGCCCGTGCTTGGTCGAGACGGTCGTGCCCTCGATCAGCGGCAGCAGGTCGCGCTGCACGCCCTCGCGGCTGACATCGGCGCCCATGCGCTCGGAGCGCGCCGAGATCTTGTCGATCTCGTCGATGAAGACGATGCCGTTCTGCTCGGTGACCGCGATTGCCTCGGCGACGAGCTTCTCCTGGTCGAGCAGCTTGTCGCTCTCCTCGGCCATCAGCACCTCGTAGGATTCCGCGACGTTCAGGCGGCGCGGCTTGGTGCGCTGGCCGAACGCCTTGCCGAACATCTCGTTGATGTTGAGCATCCCCACCTGCGCGCCCGGCATGCCCGGGATCTCGAAGGTCGGCATGCCGCCCTGGTCCTTGACCTTGATCTCGACCTCGCGGTCGTCGAGCTCGCCCGCGCGCAGCATGCGGCGGAACTTGGCCCGCGTCTCGGCGCTCGCCCCCTCGCCCACCAGCGCGTCGATCACCCGCTCCTCGGCCAGCACCTCGGCCTTCGCCTTCACCGCAAGCCGCATGCGCTCCTTGGTCATGGCGATGGCGATCTCGACCAGATCGCGGACGATCTGCTCGACGTCGCGGCCGACATAGCCGACCTCGGTGAACTTCGTCGCCTCGACCTTGAGGAAGGGCGCCTGGGCGAGCTTCGCCAGGCGGCGCGCGATCTCGGTCTTGCCGACGCCGGTCGGCCCGATCATCAGGATGTTCTTCGGCAGCACTTCCTCGCGCAGCTCCGGCGGGAGCTGCTGGCGGCGCCAGCGGTTGCGGAGCGCGATCGCGACGGCGCGTTTCGCCTCGTGCTGGCCGACGATGAAGCGGTCGAGCTCGGAGACGATTTCGCGCGGCGAGAAGCTGCCGGCGGTTTCGGCCTCGGGGGAGATGACGGGCTTGCGTTCGGGGAGGTTCATGGGAGCGGAAGCCTTAGAGCTTCTCGAGGGTGAGGTTGCGGTTGGTGAAGACGCAGATATCGGCGGCGATATCGAGCGCGCGCCGCGCGATCGCCTCGGCGCCGAGCTCGGTCTCGGCCACGAGGGCACGCGCGGCGGACAGCGCATAGGGGCCGCCGGAGCCGATACCGATGAGCCCGTCCTCGGGCTCCAGCACGTCGCCATTGCCGGTCAGCACCAGGCTCACCTGCTTGTCGGCGACGGCCATCATGGCTTCGAGCCGCCGGAGATAGCGGTCGGTGCGCCAGTCCTTGGCGAGCTCGACGCAGGCGCGGGCGAGCTGGCCCGGATGCTTTTCGAGCTTGCCTTCGAGCCGCTCGAAGAGGGCGAAGGCGTCGGCCGTGGCCCCGGCGAAGCCGGCGATCACATTGCCGCCGCCGAGGCGGCGGACCTTCTTCGCATTGGCCTTGATGACGGTGTTGCCGAAGCTGACCTGGCCGTCGCCGGCGATCACGACATCGGCCCCTTTGCGCACGGCGAGGATCGTCGTCCCGTGCCAGGCGGGCGTGGTGTTTTCGGGCATGCGGGAGAGATAGGCGATGGCGGGCGGTCGCGCAAGGCGAGGCGGCGCGAGCCCGCCCGCCTGTGGAGCGAACCCTCTGCTTGCTGCGGCAAAGCGCGGACAGAACCGGCGAACCCGGACGGCGCCACCTCTGCATCCCCGTCCGCGATTGTGGAAAAGCCTGTGGGCCGATCCGGCGGCAACGGGCGCAAATTGGGTGCTTTGTCGGGCGCGGCGGCGTTGCTAGGTTGCGGGCTCGGCAGGGCGCTGCCGGCGGCCCGTTTTCGCGGCCCCCGGCTCCCGTTCCGGGAGGCCCGCCGCCAGGACGAATGGCGAGACGAGATGGCGTTGTTTCCGGCAGAGCAGGCGGCGGTCGACGCGAACGCGCGCGGTGCGCGTTCGACCGGCATCCTGCCCTATCAGGCGCTGCTCGAGCTGGTGCGCGAGCGCGAGATCGACGCGCTGGCGCCGATCGAGCCGGAGCAGGTGCAGCCGGCGAGCCTCGATCTCCGCCTCGGCGCCACGGCCTATCGCATCCCGGCGAGCTTTCTCCCCGGCGCCGACGGCACGGTCATGGACAAGATCCAGCAGTTCGGCATGTATCCGCTCGACCTCGGCCAGGGGGCGGTGCTGGAGCGCGGCTGCGTCTATATCGTTCCGCTGCTGGAGCATGTGGCGCTCGGCCATCGCGTGACGGCCTTCGCCAATCCGAAGAGCTCGACCGGCCGGCTCGACATCTTCACCCGCCTCATCGCCGATGGCGCGACCGCGTTCGACCTCGTCGAGAGCGGCTATCGCGGGCCGCTCTATGCCGAGATCGCGCCGCGCACCTTCTCGATCCTCGCGCGGCAGGGCTCGCGGCTGAACCAGCTCCGCATCCGGCGCGGCTCGCCGCCGACGAGCGAGGCGGCGCTGAAGCGGTTGCATGAGCAGATCCCGCTGGTGCATGGCGCGGCGGAAGCGAACATCCGCGCCGACCATCTCGGTCTCACCTTGGATCTCGCGGGCGATCCGAAGACCGGCCTCGTCGGCTATCGCGCGAAGAAACATACCGACGTGATCGATATCGACCGGCGCGCGCATTACGACCCGGCCGATTACTGGGAGCCGATCTTCGCGCGGGCCGGCCGCGGCATCGTGCTCAACCCGGACGATTTCTACATCCTCGCCACCAAGGAGCGGGTGACGGTGCCGCCCGACCACGCGGCCGAGATGGTGGCCTACGATACCCAGGTCGGCGAGTTCCGCGTGCATTACGCCGGCTTCTTCGATCCGGGCTTCGGCTATCGCAGCGCGGGCGGCCCGGCCGGCACCAAGGCCGTGCTCGAGGTGCGCTCGCACGAGGTGCCCTTCGTGCTGGAGCATGAGCAGACGGTGGGCTGGCTCCGCTACGAGCGCCTCACCGAGGTGCCGGAAAAGCTCTATGGCCAGGATCTGAGCTCGAACTACCAGAACCAGGGCCTGACCCTCTCCAAGCATTTCCGCCAGCCGGGCTGAGCCGTTCCCCGGTTTCGCGAACGGCACCCGCAATTCCTTGATCGGTCTCGGTTTTCGGGCCCGGCGCGCAGGCTGGTCAAAGCGCCCCGCGGCTGTTACAAGCAGCCGCGCCGGCCGGTTTGGCTCGACCCCGATGGGGGCCGCAAATCCGCGATCGGCAGCGGAGGAGAGCGCCATGCGCAAGGCGAGCGTCAAGCGCGAGACCAAGGAGACCTCGATCGAGGCCGAGATCGATCTCGACGGCCAGGGCCGTTCCGACATCAGGAGCGGCATCGGCTTCCTCGATCACATGCTCGACCAGCTCGCGCGCCACAGCCTGATCGACATCCGCCTCCAGGCGAAGGGCGACCTCCATATCGATTTCCACCACACGACCGAAGATACCGGCATCGTGCTCGGCGAGGCGGTGGCGAAGGCCCTCGGCGACCGGCGCGGCATCGCGCGCTGGGGCGAGGCGACCGTGCCGATGGACGAGACGCTGACGCGGGTGGCGCTCGACGCCTCGAACCGGCCCTATCTCATCTGGAAGGTCGGTTTCTCGAAGCCGAAGCTCGGCGAGATGGATACCGAGCTCTTCAAGGAGTGGTTCCAGGCCTTCGCGCAGAATGCCGGCCTCACGCTCCATATCGAGAATCTCTACGGCGAGAACAACCATCACATCGTCGAGTCCTGCTTCAAGGGGCTCGCCCGCGCGCTGCGCGCCGCCGTCGCGGTCGATCCGCGCAAGGCGGGCGAGGTGCCTTCCACCAAGGGCGTGCTCGGCGGTTCGCTCTCTTGAAGGCGGTCATCGTCGATTACGGCTCCGGCAATCTGCGCTCGGCCGCGAAGGCGTTCGAGCGCATGGCGCCGTCCGCCTGCCGCATCGAGGTCTCGGGCGAGGCCGCGGCGCTCGCAGAGGCGAGCCATATCGTGCTGCCGGGCGTCGGCGCCTTCGCCGACTGCAAGGCCGGGCTCGATGCGCGGCCCGGCCTCGTCGCGGCGCTCGAGCGCCAGGTGCGGCGGGAAGGCAAGCCCTTCCTCGGCATCTGCGTCGGCATGCAGCTCATGGCGAGCCGCGGCCGCGAGCACGGGACGACCGAGGGGCTCGGCTGGATCGAGGGCGAGGTGGTGGCGCTGCGACCGAAGCCGGCACCCGACGGGACCGCGCTCAAGGTGCCGCATATGGGATGGAACGAGCTTGCGTTCCAGCGCGATCATCCGGTCTTCGCCGGCATCGCGCCCGGGGCGCATGTCTATTTCGTGCATGGCTTCCACCTCATGCCGGAGCGTCGCGACGACGTCATCGCGGCCGCCGACTATGGCGGGCCGGTGATCGCCGCGGTCGCGCGCGACAACATGATCGGAACGCAGTTCCATCCGGAGAAAAGCCAGGCGACGGGGCTCGCCCTCATCGCCAATTTCCTCGCCTGGCGCCCCTGACCCGGGGAACGGGTAGCGGGCGACGGCGGCAGAACGAGATTCAGGAGCGGAAGCGATGGCGACGACGGTCGAGGAGCTGAAGAAATTCTCCAACACCGATCTGCACGACCTCTGCGACGCGGCGGACGATGCGATCCGCGCGGGCGGCGGCTTCGGCTGGCTGACCCCGCCGCCGCGCCACATCATGGAGGCCTTCTGGAAAGGCGTGCTGGTGGTGCCGGAGCGGCGGCTCATCGTCGGTCGGCTCGACGGGACGATCGTCGGATCGGCGCAGCTCATCCGCCCGCCGCGCAACAACGAGGCGCAGTCGCTCTGGGCGCAGATGACCACGCATTTCGTGGCGCCCTTCGCGCGCGGCCACGGCCTCGCCCGCTCGATCCTGGTGGCGGTCGAGGAGACGGCGAAGGCGGCCGGCGTCGGCGTGCTCAATCTCGACGTGCGCGAGACGCAGGCGGCCGCGATCCAGCTCTATCTCTCGCTCGGCTACCAGCATTGGGGCACGCATCCGCATTACGCGCGCGTCGACGGCAAGAGCGTGCCGGGCCTCTTCTTCTTCAAGGACCTGAAGGCTTGATCCTCTACCCGGCGATCGATCTCAAGGGCGGGTCCTGCGTGCGTCTCGCCCAGGGCGACATGGCGCGCGCCACGGTCTTCAACGCGGATCCGGCGGCGCAGGCGCGGCGCTTCGCGGCGGCCGGCGCCGACTGGCTGCATATCGTCGATCTCGACGGCGCCTTCGCCGGCCGTTCGGTCAATGGCGCGGCGGTGGCGGCCATCCTCGGCGCGGTTTCGATCCCGCTGCAGCTCGGCGGCGGCATCCGCGACATGGCCGCGATCGAGGGCTGGCTCGCGCGCGGCGTCGCGCGGATCATCCTCGGCACGGTCGCGGTCAAGGACCCGGCGCTGGTGCGCGCCGCCTGCAAGCGCTTCCCCGGCCGGATCGCGGTCGGGATCGATGCGCGGGGCGGGCAGGTGGCGGTGGAGGGCTGGGCGGAATCGGCGGCGCTCGACGCGCCGACGCTCGCGCGCCGCTTCCTCGATGCGGGCGTGGCGGCGATCGTCTTCACCGACATCGAGCGCGACGGCCTGCTCGGCGGGGTCAATGTCGCGGCGACGGCGGCGCTCGCGAAGAGCGTGCCGATCCCGGTGATCGCGTCGGGCGGCGTCGGCGGCATCGAGGACATCCAGCGCCTCTCGGGCGCCGGCGCCGGGATCGCGGGCGTGGTGGTCGGCCGCGCCCTCTATGACGGGCGCATCGATCTCACCGCCGCGCTCGCGCTCCTGAAGCAGGGTGCGCCGCTATGCTGAAGACGCGCATCATCCCCTGCCTCGACGTCGCGAACGGCCGCGTGGTGAAGGGCGTGAATTTCGTCGATCTCGTCGATGCGGGCGACCCCGTCGAGCAGGCCCGCGCCTACGACCGCGCGGGCGCGGACGAGCTCTGCTTCCTCGATATCGGGGCGAGCCACGAGAATCGCGGCATCATGCTCGATGCGGTGGCGCGCACGGCGGCGGAATGCTTCATGCCGCTCACCGTGGGCGGCGGGGTGCGGGCGGTCGAGGATGTGCGGATCTTGCTGCTGGCCGGCGCCGACAAGGTCTCGATCAACACCGCCGCCATCGACAATCCGGATCTCGTCGCCGAGGCGGCGCGGAAGTTCGGCAGCCAGTGCATCACCGTCGCGATCGACGCGAAGCGGGAGACGGACGGGCGCTGGCGGGTCTTCACCCATGGCGGCCGCCGGCCGACGGCGCTCGACGCGATCGGCTGGGCGGAGCGGGTGACGGCGCTCGGCGCCGGCGAGATCCTGCTGACCTCGATGGACCGCGACGGCACCCGGGAAGGCTACGACCTTGCGCTGCTGCGCGCCGTGGCCGATGCGGTGCCGGTCCCGGTCATCGCCTCGGGCGGGGTCGGCACGCTCGAGCATCTGGCGGCCGGCGTGCGGCAGGGCCATGCGAGCGCCCTCCTCGCCGCCTCGATCTTCCATTTCGGCCGGTTCAGCATCGCCGAGGCCAAGGCCTATCTGGCGGCCCAGGGCATCGCCGTCCGGCCGATCTGAAGGGCGATGTTCTGGGGGCGCCGAGCCCGCTATCGATAGCGGTGCTTCGCTGACAGAACCCACAACATGCTGTAGGGTGGCCCGATTCCTGGCTCGGCATCGGGGGTGACGCCATGGGCAGCAATTCCGGTCAGCGGGACGCCACCGTCCTCGACCGGCTCTACAAGGTCATCGAGAGCCGCCGGGGCGCCGATCCGGCGACCTCCAACACGGCGCGGCTCTTCGCCAAGGGCACCGACAAGATCGCGCAGAAGCTGGGCGAGGAAGCGGTCGAGGCGGTGATCGAAGGGGTGCGCGGGCGCAAGAAGGATCTGGCGCTCGAATCCGCCGATCTCCTCTATCACCTGCTGGTGCTCTGGGCCGATCGTGGCGTGAAGCCGGCCGATGTCTGGCAGGCGCTCGCCGATCGCGAGGGCATTTCCGGCGTGGACGAAAAGAAGCGGCGCAAGCCGGATTAGATCGCGCCTGTCGGGCGAGCGGGCCGCTCGCGCCCGGGCCGTTTGCATCAGGCGGGGCGCATCGGGGCGGGATGTTGCGGCCGCGTCGCACCGTCGTGCTTCAAGCCCGCCGGCCCTCCGCTCTATGATGGCCCCAGGGCGAGCAACCTCGAACCCCGTGGATCGATCGATGGCCTATGACCGCAACAACATCTTCGCGCGCATCCTGCGCGGCGAGATCCCCGCGAAGCGGATCTACGAGGACAGTTACGCCCTCGCCTTCCACGACATCAATCCGCAAGCGAAGACCCATGCGCTGGTGATCCCCAAGGGCGCCTATCTGTCGATGGCGGATTTCGCCGCCAACGCCTCGGAGGCCGAGATCGCCGGGCTCTTCCGTGCCGTCGGCAAGGTCGCGACCATGCTCGGCCTCGAGGATTCGGGCTATCGCATCCTCGCGAACCACGGCCCGGACTCGCATCAGGAAGTGCCGCATCTGCACATCCATATCTTCGGCGGCCAGAAGCTCGGCCGGATGATCCAGCCCGCCTGACCTTCGCGGCGGCGGAACGGCCCGGGCGCGGCCCCGGGGAACAGATCGGCCGATTGCCGGCTTTATCTCGAGATTATCGGAGAAAGGCAGTCGCCATGGCCGAACGCGCCTCGCCGCCCTCCCGCGGCCGACCGACGAAGGCGAAGCGGCGCGCGACGAAGCGCGCGCCGCGCACGCTCCGCGAAGGCGCGCTCGAGCCGGCCGGCCGCGATCCGCTGCGGCACCATCCGATGCGCGAGCCCTATGCCAAGCGCAGCGGCGGCGCACCGCAGGAATCCGGCACGCCGGAAACCGTGACGCGCCGGGACGCCGCCCGACGCGGCATGGCCCGACGCGGCACGGACCACCGGAAGCGAGGGTGAGGGGCATGGACATCACGGCCTGCATCGAAGCCTGTTCCGCCTGTCACCGCGTTTGTCTCGCCGCGGTCGGGGAATGTCTCAAGCTCGGCGGCGAGCATGCCGACGCCGCGCATCTGCGGCTCCTCGTGGATTGCGCCGAGATCTGCGAGACCAGCGCCAATTTCATGCTGCGCCGGTCCGACCATCATGCCGTCACCTGTGCGGCCTGCGCCGAGATCTGCGAACGATGCGCCGAGAGCTGCGCCGCGCTCGACAGCGAGGCCATGCGACGTTGCGCCGAGACCTGCCTCACCTGCGCGGCGAGCTGCCGCGAAATGGCCGTTGCGGGCTGATTCCTTTCCGGCGGCGCCCGATCCTTGTCAGATTTATAACCTATTGATTTTCTTCGTATTTCCGGCCGAGATAGCTGGTCTTCCGAGATTCCCTTAGGGCTTTTGGCCGGGGCCGGCCATAGTGTCTCCTTCACCAGCAACGGAGGCAGGCGCGCTATGACCGAGCGGCGGGCGGAATTGGCCGAATTGATCGAGGAGGAGGCGCCGACGATGCTTCATGCGAAGCGGCGGCCCTGTCTCATGTGCGGCACCGCCTTCGATAGCGCCTGGTCCGGCGAACGCGTCTGCCCGCGCTGCAAGGGCAAACCGGTCTGGCGCGAAGGCACGCACTGATCCCGGTGGCCTCCCCCGATCGCGGTCGGGCATTCTCTCTCCCTTCCAAGGACGCGGCATGAAGCGACGGCCGAACTATGCGCAGGAGCGCGCCGAACAGAAGCGCCGCAAGCAGGCGAAGCGCGACGAGCGGCTCCAGGCGAAGGCCGAGCGCTCGCAGAAGGCCCGCGTCGACGAAGCCGATTCGGGCGCGCCCGTCGAGGACCCCGCGGCGGACCCCTCGGCGGACAAGGAGCCGTCATGACGCCGCCCGCCGAGCTCACGCCGGACCTGGCG
Source organism: uncultured Rhodospirillaceae bacterium (assembly GCA_902826565.1). Lineage (GTDB taxonomy): Bacteria > Pseudomonadota > Alphaproteobacteria > Dongiales > Dongiaceae > CADEFF01. The sequence goes on along the minus strand of CADEFF010000027.1, from coordinate 38,106 downwards.
GCGCTTGCGAAGCTCGCCAAGGCGCTGGCCTTCATCCGCGGCGCCGAGGATCCCGTGACGGTCGCGCTCGGCAAGGCGGCCGAGAGCGGTCAGCCCGATGACGTGAAGAAAGCGCGGGCGCTCTTCGCCAAGCTGAAGCCGGGCGATCGCGCCGCCGCGCTTGCCATGATCACGGAATAGCGGGCCCGGAACCCGGTCCGCGGGCGGTCCCGCGTCAGGCGGCCGCCTGCTCCAGGCCGATGACGGTGCTGCCCTTCGCCTCGAGCTCGGCACCGCGCTTCTCGCGAAGCGCCTGCGCCGCCGCCTCGCTCAAGGTCCAGCCGATCAGCGTCAGCTCGAAGCCGGTCATCTTGTGGCCCATCATCCAGGCGACGAGCCGGTTATGCTGCGGCGCGTCCTTCATGCTCGGCCGCTTGCCGGGGAGCTTCTCGAGCTCGGGAAGGGCGCGGCCCTTCCAGACATAGAGGAAGATTTCGCCGCTCGGCCGGTGCAGGATCTCGCCGACCGACATCTCGCCCCAGGTGCCGGCGGCCTGGCGCGCGGCCTCGTCGTTGAGGCGGAGGGCCCGCAGGCGTTCGATCTTGTCGCGCATCGTGTTCTGGGGATTGGCCGATTTTTCTTTGCGCGCCATGACGAACGCCTCCTTCGATGGGTTAGCCCTCTTGCTCTCTCGCCGGTCCCGTGCGGTGGACGAAACAAATCCGGCAGGACCATAGCCGTCTTGCCGGTGGGAAGGAAGCGGTGGGCCGGAGCCCGGCCGCACCGCGAAACAGCACGCCTGAAATCAGGCCGGCTGCAGGTTCGTAGCCGCCGTCTTGCCGCGTTCGCTGGTGATGTCGAACGAGACCTTCTGGCCTTCCTGGAGCGACGACATGCCGGACCGTTCGACCGCCGTGATGTGCACGAACACGTCCTTCGATCCGTCATCCGGCTGGATGAACCCGTATCCCTTCGTCGTATTGAAAAACTTCACTTTGCCGACCGGCATGAGACATTCCTCGAGTTGGACAATAGGCCCGTATCTGCCTGCAATGGTAGAACCCTGGGTGCGTCGGCGAGGTTCCCCCGGCAGGGCTTGGCGATGACAGCTGCCTTGGGCTCCGGAGGCAGAAGGCGACGGAAGCGAGTTCGCCTCGCTAAGTGCGCCGAAAGCCCCGCCCAAGGCAATATCTATTCGACCCGGATGGTCCGGTCCCGGACCGAGGGCCGCGGCCCGGGGCGGCCCGAGGCGCTTCCGGTCGCGAATCCCGATCGGCGCCGGCCACCGGCTCACCCGGCGGCTTCACGCGCTTGCCGCCCGCCGATAGCTCAGCGCCTCGGCGATATGCGGCCGGCGCAGGGCTTCGCTGCCGTCGAGATCGGCGAGGGTCCGCGCCACCCGCAGCAGCCGCGTATAGCCGCGCGCCGAGAGCCTGAAGCGCTCCACCCCCTGGGCCAGCAGCCGCCTTCCCTCGGCGTCCGGTTCCGCCACCGCCGCCAGCAGCTCGCCGTCGATCTGCGCATTGGCAAGCGCCACCGGCGCGTTGCGGGCGGCACCGGCCCCCGTGCCGCCCGCGCGCAGCCGGCGCGAGCGCTCGGCCTGGCGGGCGCGGGCCGCGGCGACCCGGGCGGCCACCGCGGCGCTCGTCTCGCGCGCCGGCGGCAAGGCGAGATCGGCGGCGGAGACAGCCGGTACCTCGATATGGAGGTCGATGCGGTCGAGCAGGGGTCCCGAGAGCCGCGCCTGATAATCGAGCCCGCAGCGCGGCGCGCGGGTGCAGCCCCGGCCCGGATCGCCGAGATGGCCGCAGCGGCAGGGGTTCATCGCCGCCACGAGCTGGAACCGCGCGGGATAGGTCACATGCGCATTGGCGCGCGCCACTGTCACGCGGCCCGTCTCCAGCGGCTGGCGCAGCGCCTCCAGCGCATGGCGCTGGAACTCGGGCAGCTCGTCGAGGAACAGCACGCCCTGGTGCGCGAGCGAGATTTCGCCGGGTTTCGCGCGATGGCCGCCGCCGGCGAGCGCGGCGAGCGAGGCCGAATGATGCGGGTCGCGGAACGGGCGCTGCGTCATGAGCCGCCCCTCGGCGAGGCGCCCGGCGACCGAATGGATCATGCTGACCTCGAGCGCCTCGGCCGGATCGAGCGGCGGCAGCAGCCCCGGCAGCCGCGCCGCCAGCATGGATTTGCCGGCGCCGGGCGGGCCCGTCATCAGCAGGTTGTGGCCGCCGGCCGCCGCTACCTCGATCGCGCGCTTGGCGCTTTCCTGGCCCTTGATGTCGGCAAGATCGCCGCCCGTTGCCGTCTTCGCCGCGAGCTTCGGCTCGGGCGGGGTCAGGACCGCGGTGCCGCGGAAATGATTGATGAGGGCGATGAGGCTCGCCGGCGCCAGCACCTCGATCTCGCCCGCCCAGGCCGCCTCGCCGCCCTGCTCGGCCGGGCAGATGAGACCGCGTCCGGCCGCCGCGGCGCCGATCGCGGCCGGCAGCACCCCCGCCACCCGCGCGAGGCGCCCGTCGAGCCCGAGCTCGCCCAGCGCCGTGTAGCGCGCGAGCTCGCCCGCCGGGATCACCCCCATCGCCGCCAAGAGGCCGAGCGCGATCGGCAGATCGAAATGGCTGCCCTCCTTGAGCAGATCGGCGGGGGCGAGATTGACCAGGATGCGCTTCGGCGGCAAGGCGAGGCCGATCGCGCCCAGCGCGGCGCGCACCCGCTCGCGGCTTTCGCCGACCGCCTTGTCGGCGAGCCCGACCAGCGCGAAGCCGGGCAGGCCGGGCGCGATCTGCACCTGCACATCGACCTCCACCACATCGATGCCGAGGAAGGCGACGGTCGAGGCGCGCATCGCGGTGCGGGCCGGGCTCATCTGCGCAGGGTTGGTCTGCAGGGTGCCGTCGGGCATGGGCGCGCTCCCGGGTCGATGTCGATGGCGGCGATTATAGACAGGTAGATAAATATGACAATATCACTCGTATAAATTGCGCATCGATCGAACCTGGAAAAGCCGACCGGTCGTACTATTTCTCAGGAAACTCATCGGGTTGCGCGGGCGCGCGCGGGTTGGTGCGCGGGTCGGTTAGCGCGGTGCGAGCCCGCGCTGCTTCAGCCGCCAGACCAGCATGTCGAACCGGTCCTGGCCGAAGAAGGGCTCGCCCTCGAAGACCATGGTCGGCACGCCCCAATGGCCGGCGGCGCGGAGCGCGGCATCGTTGGCGGCGAGTGCCGCTTCATGCCGGTCGGGGTCGCGCGCCACCGCCGCCTCGAGCGCTGCGAGATCGAGCCCGGCGCGCGCCGCGGCCTCGGCAAGATGCGAGCCTACGTCCCAGCCGGTCACCTGGCCGTCCCAAAGCAGCGCCGCCACCGCGCGGCAAAATTCGAATCCGCGCCCGCGCTCGGTGGCGGCGATGCCGAGCCGCCCCAGGCGGCGCGCGAGCGGCTGCTCGGGCGCGATCGCGAGCGTGGCCGGATCCTGGGCGATGGGGTCGGGGACCGGGCGGCGGAAGCCCATGCCGTGGAAGGCGGCGGCCCGGGCGCTGTCCCTCATGAAATAGGGCCGCGCCAGCGGGTCCATGCGGGCGAAATAGGCGGGGTTGCGGATCGCGGCCGGATGGACGATGCGCAGATCGATCGCGACCGCATGGTCATTGCGGAGTGCGGCGATGCGCGGCAGCAGGATGTAGGAATAGGGGCTGCGGAACGACCAGAAGAGCGTGACGGTTAATTCCATCTCCGGCAGCTCCATCTCCGGCGCGCTCCCGCAAGGCGGCTCAGCGCGCCGCCTGCTCGAAGCCTTCGAGGACATTGGCGACGTTGACGCCGAGCTCCTCGACCGCGTAGCCGCCCTCCATCACGAAGAGCACCGGCAGACCGAGGCCCGCAATCATGTCGCCCATGCGGCGATAATCCTCGCTCGCGAGCTTGAAGCGGCCCATCGGGTCGCGCTCGAAGGTATCGACGCCGAGCGAGACCACGACCGCCTCGGGCGCGAAAATGCGGATGCGGCCCAGCGCATGAGCGAGCGCCGGCCCGTAGCTGCGCCAGTCCGTGCCGCGCTTCATCGGATAGTTGGCGTTGAAGCCCTCGCCCGGCCCCTCGCCCGCCTCGTCCGCATAGCCGGAGAAATAAGGATAGTCCGTCTCGGGCTCGGCATGGAGCGAAACGAAGAAGATATCCGGCCGCGCATAGAACAGCGCCTGGGTGCCGTTGCCGTGGTGATAATCGACATCCAGGATCGCGACGCGGGCGGCCCCGCCGGTGCGGAAGGCCTCGGCGGCGATGCCGGCATTGTTGAGGAAGCAATAGCCGCCATAGTTGGCGGCGCTCGCATGATGGCCGGGCGGGCGGCAGAGCGCGAAGGCCGCGCGCTCGCCCTTTGCCACGCGCTGCTGTGCGGTCATCGCCACATCGGCCGCCGCGCGCGCCGCCGACCAGGAGGTCGCGGTGATGGCGGTCGCGCTGTCGATCGCGTGCAAGGCGAGCTTGCCGAAGATGCTGCGCGGCTCGATCCGCCGCATGCCGGGCACCGGCCAGGAAAGCGGCAGGGCGTCCGGCACCTCGGCGCCCGATTTCGCGAAACGCGCCGACCATTCCTGGTGGGCGCCGGCGAGGAAATCCACGAGCCCCGCCTCATGGACGCGGTGGATCGGCGCCATGTCGAAGGTCTCGGGCGGCAGGATGGCCCCGAGCTTCCGCTGCTCGAGCTCGGCGAGGATGGTGTCGGCCCGCCGCGGGCTCTCCTGCGGCGGCACGAACTTGCCGAAGGAAAGCTCGGCCTTCGGCGCATGGAGATGATGGTCGGCGGTATAGATCGTCTTCACTCGGGAACGCCCCCGCTGTCGCGCCCGGCCGGGCGCCCCGGCCGGACCGGTCGGCCGCCGCGACTATGGCATGGGCCTCCGAAACCGGCAAAATCGCCGGGTCATCTCAGCGGCGTCGCGCGGCCTCGAAGCCGGTCAGAACATTGACCATGTTCACGCCCAGCGCCTCGACCGCATAGCCGCCCTCCATCACGAAGAGCGTCGGCTTGCCGGCGCCGGCGATGGCCGCGCCGATGCGGGTGAAATCCTCGTGCGTCAGCTTGAATTTCGAGATCGGGTCGTCCTTGAAGGTGTCGCAGCCGAGCGAGACCACGATGGCGTCCGGCGCATAGTCCCGCGTCCGGCGCATCATCGCCTCGATCGCCATCCCATAGTGCGACCAGTCTGCACCCCAGCGCAGCGGCAGGTTGAGATGGAACCCCTCGCCCTTGCCCTCGCCCGTCTCGTCCGCATGGCCGAGGAAGAACGGGAACTCCTGCTTCGGATCGGCATGGATCGAGACGGTCAGCATGTCGTCGCGCCGATAGAAGATCTCCTGCGTGCCGTTGCCATGGTGGTAATCGACATCGAGGATCGCGACACGCTTCGCGCCCTGCTTTCGCAGCGCCTCGGCCGCGATCGCCGCATTGTTGAGAAAGCAATAGCCGCCGTAGAAATCGCTGCCGGCGTGATGGCCGGGTGGCCGGACGAGCGCGAAGGCCGCGCCCTCACCGCCGGCCACCAGCTTCGCGCCGGTGAGGGCGCAATCGGCGGCGGCCGTCGCCGCGGCCCAGGTACCGGCCGTGATCGGCGTGGCCGCATCGAAGGAATAGAAGCTGAGGCGCCCGTCGATCGTCTCCGGCTCGATAGGGCGCATGCCGCGCGCGAGCCAGTTGAGCGGCAGGGCGTCGCAATCGCCATGGGCGGCGATCCATTGCGCCCAGGCGCCCGCGAGGAAATCCAGGAAGGGCTTGCGATGCACCGCCTCGAGCGGCGCACGGCCGAAGCGCTCCGGCGCCACCACCGGCCCCAGCCGCTCCGAGCGCACCCGCGCCAGCACGATCTCGGCGCGGCGCGGCATCTCGAAGCAGGGCACGAGCTGCCCGTCATTGAGCTCCGCGCGCCCATGCTGCAGCCGGTGATCCTCGCTATAGACGGTCTTCATGATCGGTTTTCGTTCCTGGTCCCTTGCGCCCGCGCCGGGATATTAGCCAGAGCCGCCGGCTCCGGAAAAGAAGAAGGCCGGTCCGCGGGATCGCCGCAGCCGGCCCTCGAGGGAGCGTTTGCGTCCGGGCCGGTCCGTCGCAGGACCGGCCGGGCGCCCGGACCTTACTTCATCAGCTCGGTCCAGATGTTGTTGTAGAGCTTCACCGTGTCCTCGTCGCAAGGCGGCACGAAGTCGGGCGCCGGCGCGTCGGCCGGCATCACGATCTCCGGCGCTTCCGCCATCTCCTTGTCCATGTACTGCGCGCTGCCGGCGATGCCGTTGGCGTAACGCGCGAAGTTCGAGATCATGGCCGCGTTCTGCGGGTCCATGATGAAGTCCTGGAACTTCTTCGCGTTCTCCATGTTCGGTGCGTCCTTCAGCACCGCGACATTGTCCATCCAGCCGGTGAAGCCTTCCTTCGGATAAGCGTACTTCATGGCCGGAAGCTGCAGCCGCACCCGCATCGAGGCGCCGTTCCACTGCTGCGACAGATCGACGTCGCCCGAGGTCAGCTTCTCGATCGTCTCGTAGGCGAAGGTGCGCCAGTATTTCTTCGAGTTGGTCAGCAGCTCGTTGAGCTTCTTCAGGTCTTCCGGATTCTTGTTGCAGCGGGGCAGCCCCAGATAGCGGAGGCCCGCATTGATGACGTCGTTCATGTCCGGAAGCATGTTGATGCGGCCCTGCAGCTCGGCCGGTGGATCGAACATGAGAGCGAGCGTGTTGATGTCGCCCTTGTAGACGTCGGTGTTGACGGTGAAGGCGGTGGTGCCCCACTGCCACGGCACGGTGTAGTTGCGGCCCGGATCCCAATAGACGTCGACCCACTGCTTCTCGACGTTCTTGAAGTTCGGCATCTGGTTGGGCTTGGTTTCGGCCAGCATGCCTTCCTTCAGCATGATGGCGACCATGTAGTCGCCCGGCACCACGATGTCGTAGCCGGTGGCGCCGGCCTTCACCTTGGCCAGCATGGTCTCGTTGGTGTCGTAGTCGTCGAGCGTGACCTTGATCTTGTAGGTCTCCTCGAACTTCTTGATGAGGTCCGGATTGGTGTAGTTGCCCCAGTTGTAGATATGGAGCTCGCCGCCCTCGTAGGTCTGCGCCGGCGCCGCCGCCTCGGTCGATTCGGCGGTCGTGGTCTCGGTCGTGCTGCCGGTCGTCGATTCGGTCGTCGTCGATTCCGTGGTCGACGCGGTCTCGGACGTGGTGGATTCCGTCGTCGTCGAGGTGCCGCTCTGCTCCTCCGACTTCTCGTCGCAAGCTGCGAGCGTGAGGGCCGCCACCGCGGTCAGCACGCAGGCGAACCTGCCGAACCATCGCTTATCCATGCTTGTCCCTTTCTCCTCCGAACGGATGTATGCCGTAACGAATATTAACGCCTGCGTCGCTGGCCCAGGAAAAATACCAAGCTAACGAAGATGATCGAAACCACCAACATGATCGTGGAAACCGCGTTGGTGGCCGGTGTTATCCCGCGCCGGATCTGGCCCCAGATATAGATCGGCAGCGTCGTCTGGCCGGGGCCGGCGACGAGCTGGGAGATGGTGAAATCGTCGATCGAGACGATGAAGGCGAGCATCGCGCCGGCGATGATGCCGGGCGTCAGCAGCGGCAGGGTGACGTAGCGGAAGCTCTGCCAGGGCGTCGCGTAGAGGTCGGCCGCCGCCTGCTCGAGTATGCGATCCATGCCCGAAAGCCGCGCGCGGATCGGCAGGTAGGCGAACGGGATGCAGAACACCATGTGCGCGAGGATCAGATTGATGTTGAAGACCCCGAGATCGAGCCCCAGCACCACGCGGCCGAGGGCGAAGAAGGCGAGCGTCGCGACGGCGGTCACGATCTCCGGCACCATCAGCGGCAGGTTGATGACGATGTAGGCGAGGCCCATGCCGCGATAGGGCAGGGTGCGCGTCGTGGCGAGCGCGGCCAGCGTCGCGCAGATCGTGGCGCCGATGGTCGCCGCCGTCGCCACCTGCAGCGACAGCAGCGCCGCCGCCTGGATGTTCTCGTTCGCGATGACGTCCCGGAACCATTTGAGGCTGAACTGGGTCCAGCGCGTCACCGACCGGTTCTCGTTGAAAGAGAATACCGCCAGCACCAGGATCGGCGCATAGAGCAGCAGGATGCAGAACCAGGCGACCGGCTTGAATCCCGGCTGATAGGCGAGGTCGAGGCGTCGCAGCTCGCGCCGCGAGAGCGCGCGGACGGGATCGACCGGCTTCATCGCGACGTCAGCCATGCTGCACGTTCCGCTCGCTCGAGACGCGGGCATAGATCATCAGGAAGACGAGCACGACCGACATCAGGATGAGAGCGAGCGCCGAGCCGAAGGGCCAGTTGCGCGAGCCGCCGAACTGCAGCGCGATCAAATTGCCGATCATCAGGTCGCGCCCACCGCCGAGCAGCGTCGGGGTGATGTAGGCGCCGAGCGCCGGGATGAAGACCAGGATCGAGCCTGCGATGATGCCGGGCTTCGCCAGCGGGATGATGATCCGCCGCAGCACCTTGGCGCGGTTGGCGTAGAGGTCGAACCCCGCCTCGACCAGCCGGAAGTCGATCTTCTCGAGGCTGGCATAGAGCGGCAGGATCATGAAGGGCAGGAAGCTGTAGAGCAGGCCCAGCGCCACCGCGAAGTCGGTGTAGAGCATCACGATGGGCCGATCGATCACGCCGAACCAGATCAGCCCGTCATTGATGAAGCCCTCGTCGCGGATGAGCAGCATCATCGCGAAGGTGCGGACGAGGAGGTTCGTCCAGAACGGCAGCGTGATGAGGAAGAGCCAGAGCGTCCGCGTGCTGCGCGGCCGCGTCGCCATGAAATAGGCGGTCGGGAATCCGATCAGCAGGCTCGCCGCGGTCGCGAACAGCGCGAGCAGGAAGGAGCGCCAGAAGATCTCGAGGTTGGAGGAGTTGAAGCTCATCACGCTCGGGTCGAACATGTCGCGCGTGAAGAGGAAGCTCACATAGGCGTCGGTGGAGAAGACCCAGTCGACGCCGCCATAGGCGCCCGATTCCAGGAAGGAATAGATCAGGATGATGAAGAGCGGGCAGACGCCGAACAGGAAGACGATGAAGAGCGCCGGCGCCAGCAGCGCGAGGCGGCGGAGCGCGGTCTGCCGCCCGACGACGGCCTTGACCCTGGCGAGCTCCGTGGCGGGCGCGGCGGCGACGGCCATGCTCAATCCCTGAGGAGCTGGACGGCGTCGGGCCGGAAGGCGATGCCGACCTGCTCGCCCACTTCATAGCTCCGGCGCGCGCCCTCGCGGTTCTGCACCCGGACGAGCAGCGGCTTTCCGTCATCGAGCGTGAGATAGAAGCTCGTGTCGGTGCCGAAATAGACGATGTTGTCGATGCGCCCCGTCAGCATCCGCGCCGCGTCGCGCGTGAGCGAGATGCGCTCCGGCCTGAGCGCGACCGTCGCCCGGCCGCCCGGCGCGACGCCCTCGGGCAGCGCCACCTCCACCTCGTTGCCGGCGGCGAAGCGGAGCCGGACATGGCCGTTCGCCGGCGCCGCCGCGCCCACCTCGACGAGGTTCGTCTCGCCGATGAAGTCGGCGACGAAGCGGCTCGTCGGATGCTCGTAGATCGCGGTCGGCGAGCCGATCTGGAGGATCTTGCCGAAATTCATGACCGCGATGCGGTCCGACATGGTGAGCGCTTCTTCCTGATCGTGCGTCACGAACACGAAGGTGATGCCGGTCTCGAGCTGGATGCGCTTCAGCTCGATCTGCATCTCCTTGCGGAGCTTGAGATCGAGCGCCGAGAGCGGCTCGTCGAGCAGCAGCACCTTGGGGCGGTTGGCGAGCGCGCGGGCGAGCGCCACGCGCTGCTGCTGCCCGCCCGAGAGCTGCGCCGGCCGGCGGCCGCCGAGCTTGCCGAGCCGCACCAGCGCCAGCATCTCCTCGACGCGCTTCGCGGTTTCGGCCTTGCCCAGCCCGCGCATCTCGAGGCCGAAGGCGATGTTCTCGGCGACCGTCATATGCGGGAAGAGCGCGTAGGACTGGAAGACCGTGTTGACCAGCCGCTTGTAGGGCGGGAGATGGGTGACCGACTGCCCCTCGAGCAGGATGTCGCCGGCGCTCGGCAGCTCGAATCCCGCGATCAGCCGCAGAAGCGTGGTCTTCCCGCAGCCCGAGGGCCCCAGGAGGGTGAAGAACTGGTTCTCGCGGATGGCGACGGAGACGTCGTCCAGCGCCCGCACCGTCTCTTCGCCCGTGCCGAAAATTTTCGTCGCGCCGCGCGCCTCGACGGCGATCTGCTTTTCCAAGCCGGTTCCCCCGGTGAGCGTCGCCCTGATGCCGCCGACTGTCCCGCCGGCTTGCCCCGCTCGAAAATTATGGGAGAACCACCGGGCGCGCCAAGCGGATTCTGGCTTTCCCGAGGCCGGGTGCCGTCGCCGCGCCGCGGCCTTCCCCGAGGTTTCCGTCGAAATTCCGGGAGAAACCGCGAATGCGCGCATTGCGGGCGTGCGCCGCCCCCGGAACTATGGCAAATCCTCGGCCCTCACCGCGCGGGGGCGGGGATGCCCCTATCCCGCCCCGAAAGGACCTTTCCCTCCCGTGAGCGACGGCGCCCTCCCGTCCGCGACCCGCAACCCCGCCGTGCAGGGCATCGCCCTCATGGTGACGGCGGTGCTCCTCTTCGCCACCATGGACATGCTGGTGAAGCTCGCCGCGGACGAGGGGATCCCGATCGGGCAGATCCTGTTCGCCCGCAATTTCTTCGCCTTCATCCCGGTGCTCTGGATGGTGCGCCGGGCCGGCGGGTTCGCGGCGGTGCGCACGCGCAACTATCGGGGGCACCTCTTCCGCAGCCTGGTCGGGATGGGCGCGATGGTCTGCTTCTTCCTCAGCTACCGCGCCCTGCCGCTCGGCGAGGCGGTGGCGCTCGGCAGCGCGGGCACCATCTTCATGACGGCGCTCTCCGTGCCGCTGCTCGGCGAGAAGGTCGGTCCGCGCCGCTGGACGGCGGTCTTCGTCGGCTTCACGGGCGTGCTGGTGATGACGCGTCCCGGCATGGGCGTGTTCGATCCGGGCGCCCTCTATGCGCTCGGCGGCGCCACCTGCTACGCGATCGCGATGATCTCGATCCGCCATCTGAGCCGCACCGAGAGCAGCGTCGCGATCGTGTTCCATTTCACCCTTATCCTCACCGTCGGCGGCGCGCTCTCGCTCCCTTTCGCCTTCAAGCTCCCCGATGTCGAGGAGCTCCTGCTGCTGGTCGGCATCGGCCTCATCGGCGGGACCGCGCAGTTCGCCATGACCGGGGCCTTCAGATGCGCGCCCATCGGCCTCATCGCGCCCTTCGACTATCTGGCGCTCGTCTTCGCCATGCTGTTCGGCTACTTCATCTGGGGCGACGTGCCGGACGCGTTCCTGATCGTCGGCGCGGCGATCGTCGTCGCGAGCGGCCTCTATATCCTGCATCGCGAGGCGGCGCTCGCCCGCGCGCGGCCGATCGATCCGCAGCCGCACCCTTGAGCGGCCGGCGCGGCCCGAACGGGCGGCGGGCGCCCGGTCCGGCGGCCGCGAGGGATCAGGCGGGGCGCGCGCGGGCGGTCGCGGCGCGGCGGGCCTCGATCGCGTCCCAGATATCCGCCTCGAGCGTCACGCCGTCGAACCGGTTGATCTCCTGCAGGCCGGTCGGCGAGGTGACGTTGATCTCGGTCAGATAGCCGCCGATCACGTCGATGCCGACGAAGATCAGGCCGCGCTCCTTGAGCGCCGGGCCGATCGCCTCGCAGATCTCGCGCTCGCGCGGCGTCAGCGACGCCTTTTCCGCCCGCCCGCCCACATGCATGTTGGAGCGCGCCTCGCCCGCCGCCGGCACCCGGTTGATGGCGCCCATGGCGACGCCGTCCACCAGGATGACCCGCTTGTCGCCCTGGCGCACCTCCGGCAGGTAGCGCTGCACGATCACCGGCTCCCGGAAGAGCTGGGTGAAGAGCTCCAGCAGCGCGTTCAGGTTCTCGTCCTCGGGCCGCAGATGGAACACCCCTGCCCCGCCATTGCCGTAGAGCGGCTTCACGATGATGTCGCGCTGGGCCTTGCGGAAATCCGCGATCTCGAGCGGGTCCGAGGTGATCAGGGTCGGCGGCATCAGCCCCTCGAAATGGGTGACGAAAAGCTTCTCCGGCGCGTTGCGCACATGGACCGGGTCGTTCACCACGAGCGTCGCCGGATGCACATGCTCGAGCAGATGCGTGGCCGTGATGTAGGCCATGTCGAAGGGCGGGTCCTGGCGCATCAGAACGATGTCGAGCGTGGCGAGATCGATCACCTGCGGCGCGCCGAAGCTGAAATGATTGCCGCGCTCGCGCTTCAGCGTCAGCGGCCGCATCCGGGCATGGACGCGCCCGTCGCGGAACACGAGCTGGCGCGGCAGGTAATGGAAAAGCGCATGGCCGCGCTTCAGGGCCTCGAGCCCCAGCACGAAGCTGCTGTCCGCGTCGATATTGATGGCTTCGACCGGATCCATCTGGATGGCGACGGCAAGGCTCATGGGGAGCTTCCTTCGGACGGCGCTTCGTGACCGTCGGGACTATAGGACGGAGAGGATCGCAAGGGCGAGGCGGAGAAGCGGAAGCGCCCGCGGCGGGCCGGCGGCTCTCCTTGTCAGTGCATCCGGCTCTTGAGCTCGGCGACGAGGCGGGTCGCCTCGCGCTCGACCCGCTCGCCGGCGCCGAGCGCCAGCAGCTTCTCGAGATGCGCGAGGGCGGTCTTGAGGTTGCCGAGCTCGCGGTGAAGCAGTGCGGCCTCGCGCAGGAGCTGCAGGTCGCCGGGCGAGATCAGCAGCATGCGCTCGACGATCTCGACCGCGCGCTCGAGCTCGCGCGCGCCGATCAGCCGCTGCTTGATGTTGTTCTCGAGCCTGAGGAGGATGCCGCGGCTCCCGATCGGCGCGTAATGCTGCGGCTGCAGCTCGCCGCCGCTGCCGAGCCGGACCAGCGTGCGCAGATCGGCGATGTCGATCCGCTCGCCGTCGCCGAAGGGGTCGATCAGGGCGCGCTCGCCTTCATGGTCGATCCGCACCAGGAAATGGCCGGGGAAGTTGATGCCGCCGATCTGCCAGCCCTGGCGGCGGCCGGCGTCGATGTAGAGGATGCCGAGCGCCACCGGCAGGCCGCGGCGGCGGTCGATCACCGTCATCAGATTGGCGTTGGCGAGATCGTCATAGGTGTCGCGATCGCCGCGAAACCCTTCCTGCTCGAACAGCACCGCCCGGAGCGCGCGGCAGCGCGCCTCGAGCGTGTCGCCGCTCTCGCCGACATGCGCGGCGACCGCCCGGCCCATGCCGTGCAGCAGCGCGCGATACTGGTCGATGTCGGCGTCGGGACGATCGAGCCAGGCGAGGGACAGCGCCGCCTCCGCGAGATCGATGGCGTCGTCGCCCGTCCTGCCGAGCGCGGCGAGCCGCGCCACGGCGTCGATGCGGGAGGCGATGAACGGCAGGCTCGGCAAATCAGGCGGCGTCCTTGATGCGCACATAGCTTACCACGCGTTTTACATAGGAGATGTCGCGCGCGTGATCGATCACGCGCTTCAGTTCGGTTTCGTCCTGCGCGATGCCCATGAGATAGATCGTGCCGCGGACGGACTCGATGCTGTAGTTGATCGAACGCACGCCGCTGTCGATCAGCAGCTTCCCCTTCAGCGCCTGGATGATCACCAGGTCCTGGAGATTGCCGCCGAGATCGTCGGTCTCGGCCACGCCGATCTCGTTGATCACCTCTTTGACACCCTCGGTCTGCCAGGCGATGCGCACAGCCTCCACGCGCATCTCCGGCTCCTGCACCATGCCGGTGATCAGCGCGCGACCCTCATGGACCTGCAGCATCAGCTTCTGGAACATCGCCGGATCGGCGTCGAGCCAGGCGGCGTTGATCTCGGTCCAGAGGAGATCGTCGCCGACCGAGGTGACGATGCCGCGCTCCTCGGAGGCCTTGACGCCGACCGTCGCGGCGGCGCCGATCGCCATGCCGACCGGGCTGCAGGCGCTGAGCAACGTCAAGAGCCCCACGCCGACGCCTTTCGTCGCGAGGCCGATCGCAGAACCCACCCGAATTTCCGCGTTCCCCATAGGAATCGATAAGGATTCTAACAAGATAGGCTCCGAGTCGTCTCGCGCGATTCGGGTGGCCGGGTCAGCCCTCCTCCCGCCAGGCGTCGGGCAGGTGGCGCGGCCAGCCGCCGGCCGCGAGCAGCACCACATCGAAGCGGAGCCCGAGCCCGGCCAGCCGCCGGTCGCGCGCGGCATAGGCGGCGAGCGCCCGGACAATACGGCGGCGCTGCCGCGGCCGGACCGCTTCCGCAGCCTCCGCAAGCTCGCTGCGGCGCTTGACCTCGACCGCGACCAGGGTCCGCCCGCGCCGGGCGAGGATGTCGATCTCGCCGACCTCGAGCCGGAGCCCGCGCGCGAGGATGCGATAGCCCTTGAGGCGAAGCAGCCAGACCGCCAGCGCCTCGGCCGCGCGTCCCCGCCGCCAGGCGCGGCGGCGTTCGGCACCGGGCGGCGCACGACGCGGAAGCCCGGTCACCGCCCCGCCCCACTTTTGGCGAGCGCCAGCGCCATGCCGTAGATCTCGCGCCGCGGCCGGCCGGTCTCGGCGGCGACGCGCGCGACCGCATCCTTGAGGCTGGTTTCGGCAAGCGCTTCGGCGAGACGCCGCTCGATCTCCGTCGCCGCGATGGCGACGGGGGCTGCCGGCGGCGCCACGACGATCGCGATCTCGCCCCTGGGCGGCCCCGCCTCCGCATAGTGACGCGCGAGCGCCGAGAGCCGGTCGCGTCGCACCTCCTCGAAGAGCTTGGTGAGCTCGCGCGCGACGGCGGCGGGCCGGTCGCCGAGGACCGCCTCGAGCGCGGCGAGCGCGGCGGCGAGACGCGGCGCCGTCTCGTAGAAGATGAGCGTCGCCGGCACGGCGGCGAGCGCCGCCAGCGCCGCCTGCCGCTCGCCCTCGCGCCGCGGCAGGAACCCGGCGAAGAGGAAGCGGTCGGTCGGCAGGCCGGAGAGCTGCAGCGCGGTCAGCATCGCCGAGGCGCCCGGCAGCGCCGTCACCCGCAGGCCCGCCGCGATCGCTTCCTGGACCAGCTTGTAGCCCGGGTCGGAGACGAGCGGCGTGCCGGCGTCGCTCACGAGGGCGATGCTTTCGCCGGCGGCGATACGGCGCAGCAGCGCCGGGCGCGCGCGCTCGGCATTGTGCTCGTGATAGGGCGTGAGCCGCGCTTCGATGCCGTGGCGCCGCAGCAGCTTGCCGGTGACGCGCGTATCCTCGCAGGCCACGACATCGACATGCGCGAGGAGATCGAGCGCGCGCAGCGTGACGTCGCCGAGATTGCCGATCGGCGTCGCCACGAGATAGAGGCCGGGCGGCGATTTACTTCCCTCGGACGCCTCGTTAGGCTCGGACGCATCCTCATTCGCCGTACCGGAGTATCGGCCTCGTGGCGCTGTGCTGGTTCCGCTCTTCGCCGTCCGTCTCGCCATGGTTCCGCCGCTGGGGACTCCGTCCGTTGGGCGCGCCCCTTGCGGTGGCGCTCGCCCTGATGCTCTCCGCCTGCGGCGGGCCGCGCTTCGAAGCGCCGCCGCCGAAGACGGCACCCGCCGAGACGCCCGCCCCCGCCCCGACCGCGCCGCCGCAAGCGACCATGCCCAGCGAAACCCCGGACGTCGGTCCGGTCAAGGTCGGACTGCTGCTGCCGCTGAGCGGCGGCAATGCCGCGATCGGCCAGGCCCTGCTGCAGGCGGCCGAGATGGCCCTCTTCGAGCGCGCGCCGACCGAGTTCGAGCTGGTGGTGCGCGATACCGAGCTTCCGGGCGGCGCCGGCGCCGCGACGCAACAGCTCCTCGGCGAGCGGGTGAAGCTCATCCTCGGCCCGCTCTTCGGCCAGCAGGTGCCGCTCGCCGCCGCCGCCGCGCGCACCGCCAACGTGCCGCTGGTTTCCTTCTCGAACGACCGTTCCGTCGCGGCGCCGGACGCCTATGTGATGGGCGTGCTGCCGCAGATCCAGGTCGAGCGCGTGGTGAGCTATGCCGTCGGGCGCGGCCTCACGCGCTTCGCCGCCCTGCTGCCGGACAATCCCTTCGGCCGCAGCGTCGCGAGCGCGCTGCAATCGAGCATGCTGGAGAACCAGGCGGCGCTCTCGGTCGTCGATTTCTACAATCCGAACTCGCCCGACCTCCACGTCAATATCGAGCGCATCGCCAAGGCGCGCATGGAATATGACGCGCTGCTGATCCCCGAGGGCGGCGAGCGGCTCAAGCTCTTCGCGCAGTACATGAGCTATTACGGCTTCGACCAGACCACCTCGCGCTTCCTCGGATCGAGCCTCTGGAACGATCCGAGCCTCGCGCAGGAGCCGGTGCTGGTCGGCTCCTGGTTCGCAGCGCCGCCCGAGCTCGCCTGGGCCGATTTCGCCGCGCGCTACCGCGCGAATTACGGCGCGCCGCCGCCGCGCATCGCGAGCATCGCCTACGACGCGACGGCGCTCGCCATCGCGCTCGCGCAAGGGCCGGGCGGGCTTGACACCGGGACGGAGTTCATCACCACCCCCGACGGCTATAACGGCGTGGACGGCATCTTCCGCTTCCTGCCGGATGGCGGCGTCGAGCGCGGGCTGGCGGTGATGGAGATCCAGAACGGCCGGATCGAGACCATCGATCCCGCCCCGACGAGCTTCCTGCAGCCCGGCATCTGAGGGAACGGTCTTCCCCGCGTCAGGCGGCGCGGTTCGGCGCCGTCTCGTCCATGATCCAGCCGCGGAAGGCGGCGATCGCCGGATGGGCGTCGCGCGCCTTCGGCCAGACGAGGTAATAGGCGAAATCGAGCTCGAGCTCGACCTCGAACGGTTTCACCAGCCGGCCAGTGCGCAGCTCCTCCGCCACCAGCACCTGGGCCGAGAGCACCACCCCCTGCCCGTTGATCGCCGCCTCGATGGCGATGGTCTCCGGCTGAAGATGCAGGCCGCGCGTCGGATCGACGTCGCGCACCCCCGCCGCCAGCAGCCACATGCGCCAGTTCGGCAGCACGTTGCTCTCGCCCGGCGACTCGCTGTGGATCAGGGTCTGGAAGCGGAGATCCTCCGGCCGGCGCAGCGGATGAGATCCCTTGAGGAGTCGCGGGCTGCAGACGGGGAACTCGTCGGCATCCATCAGCCGCAGCGAGGCGAGGCCCGGATAGTTGCCGTTGCCGTAGCGGATGCCGATGTCGATCCCCTCGGTCGCGAAATCGACGGTGCGCTCGGTCGCGTCGATGCGGATCTCGATCTCCGGATAGCGCGCGCGGAACCCTTCGAGTCGCGGCACCAGCCATCGCGCGGCGAAGGTCGGCGCCGAGGTGACGCGCAGCAGGTTGCTGCGCTCGGCGCTGCTCACCTTCGCCATGGCCTGGCCGATCCGCTCGAAGCCGTCGCGGAGCCCCGGCAGGCAGAGCTGCGCCGCATCGGTCAGCAGCAGCCGGCGGTTCATCCGGCGGAAGAGCGGCACGCCCAGCCGCTCCTCGAGCCCCTTGATCTGGTGGCTCACGGCGGCCGGGGTGACGTTCAGCTCGGCGGCGGCCTTGGCGAAGCTCAGATGCCGCGCGGCCGCCTCGAAAACCCTGAGCGCATTCAACGGCAAGGGCTGCATCGATTGCCTTCAGATTAGATTTTCTAATCTGTGACATGAGGAAGGATCGTTTGTCAATGGCGGCATTCAGGGCGATATTCCTCCCATCAGGCCGGCAGTCCGTATTAAGTTTTTCTTAATAACCGCCGGCCCAACCGATGGAGAGCCCCATGTTCGAGAGCTTTTTCAAGAGCCTGGTCGACGGGCGGGCGATCTACGCCAATGACCGGCCGATCGCCCCGAGTGCCGCCAATGACGATCCGCTGGCCCTCGATGTGGCGGTGACGACCTACAAGCTGATCGAGAAGATCGGCGACCTCGCCGCCCGCTTCCGCCGCACCCCGGCGAACGACGCCCAGCCGCGCGCGCTCGGCTGCGGATGACGCCTCGACCCCGCGCCGGGGAACAGCCTACCGAGGCTAGGCAATAAGGGCCGCCAGCACCGCATCGAGCCGCTGGCGGCCCTTCTTCGTTGCGACGAGCCTCGCCTCGCGGCGCGCGACGAAGCCCCCCGCCTCCAGCCGCGCCAGCCGCGCCGCCGGCACCGCGTCCAAAAAACCCTGCCGGCTCTCCGCCTCGATCCGCGCGATCGACACGCCCTCTTCCAGCCGCAACCCCATCATCAGCATCTCGGCGAGACGCGCCGCGGGCGCGATCTCGTCGCGCTGCCGCGTGGCGTGGCCCGCCGCCTCGACGCCGGCGAGCCAGGCTTCCGGCGCGCGATGCTGGCGCGTCGCCCGCTTCGTGCCGTCGGCGGCGGTGAGCCGCCCATGGGCGCCGGGTCCGACGCCGACATAGTCGCCATAGCGCCAATAGACGAGGTTGTGACGGCACTCGGCGCCGGGCTGCGCATGGTTCGAGATCTCGTAGGCCGGCATGCCGGCGGCCTCGAGACGCGCCTGCGTCGCCTCGAAGAGTGCGGCCTGAGTGCGCTCCGCGGGCATCGCGAAATCGCCGCGCGCGACGGCGCCTTCGAAGGCCGTGCCGGGCTCGATGGTGAGCTGATAGATCGAGATGTGATCGCCGGCGAGGCCGAGCGCGGCGTCCAGCTCCGCGCGCCAACCGGCCAGGCTCTGGCCCGGCCGCGCATAGATGAGGTCGAACGAGACGCGCGCGAACTGCCGCCGCGCGATGGCGAGGGCGGCGCCCGCCTCGGCGGCCGAATGCTGGCGGCCGAGAAAACGGAGCGCGTCGTCGTCGAGCGCCTGCAGCCCGACCGAGACGCGATTGACGCCGGCCGCCGCGAAGGCGGCGAAGCGATCCGCCTCGACCGAGGTCGGGTTGGCCTCGAGGGTGATCTCGATCCCGGGCGCGAACCGCCAATGGTCGCGCGCGCGATCGATCAGCGCGGCGGTCGTCCCGGGGTCCATGAGCGACGGCGTGCCGCCGCCGAAGAAGATGCTGTCGAGCCGGCGGCCGCGCGTCTCGGCCGCGTAGTGATCGAGCTCGGCGAGGAGGGCCCGGCGCCAGCGCGGGCCGTCGATCGCGGCGCGGACATGGCTGTTGAAATCGCAATAGGGGCATTTCGAGCGGCAGAAGGGCCAATGGATATAGAGCCCGAAGCCGCCCGGCGTCTCGCCGCCATCCGCCGCCGACACCGGTTTCGCCGCGGCGCGGATCATGGCGCGAAGCAGGCGCGCACGAGCTGGCGGAAGGCGTCGGCGCGGTGGCTGATGGCGTGCTTTTCGGCCGGCATCATTTCGCCGAAGCTGAGGCGCTCGCCGTCGGCGGTGAAGATCTGGTCGTAGCCAAAGCCGTTGCGCCCGCGCGGCGGGAAGCCGAGCGTGCCGTCGACGCGGCCCTCGAAGGTCTCGACATGGCCATCGGGCCAGGCGAGCGACAGGGCCGAGACGAAGCGGGCGCGCGGCGGCTCGGGCCCCAGCGCCCCGGCCTCGCAGAGCGCCGCCTCGACCTCGCGCATGGCGAGGGCGAAATCCTTCCCCGGGCCGGCCCAGCGCGCGGAATAGATCCCGGGCGCGCCGCCGAGCGCCGCGAC
>CADEFF010000027.1:7438-18427 GCA_902826565.1 uncultured Rhodospirillaceae bacterium | reverse complement strand
CCGGGCCGGCCCAGCGCGCGGAATAGATCCCGGGCGCGCCGCCGAGCGCCGCGACGGCGAGGCCGGAATCGTCGGCGAGGGCAGGGAGATTTGCCCCGAGCGCCGCGGCCCGCGCCTTCAGCGCCGCATTCTCGCGGAAGCTCGATCCGGTCTCCTCGGGTTCCGGCAGGCCGAGCGCGCCGGCCGCGAGGATCTCGAGCCCGTAGGGCGCCAGCAGCGCCTCGATCTCGCGAAGCTTGCCCTTGTTATGGCTCGCCACCACCAGGTGCTGCGCCGTGAAGCGGCGCGCCTCCCGCAGCGTCTTCGCGAGGAAAAGGCAGGGATTCTCAGGCGACCACAGGGTCGGGAAGACCTCGAGCGGACGGAACCCCATGGTGCGGTAGAAGGCGCGGGTGGCCGCATAGGGCGCGAACTCGACCTCGGGCGCCAGCGTCTTCACGGTGAGGAACTCGATGCCTTCGCCGAGCAGCCGGCGCTCGGCGGCGACGAGGAGCGCTTCGCCGACCCCGCCGCGATGATGCGCGGGGCGGACCGCCATCACATGGATCTCGGCCGTGGTCGGGTTCATCCGCCGCAGCACCGCGAAACCGATCGCCTCGGCGCCGTCGCTGGCGACCAGCATCGTCTCGCGCTTCGCCATCGCGACATAATGCGCGAGCGCGTCGGGGAGGCCGAACCAGTCCGGCAGCTCGTGGAGGATCGCGTCGCAGATCGCGCCGCGGCGTTCCGCCGCCGGCTCGACCGAGATCGTGACATCGGCGCGGGGCGCGCCGGCAGCTCCCGCGACGCGGTTCTCCCGCGCGCTCATCCCGTCCAGGCGAGGGCGCCGCGCTGCAGCTCGACGAGGGTCGCGATGCCGCTGCGCGCGAGCCCGAAAAGCTGCGCGAAATCCTCCGCCGAGAACGGCTTCTGCTCCGCCGTGCCCTGGATCTCGACGATCTCGCCCTTGCCGGTCAGCACGAAATTGGCGTCGGCCTCCGCGTTCGAATCCTCGGCATAGTCGAGATCGAGCACCGGCTTGCCGCGATAGAGCCCGCAGGAGATCGCCGCGACATGGTCCTTGAGCGGCACGGCCGGGATGGCGCCCAGCTTCTTCATGTGCTGGAAGGCGAGATGGAGCGCGACGAACCCGCCCGTGACGGCCGCGGTGCGGGTTCCGCCATCGGCCTGCAGCACGTCGCAATCGATCTTGATCTGCCGTTCGCCGAAGCCGCCAAGGTCGGTGACGGCGCGGAGCGAGCGGCCGATGAGGCGCTGGATCTCCTGGGTGCGGCCGCTCTGCTTGCCCCGGGCGGCTTCGCGCTCGCCGCGCTCGTTGGTGGCGCGCGGCAGCATGCCGTATTCGGCGGTCACCCAGCCGCGCCCGGTGTTGCGCAGAAAGGGCGGCACGCGCTCGTCGAGCGAGGCGAGGCACAGCACCGCCGTGTCGCCGAACCGGACGAGGCAGGAGCCTTCCGCGTATTTGTTCACGCCGGTCTCGAGGGTGATCGCGCGCAAGGCGTCGGGGGCACGGCCGGAAGGTCGCATGCAGAAAGCTCGCCGATGGATTGCCGATGGATGGGGGGACCTTACGCCGGGCCCGCCGCCGGGGTCCAGCTTCATGGGGCCTTTCGGCGCGGAACAGGGGCGCCGCCCCGGCGTTGACGCTCCGGGGGGTCGTTACTAGATTCAGGCTCGGTTCAGGAAGATCGTCGATGACCAGTCGCATCCAGCCCATCCGCGCGCTCGGCCCGGCCGCCCGTCCCGATCTCGGGGTGGGCGAGCTCAGCCAGCGCTCGCGCGAGATCTTCCGGCATATCGTCGACGCCTATGTCGAGAGCGGCGAGCCGGTCGGCTCGCGCACCATCTCGCGCCGGCTCGGCATGCGGCTCTCGCCGGCGACGATCCGCAACATCATGGCCGACCTCGAGGCGGCGGGGCTGCTCTATGCGCCGCACCCCTCGGCCGGCCGCATGCCGACGGACGCGGGCCTCAGCATGTTCGTGAACGGGCTCCTCGAGGTGGGCCGGCTCACCGAGGACGAGCGTCGCACCATCGACGGCCAGACCGCGCCCGACGGGCGCAGCCTGCCGGACCTGCTCGAGCAGGCGACCGCGATGCTCTCCGGCCTCTCGCATTGCGCCGGCCTGGTGGTGGCGCCGAAGACCGAGCGGCCGCTGAAACATATCGAGTTCGTGCATCTCGGGCCCGGCCGTGCGCTCGCCGTGCTGGTGACCCAGGACGGCCTCGTCGAGAACCGCATCCTCGACGTGCCGATGGGCCTGCCGGCCTCCTCGCTGATCGAGGCCAGCAACTATCTCGCGGCGAAGCTGGTCGGGCGCAGCCTGCAGGAAGCGCGGTCCGAGGTGATCGCCGAGATCGAAAGCCAGCGCGCCGAGCTCGACCGGCTGGCGCAGCAGGTGGTGGCGGCAGGGCTCGCGAGCTGGTCCGGCGACAGCAAAGGCGGGGCGCTCATCATCCGCGGCCGCGCGAACCTGCTCGACGACGTGACCGAGCTCGCCGACCTGGAGCGGGTGCGGATGCTGTTCCAGGCGCTCGAGACCAAGGAATCGCTCGCGCGGCTGCTCGAGGCGGCCGACCGGGCGGAGGGCGTGCAGATCTTCATCGGCGCCCAGAACGACCTCTTCGCAATGACCGGTTGCTCGGTCGTGATCGCGCCCTATCGCGATTCCGAGGAGCGTATCGTCGGGGCGATCGGCGTGATCGGCCCCACCCGAATCAACTATGCGCGGATCATCCCGATGGTCGATTACACGGCCCAGATGATCGGCCGCGTGATCGGCTCCGCCGGCACCCGGCTCGGCTAGCGCATTCAGGCCTGCAAGGAAACGTCATGACGGACGAAAAGCGCGACAACGGCGCCGAGGCGCCGATCGATGAGCCATCGGACATGGCTGCCGCCAACGACAGCGCGACGCCGGATCCCCTGGCCGAGGCGCAAGGAGAGGCCGCGCGGCTCAAGGACCAGCTGCTGCGCGCGCTCGCCGAGACCGAGAATCTGCGCCGGCGCAGCCAGCGCGAGCGCGAGGATACGCTCAAGTTCGCGGCGACCGAATTCGCCAAGGAGATGCTGCCGGTGGCCGACAATCTCGGCCGCGCGCTGGACGCCATCCCGGCGGGCGCCGCCGATCTCGATCCGGCCCTGAAGGCGCTGCAGGAAGGCGTTGCCGCCACCGCGCGCCAGCTCGAGGCCGCATTCGAGCGCCAGGGCATCCGCCGCATCGATCCGATGGGCCAGAAGTTCGACAGCAACCTGCATCAGGCGATGTTCGAGGTGCCGGGAAGCGGCCAGCCCGCCGGCACGGTGGTCCAGGTGCTGCAGCCGGGCTATGTGCTGAACGAGCGGCTGCTGCGGGCGGCGATGGTCGGGGTGGCGAAGGCCGAGCCGAAAGCGGCCGAGGCCCCGGCGGCCGGCAGCGGATTCGACACGCTCGCCTGAACCCCGGGCGCCTGAACCCCGGGCGCCTGAACCCCGGTCGCCTGAAGCCGGGGGCGCCTGAACGCGGGCCGCCGCTTGGAAGTCAGGCCCGGAAGGTCGCGCCCCGGGAGGTCACGCGCCCGCGCGATGCGGCGGGGTGACGCGCCGTATCGTCAGGTTGAACCGTCCGCCTTCCGCGAGCAGCCGGCTCGACCCGCCGAGGATGCGGTCGATGCCGTGGAAGGCGAGGCGGCTTTCCTCCTCCAGCAGGATCGCGTCGCCGCTGGCGAGCCGCAGGCTCCGGGTGCGGCCGCCGCGCGCCGTGCCGCCGATGCGGAAGATCGCGGTATCGCCGAGCGAGAGCGACAGCACCGGCGCCGCGAGCGCCTGCTCGTCGCGGTCCTGATGCAACCCCATCCTGGCGTCGGCCGCGTAATAATTGACGAGACAGGCTTCCGGCGGCGCCGGATAGCCGGTGAGCTCGTGCCAGAGGGCGAGCACCGGCGCCGGAATCGGCGGCCAGGGCTTGCCGGTCAACGGATGGGTCGGCTGATAGCGATAGCCGCCGCGATCGGCGACCCAGCCGAGCGGTCCCGCATTGGTCATCATGACGGAGAAGGGCGCGCCGGTTCGCGGCATCGCCGGCCGATAGAGCGGTGCCGCCGCGATGACGTCGCGCACCGCCTGCAGCAGCGCCGCCTGCGCCGGCGCATCGAGCAGGCCGGGACGGTAGCGGACGCGCGGCGGCGCGTGCGCGGCCGGGGTTTCGATGCGCGGGGCCCCGACAAGCGGAGCCGCACCGTGCGGGGCCTTGGGGCGCGAGGCCTTGGGATGCGAGGCCGGGCGGTCCGCCGCCGCGCGGACCGGGCGCAGCATCAGAAGCCGCGCTCCGCGGCGCGCCGCCCGAGCAGGCGGAAGAAGAGCAGCAGCACGAAGCCGACGATCGCGAGCCCGATGCCGGTCCAGGCGATGGTGGGCTCCTCGAGCGCCCAGCGTCCGGCGGCGGCGAGCCCTATGCCGAGCAGGATGTCGAGCAGGAAGACGATCTGGATGGTCTGGAAGATGCGATCCTGTCGCGGATCGGTGCGCGTGTTCATGGCGGGCCTCCGAACGAGCGCTGACGGCGGCTGCGAGCATAGTCCAAGAGCGGCCGTCCCACTATCGCGCCGGCGCCGAAGGTCGGTTTGCCGCGGGGTTTTCGGGGCCGGGGAAGGCCGACTCGGGCGCCCGGTTCCGCGGGCGGGCCGCGCGCCCAGGCGGCCGGTCGGGCCGGCCGCTACTTGCGATAAATCTTCGCCGTACCGTCGAGGAGGCCGGCTTCGATCGCCGGCCAGCGGGTGTCGGCAGCGGCGAGGTTCGCGGCGATGTCCTGCGACCAGCGGGCCCGCGTGCCGGCGTCATAGGCGAAATAGAGCCGCCCGTCATAGAGGGTCCAGCCCTCGGCCGGGTCCGCCTCGGCCGCGACCCCCATGGTGACGCCATAGGCGCACCAGCCGCCATAGCGCGGCGCGTAGCGCGCCGGATCGGCGAGGAAGAGATCGCGATGCGCCGCGCTCGCAAAGCGCCAGACCGCGCCCTGCCATTCGGCGCTGAACTCGGGCTTGCCCGCGAGGGCGCGGGTATCGGTGAAATAGGCCACCGGGTCATAGCCGCCGATGGCGATGCCGCCGGCGTCGGTCATGACGCTGGTGCCGGCGGCATCGGCCGGATGCGCGATCGCGACGCCGAGAATCGCGAGCGCCGCGACGCCGAGCCGCGCAAGGCGATGGATCATCCTCGTTCGGCGACGGGTCGGCATCGGACTCTCGGGAACGCTGGCTCGGAAAACGCTGCCACGCTACTGCGGCAGGCCTGCCGGCGCAATCGCGGGCGCACGCGCGCGGGCCGCGGAAACTCGCCCGCAACTGTCGCCCGCCGCGACTGTCGCCGGCCGCGAGGACGGGCTAGATTTTCGCCGATGCGTGCGCCCCGTACCCGATTCTCGCAAGATCTCGACTGGAATCTGCTGAAGGTCTTCAACGCCATCGTCGAGGCGGGCGGGATCAGCCTCGCCGCACGCGCGCTCCATCGCAAGCAGCCGGCAGTGAGCCTCGCCCTGAAGCGGCTCGAGGCCGAGATCGGGGCGCGGCTCTGCGAGCGCGGCCCCGGCGGATTCCGTCTGACCGACGCCGGCCGGAAGATGGCGGAGCTTGCCGCCAGCCTCGCGCGCGGCGTCGCCGAGCTGCCGCCGCGGCTCGGCGATACGGCGCGGGCGGTGCGCGGCCGCGTGCGCCTCAAGCTCATCTCGAACGTGGTGAGCCCGGTGCTGGATCGGGCGCTCGCCGGCTTTCACGCGCGTTTCCCCGAGGTCGAGTTCGCGATCGAGGTCGGCACCTGGGACGCGGTCTCCCGGGCGCTGCTGCGCGGCGAGGCCGATATCGGCCTCGCGCCGGCGCGCTTCCAGCATGCGCAGCTTCATTACGACCTGCTGTTCCACGAGCTGCATCGGCCCTATTGCGGCCGCAGCCATCCGCTGTTCGGGCAGCGGGTCCGCAACCCCGCCGCGCTCGCCGACCAGCCCGTGGTGCTGACCGGCGCGGACGAGCCCGACGATCTCACCAAATACCGGCTCCGCCACGGCATCGGCCGCCATGTGGCGGGCCTGTCGGAGCATCTCGAGGAGGCGAAGCGGCTGACCCTCGCCGGGCTCGGCATCTGCTTCCTGCCGGAGGAGTTCGCGCGGGTCGAGGTGCGGGAGAAGCGGCTCTGGCCGCTCACCGCCGGGCGGCAGGGACCGGTGATGGCGCTCCATCTCATCACCAATCCGGGCGCCCGGCCCCATATGGCCTGTCAATTGTTCCTGGAGGAGCTGCGCCGTCATGCGGCGACGAAGCGCCTGCGGAGGGCGGGGACACATTGACGGGATTAATGTTGCTTTATTCCGCTTTCGCCGCTTTCCCCGGCGCGCGGCGAACGGCATTCTGAGCGGCATGCGCCGGACCCGACGGCCCGGCGTCGCATGGAAGGAACAGCATCATGGCCGAGGCGAAGGTCGGACAATTCCGCGGCAACCGCAATCTGGAGCGGCTCTCGCGCATCACCCAGACGAAGCAGGAAGAGGAGATCAAGCGGGGCTTGCGCTACGGCCTGCAGGCGGCGCCCTCGATCCAGGACCGCACCATCTCCTGCTTCAGCCGCGGCCATCAGCCGGCTTTCGCCGGCATCAACACCTTCATGAAGGCGCCCTACGTCGAGGATATTCGCAAGGTAGGCAACTACGAGGCGGCCTTCGTGGGTGTGCCGTTCGACACCGCCACCACCTACCGCTCCGGCGCGCGTTTCGGCCCGCAGGCGGTGCGGCGCATCTCGGCGCTCTATGACGGCTATTCGGTCGACGGCGCGGTCGACATCTACGAGGAGCTCGATCTTTGCGACGCGGGCGACGTATTCGTCATCCCCGGCAATATCGAGAAGACCTTCGACCAGGTGACCAAGGCGATCTCGCACATCTATACCTCGGGCGTCTTCCCGATCATCTGCGGCGGCGACCACGCCCTCGGGTTCCCCAACGTGCGCGGCGTGGCACCGCATATCGACGGCAATGTCGGCATCATCCATATCGACCGCCACCTGGACATCCAGGAAAAGGACATGGACGAGCGGATGCACACCACGCCCTGGTACTGGACGACGCACGAGCCGACTTCGACGACGCATCGCGACCACAGCCACATGCACGATGTCGGGCTGCCGAACTGCAACCCGGCCAACCTCGTGCAGATGGGCATCGGCGGCTGGTACGGCTCGCGGCCGGGCGCCATCGTGGCGAAGCGCCGCGGCACCAGCGTCATGACCATGACGGACATCACCGACATGGGGCCGGCGAAGGCGGCGGAGGTCGCGCTGGAGCTCGCCTGGAAGGGCTGCAAGGCGGTCTATCTCTCCTTCGACATCGATTCGATCGATCCGGGCTTCGCGCCCGGCACCGGCTCGCCGGAGCCGGGCGGCCTGCTGCCGCGCGAGGCGCTCGAGATCGTGCGGCTGATCGCCCGCGAAGGGCTCTGCGCGATGGAGGTGGTCGAGGTGGCGCCGCCCTACGACGTCAACGACAACACCGCGCAGCTCGCCTGCCGCGTGATGCTGGACGCGCTGGGCACCATGTGCGTCGAAGGCAAGATCGGCCATCGCAAGGAGGTGACGAAGGGCGCCGGCCGCGTGCCGGAGATCCGCAGCCGGAAACCGGCCGCGAGAGCGCTGCCGAAGCCGTCCGCGAAGAGCGCTGCGAAATCCGCAACGGCGAAGCGCAAGACCGCGAAGCGCGCGACGCGTCGCCGTTGAAGCCCGGCGCCGGCCGGGGGATGATCGGCCGGCTTGCCGGGAGGTCCCGCGAATGCCGCAGAGCCGAGGAGGGGGCGCGCGCCAGCCGTCGCGCGCGGCGGGGGTCGTCGCGATCGCGCGCCTCGCGCCCGACCGAACCTTGCGGTCAGGCGGCGGCGCGCACCCGGCGCAGCTCCCGGAGCTGCGCCAGCCCCTCGACCGCGATCGCCCCGATGATGAGGGTGCAACCGGACGCCTCGCGCCAGCCGAAAGGCTCGTCGGTGATGATCGAGGCGGTCGCCGTCGAGATCACGCCCTCGACGATCAGCAGCAGGTTGACCCGGCCGCTGTCGAGATAGCGGCTGCCCCAGAAGAGCAGGAAGTAGGACGGCACCGCCATCAGGCCGGCGGCGGCCACCGCGGCTGTCAGCACCGGCAGCGCGAGGAGGGCGGGGCCGGCGGGGGACGGAACGAAGGTCATGGCGAGGATGCCCACCAGCGTCGCCGAGACATAGGTCACGAAGGTGCGGTCATGCACCGAGATTTCCGGCCGGGCGCGCTGGTAGGTGGCGCCGATCGCGAACAGCATGCCGGCCCCGAGGCCGAGCCATTCCGGCAGGTTCCGCGGCAGCGGCAGGTTCGCGTCGATGCCGAGGATCACGGCGGCGCCGCCGAGGCCGAGCGGGATCGAGAGCAGGCGAAGCCGCGTGATCGGCTCGCCGAGCCAGAGAACGGAGAGCAGCGTCGCCCAGATCGGCGCGAGGTAGTAGAGCATGCTGACGCGCACCACCTCGCCGGCGATGATGGCGTAGCTCCAGCCGCTGAGCGCCCCGCCGATGCAGAGCCCGATGAAGAGGAGGCCGCGGCCGCCCTCGATCAGGCGGCGACGGCGCGCGATCGCGGTCGGCAGCAGCATCAGCGCCGACGCGGCATAGATCAGCAGCACCGGCCAGAGGCCGGCGGCGCCCGCTTCGGCCAGAAAGCGGAGCGGCAGCCACCACACGCCCCACATCGCGCCGGCGGTGAAGACGGCGATGCTGGCGATCGTTTCCCGGGGCCACCCCATGGGACATCGCCTATAGCATGGCGCCGGCCAAATCCGCCAGAACGCGCCCGCGACGCGGGCAGCCGCATCGACCAATGCAACTCGAGGGAAAGAGGAGTCCGCGATGTCCGACCATGAGATTTTCGAGGCGGGCGACGTGCCGCTGCAATGCGGCATCACGCTGCGCGCCGCCAAGCTCGCCTACAAGACTCATGGCAAGCTCAATGCGGACAAGTCGAACGCCGTCATCTTTCCGACCCGCTTCGGCGGCCGGCACAGCGACAACGAATATCTGATCGGCGAGGACAAGGCGCTCGATCCGCGGAAATATTTCATCGTCGTGCCGAACCTCTTCGGCAACGGCGTCTCCTCCTCGCCCTCGAACACGCCGATCCCGCTCAATGCCGGCAGCTTCCCGGGCGTCACCATCTACGACAACGTCCTGGTGCAGCGCCGGCTGATGCAGGAGGCGTTCGGCGTCGACCGCCTCGCGCTCGCGCTCGGCTGGTCGATGGGCGCGCTGCAATCCTATCAGTGGGCGACGCTCTGGCCGGACAAGGTCGAGCGGCTCTTCGCGCTCTGCGGCTCCGCGCGCTGCGCGCCGCATAATTACGTGTTTCTCGACGGCTGCCGGATCGCGCTCGTGACCGACGCCGCCTTCCGCAACGGCTTCTACAAGGAACCGCCGGCGGCGGGCCTGCGCGCGCTCGGCCGCGTCTGGGCGGCCTCGGGCCTCTCCCAGACCTTCTATCGCCGCCATATGTATCGCGAGATGGGCTTCGCGACGGTTGAGGACTTCCTGGTGAACTGGTGGGAATGGCTCTTCCAGCTCCGCGACGCCAACAACATCCTGGCGCTGATCTGGACCTGGCAGCATGGCGATCTCAGCGACAACCCGGTCTACAAGGGCGATTTCGAGAAGGCGCTCGGCGCCATCACGGCACGCAGCATCGTGATGCCCTGCAACAGCGACATGTATTTCCCGCCGGAAGACAACGAATATGAGGTAAGCCGGATGAAGAACGCGGAGCTTCGCGTGATCGATTCGGTCTGGGGGCACTATGCCGGCGGCGGCCGCGACGTGCCGTCGCTCAAGCTGATCGACCGGACGATCGGCGAGCTGCTGGCAAGCTGACGGCGGCGAAACGCGGTCCCGCAACATCCCTCGAGGAAGGCACCCATGACGGGCTTCACCCCCATCACCGGCCATTGTCAGTGCGGCGCCGTGCGGTTCCGCGTCACCGCGCCGCCGGTCAAGTTCTACCATTGCCATTGCTCGATGTGCCGGCGCTGCCACGGTACGGTCTTCGGCACCTATGCGGTGGTGCCGCGCGAGAACCTGGTGATCGAGCGGGGCGAGGACAATCTCACGACCTTCGAGAGCTCGCCCGGCACCCGGCGCGAATTCTGCAAGAGCTGCGGCTGCCAGCTCTTTGCCGAGGAGGATGCGCGGCCGGCGCTGCGGCTCTACACGCCCGCCACCTGCGACGGCTGGCCGGGCCATGCGCCGTCGATGGAGCGGCATATCTTCGTCGGCTCGAAGCTCGACTGGTACCAGATCTCGGACGGGCTGCCGCAGTTCGACGAGTATTGAGCGACCTCGAAAGGCCTCTCGTCAGCGCCCGAGGAACGCCGCGATCTCGCGCGCGAACTCCGCGGGGGCGTCCTGCTGAAGCCAGTGCGAGGCATTCTCCAGCCGCACCAGCCGCGCATCGGGGATCTCGCGGGCAAGGCGTTCGCCGTCCGCGATCGTTTGCCACGGATCCCTGACGCCCCACAGCACCAGCGTCGGCGCGGCGATATCCTTGTGCCGGTCGACCAGCGCCATGGTGTGGTTCGTGTTGAGGGCGCTGGCATTGCGGATGAGGCTGATCTTTCCTTCCTCGTCGCTGTAGGGCGCGACGATGCCGGCCCGGAACTCGTCGGTGAGGGCGGCGCGGTTATGCAGCCCGTCCGGCAACCCGCCTGCGACGAACTCGGCCACTTCCTTCGGCGGCTTCGACCGCCAGTTCGGATTGCCGAGCGCGATCATGTCGTCGATCGGCCAGGAGTCGTAAGCGACGACGTTGCTGAGCACCAGGCGCTTCACGCGGTCCGGATGCTCGATGCCCATGATGAGCGCCACCCCGCCGCCGGTATCATGGCCGACGATGGTGGCGTTCTGCAGCCCCAGCTCGTCCATGAAACGCAGGATCATCCGGGCCTGCGCCGGCAGCGATCGATCGAAGCG
>CADEFF010000027.1:2301-7338 GCA_902826565.1 uncultured Rhodospirillaceae bacterium | reverse complement strand
TGGTACCAGCGCGCGCGCGTGCCGATCTTCGCCCGCAGCTTCCACTTCATCGATTTCGGCGCCGCCTCGATCTTGGCGATGAGGTCGCGGATGCGGCTCTCGATCACTTCCGCATCGGCCTTTCCGATCGCCGGGAACTGCGGGATGTACTCGATCACCTTCTTCAGGTTCGTGGTGAAGGTGTAGTAGAAGCCCCAGTCCCTCGACATCATGTCGACGATGTAGTTGCCGTCGATGCTGTCGCGGCCGGCGCCCGGGTCGTCCACTGGATGCTCCAGCATGAGCACCATGGTGTCCTTCAGGTCCTTCATGTTGATCTCGACGATCTGCATCTTCTCGAGCAGCAGGTCGGTCGTGGTGATGGTCGGGCTGTCGAGCCCGAGCCGTCCCTTGAAGGGAATCGGGTGGCAGTAGTTCAGCTCGTCGGTGAAGACGTCGACATGCAGTGGCCATTCGGGGTGCTGGTAGATATGCCGGGCGCCCTCGGTGCCGACGAACATGCCGTCGTTGCAGATGTATTTCTGCGCCTTCATGAATTCGCGGATCGCGTGGCTCTGGCTCCGGTAGGCGCCGAAATCCACGTCGGTCAGCTCGCGCTCCATCTCGGCGAAGAGATGGACGTTCTTCGGCGAATGGAGGCGGTAGGCGATGGAGCCGAGGATCCGAAGCTGGATCCCCTTCTCCTCCGCCTCCTTCACGAGCCTCAGCGCCTCATCGACGAAATGCAGGTTCTTGAGGCCCATGTTTTACCCCCATTGCCCCAGGATCACTCGATCGGGATTTCTTTGAAGGCGAGATTCACGTCCACGCCCTGGCTCTTCCGGTAGGCCTTCATCGCGAAGAAGAAGACGATTCCGATGACGAACACGCCGAACACGATCGCCATCTGGTCCGGCTTGTGGCCGGCGGCGACGTCGTCGAAGAACAGGGTCCAGAAGTAGAACTGGGATCCGAGGAAGCCGAGCGCGCAGCCCACGGTCATCATGGGCAGCCCGAGGATCCGTTTTCCCGCGATCGGCGATTTCGCGTAGATATGCGGCCGCCGGTAGGGGAAGAACACGCCGGCCAGCAGCACGATGCTCCAGGCCAGGAGCGCCGCCTCGATCATGATCACGACCGTCGCGAAGTAGCTGGTGAACACGAACAGCGCCATGAAGATGACGGTGACGGCGACGCCGACGAAGATCGCCACCGTGGGCGTATGGCGGCTGGGCGAGATCGTGCCGAGCGCGCTCGGCGCGATCCGATCGAACGCCCAGGCGACCATGGCGCGCACGGCGAAGGTGTGCATGCCCGGGATCCACATCCACATCCACAGGATCAGCCCCAGCGAGCAGAGCAGGGTGATGACCCAGGAGTTGGTGAGGATGCCCGCCATCAGGGTGATGGAGGCGTCGGTCGGTATCGTCACCACCGGTGCCGCCGCGGTCGCCGGATCGGTGAAGTAGTTATAGACCGCGGAGCCGAGGAACTCGTAGCCGAACACGCTGTTGGCCAGCGGGATGGTGATCAGCCAGATCACGACCGTCATCACGATCGCGCCGAGCATGCCGAAGCTCTGCGACTTCTCGACCGACTTGATCTCGCCCGCGATCGAGATCGAGAAGGCCGCGCCCAGCAGCGGCAGGAAGGACCAGTTGGAGAGCGTGAGGGTCATCCCCAGGCCCGCCCCCTCGGTCGACCAGCCGTTCGCCGCGGCGGAAGCGATGATGGCGTGGTACGGGTCGTCGACGCCGATCAGCGGGGTCATCAGCGTATTGAAGTTGCCGATGAACTGCTCGTTGGAGCCGCTCAGCAGGACCAGGATGAGCAGGACCGAGCCGAGCAGCGCCAAGCAGAACACGAACTTCTGGGTGAGCAGATAGCGCTTCATGCCGGACGCGATGATGAGCCCCGACAGGATGAGGATCCCCGACCCGATAAGGAACATGGGCCAGGGCTCGAGCACCGCGCTCGCGCCGTTGGTGGCCCACTCCATGCCGGTGACGTAGCCGATCATCGCGAGCGTCGGCGAGATGCCGAGGAGGATGATCCAGTAGGCGGCGATCGCGCAGTAGAAGAGCCAGGCCGTGATCTCGACGAGGCTCAGCGTGAGCGCCAGCCACGGCGCGACGCTGCGGGAGCCGAACACGTAGATGCCGCCCGACCGCGGCAGGGTCACCGACCAGCAGATCATGCCGAGCGCGATCATCGACATGACGATGCCGGAAATGATGCAGGCCGCCACCATGTTGCCGCCCGGATAGAAGGCCGGGCCGTAATACATCAAGGTGCCGACGCCGAGGCCGACGCTCACCAGGCCGACGTTGAAGATGAAGGTGTCGAACGGGCTGGCCGTCCGGATCAGGCCGGATGCCTTGCGGAGAAAGATTCGCTTTTCGCCCCCGCCCTCTGTCGTGCTGCTCATTTGCGTTTCCCTCCTCGTTCGCGCGGGATCTTGTTTTTGTTGTCCCGCCGGTTCTTGTTGCCCCTTATCCCTGCGTCATATGCACGGATTTGACTTCGCCTCCCTGGAGCGTGACGAGCACGCCCTGCAGGAGCCCCTCGGGATAGACGCTGCCCGGATTGACGCAGATCGTCTTCCCGATCTTGATCTTCCCGCGGCCCTCGTGGATGTGGCCGTGCAGGCCGAGGCGCGGCTGCTGCTGCTCGATGGTCTTGTAGAGCGCTGTGCTGCCGGCGTGCATCTGCACCGGATTGCCCATCTCGAACACGACCTGCAGCTTGTCGTCGAGCTTGGGGCACTGGTCCAGGATCGTGCCGTGCGGCGGGACATGGACGTTGAAGATGCAGCGCTGCATGTCCTTGATCCTGGGCAGCAGCTCCGCGAAGCGATCCACATACTGCTCTTCGGTATATTCGCGCTCGGTGTCCCAGGGCGTCTTGTTCGAGCCGCCCACATGCATCATCTCGTAGCCCTTCACGTCCGACACTTCCATCTCGTGGAAGTCGACGGACGGGCTCGCGCGCAGCACGTCGTCGATCTCGAAGAAGTCGTCGTTGCCGGGCGAGGTGATGAGCGGCACGCCCTTGCCCGAGAGCTTCTGCTCGGCGATGGCGCACCATTCGCGCACCCGCTCCACCACGAGCTTCTTGAAGAGCTCGTGGCGCATATGCTCGTCGCCGCTGAGGCGCTTGAACTCGTTCTCCGAGATCACCGTCGGATAGAAGCCCATGTCGCCGGTCCGCTTGACGAACTGGTCGACCTCTTCCTTGGTGGTGAGCTTGGTGGTGCTGCCGGCCTGGAAGGCGAGGAAGGTGCCGTCGGCCTGCTCGCAGATCGGCATGACCGCCTTGCCGGTCATGTCGCCGCCCATCACCAGGACGTTCGCCCCGTAGAACTGGACGGCGTTGACGAATTTCTTGAAGCACACGGTCGAGCCGTGCAGGTCCGAGGCGAAGAATATGACGACCTTTTCGCCGCCGCCGCTCTTGTTCTTGCTTTTCCAGAACATTCGCTAGACCTCCCGAGGCTTGGCTAGAACATTTTAAGGTAGCGCGCCTTCTCCCAGTCGGAGACGTGGTTGGTGTAGCTCAGCCATTCGTCCCGCTTGTAGTCGAGCCAGGAGGTGAAGAGGCCCTGGCCGAACACCTGCCGGCTGAGCGGATCGGCCTCGAACGCGTCGAGCGCCTCGCCCATGGTCCGGGGCAGGTAGCCGACCCCGAGCTTCTTCAGCTCCTTCTCGGTCTTCACATACATGTTGTCGGTATGGGGCTCGCCCGGATCGAGACGCTTCTCGATACCCTCGAGCCCGGCCGCCAGCACCATGGCCGCACCCAGATAGGGATTGCAAGCGCTGTCCGCGGCGCGCAGCTCGACCCGGCCGCCGGCCAGCGGAATGCGCATGGTGTTGGTGCGGTTGTTGTTGCCGTAGCAGACGAAGACCGGCGCCCAGGTGAAGCCGGACTGGCTGCCTTTCAGGATCAGGCGCTTGTAGCTGTTCACCGTCGGCGCGATCACCGCGCAGATCGCGCCCATATGCTTCAGCACGCCCGCGATGAAATGGTAGCCGAGCTTCGAGAGCTGGCAGCCGCGCTTGTCGCCGGCGTCGAAGAAGAGGTTCTTGCCGCTCTTCGCGTCCTTGAAGGACATGTTGAAATGCGCGCCGCTGCCGGCCCGGTCGGGATAGGGCTTCGGCATGAAGGTCGCGAAATAGCCGTGCTGGCGCGCGATCTCGTGCGCCATCATGCGGAAGAAGACGAACCGGTCGGACATGGTCCGCATGTCGGAATAGGCGAAATCGATCTCGAACTGACCGATGCCGTCCTCGTGGTCGAGCGAATAGACGTCCCAGCCGAGATTGTTCATCGCATCGACCAGCTCGGACATCCAGGACATGTTATCGACCAGCCGCACCACGTCATAGGCGGCTTTTTCCAGGTTCTTGCGGTTGGAAACCGGCCGGAATCCGCCATCGGCGGTGTCCTGGAAGACATAGAACTCGGCTTCCATGCCGAGCTGGGGGACCCAGCCCTGCTTCGCGGCGCGGGCCATCTGGTCGTTGAGGATGGTGCGGCTGCAGGCCTCGAAGGGCTTGCCGCGGGTCCAGAGGTCGCTCGCGAACCAGGCGACGTCGGGGCGCCAGGGAAGCTGGATCCAGCTCTTCGGGTCGGGGTGGGAGGAAACCTCCTCCTCGCTCACATCCTGCGGGACGCCGTCGAGCGCGGCACCGGTATAGAGCTCGGAGCCGTTCAGCATCTGCTCGAGATGGTCGATCGGCACCATCTTGCCCTTCGGCACGCCATGCAGATCGACATAGCTCGACAGCATGTATTTCACGCCGCGCGCTTCGAGATCGCGCCGCAACGCGCCCGCCTTGCCAGTTCTCGCCTTCGCCATGCTCAACCGCCCCTGATCCGTCTGTCGCCGGGTCCGGACAACGGCCAATCGCTCCCCGACGCGGCTTAGCTGCTCGCCTCGGGGCGGCGCGATCGCCGCCACTGTCTTCCAGAGCCCCTCGTTTCCGTCCCCTGCGCCGCCGATGGCGGCCGGCGGTCTTTACGTTCTTTATTTGCGACCACCAATAGCGATGCTAG
>CADEFF010000027.1:0-2201 GCA_902826565.1 uncultured Rhodospirillaceae bacterium | reverse complement strand
ATGGCGGCCGGCGGTCTTTACGTTCTTTATTTGCGACCACCAATAGCGATGCTAGCATCGCTTAATTAATCGGTAAATGAAGAATTTCATCGCCCGATTAAACGGCGCTCGCGCAAGGGGGCGCCGTTCCTGTTGGGGACCGAGGGGGATGGAGCCATGGGGAGCGGGCGCGCGCAAGCGAACGCGGAATGCTGGAAGCGGATGACCGCGGCCGAGCCGGTCCTGATCGACGTGCGGCCGGCGATCGAGGTGCTGCCGGGCATGACCCCGGACACGATCCTGACCTCGGGCCCGGCCATGCCGTTCGCCGATTATGTGGGCGGGCAGCGCGCGGCGATCGTCGGCGGCGCGCTTTTCGAAGGGCTTGCCCGGGATGCGGCCGAGGCCGAGCGGCTTCTGGCCCAGGGCAGGATCAAGGTCGATGGCTGCCACGCCCATGGCGCGGTCGGCTCGCTCGCCGGGATCTACACGGCCTCCATGCCCGTCTTCGTGGTCGAGAACCGGGCCGGCGGCAATGTCGGCTTCTGCAATTTCTACGAGGGCACCAATCCGCGCCGCCTCAATTACGGCGTCTATGACGAGGGGGTGCGGGAGCGCCTCCTCTACATCAACAATGTGGTGGCGCCGGTCATCGGCGAGGCGGTGCGGCTGTCGGGCGGGGTGCCGCTGAAGCCGATCATGAAGCGGGCGCTCCATATGGGCGACGAGCTGCACAGCCGCAACACGGCGGCGGCGCTCCTCTTCGGACGCGAGCTCATGCCGCATCTCCTGAAGCTCGCGGAAAAGGGCGCCGATCCGATCGTGAAGACGGTCCAGGCGGTCACCGAGGACCATTATTTCTTCCTCCGCTGCTCGATGGCCGCCGCCAAGGCGACCGCCGACGCCGCGCACGGCGTCGAGGGCGCGAGCCTCGTCACCGCCATGGCCTTCAACTGCAAGGGCTTCTCGATCCGGGTCAGCGGTCTCGGCGATCGCTGGTTCTCCGGCCCGCATGCGCAAGTGCAGGCGAAGCTCTTCAAGGGCCACAGCGAGGAGGAGATCACCTGGATGGGCGGCGAGAGCGTCATCTGCGAGACGATCGGCCTCGGCGGCTTCGCCCAGGCCGCCGCCTTTCCGCTGCAGACCTATCAGGGCGGCTCGCCCGAGGCGATGGTCGAGCGCAACCTGGAGCTCTACCGGATCGTCGAGGGCGAGAACCCGGATTTCCAGATCCCGGCGCTGCGCTATCGCGGCAGCCCGACCGGCATCGACATCTTCAAGGTGGCGGAGACCGGCGTCATGCCGGCCATGGATATCGGCATCGCCGGCCGCGACGGCGGCCAGATCGGCGCCGGCGTGGTCAGGGCGCCGATGCCCTGCTTCGAGGCCGCGGCCGGGGCCTACCGGGAGAAATACGGGGACGCGTGAGGCCGCAGGGCCCGGCGCCGCCGGCGCCGCCAACCGCCCGGCTCAGCGCACGTCCTGCAGGCGGCGGAGGTTCCGGTTCATCTCGGCCGGCACCGCGGCGTGGCCGAGATACTCCCAGAACAGCGACTTGAGCTCGGCCAGCGCCGCGCCGATGTCGTAGTCGCGATGGATGAAGGAGCGCACCATGATGCCGTCGAGATGGGTCGAGGCGAGATGCGCGGCGCGCTCCGGATGCACCTCGCGGAAGATGCCGAGCTGCACCCCGCGGCGGATGCTGCCGGCGAGAATCTCGACCTCCTCGTCGTAGAAGCGCTTGATCACGTCGTCGACGACGTCGATCTGGGTCCGGGTGCTCGAGTAATCGAGCATGATCTTCACGAGCTGGCGGATCGGGCGCGAGAGCTGCACGTGATTGTCGAACCAGTCGGCGATCAGATCGACCGGGTCGGAATGGCGCTCCTTGAGGCGGCGGTAGTTGTCGAGCGCCTGGGCGACCGCGTTCTCGAGCGTCGCCCCGAACAGCCCTTCCTTGCTGTCGAAATAGTAATAGATGAGGGCGGTGTTCACTCCGGCCGCGCTGGCGATGTCCTTGATGGTGACAGAGCCGAAATCGCGGATCGAGAAGAGCTCGAGCGCCACCCCCATGAGCTGCTCCGCACGGGGCGCGTGGCGGCGGTCGGGCTTGCCCGATCCCGGCCGCTCGGCCGGACCGGATTCGGGAGGGTCGATCGGCATCCTTGTCGCCATGGATCCGCCCTTCGTTCGATGGCCCGGGCGAATGCTGGGGCTCCTTC
>CADEFF010000026.1 GCA_902826565.1 uncultured Rhodospirillaceae bacterium | reverse complement strand
GAGAATCCGAGATGGCTCGTCGATGTAGCGACGGCCTCAGCATGACGAGCCGCCGGGCGATACCGCTGGCAGTAGTTTGGCGCGCACAAATGCGAGCCACCTTTGATCACCTTGCGGGGAATTTTGATGTCGGGCTGGGCGGGATCGAAGCTTGCGGCCTCGGGGCCACCGCGCGGATTTTCCGGAATGCAGCACGCTTTCGGCGCATCGGCTTCATGCCTGGGGGAATACCAGTCGGTTGTCCATTCCCACACGTTGCCGATCATGTCGTGGATACCGTAGCCGTTCGGCGGAAATGCGGTCACCGGCGAGGTGCACGCGTAGCCGTCGGCCTTGAGGTTCCGGTGCGGGAAATCGCCTTGCCAGGTGTTGGCCATCGCGCGCCCTTCCGGCGTGAACTCATCGCCCCAGGTGAATTCGGAGCCGTCGAGTCCGCCACGCGCCGCAAACTCCCACTCGGCTTCGGTGGGCAGATCCTTGCCGGCCCATTGCGCATAGGCGACGGCGTCGCGATAGGCGATGTGCACGACCGGATGATCGTCGAGGCCGCCGATCGACGAACCTGGGCCATAAGGGCGACGCCAGTCGGCGCCGAACTTGAAATTCCACCATTGGCTCCAGTCACGCAGATCGACGGCATGGTCGGGCGGCGTAAACACCAGTGAGCCTGCCTTGAGCATGTGCGGCAGCGCGTCGGGGTAGTCCTTCGCGTCGGGCCTGATCTCGGCAAAAGTGATGTAGCCGGTTGCATTGACGAACCTGCGGAAGTCGCGGTTCGTCACCGGTGTGCAGTCGATGAAGAAGCTCTCGACGGCAACGCGGTGAACCGGCATTTCTTCCGGATAGTGTGTGTCCGAACCCATGCGAAACGTGCCGCCCCGCAATAGAATCATCCCGTCGTGCGACGCTGCACGGCCGATCCGTTCAGATTCCCCGGCATTCATCAGCAACCCCAAGAACAGGTGCGCGAGTCTACTGGGCGTCAGGGTCAACTCGCATCACAGCATCATCACAGTATATTGTCCTCGGGGGCCGGTTACGAGGGCGGCGAGACGCTCACGGATCCGGCGTCGGCGTTCGCGACTTATTTCGAGAAATGCGAGCTCCCCGAAGTGAGCGGCGTCGCGATCGGCGTCGGCACTGACGCGATCACGGCCAAGGCGACCACCAAATCCTTCGTCAGCGGGATTGAGCTCCTGCGATAGAGTGTCGGCGCATGCCGGAATTCAAGGCGGCGAGGACCGCTCGCTTGCTAAGCGCGGGTCGACCGGATAGGTAGTGCGCCCATGATCTTCGACCGACCTCCGACCCCGCCCGACCCGCTGCGCGCGCGCCTCAGGGCGCTCTACCGCGCCGACGAGACCGCCACCGTCGAGGCGCTGCTGGCCGCGGCCGAGCTGCCGCCGACCCTGGCCGACCGCGTCGCCGAGCGGGCGCGCAGGCTGGTGCAGTCGGTGCGCGAGAAGCGGGTGGGGCAGGGCGGGCTCGACGCCTTCCTCCACGAGTACGAGCTCTCGAGCCGCGAAGGCGTGGTGCTGATGTGCCTCGCCGAGGCGCTCTTGCGCATCCCCGATGCCGAGACCGCCGACCGGCTCATCAAGGACAAGCTCGCCGACGCCGATTGGGAAAAGCATCTGGGCTCGAGCGAATCGCTCTTCGTCAACGCCTCGACCTGGGCGCTGATGCTGACCGGCCGCGTGATGCGGCTCGACCGCGACAGCGGGTCGGACCTCGGCGGCATGCTGCGCCGTCTGGTCAGCCGCAGCGGCGAGCCGGTGATCCGCCAGGCGGTGATGCAGGCGATGCGCATCCTCGGGCGCCAGTTCGTGATGGGCCGGACGATCGACGAAGCGCTCGATCGCGCGCGCAGCCTCGAGCGCCAGGGCTTCACCTATTCCTACGACATGCTGGGCGAGGCCGCGCGCACCGCCGCCGACGCCGAGCGCTACGACCGCGCCTATCGCTCTGCCATCGCCGCGATCGGCAAGGCCGCGCAGGGCGTCGGCTGGATCAAGGGCCCCGGCATCTCGGTCAAGCTCTCGGCGCTGCATCCGCGCTACGAGTTCGCGCAAGCCGATCGCGTCATGACCGAGCTGGTGCCGCGGGTGACGGCGCTCGCCGCCCTCGCCAAGGCCGCGAAGATCGGCTTCACCATCGATGCCGAGGAGGCGGAACGGCTCGACCTCTCGCTCGACGTCATCGAGGCGGTCGCCATGGATGCCTCGCTCGCCGGCTGGGACGGGTTCGGCCTCGCCATCCAGGGCTATCAGAAGCGCGGCACGGCGCTCGTCGACTGGCTCGCCGATCTCGCGCGGCGCTCGCGCCGCCGGCTGATGGTCCGGCTGGTGAAGGGCGCCTACTGGGACACCGAGATCAAGCAGAGCCAGGAGCGCGGCCTGCCCGGCTATCCGGTCTTCACCCGCAAGCCGGCCACCGACGTCTCCTACATCGCCTGCGCGAAGAAGCTGCTCGCCGACCGCGACGCCTTCTATCCGCAATTCGCCACCCACAACGCCCACAGCCTCGCCGTGGTCCTCGAGCTCGCCGGCGAGAACCGCGATTTCGAGTTCCAGCGGCTCCACGGCATGGGCGACGCGCTTTACGAGGAGGTCGCGACGCCGACCGCGCTCGGCTGCGGCGTGCGGATCTATGCGCCGGTCGGCAGCCACGAGGATCTGCTCGCCTATCTGGTGCGGCGCCTGCTCGAGAACGGCGCCAACACCTCCTTCGTCAACCGCATCGTGGACGAGGCGTTGCCGATCGACGAGATCACCGCCGACCCGGTCGCCCGCATTCGCAAGCTCGCCGCGAAGCCGCATCCGCGCATTCCCTTGCCGGGCGATCTCTTCAAGCCCGAGCGGAAGAACTCGAAAGGGATCGACCTCACCGATCTCGAGGTGCTGGCGCCGCTCGCCCGGGCGATGGAGGCCGCCGCCGGGCGCGAAGGGACGGCGGAGCCTATCGTCGGCGGTCAGCCGCGGCGCGGCACCTATCGCGAGGCGCGCGATCCCGCCGATACGCGCCGCGTCATCGGCCGCATCGCCGAGGCGGCCCCCGCGGACCTGGCCGACGCGCTCGCCCGCGCGCAGCGCGTGCAGCCGGACTGGAACGCGACGCCGGCCGACGCCCGCGCGCGCTGCCTCGAACGCGCCGCCGACCTGCTCGAGGAGAACATGCCGGCGCTGATGGCGCTCTGCGTGCGCGAGGCGGGCAAGACCGTGATGGACGCGGTCGCGGAGGTGCGCGAGGCGGTCGATTTCTGCCGCTACTACGCGGCGCGCGGCCGCGCCGATTTCGGCAAGCCCGTCGAGCTTCCGGGGCCGACCGGCGAGCGCAACCAGATCCGCCTCGTCGGGCGCGGCGTCTTCGCCTGCATCGCGCCCTGGAATTTCCCGCTCGCCATCTTCCTCGGCCAGACCACGGCCGCGCTCGCCGCCGGCAATGCGGTGATCGCCAAGCCGGCCGAGCAGACGCCGATGATCGCGGCCCTTGCGATCCGGCTGCTGCACCAGGCGGGCGTGCCGGGCGACGTGCTGCATCTGCTGCCCGGCGACGGCGAGACGGTCGGCGGCGCCCTCGTCGCCGACCCGCGCATCGCGGGCGTCGCCTTCACCGGCTCGACCGAGGTGGCGCGGCTCATCAATCGCAGCCTCGCGGGGCGGGAGGGGCCGATCGTGCCCTTCATCGCGGAGACCGGCGGGCAGAACGCGATGATCGTCGATTCCTCGGCGCTGCCGGAGCAGGTCGTGCGCGACGTGCTGATCTCGGGCTTCCAGAGCGCCGGCCAGCGCTGCTCGGCGCTCCGCGTGCTGTTCGTGCAGGAGGATATCGCGGTCAAGCTCGAGACCATGCTCGCCGGCGCGATGGCGGAGCTCAAGGTCGGCGACCCGGCGCTGCTCTCGACCGACGTCGGGCCGGTGATCGACGAGGCGGCGCTCGCCATGCTGCGGGAACATGCGGCGCGCATGACGCGCGAGGGCAAGCTGCTCCATGAGGTGGCGCTGCCGAAGGACCTGCCGCCCGGCCATTTCTTCGGTCCCGCCGCCTTCACGATCGACAGCCTTGCGCGGCTGAAGCGCGAGGTGTTCGGCCCGATCGTCCATCTGGTGCGGTGGCGGGCCGACCGGCTCGATGCCGTGATCGAGGCGATCAATGCGACCGGCTACGGCCTCACGCTCGGCATCCACAGCCGGATCGACGAGACCCAGCGCTACATCAGCGAGCGCCTTCGCGTCGGCAACGCCTATGTGAACCGGAACATGATCGGCGCCGTGGTCGGGGTGCAGCCCTTCGGCGGCGAGGGCCTTTCCGGGACCGGGCCCAAGGCCGGCGGCCCGCATTACCTGCATCGCTTCGCGATCGAGCGCACCCTCACCGTCGATACGACCGCCGCCGGCGGCAACGCCTCGCTGCTTTCGCTCGCCGAGGAAGTCTGATATCCCGTCGGCCTTTCCCGGGGAGAACGGTATGACGAAGTTCGTTCTGGCGGCGATGCTGCTGCTGGTGGGCCTTGCCGGCTGCTCGGATCCGCGCGCGGACCAGGCGAAGGCGCTGCAGGCGGAACTCGCCGCGAAGCTGATGCAGTCCGCGCCGAAGGATGGCGCCCCCGGCATCCTCTTCGAGACCGTCACCGTCTCGCCCGACGACGAGCGCGACACCGGCTTCAAGGGCGGCATCACCGGCCTCGCCCTCGATCTCGGGCCGCAGGGACGCCTGCCGATCGGGACCGTCAGCTTCGTCCTCCTCGCGGATGGCGAGGATGTCCGCAGCTTCTCCGACATCAGGCTCCCGACCGAGATCGCGGCCAAGCTCACCGACGGCACCGACCTCGCGATCGCGATGCCGGCGGCGGGCGGCACGGCGGTCTGGTCGAATGCGCAGGGCGCCTGGATCGCCGCCGATTTCGATCTCGGCCGCGTCGAGCTGACCAGCGTCTCGGAGAAGCTCGCCGCCGCCGTCGACTCGCTCCGCTACAAGCTCGAGACGCAGCCCGGAACGGAAGGTCGCAGCGACCAGAATTCCTCGCTCGCGGCCGAAGGGCTCGCCGTGAAGACCGAGGAGGGCGAGGGCACCGCCGCTACCGTCTCGGTCCGCTACAGCATGACGGGCGCAAAGCTCGCCGAGCTCGCGAAGCTCAATGCCGAATATCAGAAGGCGGCGGTGACCCAGGACGTCGCCACGCTCGCCGACGTGCTGCGGCGCATGACGCAGGCGCTGCGGGGCTTCGAGCTGCGCTTCGAGGCGACCGACAGCCGCCAGACCGAGCCGGAATCGACGGAAGCGGTGAAGCTTGCGGCATCCGGCTTCACCTTCGGCATGAGCGGGCTCGACGAGGCCGAGGCGCAGATGCGGCTCGGGCTCGATCTCGGCGGGGTCGAGCTGCCCGAGGCGGCCATGCTGAGCGAGGACGAGCGCGCCGCGATTCCCTCGGCGCTGAAGCTCAATCTCGACCTCGCGAAGATCCCGACCGCGAAGCTCATCGAGATCGCCAGCAGCTCGACCCTGGGGCTCGGCAAGGACGCCGGCGGCCCTGATACGCTGCAGCTCGCGGGCATGATGATGCTGTTCGGGCTGCAGAACGCGTTCGCGGAAGCCGGCACGGAGCTTCGCATCTCCGACAGCGCGATCGAGACGATCGATGCGCGCACCGCCATCGCCGGCATGCTGGCGATGGACCCGCAGGCGATGATGGGGGCGACGGGAACCATCGATCTCGAGGTCGCGGGCCTCGACCGGCTCGCGAGCCGCATCGAGCGGCTGGTCTCGCCGGAGCTCGCCGCCTGGCTGAAGCAGGCGGCGGTGACCGGGACGGCGGCGGACGGCAGCAGCCTCGCGAGCTTCAGGCTGGAGCTTACCGCCGACGGCAGCTTCACGGTGAACGGCCAGCCTTTGCCGATGTAGCGGCGGACGGCGCGTTGCGCGCGGGACTAATCCCCGGCGCGCTGGCGCGCGGGACTTACTCTTCGGCGCGCTGACGCGCGGGACTTACTCTTCGGCGCGCTGACGCGCGCGGTGACGGCGCGCCTTGGTCCGGTTCCCGCAATCCGCCATGGAGCACCAGCGGCGGGATCCGTTGCGGCTCCGGTCGATGAAGAACCAGCCGCAATGGGCGCCGCTGCAGCGCTTGAGACGAAGCCCGTCCGCATCGGCGAACAGCGCGGCCGCTTCCATGGCGAGAAGATCGGTCGCGGAATCGAGATCCCGGCGCACGCGGTGCCAGCCGATGCCGCCGGGCTTCGGCCCGAGCCGGCGCGACCGGAAGGAGCGGGCGGCCGCTTCCGTCAGGGCCTCGGCCGCCTCGGGCGGGCAGGGCCTGCCGGCCACCGTCGAGGCGGCGATGGCGCGAATGGCGTCGCGCAACGCCCTTACGCGACGCAGCGCCGCCGCGTCGCTCCCGGGATCGGAAGACGGTTCGACGGCGATGCCCGCGCGGGACGCCCAGGCCCGGAAATCCTCGATGCCGGTCAGGGAATCCCGAGGCGGCTCGGCCGCAACCAGGGTATTGGCCAGGTCGAGGCAGCGATGGCCGCCGATCTGCGTCAGCTCCTCGACCGGGGTGGGGGTCCGTGCACGCTCCATAATGTAACCACTGTAACCTATTTTGATGGTGACATCAACCGATCCGGATGATAACCTTCTAATAGATTTTTACTGGTTATCCGGGACAGCCTCATGAATCCGGCGTTTCTCGCGCTTCTGCTCGGCGCCGTTCTGACCGGCCTCAACCCGCTGCTGGTCAGGCTCGCCGATATCGATCCGGCGGCGATCGGCTTCTGGCGGGTGCTGCTGATGCTGCCGCTGTTCCTGCTCTGGCCGAAGCCGGACCGGGTCGAGGAGCAGATGCCGGGCCGGCGCGATCGCGCGCTGCTGCTTCTCGCGGGCGCCGCCTATGGCGCCGACCTCGTCGTCTGGTACTGGTCGATCGAGCTCACCAGCATCGCCAATGCGCAGCTCTTCGCCTTCACCTACCCGCTGATGGTGGCGCTGGTGGCCGCGCTCTTCCTCGGCCAGCCGCTCAGCCGGCGCGGCTGGACGGCGATCCTCCTCGGCGTCGCCGGGTCGGCCCTCG
The DNA here is from genome assembly GCA_902826565.1 of uncultured Rhodospirillaceae bacterium. GTDB lineage: Bacteria > Pseudomonadota > Alphaproteobacteria > Dongiales > Dongiaceae > CADEFF01. Next base: position 42,720 of record CADEFF010000026.1, on the reverse strand, counting down.
TCGTCGCCGGGCGCGAGGGCGGTTTCGCCTTCGAGGCGGGGCCGCGCATGATCGGCGACGGGCTCGGCTTCGCCGCCGCCGCCTGCTACACGGTGACGCTCTCGATCCAGGGAAGCTTGCGCGGGCGCATCGGCACGCGCCGCGTGCTGCTCGAAAGCACGCTCGGCGCCCTCGTCCTGCTGGCGCCGGCGGCGCTCTTCGCGCGCGGCGCGATCCTGCCGCCCGATGCCGGCGAATGGCTGCTCATGGCAGCGCTCGGCCTCGTCACCTTCGCAAGCCAGCTTCTCATCGTCTATGCGCTGGGCCGGCTTCCCGTCGTGCTCGCGGCGATTTCCGGCACGCTCAGCGTGGTGGTCGCGGCCGGCGGGGCCTGGCTCCTCCTCGCGGAGCAGCTGGGCCCGATCGAGCTCGCCGGCATCGCCGTGGTGCTCGGCGCGATCCTGATCGCCGAGCGCAAGGCCGCGGCGAAGGCTCCGGCGGCGGCGCCCAGGGCGCCGGCCGTGGCGTCACGGCGCATCCCGCCGCCGACCGCGCAGCTCGCACCGGCCCTGGCCCGCGATCGTCGAAGCGCGTCGCGGCAGCCTTAAGGCGCCGGCCCCCGATCGGGAGCGCCCGGCGCTTCTAGAGCTGTCCGTCGATCGAGGCGACGAACATCTTCTTGAGGTCGGCGGCGCCGATCGGCACCGGGTTGCCGCCCGTCGACGGATCCTCGTAGGCGGCCTGCGACAGCTCGTCGAGCCGCGCCTTGTCGACGCCGATCTCCTTCAGGGTGTGCGGGATGCCGATCTCCTTGCGGAGCGCCAGCACCCAGTCGAGCACCGCGGTGTAGGAGGGGTTCTTGAGTTCGAGCCAGGCTGCGAGACGCGCCATCTTCGCCTCGATCGCGGCGCGGTTGAACTGCATGACATAGGGCATGACGACGGCGTTGGTGAGGCCGTGATGCGTGTCGTAGATCGCGCCGACCGGGTGGGAGAGGGAGTGGATCGCGCCGAGGCCCTTCTGGAAGGCCGTGGCGCCCATGGTCGCCGCCGCCATCATATGGGCGCGCGCCGTCAGGTTCTTGCCGTCCTTCACCGCGACCGGAAGCCAGTCCTTGATGAGCCGCATGCCTTCGACCGCGACGCCGTCCGCCATCGGGTGATAGCTCGGCACGCAATAGGCCTCGAGGCAGTGCGCGAGCGCGTCCATGCCGGTGGCGGCGGTGATCTTGGCCGGCAGGCCCACGGTCAGCGCCGGATCGGAGATCACGATCGAGGGCTGGATCTTCGGATGGAAGATGAGCTTCTTCTGGTGGGTCGTCTCGTTGGTGATGACGGAGACGCGGCCGACCTCCGAGCCGGTGCCCGAGGTGGTCGGCACGGCGACGATCGGCGCGATGCCCGCGACATTCACGCGCGTCCAGTTGTCGCCCACATCCTCGAAATCCCAGATCGGGCGCGTCTGGCCGGCCATGAGCGCGATCGCCTTGCCGGCGTCGAGCGCGCTGCCGCCGCCGAAGGCGACGACGCCGTCATGGCCGCCGGCCCGGTATTTCTTCAGCCCGTCCTCGACATTTTTGCCGATGGGGTTGCCCTTGATGTCGGCGAACAGCGCGGTCTCGAGCCCGGCGGCCTCGTTGCGCTGCACGGCCTCCTTGATCATCGGAAGGGCGGCGAGGCCCGGGTCGGTCACGATCAGGGGCCGCTTCATGCCGAGCTGCTTGCAGGCCTCCGGCAGCTCCGCGATCCGGCCGACGCCGAAGCGCATGAGCGTCGGGTAGTTCCAGTTGCCGCGCAGCGCGGCCGCGTCGTCAGCCATGGTCGGATCCTTCACGAAGGGCGGTTGGGCGAAATTCGGTCGGACGCCGGCAGTCTATCGATCGGTTTCGCCGGGCTAAAGCCCGGCTGGCTTACGGCCGGTCTCACCGGGCCAAAGCCCGGCCAGCCTGGCCAAACTAGAGTTTCGTGCGGAGATGGAAGCTCTTGGGCCGGGTCAGATATTCGTAGCCGACCTGGCTCAGGCTGCAGCCGCGGCCCGAATCCTTGACCCCGACCCAGCCCAGCGCCGGATCGAGATAGTCGCAGCGATTCATGAACCAGGTGCCGGTGTCGATGCGATCGCCGATCCGTGTCGCCGCCGCCTCGTCCATCGTCCAGATCGCGGCGGTGAGCCCGAAGGGGTTGTCGTTCATCTTGGCGATCGCCTCGTCGTCGTTCGCGACCGGCGCGATGGCGACGGCGGGGCCGAAGCATTCCTCCTGCATGAAGGGATTGCGCGTATCGAGGTCGGCCAGCACCTGCGGGGCCAGATAGGCGGTGCCGGGCTTGTCGGCGGGGAAGCGTTTCGGATCGATGAGCTTTTTCGCGCCGGCATGGACCGCCTTGTCGATCTGCTTGCGGATCTCGTCGGCGGCGCGGCTGCGCACGACCGGCCCGAGGTTGGTCCCCTTCTCGAGCGGGTTGCCGAGCTTGTACTGGTTCGTGAGGTCGACGAACCCGTCCAGGAACTTTTTATAGAGGTCCTGGTGGACGAAGATGCGCTGGATGCCGCAACAGGACTGGCCGGAGTTGAAAAAGGCGCCGTCCACCAGGTTCTCGACGGCATGCGCCAGATCGGCGTCGTTCCGCACATAGGCGGGATCGTTGCCGCCGAGCTCGAGACCGGCGCCGATGAAGCGCTTCGAGACGGCGTCCATGATGGCATGGCCGCCGGCGACCGATCCCGTGAAGGACACGTAATCCACCCCGTCCGACCGCGCGATCACCTTGGAGGCGTCCTCATGGGTGAGGACGAGATGCTGGAAGAGGCCGGCCGGCAGCCCGGCCGCCTTGAAGGCCTCGGCGAAGCGCTCGGCGCAGAGCGGCGTCTGGGCCGAGTGCTTCATGATGACGGCATTTCCGGCGAGGAGCGCCGGCACGGTCACGTTCACCGCCGTGAGATAGGGGAAGTTCCAGGGCGCCACCACGAACACCACGCCGAGCGGCTCGCGCCGGATGAAGCGGGTGAAGCCTTCCTTCGGACCCACGTCGATATCGGCGAGCGATCGCGGCGCGATCTCGATCATGTAGCGCGACCGCTCCTCGAAGCCGCGGATCTCGCCCGGCGACTGGCCGATGGGACGGCCGATCTGGCGGGTAAGCTCCTCGGCGATCTCGTCCTTGCGGCCCACGAAGGCGTCGACCGCCTTGGTCAGGAGCTTCTGCCGCTCCGCCATCGGCACATGCTTCCATTCGCGCGCCGCCTTGTGCGCGGTCGCGAGCGCGGCGTCGATCGCCGCCGCATCGGCGTAGGGGCGCTCGACGAAGAGCGTGTCGTCGATCGGGGTGATGGTCTTCTGCATGGCGCCCATGGCATGTGCCTCGTCTGTTGATCGCCCGGTTCAGATGATCTCGAAATAGCGCGCCAGTTCCCAGTCGGTGACGTGCTTGCGGAACTCGCGCTCCTCCCATTCGCGGCTGGCCGCGAAGTGATCGACGAACTCGTCGCCGAACAGCTCCCGCGCCGCCGTCGATTTGCGCAGCCGGCTCGCCGCTTCCATGAGAGTCCCCGGCAGGCCGAGCTTCACCGCATGCTTCATCGCGTAGGAATTGCCCTCGATGGGCGCGGTCGGCTCGAGCTTGTGCTGGATGCCGTAGAGCCCGGAGCCCAGCGCGGCGGCGATGGCGATATAGGGATTGGCGTCGGCGGCGGCAATCCGGTACTCGATGCGCTGCGCTTTCGCCGAGCCCGGGATTACGCGGAGCGCGCAGGTGCGGTTCTCCACGCCCCAGGTCGCGTGGGTTGGCGCCCAGAAGCCCGGCACCATGCGGGAATAGGAATTCACGGTCGAGCCGACCATCGCCAGCAGCTCGGGCATCAGCGCCTGCTGCCCGGCGAGGAAATGCCGCATGGTCTTGCTCATATTGTGCGGCTGCTTCGGATCGTAGAAGGACGGCGCCCCGTCCTTGCCCTTGATCGAGAGATGGATGTGGCCGCTCTGGCCCGGCCAGTCGTTCGACCATTTCGCCATGAAGGTCGCCATCAGCCCGCGCCGCTGCGCCAGCACCTTGAGGAAGGTCTTGAAGAGGGCGGCCTTGTCGGCCGCTTCCAGCGCCTCGTCGACCGCGAGTGCCGCCTCGATCACGCCCGGTCCGGTCTCGGTGTGCAGCCCCTCGATCGGGAAGCGCATCCGTTCCGCCGTCTGCAGGATCTCGTGATAGAGCTCGGACCAGACGGAGGCGCGCAGGCTCGAATAGCCGAAGAAGCCCGGCGTCATCGGCTGCAGCTTGCGGAAACCCTTCTCGCGGATGCTCTCTGGCGTCTCGTCGAACATGAAGAACTCGTATTCGCAGGCCGCCTGGACCTTGAAGCCCATCTTCTCCGCCTGCCCGAGGACGCGCCGGAGCGTGCCGCGCGGGCAGACCGGCTCGGCGCGGTCGGCGAACTCGCAGAGGAAGAAGAGCATGTTGTCTTCGAACGGCACCTCTCGGCAGGTCGCCGGCAGGATGCGCACCGGCGCGTCGGGAAAGGCGGTGTGCCAGCCGGTGAAGGTCGCGTTGTCGTAGAGCTGGTCGTTCGAATCCCAGCCCAGCACCACGTCGCAGAAGCCGAATCCCTTCTCGAGCGCGGAAAGGAATTTCGCGCGCGATATGTATTTGCCGCGCAGGATGCCGTCCATGTCGACGACGCCGACCTTCACATGGGCGAGGCCGCGTTCCTCGACGATCTTCTTCGCATCGGTCGCGTTCTTGACGGCTTCCGGCTTCATCTGGCTCCCCCGATCCCCGTTTCCCCGAGACGCGCGGAATTTGCGCCGCGGCCCGGGTGGCTGTCAAAAAGAAAGGCGGCGAGGCTGAGGCGCCCCTTGCACCCGACCGCAAGGTCATGGCGGTCGCGATCGATCCGCCGCCGCGGCCACGAAAAAGGGGGCGTCGCCGCCCCCTTTCCCGCGCGATTCCGTGACGTCGGATCAGTGGCCCAGCGCCAGCGCCTTGGCGCGTTCGGCCGTGGCGAATTCCTCCTCTGGCGACTGCACCAGATGATGCCGCGCATAGAGGCCGAAATAGGCGAGACCGACCGCATACCAGGCGGCCGCGCAATAGACGCCGTAGCGATAGATCGGATCCTGAAGCTGCATGTAGAGCGTCACGATCGCGATCACCAGCGTAACCACCGCGCCCGGAACTCCGACCGGGCTGCGATAGGGCCGGTTGATATGCGGCAGGTTCTTCCGCAGCAGGATGAAGGAGATCGCCTGGAAGCCGTAGGAGATCGTCGCGCCGAACACCGCCATGTTGAGCAGCGTGCCGCCGATGATCGCCCCCGCTTCCGACCCCCGCACCCAGAAGACGGCGAGCATCAGGCAGAAGCCGACCAGCGAACCCACGATGAGCGCGACATGCGGCACCTTGTGCTTGCCGTGCGTCACCGAGAGGATGCGCGGGAAATAGCCCGCCCGCGACAGCGAGTAGATCTGCCGGCCCTGTGCGTAAATGATCGTATGCAGGCTCGCGATCAGCCCGACCACCGCGAGGAAGGCCAGAATCTTCGCCAGCCCCGGCATGGTCACCCGGAACCCGTCGAGGATCGGCTCGGCCGAGGTGCCGAGATAGAAGGCGCCCGTATGGGTGCCGTCGCCGACCGGGATGCCCGGATTGAGGAAGGTGATGAGGGTGGCCGAGATGCAGAGCGTGAGGATGCCGAGCATCAGGCCCTTCGGCATGTCCTTCTTCGGATCGTGGCTCTCCTCGGCCGCGAGCGGGAGCTGCTCGATCGCGAGGAAGAGCCAGACCGCGAAGGGCAAGGCGGCGAACACGCCGGCCCAACCGAGCGGCAGCAGGGGGCCGCCGCCTTCCGGCAGCTCGATCATCGCGCCCGTCTCGTCCACGCCGATATTGAGGGCGTAGCGCGAGAAATCGAAATGGGGAATGGCGCTGATCCAGAACACCACCAGTACCGCCAGTGCCATCAAGGTGACGATGACCGAGACCCGGAAGGAAAGCTCCACGCCCAGCAGGTTGAAGAAGAGGAACAGGGCGTAGAAGACGATCCACCAGACCGGCTGAAAGGCATCCGGGGTCCCGAAGATGCCGCCCATATAGGAGCCGATGAAGAAGGTGATGACGGCGGGCGTCACCACATATTCGATGTTCTCGGCGAGGCCGGTGACATAGCCGCCCCAGGGTCCCATGGCCGAGCGAGCGAAGGAGTAGGCGGCGCCGGTATGCGGCAAGGCGGGCGACATCTCGGCGAGGCAGAAGCAGAGGCCGATATACATGATGCCGATGATGACGCCGGCGATCGCAAGACCGCCCCAGCCGCCGACGCCGATGCCGAAGTTCCAGCCCGAGAAGTGGCCGGAGATGACGGCGCCCACGCCGAGCGCCCAGAGCGAGCCGACGCGGGCGAAGCGCCGCATCCCCCGCTGCTCGAAATAGTCCGAGCCGACCGTTTCGTAACGGATACCGGCTTTTTCGTCAGCCATGCTTTCCCCCTAATGGTTGCATTCGTTCGCCATCGCGGCGGGGCCGCTCGGGCCTCGCGGAGAACCCCGAAGGCGTGGAACGGCACCTGATCGCATTCCGTCAGAACGGGGGCCGCCCCTTCCCCCTGGATGGTTCGGCCGCCGAAATAATGGGCCCAGCGCCCGACGGGTGTAAAGCCGAGAGGCGGCGAATTGTCGCAGTCCCTCGCGCAGTGGCCGAATAAGCTATTGAAACTACGAGATGATTTTTGAGCGACGTCGCCCGCCTGCCGCATGGGCGGCGGCGAAATGCGCGACGCAGAATTGCTGGAAGAGAGCCGCCGCACGGGTGGTCCGGCTGCCTGCGAGTCGGGCGATGCCGAGGCGGTGGGCGCGCACCGCTTCCCGCACCGGCCGGTAGACGAGACGCCGACCATCGAGCGCCTGATCGCTTTCCGGTCGTGAATGCATGACGGAGTAGCCGTACCCGTTGGCGACCAGCCCGCGCACCATCTCGAAGCTCGGGGTTTCGTGGGCGACGCGCGGCTCGAGCCCGAGCCCGCGGAAAACCGAGAGGAAATAGTCGCGGCTGTGGGGAAGGCCGAGCAGCACCAGCGGCTCCTCGACGAGGTCGGCGAGGGCCACGCGGTTGCGCGCCGCAAGGCGGTGATCGGCCGCGAGGATCACATGCAGCGGCACCTCGGTGCAGACGGTGAAATCGAGGTCGCTGTCGAGATCGAGGTCGTAGGTGAGGGCGAGGTCGAGCCGTCCGTGGCGGAGCCCGTCCAGCAGCCCTTCGAGATGATCTTCGCGCAGGCGCACCCCGAGATCGGGATAGTGCGCCTTCACCGCGCGCAGCAACCCCGGCACGACCATCGGCGCGAAGGTCTGGAAGCAGCCCACCACCACCTCGCCCGCGGGCTTGCCCGCAAGATCGAGCGCGCCCTGTCGCAGCTCCTCGGCATGGGCGAGGAGCGACCGGGCCTCGATCGCGAGCCGCTGGCCCGCCGGGGTCAGCGAGAGGCCCTGCGCGTGATGCCGGACGAAGAGCTGGAGCGCGAAGCTCTGCTCGATCTCCGCGATCGCCGCCGAGACGGAAGGCTGCGAGATGTTGAGCTGCCGCGCCGCGCCGGTGATGCTGCCGGCATCGGCGGCAGCGACGAAATAGCGGAGCTGCTTCAGGGTCGGTTGCATCGGCCATCGCTATTCAGCAGGCGAGGCCACCATGATTTTCCGATGCAGCGGCGGGGTCAATCGGGCTTGCGGCCGGGCCTGCGGCATTTTTCCGTCGCCAGTGCCCCTCGGCATCGGGCAGGCTGTCTCCGGCCGGGGCGGATTTGCGCGCCCCGGCATTATTTCGAAGAGGGAACGATGGCGGGCTTTCCGGACTACGACAAATACGATGCGCTCGGTCTCGCGGAGCTGGTGAAGAAGCGCGCGGTGAGCGCGGGCGAGCTGCTCGAGGAGGCGCTGGCGCGAACCGAGCGGGTCAATCCGAAGATCAACGCCGTCGTGCATGTCGCGGCCGACAGCGCGCGCAAGGCGATCGCCGACGGCCCGCCCCAGGGTCCCTTCACCGGCGTGCCGTTCCTCCTCAAGGATCTCGGCGCCGAGGCGGTCGGCTACCGCACCCATAACGGCTCGCGATTCTTCGCAAACTACGACTGGACCTACGATTCCGAGATCTATCTGCGGCTGAAGGCGTCCGGCCTCGTCACCTTCGGCCGCACCACCTCGCCGGAGCTGGGCGTCGGCCCGACGACCGAGGGCGACGTCTATGGCGCGCCGACGCGCAATCCCTGGAACCTGGAACACAGCTCCGGCGGCTCGAGCGGTGGGGCGGGAGCGGCGGTGGCGGCCGGCATCCTGCCGCTCTCGCACGGCTCGGACGGGGGCGGCTCGGTGCGCATCCCGGCCTCCTGCTGCGGGCTCGTGGGGTTGAAGCCGACGCGCGCGCGGCTGCCGGACGGGCCGGCGGCGGGTGAGGGCTGGGGCGGCATGTCGATCGACGGCGTGCTGTCGCGGAGCGTGCGGGACACCGCCGCGGCGATCGATGCGACCGCGGGCCCCGATCTCGGCCAACCCTACTGGGCGCCGTCGATGGCGCGACCGCTGATGGAGGAGATCAAATCGCCGCCGAAGCGGCTCAGGATCGCTTTCATGACGACGAGCTTCACCGGTGCCGCCATCCATCCTGAATGCAAGGCGGCGGTCGAGGCGACGGCGAAGCTTTGCGCCTCACTCGGCCACGAGCTGATCGAGGCGAAGCCAAGCTTCGATTTCGACAAGGCCATGCAGGCCTGGTCGAAGATCGTCGCCTGCGGCACCGCGCTTTCGGTCGATCAGCGGGCGGCGGCGCTCGGGCGGCCGCCGCAGCCGGGCGAGCTGCACCCGACCATCCGCAGCGCCGCGGAGTTCGGCCGCGCGATCCCGGCCCCGGACTATCTCGCTGCGATCAACACGGTTCATGCCACCGGACGGGCGGTCGCGCGGTTCTTCCTCGACCACGATTTGCTGCTGAGCCCGACGCTTGCCGAGCCGCCGGCGAAGATCGGCCGCCTCGCCCTCAGCAATCCGGATTTCCGCGATCATCGCCTCGGCCCGAAGGGCATCGTGCATTACTCGCCCTTCTGCCCGATCTTCAACATCACCGGCCAGCCCGCCATCAGCCTCCCGCTGCACTGGTCGGCAGACGGGCTGCCGGTCGGGCTGCAGTTCGCCGGGCGCTTCGGCGACGAGGCGACCCTGATGAAGCTTGCGGCGCAGCTCGAGCAGGCGGCGCCCTGGGCGCAGCGCCGGGCGCCGGTTCATGCCTGATCCGGCGGGAAACACTGCATCGGGTTTTCCGATGCAGTGTTTCGAGAAAAAATATTTTGCCTTTGCGACAGTCGGCCGCACACTCCGGTCAGCGGGGCCGGCCGACCGGCCCCGGCTTGGGAGGCGAGCATGATCAGGACGGGCGAGCAGTATCGCGATTCGATCCGCGACGGGCGCGAAGTGTGGATGAACGGGGAGCGGGTGAAGGACGTCACCCGGCACCCCGCCTTCAAGCCGATCGTCGACGCGCGGGCGCGCATCTACGACATGGCGCACGACAACCGCACCGCCTCGATCATGACTTATGCGGACGACGAGACGAAGGAGACCAACTGCATCGGCTACCGCCTGCCGAAGACCCAGCAGGACTGGCACGACAAGCGCCGCGCCGTCGATACGGTGATGAACGATCTCGGCGGCGTGGTGATCCGCGTCGGCGACGAGACGATCGGCGAGATGTGGTCGCTCTATGACGGCCAGGACATGCTGCGCCAGGTCGACGACCGCTTCGCCGAGAACATCAAGAGCCATATCTGGAAGGCGCTTCGCTCCGACACCTTCCACGTTTCCGCCAATACCGATCCGAAGGGCGACCGCTCCAAGCGGCCGCAGGACCAGGATCCGGATATGCTGCTGCATGTGGTCAAGGAGACCGATGCCGGCATCGTGGTGCGCGGCGCGAAATACGAGACGGCGGCCGCCTATGCCAACCAGGCGTTCGTCAAGCCGACCATCGCCAACTGGGGCGACGACAAGCTGTCGGACTACGCCGTCGGCTTCATCTGCGAGATGCACCAGCCGGGCCTGAAGCATATCTGCCGGACCGGTTTTGCCGGCCGCGCGCCCGCCAAGGACTACCCGCTCGCCAACAAGTTCGACGAGGTCGATACGCTGCTCGTGTTCGACAACGTGCTGATCCCGTGGGAGAACGTGCTGTTCTACCGGCACACGAAGGCGGCGAGCTTCATTCGCGGCACGCTGCACCGCTACAGCGCCTTTCCCTTCGTGCAGCGCATCCAGACCATCGCCGACATGATGATCGGCGCCGCGCTCTTCAACGTGCGCCAGACCGGTCTCGACTCGCAGCAGGCGGTGCGCGAGAAGCTGGCCGAGCTCGCGACCTATCGCGAGACCATCAACGCGCATCTGACGGCGGCGATCGCCACCGCGCAGAAGAGCCCGGCCGGGCTGATGATGCCGAACCAGTCGCTGCTCTATACCGGCCGCGTGCAGGCCTGCTCCAGGCTGCCGGCGATGATGCATATCGCGCGCGAGCTTTGTGGCGGCCAGATCTGCGTGACGCCGGACAGCGCCACCTTCGACCAGCCGGAGATCAAGGCCTGGCTCGACAAATACTATCACGTGAACGAGTTCTGGGAGGCGGAGGACCGGCGCAAGCTGCTCGCTTTCGCGCGCGACCTGCTGAATTCGGATTATGCCGGCCACCGCGTGACCTTCGAGCTCTTCGCGCAGTCGCCGCCCTTCGCGCATCTGAACGCGGTCTACACGAATTTCGATTTCAACCTGCCGCTCGACTTCGTCCGGAAATCGGCCGGCCTCTCCGACAAGGTCATGCAGCAAGGGAAGAAATAGCGGCCCCGGGCCGGGGATGACGACCGCCGATCGACGCTGAACGTCGCCCGATGCCGGACCGCCGGCATCGGCGCGCCTGCGTCGCGGCGAGGGTCACCCGCTTTCTCGCCCGCCGCCGCTTCGCCGCCGTCCGATCCATCCGAACAGGGGAACCGCCGTCATGGCACATATCCGCAAGCGCAAGTTCAACACCAAGAGGTCCTATCCCGAGCAGAGCCTCGACAACGATCTCTGCATGTCGGTGCGCGCTGCCGGCACGCATGTCTTCCTGCGCGGCCAGGTCGGTCAGTCGCTCGACGGCAAAATGGTCGGGGTCGGCGACCCGGCCGCGCAGGCCGAGCAGGCCATGCGCAACGTAAAGGCGCTGCTCGAGGAGCAGGGCGGCCGGCTCGAGGATATCTGCAAGACCACGATCTACCTCACCGACCGCGCCTATCGCGAGCCGGTCTATCGCGTCATCGGCAAGTGGCTGAAGGGCATCTATCCCTGCTCGACCGGCCTCATCGTCCAGGGCCTCGCCCGGCCGGAATGGGTCATGGAGATCGACGCCTGGGCGGTCATTCCGGAAGAGCGCGTCAATGCCGGGCGCAAGGCCGCGGCGAAGCCGAAGGCGAAGCGCCGGGCGGCGCGGGCATGACCTTCTCCGTCATCGGGCGCTGCGCCGAGACGGGGATGTTCGGCGTCGCCATCACCACCTCGAGCATCGCGGTCGCGAGCCGCTGCCCCTGGGCGCGCTCGGGCGTGGGTGCGGTCTCGACCCAGAACATCACCGATCCCGGCATCGGGCCGCGCGGGCTCGACCTGATGGCGCAGGGGCTGTCGGCGCCGGAAGCGCTGAAGCGCGTGCTCGAAAGCTCGAAGCACACCGAGTATCGCCAGATCACCATGATCGACCGCGAGGGGCGCACCGCCGCCCATACCGGCGGTAAGACCCTCGGCACCAACAATGTCGCGGCCGGCAGGAACTGCGTCGCCGCCGGCAATCTGCTGCGTACGACCGAGGTTCCGGTCGCAATGGCGCGGGGATTCGAGGCGGCGAAGGGCCATCTCGCGGAGCGGCTCCTGGCGTCGATCGAGGCGGGGGTGGCGGCGGGCGGCGAGATGGGGCCGATCCATTCGGCGGGGCTCATCGTGGTGCGCGACCGCGTCTGGCCGCTCGTGGATCTCCGCGTCGATTGGCATGACAGCGGCCCCATCGAGGCGCTGCGCGGCCTCTGGGAGGCCTATCAGCCGCAGATGGAGGATTACCAGACGCGCGCCGTCGATCCGGCCTCGGCGCCCGCCTATGGCGTGCCCGGCGACCCCTGAGCCGACAGCCCGGCGGGAATCAATCGAGCCCGAGCTCGTCCGCGGCGTGATCGGCGAGCGCCAGCGACGCGGTCAGGCCCGGCGATTCGATGCCGTAGAGATTGACCAGCCCCGGCACGCCATGCGCGGACGGGCCCTGGATCATGAAATCCTCCGCCGCCCCGCCCGGCGGCTGCAGCTTCGGACGGATGCCGGCATAGCCCGGCAGCAACGCCCCGTCCGGCAAGCCGGGCCAGTAGCGCCGGATCGCGGCGTAGAAGGATCCCGCCCGGCCGGGATCGACCGCATAGTCGATCCGGTCGATCCATTGCACGTCGGGGCCGAAGCGCGCGGCGCCGGTCATGTCCAGCGTCACATGGATGCCGAGCCCGGCCGGTTCCGGCACGGGGTAGATCAGGTGCCGGAAGGGCGTGCGGCCGGCAAGCACGAAGTAGTTTCCCTTGGCGTAATGGAGCGGCGGCACCAGGGTCGCGTCGAGCCCTTCGAGGGCGCGCGCCACCGGCTGGGCGCCGAGCCCGGCCGCGTTGACGAGATGGCGGCAGAGGAGCTCGGTCGCCGCCCCGCCGCCGACCCGGAGGCGGATGCCGTTCGGCCTTGCCTCGCCGCCGAGGGCCGGGCTGTCGAAGGCGATCATCGCGCCCGCGGCCTCGGCATCGCCCCGCAGCGCCAGCATGTAGCCATGGCTGTCGATGATGCCGGTCGAGGGCGAGAACAGCCCGGCGACCGCCGAGACCGCGGGCTCGCGCTTCGCGATCCCGTCGCGCTCGAGCGGCAGAAGATCCGTGACGCCGTTCGCGGCGGCCCTGGCCGCCAGCGCCTCGAGCTCGGCGCGCTGCGCGTCGGCCGTGGCGACGATCAGCTTCCCGAGACGTCGATGCGGCACGCCATGGCTGGCGCAGAACGCGTAGAGCCGGTCGCGGCCCGCCACGCAGAGCTGCGCCTTGAGGCTGCCCCTCGGATAGTAGATCCCGGCATGGATGACCTCGCTGTTGCGCGAGCTGGTGGCGCTGCCGATCTCCCGGGTCGCCTCCATCAGCACCACCTCGCGGCCGCGCAGCGCCAGGGCCCGGGCCACCGCTAGCCCGATCACGCCGGCGCCGATCACCACGCAATCGATCTCGTCCGTCATGTTTCGAGGAGGTGCGTCTCGGGCGGCGTGGGGCGCTTCTGCTTCGTCTCGCGATGGATGATATAGGCGCTGCTCGCGATGATGATGCCGGCGCCGGCGAGCACCATCGCGGTCGGCACCTGGTCCCACAGCAGATAGCCCAGCAGGGTCGCCCAGATCAGGCCGAGATACTCGATCGGCACCAGCAGCGACACCTCGCCGAAGCGGAAAGCCTCGGTCACGAAGAACTGGCCGATCGCGCCGATCATCGCGATTGCCGCGAAGACCCAGATGTCGTGGCCGGTCGGCGTGCGCCATTCCCACAGCATCGCGATCCCCATGACGACGAACATGCCGAGGCTGTTCCAGAACATGAGCGAGGGGCCGCTTTCCGTCGAGGCGAGCGCGCGCGAGATGATCAGCAGAAACGCATAGGTGAATGCCGAGCCAAGCGCCAGCAGGCCGCCGAAGCTGAAGCCCGTGCTGCCGGGCTGCAGGATGACCAGAACGCCGACGAAGCCGATCAGCACGGCCGCCCAGCGGCGCGGCCCCACGCGCTCCTTCAGCAGCGGCACCGAGAGGGCCGTGGTGAAGAGGGGGGCGGCGAAGCCGATCGCGATCGCATCGGCGAGCGGCAAAATGCGCAACCCATAGAGGAACAGCATCAGCGTCACGATCGTGCAGCAGGCGCGTCCCAGATGGGCGAACGGCCGCCGCGTCGCCAGCGTGCGGATGCCGCCGGCGCGCATGGCGAGCACCACCGCCAGCGGCAAGGCGAAGATGCGCCCGAAAAACAGGATCTGGGTCACGTCGTAGCCGTCGGTAAGCCACTTGTAGGCGGCGTCCTGGACGGAGAAGCAGGTGACGGAGCCGATCATCAGCAGCACCGCCTTCACCGGCATGTTGTGACGCCCGATCGAGCTCATGACGGACGGCCGACCACGGTGCGCTTCTGCCGCGTCTCGCGATGCACGATATAGAGCGTGCTGGCGATGATGATGGCCGCGCCCACCACCACCGCGAGGTCCGGCAGCTCGTTCCAGACGAGGAAGCCGAAGATCGTCGCCCAGAGCAGCGTCGCATAGTCCATCGGCGCCAGGAGCGACACCTCGCCGTAGCGAAAGGCCTGGGTCAGGGCATATTGACCGACGCTGCCGGATATCCCCACGAGGACGATGATCCAGACATCCTCCCAGCGCGGCGTCACCCAGAGCCACGGCATGGTGGCGCCCATCGCGACCAGCACCGAGGCCGAATAGTAGAAAAGCATGGTGTGGCTGCTTTCGGTGGCGCTGAGCTGGCGCGAGGTGATGAGGGTGAGGGCATAGAGAAAAGCGGAGCTGAGCGCCAGCAGCGATCCGGTATCGAAGCCGGCATGCGAGGGCCGGAGGATCACCACCACCCCGGCGAATCCGAGCAGCACCGCGATCCATCGCCGCGGCCCGACCCGCTCCTTGAGCAGAGGCACCGACAGCACCGTCATGAAGAGCGGCCCGGCATAGCCGATGGCGATGGCGTCGGCGAGCGGCAGCCGGGCGAGCGCATAGTAGAAGGTGAGCATGGTCGCGAGGTTGAGCGCCGACCGCAGCAGATGGCCGAACGGGCGCTTCGTCTTCAGGGTGCGCACCCCGCCGGCCTGCGAGGCGATGGCGATCGCGAAACCGATCCCGATCATATAGCGGAGAAAGGCGATCTGCGGCGGGGTGTAGTCGGTCGTCAGCCACTTCACCCCGACATCGAGCAAGGTCAGGCTGAAGCCGGCGAGGGCCATGTAGAGAAGCGCGCGCACCGGCTGATAGTGCAACCCCGGTTTCGTCGCGCTTCCGCTCTCCGTCATGCTCGAAGGGTCCGAATTCGGTCGCGGGGGCCCCGCCGGCCGACGAAAATGCGGCCGCATTCCCGCGCCGGCGCCAGAATGCCTGAAGGCCGCCCGCGAAGCGAGCGCTCGCCGATACCGATCCGGCATGCGCGCCATGCTCGATTCGCAACCGATTCGTGCGCCGTTGAGATGGCTGCGGCAGATCGCAGGGCCTCGCATGGGGCGCCGTGCCCATGCTACGCTCCGCCGCCATGTCGCTCGACCTCATGCCCTCGGTTTGCCCGCACGACTGCCCCAGCGTTTGCGCGCTGGAGGTCGAACGGATCGACGAGCGCCGCATCGGCAAGGTCCGCGGCTCGTCGCGCAACGACTACACGGCCGGCGTCGTCTGCGCCAAGGTCGCGCGCTACGCCGAGCGCCAGCATCATCCCGACCGGATCGCGCATCCGATGCGCCGCGTCGGCCCGAAGGGCAAGGGCATTTCGGCCTTCGAGCCGATCTCCTGGGAGGCCGCCCTCGACACGGTCGCGGACGCCTTCGTGAAGGCGGCCCAGCGCTACGGCTCCGAAGCGGTCTGGCCCTATTTCTACGCCGGGACCATGGGGCTGGTGCAGCGCGACGGCATCGAGCGGCTGCGTCATGCGATGCGCTACTCGCGCGAATATCTGACGATCTGCGTGGCGCTGTCGGACGGCGGCTGGCTCGCGGGACATGGCACGGTGCGGGGCACCGATGCGCGCGAGATCGGCACCGATTCCGACCTCGTGGTGATGTGGGGCGGCAATCCCGTCGCGACCCAGGTCAATCTGATGACCCATATCGCGCGCGCGAAGAAGCGCGGCGCGAAGTTCGTGGTGGTCGATCCCTATCGCACCGGCACGGCCGAGGCGGCCGACATCCACCTGGCGCCGAAGCCGAGCACCGACGGCGCGCTCGCCGCGGCGGTCATGCATGTGCTCTTCCAGGAAGGCTATGCCGACTGGGACTACTTACGGAAATACACCGACTGCCCCGAGCGGCTGCAACAGCATCTGAGCACCCGGACGCCGGAATGGGCGTCGGCGATCACCGGCCTCCCGGTGGAGGAGATCGTCGGCTTCGCGCGGCTCTATGGCCGGACCAAGAAGAGCTTCCTGCGGATCGGCTACGGCTTCTCCCGTTCGCGCAACGGCGCCGCCAATTCGCACGCCGTCTCCTGCCTGCCTGCCGTCACCGGCGCCTGGCAATATAAGGGCGGCGGGGCGCTCTATTCGAACCGCTCGCTCTACGAGCTCGACCGGTCGCTGATCGAGGGGCGCGACAAGCTCGATCCCTCGATCCGGCTGCTCGACCAGTCGCGGCTGGGGCCGGTCCTGACCGGCGACCGCAAGGATCTCGGCGACGGGCCGCCGGTCACCGCCATGCTGATCCAGAACACCAACCCGATGGTGGTCTGCCCGGAATCGGTCAAGGTGCGGGAAGGGTTCGCGCGCGACGACCTCTTCGTCTGCGTGCATGAGCAGTTCATGACCGATACGGCGGCGATGGCCGACATCGTGCTGCCGGCCACGACCTTCCTCGAGCATGACGACATCTATATCGCCAGCGCCCACACCACGCTGCAGGTCGCGCGCAAGGTGGTCGAGCCCTTTGCCGAGGCGCGGCCGAACCATCACGTGATCTGCGAGCTGGCGCACCGGCTGGGCGCCGAGCATCGCGGCTTCCACATGACCGAGTGGGAGATCATCGACTGGACCCTCAGGACCTCGGGCTATCCCGGTGCCGATGCGCTCCATGCCAGCGGCGGCCATGACTGCGCCAAGAGCTTCGAGACCAGCCATTTCCTCGACGGCTTCGGCCATCCGGGGGGCAAGTTCCGCTTCCGGCCCGACTGGCGCGCTCTCGGCGTGGCGGACGAGGGCATGCCGGAACTGCCCGACCACCCGCCCTTCCTCGAGGCCGCGAGCGAGGAGCATCCCTTCCGGCTGGTGACTGCACCCGCCCGCCAGTTCCTCAATACGAGCTTCACCGAGACGCCCGGCTCGACGGCACGCGAGAAGCGGCCGACCGCCCTCATCCATCCGCAGGACTGCGAAAAGCTCGGCCTCGCCGAGGGCGATCCGGTCCGGCTCGGCAATCGCCGCGGCAACGTCCTGGTCCATGCCGCCCGCTTCGAGGGGCTGCAGCCGGGCGTGGTGGTGGTCGAGAGCGTCTGGCCGAACAGCGCCTTCGTCGAAGGCATCGGCATCAACGCCCTTACCGGCGCCGACCCCGGTCCGCCGCGGGGCGGGGCCGTGTTCCACGACACCGCCGTCTGGATCCGACCGGCGTGACCGTCACCGGATTGCCCGGCTCGCAGGGCCGGCGGCCCCGGCGGCCGCATGTCGTCTGCCTCGGCAACGAGAAGGGCGGATCCGGGAAATCCACGACGGCGATGCATGTGATCGCGGCGCTGCTGCGCGACGGCCATCGCGTGGCTTCGCTGGATCTCGATGCGCGGCAGGGGACACTCTCGCGGTTCCTCGCCAACCGGGCCGCGTCGGGCGTGCCGTTGCCGATGCCGACGCATCGCGTGCTGGAGCGCTCGAAGCTCGATTCCGCCGTGGAGGCGGCGGCCGACGAGGCGGAGCGCTTCGAGCGCGCCATGGCCGAGCTCGCGGACCATGATTTCGTGGTGATCGATACGCCGGGCAGCGACACCAACCTGATGCGGATGGGCCATGCCCGCGCCGATACCCTCATCACGCCGCTCAACGACAGCTTCGTCGATCTCGATCTGCTGGCCCATGTCGATGCGGCCGGGCAGCGCGTGCTCTATCCGAGCCTCTATGCCGAGATGGTGTGGGAGCAGAAAAAGCAGCGCGCGATCCGCGACGGCGGCTCGATCGACTGGATCGTCATGCGCAACCGCCTCGCCACGCTCGACGCCCGCAACAAGCGGAAGGTCGGCCGGCTGATCGACCAGCTTGCGCGCCGGATCGGCTTTCGCCTGGCGCCCGGCTTCAGCGAGCGGGTGGTGTTCCGGGAGCTGTTCCTGAAGGGTCTGACCCTGCTCGACCTCGCGGAAAGCGGCACCGCCCTGACGCTTTCTCACGTGGCGGCCCGCCAGGAGCTGCGCGGGCTCCTCGACACCATCGGGCTGGTCTCGGCCGAGGCGCGCAAAGCGGGCTAGACGGATCGCCCCCGCACGCCCAATTCTAGGGGCGAGGTGCCAAGGGAGATCATGGCCGGTTCCGACCCCAAATTGCCCGTCCGTCCGCAGCGCGGCGAGGTCGCGGCGTTCCTCGACAGGCTCGCCCGCACGCCGGCGCCGCTGAAGGGGCCGGGGCGCGGCCGGCTGCTGTTCGCGCTCGATGCCACGGCCAGCCGGCAGCCGAGCTGGGACCGGGCGATGGCGCTCCAGGCCGAGATGTTCTCCGAGGCGGCCCGGCTCGGCGGCCTCGACATCCAGCTCGCCTATTATCGCGGCTTCGACGAGCTCAAGGCGACGCCCTGGCTCGCCGATGCCGACGCGCTGCTCCGCCGCATGACCGGCGTCTCCTGCGTCGGCGGACGGACGCAGATCGACCGGCTGCTGGCCCATGCCCTCGCGGAAACCCGCCGCCGCAAGGTGAACGCGGTGGTCTTCGTCGGCGACGCCATGGAGGAAGAGCCCGAGACGCTCTGCCATCGCGCCGGCGAACTCGGCATTCTGGGGGTGCCGCTCTTCCTCTTCCAGGAGGGCGGGGACCATCGGGCCGCCGACACCTTCCGCCGGATGGCAAAGCTTTCCGGGGGCGCGCACTGCCAGTTCGACGCCAACAGCGCGCGCGAGCTGCGCGACCTGCTCCGGGCGGTCGCCGTCTTCGCCACCGGCGGCGCGCCGGCGCTGGAGGATTTCGGCAAGCGGACCGGCGGGCCCGTGCTGCAGATCACCCGCCAGCTCAACCGGCCGGGTCCGCGGTGATCGGCTATCTCTTCCTCGGCGTGCTGCTGCTGGCGGCAGTCCATTTCGCCTTGCGCTGGCTCGTCCGGGCCGATCCCGCATTGCTCGCCCGTGCGCTCAGGGTGGCAGGCCTCGTGCTGTTCGGGGCGTTCGTGCTCTATCTGCTGCTGAGCGGCCGGGCGGCGCTGCTCAGCATGCTCGCCATGTTCGGCATCCCGATCGCGCTCATGTGGCGACGGCGGCTCGCGACGCGCCCCGTCTATGGCGAGCAGGCGCCCCGGGCGGGCGGCAAATCCAATCTCGCGACGGCCTGGTTCGACGTGACGCTGGACCATGACAGCGGCGCCATGGAGGGCAAGGTCAAGCGCGGGCGCTTCTCGGGACATGCGCTCTCCAGCCTCTCCGTGGAGCAGCTCGTAGAGCTGCTGGCCGAGTGCGACGAGGACGTGGATTCGGCGGCCGTGATCGAGGCCTATCTCGACCGGCTCTACGGCGCCGGCTGGCGGCATGCGAAAGCCGGAACGGAAGGCCCGGAGGGCGACACGGCCGGCAACGGCGGCATGACCCGGGAGGAAGCCTATGCGGTGCTCGGCCTCAAGCCCGGTGCCAGCGAGCGGGAAGTGCGCGCGGCCTATCTTCGCCTGATGAAGAAGCTTCACCCCGATCGCGGGGGGTCGGACTATCTGGCCGCGCGGCTGAACGAGGCGCGCAACCTGCTTCTGGATGCGTGAGGCGGTCCGGTTGTCCGGGCGGTCCGGTTGTCCGGGGCGGTCGGTTGCCCCCGGGTGGTCGGTTGCAATGACGCGACGGCTTATGGCACAAACGGCGCGCCGCTGCCCCGATTCCAAGGAAAAACCATGACATTTCAAAAGGTTCGCAAGGCGATATTCCCGGTCGGCGGTCTCGGGGTGCGTTTTCTTCCGGCCACGAAGGCGATGCCGAAGGAGATGCTGCCGGTCGTCGACAAGCCGCTCATCCAGTACGCGGTGGAAGAAGCCATGGCGGCCGGCATCGAGCAGTTCATCTTCGTCACCGGCCGTGGCAAGAGCGCCATCGAGGATCATTTCGACCGTTCCTTCGAGCTCGAGGAGACGCTCGCCCAGCGCAACAAGAAGGCCGAGCTTTCCATGATCGCGAGCCTGCTGCCGGAAGCGGGGCAGGTCGCCTATCTGCGCCAGCAGCAGCCGCTCGGCCTCGGCCACGCGGTCTGGTGCGCGCGCCACCTCGTCGGCGATGAGCCGGTGGCCGTGCTGCTCGCGGACGATCTCGTGAAGGCCGACAAACCCTGCCTCGCGCAGATGATCGAGGCGTATCAGCAGGTCGGCGGCAACCTGACCGCCGTGATGGACGTGCCGAAGCCGCATACCGACAAATACGGCATCGTGCAGCCGGGCGAAACCAGGGGGCGGCTCGTGGAGGTCGCCGGGCTGGTCGAGAAGCCGTCGCCGGCGAAGGCGCCGTCGACCCTTGCGGTGATCGGACGTTACATCCTCGATCCGGCCATCTTCGCCGAGCTCGCCCGCAAGGAACGCGGCGCCGGCAACGAGATCCAGCTCACCGATGCGATGGCGAAGCTGATCGGCCGGCAACCCTTCCACGGCTATCGCTTCGTTGGTCGCCGGTTCGATTGCGGCGACAAGGCCGGTTTCATCGAGGCCACCATCGCCTATGCGCTCGAACACGAGGCGATCGGCAAGGCGACGCGCGACATGGTGCGCCGCTTCGCCGAGGGGCTCGAGCGCGACGGCGCCTGAGGGGAAGACCGGGCCACGGGATGACGATGATGACGGCGTGCGGGGAGCGGTCTCGTGTCGGGGGAACGGCGCGCCGGCCACGGTCGATGGCGGGCGAGGGGCGGCCTGGCGGCTGCGCCGCCGCTGAAGAGGGGGTTCGGAGATGAAGGTCGTGCTGATCGGCGCCGGTTATGTCGGCCTCGTCTCTGGCGCCTGTTTCTCGGAGTTCGGCGTCGATGTGATCTGCGTCGACAAGGACGCGGACCGCATCGAGGAGCTGCGCAAGGGGCGGATCCCGATCTTCGAGCCCGGCCTCGAGAATCTCGTCGGCGGCAACGTCCGCAACGGGCGGCTTTCCTTCACGACCGAGCTCAAGCCGGCCGTGGCCGGCGCCGACGCCGTCTTCATCGCGGTCGGCACGCCGAGCCGGCGCGGCGACGGCCATGCGGACCTGACCTATGTCTATCAGGCGGCGCGCGAGATCGCGGCGGCGATGACCGGCTATCTCGTGGTGGTGACGAAATCGACGGTTCCGGTCGGCACCGGCCGCGAGGTCGGACGCATCATCGCCGAGGCGCGGCCCGATCTCGAGTTCGACGTAGTCTCGAACCCGGAATTCCTGCGCGAAGGCTCCGCGATCAACGATTTCATGCGGCCGGACCGCGTGGTGATCGGCGCCGAATCCGAACGCGCGCGCGAGGTGATGCGGCGGCTCTACCGGCCGCTCTATCTGATCGAGACGCCGATCGTCTTCACCGGGCTCGAAACCGCGGAGCTCATCAAATATGCGGCGAACAGCTTCCTCGCCGCCAAGATCACCTTCATCAACGAGATCGCGGATCTCTGCGAGAAGGTGAATGCCGACGTGCATGACGTGGCGCGCGGGATCGGCCTCGACGGACGCATCGGCCGCAAGTTCCTCCATCCGGGGCCGGGCTATGGCGGCTCCTGTTTCCCGAAGGACACGCTGGCGCTGGTGAAGACCGCCCAGGACGCCGGCGCGCCGCTCAGCATCATCGAGGCGGTCGTGGCCGCCAACGAGCGCCGCAAGGGGCGCATGGCCGACGCGGTTGTCGCCGCCTGCGGCGGATCGGTCAGAGGCAAGCGCATCGCCGTGCTCGGCCTCACCTTCAAGCCCAACACGGACGACATGCGCGACAGCCCGAGCCTCGCGATCCTGCCGGCGCTGCAGACGGCCGGCGCGACGCTGACGGCCTTCGATCCGGAAGGCATGGCGGAGGCGAAGAAGCTGATGCCCGGGATCGCCTATTGCGCCAATGCCGAGGAAGCGATGACGGGCGCGGACGCGCTGCTGCTGCTCACCGAATGGAACGAGTTCCGCGCGCTCGACCCGCAGCGCATCAAGTCGCTGCTCCGCACGCCGGTTGTGATCGATTTGCGCAATGTCTACAACCCGGCTGACATGATCGCGGCCGGCCTGCACTATTCGAGCGTCGGCCGTCCCTCGGCGTCCCCCACCCCAAGGCCCCTCCGATGAGCGCGCGTCATCGCTTCGATCCGTCGGTCCTCCGCGAATACGACATCCGCGGCATCGTCGGCAGCACCCTCGCGCCGGCCGACGCGACGGCCGTCGGCCGGGCCTTCGGCACGGTTCTCCTCGAGGCAGGCGCCGGCACGGTCGCCGTCGGCTATGACGGCCGGCTGAGCTCGCCCGAGCTCGAAGCGGCGCTGGTCGAGGGTCTGTGCGAGGCCGGGATCGAGGTCTGGCGGGTCGGGCTCGGCCCCACCCCCATGCTCTATTTCGCGACGACGGTGCTGGGCGCCGGCGGCGGGGTCATGGTGACGGGGTCGCACAACCCGCCGACCCATAACGGCTTCAAGATGATGCTCGGCAAGCGTTCCTTCTTCGGCGCCGACATCAAGCGGCTCGGGGAAATCGCGGCCGGCGGGGCCTATGGCTCGAAGGGCGCGCGGGGCGCCGCGATCGAGAAGCCGGTGCTCGATCGCTATGTGGAGCGGCTCCGGCAGGATTATCGCGGCGACCGGGCGCTGACGGTCGTGTGGGACGCGGGGAACGGCGCCGCCGGCGAGGCGATGACCCGGCTCTCCCGCGGGCTTCCCGGCAATCACACCCTGCTCAACGAGAAGATCGACGGCAGCTTTCCCGCCCATCATCCCGACCCGACCGAGCCGAAGAACCTGCGCCAGCTCCAGGCCGCGGTGGCGGCCGAGAAGGCCGATCTCGGCATCGCCTTCGACGGCGACGGCGACCGCATCGGCGTGGTGGACGGCAAGGGCAGGATCCTCTGGGGCGACCAGCTCATGATCCTGCTCGCGCGCGACCTGCTCGCGGAGAAACCGGGCTCGACCGTGATCGCCGACGTGAAGGCGAGCCAGGCGCTCTTCGACGAAGTGGCGCGGGCCGGCGGCAAGCCGCTGATGTGGCGGACCGGCCATTCCCTCATCAAGTCGAAGATGGCGGAGACCGGTGCGCCGCTCGCCGGCGAGATGAGCGGCCACATCTTCTTCGCCGACCGCTATTACGGCTATGACGACGCGCTCTACGCGGCGGTCCGGCTGCTTTCGCTGCTCGCGCGGAGCCGGCAGTCGCTGACCGAGATGCGCGACGGCCTGCCGCATCTGGTGAACACGCCGGAGCTCCGTTTCCCCTCGACCGACGAGCGCAAGTTCGCCGTGGTGGCGGAGGTGAAGGCGCGCCTGGAACAGGCCGGCGCGCAGGTCTCCGACATCGACGGGGTCCGGGTCACCACGCCCGACGGCTGGTGGCTGCTTCGCGCCTCGAATACGCAAGCCGTGCTGGTGGTGCGCTGCGAGGCGAAGGACGAGGCCGGGCTCGAGCGGCTGAAGCGTGCCGTCGTCGCGGCGCTGGCGGCGAGCGGCGTCGAGGCGCCGGACTTCGCCTGACGCTTGCGGCGATCGCCGCGGGGCACAGTCGATCGCCGCGGGGCCTGACGCTTGCGTCCGATCGCCGCGGGCGAGGGCGCGCGTCCGCCGATCGGCAACATCCTGTCGGAAAACAGGGGGAGAAGGGCCGCGGGTGTCGCGGCCGGACGGTCAGTCCGAGCCGCCCATCGCGGTTTCGGTGACCCGCACGACGAGACAAGCCGCGCTCTGCTGCTGGAGCTGCCGGCAGGCCTGCTCCGCTTCCTCGCGGGTGATCCCGACCAGGCGGGCGCGATAGAGCGTGCCGCTGTTCCCGTCGGAGGGCTCGACCGCGATAGCCGCCGTGATGACCTCGCGCAGGGCCGCCGCGGCGTTCGTGGCGGCCAGATGGGCCGGGGCGAAGCGGCTGAAGGCGCCGACCTGGATGCCCCAGACCGCGTCCGGATTGGCCGCGGCGATGGTGGCCTCGAGCGCCGTGCTGTCGAGGCTGGCGGCATAGCTCGCCGGGAGCTGGATGGCCGGCATCGGCGTCTCGTTATGGGTGCCGGCTTCCGGATTGAGGACGGCGAGCGGCACGGCCGGCGCGGGCGGCTTCTCGCGCGGAACGATCCCGCTCGGTGCCTGGCTGGTGGCGACCTGGATGGTATCGCCGCCGCCATCCACGCCGAAGCTGCGATCGAGCAGGGCGATCATCTGCGCGTCGCGCTTGGCCCAGGTGGAGCCGCCGAGCACCACGCCGACGAGACGCTGGCCGTCGCGCACCGCGGAGGTCGCGAGGTTGTAGCCCGAGGCGCGGGTGTAGCCGGTCTTGAAGCCGTCGGCGCCGGGATAGTTCAACACCACGCGGTTATGCGTCGTGTAGGTGCGGCTGCCATATTTGAACTTCCGGGCGCTGAAATAGTGATAGTACTGCGGGTAATCCTGGAGCAGCGCGATCGCCAGCACCGCCATGTCGCGGGCCGTGGTGTGCTGCGCCGGGTCCGGCAGGCCGTGCGGATTGCGGAAGACGGTGTTCCGCATGCCGATGACCTTGCCCGCCTCGGTCATCTTGCGCGCGAAGGCTTCCTCGCTGCCGGAGATCGCCTCGGCGACCACGGTGGCGACGTCGTTCGCGGACTGGATCACGAGCGCAAAGATCGCCGTCTCGACCTTGATGGTCGAGCCCTTGCGCAAGCCGAGCTTGGTGGCCGGTTGCGCGGCGGCATGGGCGGAGACCGGCAGGGCCTGGTCGAGCGTCATCTTGCCGTTCTCGAGCGCGTTGAACAGCAAGTAGAGCGTCATCATCTTGGTGAGCGACGCCGGGTAGTTGACCTTGTCGGCGTTCTTCGCATGCAGCACTTCGCCGGTCGCGGCGTCGACGATGATGTCGGCATAGCCGGCGAAGGCGGGTGTCGGGCGGGCGAGCGCAGCGGCAGCCCCGATCAGCAGCAAGAGCGCGATCAGAACAAAAGGAGTCCGCGTCCGGGGCGCTGTCCTCGCTAGGCGCATCCGCTCGTTCCCCATCCCTCGCTCCCGGCCGCCTCGCCGTCGCGACTCGATTCGAGAAGATAAAAAATCTCAGTATTCCGGTCAACATAATAGCAAGCTCTTTAAGAATGCTTTAACGTCGGACCGTCGAAACGCACGGACCCGACCGCACCCGCCCCTCATTCGAATGCGCCCCTATCACCGACCTGTGCGCATCTGGCTTGGTGTGGCGCTCTCCCTCGCGATCGGCGGCTGCGCCTATCACGGCGACTTCAACGATCCGATCCAGCGGCGGCTGCAATGGTTCAGCCTGCTCGACGGCGGCGACATCCGCGCCGCCTGCGCGGCCGGATCGCTCGACCGCTACCGCCTCGTCTATAACGCGCGCTATTCCGAGCAGGTGCGGATCTACGAGATCACGGCGGATGGCGCGGGCGGCGCCTATCTCCTGGCCCGGGCGCGCGGCGCCTCCACGAACCTGCTGGATTTCCGGCTCGACGATCCGATGGGCATGTTCCGCTGGGACGAGTCGCAGGCGCGGCTGACACCCGAGGAATTCGCCGCCTTCCGGTCGCGGCTCGATCTGGACGGCTTCGGCGCGCCGCCCGTCGGCGACCGCTTCTCCTCCACCCAGTTCTACTGGGTGGCGAGCGGCTGCCAGGACGGCGTCCACAAGTTCGGCGCCTGGCGCTACCCCTCCGACCGCTTCCGCGCGATGACCGTGCCGGCCTTCCTTTTCGCCAGGGACAAGACCGGTCGCCCGATCAACGAGCCGCGCGGCGTCGGCGGCGGCGACTATGCGGGTTCGCCGGGCCGCACGGGCGAGAGCGGCAGCGACGCGCCATTCCTCATCACCATCGAGGCCGACGGCCTCGGCGGGACGCCGCGATGACGGCCCGCCGGTCGCATCGCGCCGACCGGCGAGCGCCGCTGCCTCCCGCTTACGCCGACGAAACTACCGGCCATGGCGCCCGCGGCCCGTCGCCCGCGGCGGCCGCTAAGAATTGCTTCAAGAAGCGCGCGCAAAGTCGTGATGGAGCCCCGACGGCAACGGCCCTTTTACCGCGCTGCGGCAATTCCATATATTAGGGGCGCCAATCGACGGCTCGGGCAATGACCAACGCCTGACAACGAAGGTCGGGCAAGGAATGAGCGGGACCGACAGGAACGACAGAGACGATCGCGAGACGGGGATCGTCGTCAAGAGCAAGGCCAAGACGAAGAAGCCCTCGATGTACAAGGTGCTTCTGCTCAACGACGACTACACCCCGATGGAGTTCGTGGTGCATGTGTTGGAGCGTTTTTTCAACAAGACCCGCGAGGACGCGACGCGAATCATGCTGCATGTTCACCGCCGGGGCGTCGGCGTTTGCGGGGTCTATACCTACGAGGTGGCAGAAACCAAGGTGAACCAGGTCATCGACTTCGCTCGCAAGCACGAACATCCGCTGCAATGCACGTTGGAGAAGGAGTAGCCCGCCCATGCTGTCCCCCAATCTGGAACAGACGCTGCACCGGGCGCTCGCCTACGCCAACGAGCGACGGCACGATTTCGCGACCCTCGAGCATCTTCTGCTGGCGCTGGCCGACGACCAGGACGCGGTCGCCGTCATGCGGGCCTGCAATCTCGACGTCGAGCGGCTGAAGCGCGAGATCGTCGACTATATCGACAATCAGCTATCCAACCTGGTCGGTCCGAGCCCGCGCGACGCGAAGCCGACCGCCGGATTCCAGCGCGTGCTGCAGCGCGCCGCCATTCATGTGCAGTCCTCCGGCCGCGAGGAGGTGACGGGCGCCAACATCCTCGTCGCGCTCTTCTCCGAGCGCGAGAGCCATGCGGTCTATTTCCTGCAGGAGCAGGACATGTCGCGGCTGGATGCGGTCAACTACATCAGCCACGGCATCGCCAAGAGCCGCGCCAAGACCGAGACGCGCCGCGTCAACGGCGCCGACGCCGAGACGCAGCAGGAGAAGACCGCCAAGACCGGCAGCGAGGCGCTCGACGCCTATTGCGTGGACCTCAACAAGAAGGCCCGCGCCGGCAAGATCGACCCGCTGATCGGCCGCGAGGCGGAGATCGACCGCACCATCCAGATCCTCTGCCGCCGCTCCAAGAACAACCCGCTTTATGTGGGCGATCCGGGCGTCGGCAAGACCGCCATCGCCGAGGGCCTGGCGCGCCGCATCGTGCGGGGCGAGGTGCCGGACGTGCTGAAGAACGCCACGATCTACGCGCTCGACATGGGTTCGCTGCTCGCCGGCACGCGCTATCGCGGCGATTTCGAGGAGCGGCTGAAGGCGGTGCTCTCCGAGCTCGAGGCGACCGAG
Source organism: uncultured Rhodospirillaceae bacterium (assembly GCA_902826565.1). GTDB lineage: Bacteria > Pseudomonadota > Alphaproteobacteria > Dongiales > Dongiaceae > CADEFF01. The sequence goes on along the minus strand of CADEFF010000026.1, from coordinate 15,357 downwards.
GGATCGGTGCTTTTCATCGACGAGATCCATACGGTGATCGGCGCCGGCGCGACCTCGGGCGGGGCGATGGACGCCTCCAACCTGCTGAAGCCGGCGCTCCAGAGCGGGACGCTGCGCTGCATCGGCTCGACCACCTACAAGGAGTACCGGAACTATTTCGAGAAGGACCGGGCCCTCGTCCGGCGCTTCCAGAAGATCGACGTGCAGGAGCCGACCCTCGAGGACGCGGTCAAGATCCTGCAGGGCCTCAAGCCCTATTACGAGAAGCATCATCGTGTCCGTTACACGGCCGACGCCGTGCGCACCGCGGTGGAGCTCGCGTCGCGCTACATCAACGACCGCAAGCTCCCCGACAAGGCGATCGACGTGATCGACGAGGTGGGGGCGGCGCAGATGCTGCTGCCCGAGCACAAGCGCAAGAAGACCATCACCGTGAAGGACGTCGAGGCGGTCATCGCCACCATGGCGCGGATCCCGCCCAAAAGCGTCTCGCGCGACGACAAATCGGTGCTGCAGAACCTGGAACGCGACCTGAAGACCATGGTGTTCGGCCAGGACGACGCGATCACCGCCCTCGCCGCCGCGATCAAGCTCGCCCGCGCGGGCCTGCGCGAGCCCGAGAAGCCGATCGGCAGCTACCTCTTCTCCGGTCCGACCGGCGTCGGCAAGACCGAAGTGGCGCGCCAGCTCGCCCGCTCGCTCGGGATCGAGCTCATCCGCTTCGACATGTCCGAATATATGGAGCGGCACACCGTCTCGCGGCTGATCGGCGCGCCGCCGGGCTATGTCGGCTTCGACCAGGGCGGCCTCCTGACCGATGCGATCGACCAGCATCCGCATGCGGTGCTGCTGCTGGACGAGATCGAGAAGGCGCACCCCGATCTCTTCAACCTGCTGCTGCAGGTGATGGATCACGGCAAGCTCACCGACCATAACGGCAAGTCCGTCGATTTCCGGAACGTGGTCCTGATCATGACCACCAACGCCGGCGCGGCGGAAATGGCCAAGACAGCCATGGGCTTCGGTCGGGAAACGCGGGAAGGCGAGGATGCGGAGGCGATCACCCGCATGTTCACCCCGGAGTTCCGCAACCGGCTCGACGCGACCATCACCTTCCGCAACCTCACGCCGGAGATCGTGGCGCGGGTGGTGGACAAGTTCGTGATGCAGCTCGAGGTCCAGCTCGCCGACCGCAACGTCACGATCGAGCTTTCGGAAGCGGCCCGCGACTGGCTCGCCAAGAAGGGCTTCGACCCGCTGTTCGGTGCGCGGCCGCTCGCCCGCGTCATCCAGGACAGCATCAAGAAGCCGCTCGCCGAGGAACTGCTCTTCGGCAAGCTCGAGAAGGGCGGCACGGCGCGGGTCGAGGTCGCGGACGGGCGCCTTGTCTTCAGCTTCGTCGAGGCGAAGACGCCGCGCGCCGGCGAGGGCGAGGGCGGAAAGCACCGCTCGCCGGAGCCGAAAGAGCCCGAACTCGCGAAATAGCCTGCCCCGGATCCGGAAGGGGCGGCTCTCTCCCGCGGGAGAGGGCCGCCCTTTTCATTTGGTCTCGGGGCGTCGCGTTCAGCCCTGGCCTTCCTTCCGGAACGGGCTGTAATCGCCGAGGCCGGCGATCTCGGCGCGGATCGCCGCCGTCTCGCGCCGCAGGAAATCGGCCACGGCGTCGCGGAATCGCGGATCGGCGATCCAGTGGGCGCTGGTGGTCTCGACCGGCAGATAGCCGCGCTGGATCTTGTGCTCGCCCTGCGCGCCCGCTTCGACGACCGCAAGCCCCCGCTCGATCGCGAATTCGACCGCCTGGTAGTAGCAGGCCTCGAAATGCAGGAAGCGGTAGTCGCCGTCGCAGCCCCAGTTGCGGCCATAGAGCCGGTCGCGGCCGATGAGGTTGAGCGCGCCCGCAACCGACCGCCCGCGATCCTCCGCCATCACCAGCATCACGCGATCGGCCATGCGCTCGCCCAGCAGCTCGAAGAAGCGCCGGGTGAGGTAGGGATGCCCCCATTTATGCTCGCTCGTGGCGATGTAGCAGCGGAAGAAGGCGGCCCAGTGCCGCGGCTCGATCGCCTGGCCGGTGAGGCGCAGCAACCGGATGCCGCTCTCCGCGACCTCGCGCCGTTCCTTGCGGATCGCCTTGCGCTTCCGCGCGGTCAACGCCCCGAGGAAGCCCTCGAAATCGGCATAGGCATCGTTGCGCCAGTGATATTGATGGCCGTGCCGCAGCAGGAAGCCGGCGCCGCCGAGCGCCGCCGCATCCTCGGGGCCGACGAAATTCGCATGGAGCGAGGAGACCTCGAGCTGCTTTGCGACGGCGACCAGCCCCTCGACCAGAAGCGTCGCGGCGCGCGCGGCCTCGGCGCCCGGCCGCACGAGAAGCCGGGGGCCGGGCACGGGCGTGAAGGGCACGGCGACCAGCAGCTTCGGATAGTAGCGGCCGCCGGCGCGCTCATAGGCCTGCGCCCAGCCCTGGTCGAACACATACTCGCCGTAGGAATGGGATTTGACATAAAGCGGCGCCGCGGCGAGCAGGCGTCCGTTCGCGTCCTCGACGAGAAGCGGGCGTGCGGACCAGCCGCTGTTCCCGCCGACCGAGCCGCTATCCTCGAGGGCGGTCAGGAAGGCATGGCTGAGGAAGGGATTCCCGTCGCCGGCGCAGGCGTCCCACGCCTCGGCTGCGAGGCTACCGACGCCGTTCGCCAGCCGGATCCGATAAGGCTCGCCGCCGTCGGCCATTTTCGCCTTCCGTCCTCCAGGTTCGACAATCTCCCGCGAAGAGGATGGGTAGGGAAGGGACGGGCGACAAGTGCGGCCCATCGCCGTCGCGCGGATGCGTCGCCGAAAGGCGGCATGATAGCATGAGGCCATGAAGCGGCTGCTGGCGCTCATCCTGCTCATCGCCTCGCTTCGCCCTGCCTTCGGCGACGCGCTGGAGGATGGCTGGGCTGCCTACAATGCGGGCGACTATGCGCGCGCCCTCGTGCTGTTCGAGCCTTTGGCCCGGTCCGGCGATCCCGAGGCGAACTATGCGCTCGGCCTCATCCATGCGAACGGACTCGGCGTGCCGCGCGACGATGCGATTGCGTCGGGCTATGTCTCGAACGCGGCCGAGGCGGGCTATCCGCCGGCGCAGGACCTGCTCGGCTACATGTATGATTTCGGTCTCGGCCTGCCGCAGAATCCCGATCTCGCCGAGCGCTGGTATCAGCGGGCGGTCGATGCCGGCGAGATCAACGCGATGAACAACCTCGCCTATTCATGGCTGAGCCAGGGCCGGCGCCTCGGCGAGGCGGCGGCGCTCATCGCCACGGCGGTCCGCTCGGCGCCCGAGGTTGCGGCCTATCTCGATTCGCTCGGCTGGCTGCTCTATCAGATGGGGCATTACTACGAAGCCGTGCCGCCGCTTTGCGAGGCGGCGAAGCGCGACCCCGGCCATCCCGAGGTCGCGGCGCATCTCGGCGACGCCTATTGGCGGATCGGCAATGCGCGCGAGGCCGAGCTGCAGTGGCGTCATGCCCTCGTGCTGGCCGAGGATCCGACGCTCCTCAGCAGCAACGGCGCCGACTTCCTGCATGGGGTGGGCGCCGCCGGATGGCGCGCGGCCATGGCGGACCGCCTCGCCCGCGGCCTCGCCGATCCGCCGGTTCCCGCCGGCGCGTTGCCGGACGGCACAACCGGCGACCTGCCGATCCAACCGGGCTGCGAGGTGCCGGTCTCCTGAGCCCGAGATGCGCCTGGCGTCTCAGGCAATCTCGAAGATGGCGTCCACTTCGACCGCGAGATTGAGCGGCAGCACATTGACGCCGACTGCGGTGCGGGCATGCTTGCCGGCATCGCCGAACACTTCGACCATCAGGTCGGACACGCCGTTCGCGACCTTGGGCTGGTCGGTGAAATCGGCGGTCGAGTTGACGAAGACGCCGAGCTTCACCACGCGCTTCACCCGGTCGAGATCGCCATTGAGCGCCGCCTTGAGCTGGGCGAGGACGTTGAGGCCGCAGAGCCGCGCCGCCTGCTGGCCCTGCTCGACGCCGAACTCCTTGCCGAGCTTGCCGACGAACTTGAACTCGCCGTTCCAGACCGTGACCTGGCCCGCCGTGAAGACGAGATTGCCGACGATCACCGCCGGCACGTAGTTCGCGACCGGCGCCGCCGCCTTCGGCAGCTCGATCTTCTTGTCGGCGAGGAGGGTGTCGATACGGCTGGTCATGGCGATCTCCCTGAGAGGCGTCGGCGGGTTGACGGGCGGCGGCAGGATAGCGGGGCGAAAGCTGCCCGGCCAGTGACCGTGGGCCGCAGCGCCGCGGCGGATGGCCCCAGGCTGGCGCCCCGGGCGCGGAACCTCGCGCACAGGCAGCGGTCGGCGACAGAGGCCGCCGGCCATCGCGCATCCGGGCGTTTAGACGAGCGTTTCCTCCATCGGGAAGGTCGACAGAATCTCGCAACCATCCTTGGTGACCAGGACTTGCTGCTCGAGCTTAACGCCGTCGCGTTCCCCGACAGAGCCCATGTAGCTTTCGACGCAGATCATCATGCCTTCGCTGAGGATGCCCTCATAAGGGGTCGGTCCGCGAAAGCGGGCTTCACCTGCGGATACTCGTCGCACATCCCCACGCCGTGAATGACGCAGCTATAGGCATTCTTGTGGAACTCTTCCCGATGCCTTTACCCGCGGCGGTAACGATTGCGACTGGACGGTCGGCCATAGCCGTTCCCACTTTCAATCGGGCGACATGCTCATCTATGGGCGCCGTCCGGAATTATAGACATACAGCTGTCACTGCCATCAATTTAACTCGGCGATCTAGAAAATATGTCTATTTCGCTAGACGGTCCTTAACATCTTGGCTTCGCCTGAACATCCCTTCAGTCGGCGCTTTCTCGCATCCAGTGATGGAGCGCCGCGATGGAGTGCTCGGAATTGAGTCCGCCGCGAGGATCCAGAATGAGGGGACCGGGACGATAGCCCCGGCTCCGCAGCCCGCGCTGAACGGCTTCGACGATGCGGATGTCCTCTTCCACCGTGGTGGCGCGATCCTGCGCTGCAAGCTTGCGGATCGTCTCGTTCTCCGCGCCATCGACAGTAAACCAGCCTCGCCACACCGTGCAGCGGTCGTGGGTGTCGGCGCGCCAGTGGTAGGTATTGAGCGTATTTCCGGGATAGACCTGGAAAGAGAACATCGGCCAGAGGTACCAGGACGAATACTCGTCGGCATGCGGCACCGAAAGATCGACAGGGTAGGTGAGCCGGTCGAGATCGGCGCTCCGCGTCCTGTGGCGGAGACAATAGCCCTGGGGCTGGATGTCGTAGCTCTTCGGCTCGATGACTCCCTTGGCGAAGGTCGGGTGGTTCAGGGTGCAGTGGTAGCATTCGGAATAATTCTCGACCGAGACCTTCCAGTTGCAGGCTTCGGGAACCTCGACCCATTCGAGCGGCCTCAGGCGGTCGATCTGCGGCAGGTAGGCGCGAAGCTCCGCTTCGACGCCGGGGTAGCATTCCGCCATCGGGCAGGCATCGGAATCGAGGTTCACGAAGACGAAGCCGCAGAAGAGCTCGGTTCTGACCTCGGTCAGACAAATCTTGGAGCGGTCGAAATCCGGCACACTGTCGGAATTGGGCGCGCCGCGCAGCCGCCCCTCCAGATCGTAGCTCCAGGCGTGGTAGGGGCAGACGACGACGGCGAGCTTGCCGCTGCCTTTCAGAAGCTGATGCGCGCGATGCTGACAGACATTGTAGAAGGCGCGCAGCTCGCCGTTCTTGCCGCGGAGAATGAAGAGGTCCTCGCCGGCGACGCTGAAGGTCGCATAGTCGCCGGGCTCCGGAACCGCCGATGCATGGGTGGCGAACTGCCAGCTTCGCGCGAGGAGCGTCTCGGTCTCTCGCTGCCAGACAGACGGGTCCGTATAGTATCGCGCGTCAAGGGCGCGTGCCGGCGCGGCGGCCTCCGTCTTGCGCGGTGATGCGATCGTCTCGCTCATGTCATATCTCCCGGCCGGCTTCGTACCCCTCGAGGATCGCTTCCTCGACGGTGCGCGGTTGGGCGGCGTCCCCGACCACCCGCATGGAACGCGGGAAGCCGGCGAGCGTCTCCTCGAGATGCCGGTTCGCCTGCAGCGGTCCGTTGATGACAACGGTATCGACGCTCTCGCACAGAATAGGCTCACCGCTCGTCATATGCTGGAAGAACGCGGTCTCGCCGTCGGCGCCGAAGAACCGCGCATAAGGAATCATCTCGACCCCGAGCTTGTGCAGGTCCCCGATCCACTGGTCGCGCACGATGGCCTGTATCTGCTCGCCGGGGACGCTGCCGCCGGATGCAAGCCGCACGCGACAGCCCTTTCGCGCCAGCATCTCCGCAACGCCCAACGCTACCCAGTCGCAGGCCCAGTCGGCAATCACCACGCTGGCGCCGACATTGGCCTCGCCCGAAACTACGGCCCAGGCCTGCACCAGCTGCGCCTCCTCCGCATGGTCCTTCGGGAGGGCGCGCGGCGCTGCGCCGGTCGCCAGGATGACCGCCTCCGGCGCCCGTTCCTCGATGAAGCGCCGGTCGGCGTCGATACCGGTCTCGACCGCGACGCCGGCGAGTTCGAGCTCGCGCATGAGATTGGTGACGACGCCGCCGAATTCCGAACGTCCGGGCAGTTTCTCCGCCAGCAGAACCTGGCCGCCGAGCCGCCGCCCGCGCTCGACGAGCGTGACCTTGTGGCCGCGTTCCGCCGCGGTGACGGCCGCCTTCATGCCGGCCGGCCCGCCGCCGACCACCAGCACCGTCCGCGGCGTCTCGGCGGGCGCCGATGCGGCGTAGCGCACTTCTCGGCCGGTGACCGGGTTCTGGATGCAGGAGATGCCGAACATCGCCAGGCGGTGGCCGACGCAGGCCTGGTTGCAGCCGACGCAGGCGCGGATGTCGTCGGCCCGCCCGGCACGCGCCTTGTTCGGCAGCTCGGGATCGGAGATCAGGGCTCGCACCATGCCGACCATGTCGGCTTCACCCTTGACCAACACCGCCTCCGCCATCTGGGGCTGGTTTATCCGTCCGGCGACGAGCACCGGCATGGCGACGACCTGCTTTATCGCGGTGGCGTGCGGCGCCACATAGCCATGCGGGATGGCCATCGGCGGAAATACGTGGATCCAGCCGCCAGGCGTCGCCGAGGAGCCGGCGATCACGCTGACATAGTCGAGCGCGCCGTCGCCATCGAGGGCGCGGCAGACGTCGGTCATCGTAGCGAGGTCGAGTCCGCCTTCCGTCATCTCGTCGCCGCAGATCCTGATTCCGAGCACCATGCGGCGGCTCGTCGATCGCCGCACGGCGGCGATGATCTCGCGCAACAGCCGCAGGCGGTTCTCGAAGCTTCCGCCATATTCGTCCGTGCGTCGGTTGATGGCGGGATTGAGAAACTGGCAGACGAGGTAACCCATGCTCGCCAGAATCTCGACGCCCTCCAGCCCCGCTTCCTCCAACCGGCGCGCCGCGTCGGCATAGCCCCGGACGATGTCGGCGATGAGCGCCTTGGACATAGGGACCGGCACGACGCGGTAGCGCTCGTCCGGCGTATCGGAGGCCGAATAGACGCGGGGCCGCGATCCGTCATGGCTCGTGCGGATGGAGCGCCCCGCATGGAAGAGCTGGCCGAAGACCGGGGTGCCGTATCGCGCGCAGGCCTCCTTGAGACGCTTCAGCCCGGGGATGATCTCGTCGCGATTGGCGAGCAGATAGCCGGACGAGAAGGCGTGGGTCTCGTGAAGCGCCATACCCTCGAGGACGATCAGGCCGACGCCGCCCTTCGCGCGCGCCGCGTGGTAGGCGATGAGGTCCTCGCCGACCTCCCCCCTTGCGCCGAGGGAGGTCCCATGCGGCGGATTGAACAGCCGATTGCGGATCTCCAGCGGCCCGAGCGCGATCGGCTTGAACAGATTGGGGAAGTTCATGCTCATCTCGCGCGAGAGCGGCCCAGGCGGCCCGTGTCACTAAAAATCGTGCCCGATGACCGAAAAGATCAAGCAAGAAGTACTTTTCGAGATATAAGGGTTCGTTATGGCTGCGCTTCGGTCACGCCTGCCGCCACTCCTCGCACTCGCGCCCTTCGAGGCGGCGTGCCGGCATGCTTCCTTTTCGAAAGCGGCGGCCGAGCTGTCGCTCACCCAAGCGGCGGTGAGCCGGCAGATCCGATTGCTGGAGCAGCGTCTGGGCATTGCGTTGTTCGAGCGTCGTCGGCACGGCGTCGTGGTCACCGCAGCCGGGATGGAGTTTCTGGGGCAAGTCGCGCCGGCGCTCAATGCCGTGGCGGCCGCGGCGGACCGCGCCCGCCATGCCGGGCGCGCGCAAGCGAGCCTCACGATCTTCTCCGATCTGGCGCTCGCGGGCTCCTTCATCATTCCGCGGCTTGGCTCCCTGAAGCGCCTTCATCCCGATCTCGACTTTCGTCTCGTCACCTCCAGCGAGCCGATGGAAACAGCGACGGAGCCCTTCGATGTCGGTTTGACCACGGCCAAGGTGCCGGAGGAACTGTTCGAGCGGGTCCCCATTTGCGGCGAGGAGATATTCCCGGTTGCAAGTCCGGCGTTTCGCCGGCGGCTGCCCAGGAAACCGACGATCGATGACGTCGCCCGAGCGCCGCTGCTCCATTTTAGCCAGCCGGACCGAGGCTGGATGGACTGGCGTGCATTCCTCGCGGCCCATGGGGTCCCGGCGCCGCGGCCCCGCCACCAGCTGACCTTCACCAGCTATTCGGTCTTGCTCGATGCGGCTGAGGCCGGTCACGGCATCGCCCTTGGATGGAAGCTCAGCGTCGAGAACCGGCTGCGCGAAGGCGCGCTCCTGCGGCTTGCCGAATTCTCGCTTCCGCTGGAGCAGGGGCTGACCGCCTGCCTCCCCCGACAGGCCACGCCATCGCCGGCGGCCCAACGGTTTCTCGACTGGCTCAAATGCAGCGTCTGACGCCGCTCAAGCGGGTTTCCATCGAGAGATCGGCGAGGCCGGCATAGCGGCCAAAAATCCGGGCGCGGACCGCCGCCGCGCCCGGAAGTTTACAGGGAGAACTCAGACGTCAGTCGAACTCTACGCACTGCCAATCCCAGCGGCCAATCAGGAGCAGCCGCTCGTCGATCCGCAGGTCGTGCATTTCAGACAAGTCCCGTTGCGGACCAACGTGAAATTGCCGCAATCCCCGCAGGCATCCCCTTCGTACCCTTTGAGTCTCGCCTCGCGAATTCTGGCGAGCTTCTCATCGACCGCCTGCATCACTGCGGCATCTAGGGCAACGACGTCGGCGGTATCGTTGCCGTCGATTTCCGGCGCGATGAGGGAAACCGCGCCGTGACCGAATGAAGTTGTCGTGCCATGGGCCGTCGCGGACGCCATCAGGCCGCCGCCACCGCCGTCATTGCCATTGCCGTTTCCATTGCCGTTGCCGCCGCCATGGCGGCCGCCATGGCCGTTCCCGTTACCGTTGCCATTTCCGTTCCCGTTGCCGCTCCCGCTCCCGCCGCTGAGTACGAGCAGATTGGTGGAACGCACATAACCGGTGCTGACGAAGCGCTTCGCCTCGGGGATTTCCTGCTGGCTCGATTGCGGCAAGTCGCCCTGCGCCTCGCCGCTGCCGACCGTGGTCGGCAGGAGGTCGGCCGGCTGGACATGGGCGAGATCGTTCCGCCCGAGATAGGAGATGGCGAGCTCGCGGAAGATGTAGTCGAGCACCGAGGTCGCCATCTTGATCGCGTCGTTGCCTTCGACGATGCCGGAGGGCTCGAACCGGGTGAAGGTGAAGGCCTCGACATATTCCTCGAGCGGCACGCCGTACTGCAGGCCGATCGAGATCGCGATCGCGAAGTTGTTCATCAGGCTGCGGAAGGCGGCGCCTTCCTTGTGCATGTCGACGAAGATCTCGCCGACCATGCCGTCCTCATATTCGCCGGTGCGCAGATAGACCTTGTGACCGCCGACGATCGCCTTCTGAGTGTAGCCCTTGCGGCGCTGCGGCAGGCGGCGGCGGTCCTGGGCGGCGACCCGCTCCACCACGCGCTCGACGATCCGCTCGGCGATGATCGGCGCGCGCTGGGCCGCCGGCGCCTCGATCACCTCGTCGATCTCGTCCTCGCCCTCGAAGAGCTGCGACTGCAACGGCTGCGAAAGCTTGGAGCCGTCGCGATAGAGCGCGTTCGCCTTGATGCCGAGGCGCCAGGACAGCATGTAGGCGTCCTTGCAGTCCTCGACCGTCGCCGCGTTCGGCATGTTGATGGTCTTGGAGATGGCGCCCGACACGAAGGGCTGCGCCGCCGCCATCATGCGGATGTGGCTCTCGACCGAGAGGTAGCGCTTGCCGATGCGCCCGCAGGGGTTGGCGCAATCGAAGATCGGCAGATGCTCCGCCTTGAGATGCGGGGCGCCTTCGAGGGTCATGGCGCCGCAGCAATGGGTGTTGGCCTTCTCGACGTCGCCCTTGGAAAAGCCGAGGGCGGCCAGCATGTCGAACCCGACCTCGTCGAGCTGCTCCTTGGAGAAGCCGAGGGCGGCGATGCAGAATTCCTCGCCGAGGGTCCATTTGTTGAAGGCGAAGCGGACGTCGAAGGCGGTGGCGAGCGCCGCCTCGAGCGCCTGGAGGGCGCCATGGGTGAAGCCCTTGGCGCGGAGCGCCGCATGATCCACCCCGGCCGCGTGCTCGAGCGTGCCCTGCCCGACTGCGTAGCGGATGACATCCTCGATCTCGGCCTCGCTGTAGCCGAGGGTCTTGAGAGCCTGCGGCACCATGCGGTTGATGATCTTGAAATAGCCGCCGCCGGCGAGCTTCTTGAATTTCACCAGCGCGAAATCGGGCTCGATGCCGGTGGTGTCGCAGTCCATCACGAGGCCGATCGTGCCGGTCGGCGCGATGACGGTCGCCTGGGCGTTGCGGTAGCCGTGCTTCTCGCCGAGCTTGAGCGCCTCGTCCCAGGCGCGCATCGCCGCGTCCGAGAGCCGCGGATCGGGGCAGTTGGCGTGATCGAGCGGCACCGGCAGGACCTCGAGGCTCTCATAGCCCTTCGCCTCGCCATGGGCGGCGCGGCGGTGGTTGCGGATGACGCGGAGCATCGCCGCCCGGTTCTTGGAGTAGCCGGGGAAGGTGCCGAGCTCGGCCGCCATCTCGGCCGAGGTCGCGTAGGAGACGCCGGTCATGATCGCGGTCAAAGCGGCGCAGAGCGCGCGGCCCTTCTCGCTGTCATAGGGCAGGCCCATCGCCATGAGGAGGCCGCCGATATTGGCGTAGCCGAGGCCGAGAGTGCGGAACTCGTAGGAGAGCTGCGCGATCTCGCGCGACGGGAACTGCGCCATCAGGACCGAAACTTCGAGCGTCAGGGTCCAGAGCCGCACCGCATGCTCGTAGGCTTCGACGTCGAACGAGCCGTCCTCGCGCCGGAAGGTCATCAGGTTGAGCGAGGCGAGGTTGCAGGCCGTATCGTCGAGGAACATGTATTCCGAGCAGGGATTCGACGCGTTGATCCGGCCGCTCGACGGGCAGGTGTGCCACTCGTTGATGGTGCTGTCGAACTGCACCCCCGGATCGGCCGATGCCCAGGCCGCATAGGCGATCTTCTCCCAGAGCTCGCGCGCCTTCAGCGTCTTGCTGACCTTCTTGTCGGTGCGCTGCAGCAGCTTCCAGTCGGCGTCCTTCTTGACGGCGTTGATGAAGCTGTTGGCGACGCGGACGGAATTGTTCGAATTCTGGCCCGAGACCGTGAGGTAGGCATCGGAATCCCAGTCCGTGTCGTAGGTGCGGAAGTCGATCGACTTGTAGCCCTGCTGCGCGAACTGGATGACGCGCTGGATGTAGTTCTCGGGGATGAGCGACTTGCGCGCGGCCCGGATCGCCTGCTTCAGCGCCTTGTTCTGCGCGGGATCGAAGCGGCCTTCGCCGGCCTCGGCATGGCAGGCGGCGATGATCGCGTTGAGGTGACGCTGGGCGAGGCGCGAGCCGGCGACGAGCGCCGCCACCTTCTGCTCCTCGATCACCTTCCACTCGACATATTCCTCGATGTCCGGGTGGTCGAGATCGACCGTGACCATCTTGGCGGCGCGGCGCGTCGTGCCGCCCGACTTGATCGCGCCCGCGGCACGGTCGCCGATCTTGAGGAAGCTCATCAGGCCGGAGGACTTGCCGCCGCCCGAGAGCCGCTCGCCCGAACCGCGCAGCCGGGAGAAGTTCGAGCCGGTGCCGGAGCCGTATTTGAAGAGCCGCGCCTCGCGGACCCACAGGTCCATGATGCCGCCCTCGTTCACCAGATCGTCGGACACCGACTGGATGAAGCAGGCATGGGGCTGCGGGTGCTCGTAGGCCGAGGCCGAGGCGACGAGCTTGCCGGTCTTGAAATCGACGTAGAAATGGCCCTGCGACGGGCCGTCGATGCCATAGGACCAATGCAGGCCCGTATTGAACCATTGCGGCGAGTTCGGTGCGCCCATCTGCTGGCACATCATGAAGCGCATCTCGTCGAAATAGGCGCGCGCGTCCTCCTCGGAATCGAAATAGCCGCCCTTCCAGCCCCAATAGGTCCAGGTGCCGGCGAGACGGTCGAACACCTGCGTCGCGCTGGTCTCGCCGACCTGGCGCTGCTGGGCGTCGAGCTTCTCGAGCGCGGCCTCGTCCGGAACATGGCGCCAGAGCCAGGACGGCACGTCATGCTCTTCGACGGCGCGGAGCCGGGCGGGCACGCCGGCCTTGCGGAAGTATTTCTGTGCGAGTACGTCGCAGGCAACCTGCGACCAGCCGGCCGGCACTTCGATGTCGCGCGCCTGGAAAACGACGGAGCCGTCCGGGTTTCGGATCTCGCTCGTGGTTTTCCGGAATTCGATCGCGGCGTAGGGTGATTCGTTGGCGGCGGTGAAGCGACGGCTGATACGCATTGTGATTTTTGACCCCCGTTGGCCTGCCGTTTGCCGACTCCTCGGCCGAACGCAGCTTTCGCTGGAAAAACGCCCGGTAGAGAGTTGGTTTTGCTGCCGAACCAGTGGCCCATTCACGTCGGCAACCGCCACATACTGAGCTTGGGGTCACGCGATTGCAACCATATTTTGGGTGTCCTCCCGGCAGAGACCACAACAGCTAGGGTGCGCCGCAATATCTGGGCGAGGCGGCGGGCGGATTCCCTCGGCCCCATGCCAGTGCGGCCGCACAGGATTATTTCGCGAAGAAAGTTGCCGGCATGCAGACTCGTGAGCCCGCCGGCGGGGTGCCGCGGCCGGGGCGGGCTGCTCGCGCTGACTCGGGCGGTCCCGCGTCCGGCTCGATCGTCCTCAGCTTCGACACTTGCCGCCGCTGTGCGACCTGTCATGCTCTCCCAAGCCAGCGTCAGTATCGAGCGGTCGGGCGAGTCCAGCCATGGGACTGCCGGCCGGCCGCCCATCGCCACACCAGCGAAGGAGGCGCCCTATGGCCACGGTGTATGACCGCGAGGCGGTCGGTGTATTTCACCATGAAACGGCGTTACGCACGACGGTCGACGAGCTCCTGCTCGCCGGCGTCGATCGCGCGGCCTGCAGCCTCGTCGCCGGCCACCGCACGATCGAGCGAAAGCTCGGCCACTATTTCGAGCGGGTGGCCGATGTCGAGGACGATCCTCAGATGCCCCGGCAGGCCTATGTCGGTACGGATTCGCGCACCGAGGCGAAGGGCGTGGTGGTCGGCGGGCTCATCTATGTGGGCGCGATGGCGGCCGCGGGCGCGGTGGTGGCCTCCGGCGGCACGGTCGCAGCCGCGCTGATCGGCGCGGCGCTGGCGGGCGGCGGCGGCGGGGCGATCGGGCTCGCGCTCGCCCGCGTCATCGGCCGGCACCACGCCGAGCATCTGCAGGAGCAGCTCGACCATGGCGGCATCCTGCTCTGGGTGCGGCTCCGCAATCCCGAGGAGGAGGCGCGGGTGGTGCAGATCCTGACCCGCAACGGCGCGGACGGTGTTCATGTGCACAGCCTGCCCGAGCTGAAGCATCGGATGGAGGGCGGCGAGTCCTACGACCTCAGCTTCATGAACGCGATCGGGCTCTGAGCTCGGGCATTTTCCCGCGAAGCAGGCACCGGTTCGCGGCAGAAAATGCGACCGGACCGAGGAATCTCGAGCGCGCTCCGATTCAGCCTCGAGGAAACGCGCTCTAGATCACCCGCCGCACCGCCGGGATCCGGCGCAGCGCCACGCTGGCCAGGGTCGCGAGCGGGACCGTCAGGGCGAACACCAGGAGCCACTTCGCGACGCCCCCGAGCGGCGCGGGGCCGAGGGCGTATTGCAGCGCCAGCAGAATCGGCAGATGCACCAGGTAGATGCCGTAGCTGTTGGTGGCGAGCAGCTTTCGCCACGTGGAAACCGGCTCGCTATGGTCGCGCAGCCAGATCACGATCCCGAGCCCGAGCAGGGCCGTGAGCGCGATTTCCGCATTGGCGAACAGCCAGGCATGGAGACTTGCCCCGCCGGCGACGAAAACCCCGAGGCCGGACCATTCGGCGGCCAGATAGGCAACGCTCGCGAGGATTCCGGCGGCGAGGCAGATCCGGCCCGTCCGCGCCGAAACGCGATCGACCCAGCGGTTAACGCCGGCGAGCACGCCGAGGATGAAGCTCGCCGCTTCGCTCGGCGTGTCGCCCGGCTGCATCTGGATGAAGCCGAGCCCGGCCTTCCAGTAATGCAGCGGCTCGTCGATCCGGATGTAGAAGGTGATCTGAGCGACGAGGAGCAGGACGAGCGCGGCCGTGGCGAAGCCGGGCAGCGCTGGCGACGGGACCAGGCCCTGCGGCCTGAAGCGCCGCCAGAGGGCATAGAGCGCGCTATAGACCAGCAGTGCCTGCAGGAACCAGAGATGGCCGAACTGGTGATCGGGCCAGTGCGGGCCCGTCCAGTTCGGCGGCCGATGACCGCCAATGCCGAAATAGATATTCCGGAGATAGGTGCCGAACTCGATCGGCGGATAGCCGCGAAAATTGACGTAGTACGCATACATGACGACCGGAAAGACGAAGAGGAACCCGATCGCGAGCGGAATGCCCAGGCGAACGAGCCGGTCCTTCATGAAGGGGCCGACGCCGTGCCGGTCGATCGTGCCGGGCGCCAGATAGCCGGCGATGAAGAGGAAGAGGTTGAGGGCGAGCGCGCGCAGCAGCGCCGCCCAGGCATGCAGGCCGGGCGCCTGCGCGGGGTCGATCACGAACCACCAGGTGCCCGGCTGATAGGCGGGGGTATAGGCGAAGGTCGCGTGCAGAAACACGACCAGAGCCGCCGCGAAGATGCGGATATCCTCGATCCAGCCGAGCCGCGGCCGCTGCCTGGTCGCGCCGGTAACGCTCACGCGGCTGCGCTCATGCCTTTTCCGGAATCCACCACTCCTCGCCGCGCGGCGTG
>CADEFF010000025.1 GCA_902826565.1 uncultured Rhodospirillaceae bacterium | reverse complement strand
AGGCGATGCTCGGCCTGCAGCATTATGTCGAGAAGAGCGGGCTCGATCATGCGCTGCTCCATCTCGTCAAGATGCGCGCCTCGCAGATCAACGGTTGCGCCTATTGCCTCAAGATGCATTCGCGGGACGCGCGGAAGGCCGGCGAGAGCGAGGAGCGACTCTATCTGCTCGACGCCTGGCGCGAAGCGCCGATCTATAGCGCGCGGGAGCGCGCGGCGCTCGCCTGGACCGAGGCGGTGACGCTCGTCTCCGAGACCCGGGTTCCGGATGCGGAGTTCGAAACGGCGCGGGCACAGTTCTCCGAACAGGAGCTGGTCGACCTCACCATGGCGGTGGTCGCCATCAACGGCTGGAACCGGCTGTCGATCGCCTTCCGCGCCGTGCCGGAAGTGGAGGCGCGCGCCGATGGCGCCGAGGCGAAGTCGCGGAAAACGGCCTGAGACGATTGCCGCGGATCGCCGCGGGCAGACCGAGCTTCTACTCCGCCGCGTGCTTGGCCTCGACCGCCTTGCCGTAGCCGCCGCCGCCCGGCGTCTCGATCACGAACACGTCGCCCGGATTCATCTCGCGCTTGTCGGTGGAGCTCAGCTCCTCGACCTTGCCGTCGGTGCGGATGACCGAGTTCCGCCCGGTCTTGCCCGGCTCGCCGCCGGCCATGCCGTAGGGCGGCACCTTGCGGTGGCCCGAGAGGATCGAGGCGGTCATCCGCTCGCGGAACCGGAGCCGGCGCACCGCGCCGTCGCCGCCCTTGTGCTTGCCGCCACCACCCGAGCCGCGTCGGATGGCGAAGCTTTCGAGCAGCACCGGGAAGCGCCATTCCAGCACTTCCGGATCGGTGAGGCGCGAATTGGTCATGTGGGTGTGGACCGCGTCGGTGCCGTCGAAATCCGGCCCCGCCCCCGAACCGCCGCAGATCGTCTCGTAATACTGGTGGCGCGCATTGCCGAAGGTGAGGTTGTTCATGGTGCCCTGCGAGGCGCCCATCACGCCGAGCGCACCATAAAGCGTGTCGGTGATGACCTGCGAGGTCTCGACATTGCCGGCCACCACGGCCGCCGGGTAGCGCGGGCTCAGCATCGAACCCTCGGGGATGATGATCCGGAGCGGCTTGAGGCAGCCCTCGTTCATCGGGATATGGTCGTCCACCAGCGTGCGGAACACATAGAGCACCGCCGCCCGGCAGACGGCCGAGGGCGCGTTGAAGTTGGTGTCCTGCTGCGGGCTGGTGCCGGTGAAATCCACCACGCCCGAGCGGGTTTCACGGTCGATCGAGACGGTGACCGAGATCCGGCTGCCATCGTCGAGCGGATAGGTGAACCTGCCGTCCTTCAGGACCGAGATCACGCGCCGGACCTGCTCCTCGGCATTGTCCTGCACATGGCCCATATAGGCCCAGACGACATCGAGCCCGTACATCGCCACCATGTTGCGCAGCTCCTGCGCGCCCTTCTCGTTGGCGGCGATCTGGGCGCGGAGGTCGGCGACGTTCTGGTCGGGGTTGCGCGCCGGGTATTTCCCCGAGCCGAGCAGGTCGCGCATCGCCTTCTCGCGGAACCGGCCGCGCTCGACGAGCTGGAAATCGTCGATCAGCACCCCTTCCTGCTCGACCGTCTTGCTGTCGGGCGGCATGGAGCCGGGGGTAAGCCCGCCGATATCGGCATGGTGGCCGCGGCTCGCGACATAGAAGAGAAGCTTGCTGCCGGCCGCGTCGAATACCGGCGTCACCACGGTCACGTCCGGCAGGTGCGTGCCGCCGTTATAGGGCGCGTTCAGCACATACACGTCGCCCGCGCCCATGGTCTGGCTGCGGCTCCGGATGACGGTGCGGATGCTTTCGCCCATCGAGCCCAGATGCACGGGCATGTGCGGCGCGTTCGCGATGAGCTGGCCCTCGCGGTCGAAGATCGCGCAGGAGAAGTCGAGCCGTTCCTTGATGTTGACCGAATAGCTCGTCTTCTCGAGCGTCGAGCCCATCTGCTCGGCGATCGACATGAAGAGGTTGTTGACGACCTCCAGCATCACCGGATCGACTTTGGTACCGACCGCGGCGGTGCGCGCCAGCGGCACCACACGGGTCATCACCAGATGACCACGCGCCGTGAACTCCGCCTGCCAGCCCGGCTCGACGATATTGGTGCCGATCGGCTCGGTGATGATGGCGGGGCCGTCGATGCGGTCGCCGGGGGCGAGGTCGGCACGGTCATAGACCGGCGTCTCCGCCGCGCTGCCGCCGGCGTGCATCTGGACGCACGCCCGGGGCGCCAGCGCCGTCTTGCGCGGCGCCGCGTCCAGCACGGCATCCTCGACCGATTCTGTGCGGCCGATCGCCTCGACCGAGACGGCTTCGACGATATGGGCCTTCTCCGGCACGATGAAGCCGTAGCGCTGGCGATGCGCCGTCTCGAACCGCTCGACGATGGCCGCCGCGTCGCCGGCCTCGACCACCAGCGCCGCGTCGGTGCCTTCGTAGCGCAGATGGATGCGCCGGATAAGGCGGATGTCCGCGTCGGCGATGCCCTGCTGCGCGATCTCCTGCCGGGTTTCGGCCTCGAGCGCCGCGTAGCGCGGCTCGAGCGCCGCGACCGCGGCATCGGCCAGCCGCGCCTCGACCGCCGCCTCGCGCATGGCGCGCACGTCGGCGAGGCCCATGCCATAGGCCGAGAGCACGCCCGCGAGCGGATGGAGGAAGATCTTCGTCATGCCGAGCACGTCGGCGATGAGGCCGGCATGCTGTCCGGCCGCCCCGCCGAAGCAGCAGAGCGTGTAGCGCGTCACGTCGTAGCCGCGCTGGATCGAGATTTCCTTGATGGCGTTCGCCATGTTCTCGACCGCGATGGTGAGGAAGCCCTCGGCCACCGCCTCCGGCGTCCGCCGCGTGCCCGTGGCCGCGGTTATCTGGTTCGCCAGATCGACGAATTTCCGGCGCACGATCGCGACATCGAGCGGCTGGTCGCCGTTCGGGCCGAAGATCCGCGGGAAGAAATCGGGCTGCAGCTTGCCCAGCATGACGTTGCAGTCGGTGACGGTGAGCGGCCCGCCGCGCCGGTAGCAGGCGGGTCCCGGATCGGCGCCGGCCGATTCCGGCCCGACCCGGAACCGCGCCCCGTCGAAGAAGAGGATCGAGCCGCCGCCGGCCGCCACGGTATGGATCTGCATCATCGGCGCGCGCATGCGCACGCCCGCGACCTGGGTCTCGAAGGCGCGCTCGTATTCGCCGCTGAAATGCGACACGTCGGTCGAGGTGCCGCCCATGTCGAAGCCGATGATCCGGTCGAAGCCGGCGCCGAGCGAGGTCTCGACCGCGCCGACGATGCCGCCGGCGGGGCCGGAGAGGATGCAGTCCTTGCCCTGGAAGAGTCGCGCGTCGGTGAGGCCGCCGTTCGACTGCATGAACATGAGCCGGGCGGCGCCGAGATCGCCGGCGATCCGGTCCACATAGCGCCGCAGCAGCGGCGAGAGATAGGCGTCCACCACCGTCGTATCGCCGCGGCCGACGAGCTTCATCAGCGGGCTCACGCGATGGCTGACCGAGACCTGCGTGAAGCCGATCTCCGCCGCGAGCTCGGCCAGGCGCTTTTCGTGCTCGGTATGGCGATAGCCGTGCATCAGCAGGATCGCGACCGCGCGGATGCCGTCGCGATAGGCGGCCTCGAGGCCGCTTCGCGCCGCATCGAGCGCGAGCGGCACCAGCACCTCGCCCTCCGCCGTTACCCGTTCCTCGACCTCGAGCACGCGCTCATAGAGAAGCTCGGGCAGCTTGATCTGGCGCGCGAAGATATCGGGACGGTTCTGGTAGCCGATGCGGAGCGCGTCGGCGAAGCCGTGGGTCACGACGAGAAGCGTCCGGTCGCCCTTGCGCTCCAGCAGCGCATTGGTGCCGACCGTGGTGCCCATCTTGACCGCTGCGATGGCGGCGTCCGGGATCTTCTCGCCCGGCTTCAGCCCGAGCAGCTCGCGGATGCCCTGGATCGCGGCGTCGCGATAGCGCTCGGGATTCTCGGAGAGCAGCTTGTGGGTGACGAGGCTGCCGTCGGGACGGCGCGCCACCACGTCGGTGAAGGTGCCGCCGCGATCGATCCAGAACTGCCAGCGCTCCGCGCCGGCCCCGCCATCCGCCATGATGCCCGCCTTGCCTGTTTTCCGCCGGGCGCACGAGAGCGCGCCGGCGGCGGGCGAGTTTAATGCTTGCGGCGCGTCCTGCCAGAGAAAATCAGGATGCCGGGTAAGCGCGCCGGAGCGGCCCGCTTTCTCCCGCCGTCAGGCGCTGCGGCGAAGCGGGTCCGCGGCCGCCGTGTCGGCGACGGTTTCGGCGGCCGGTTCCTCGTCGAGCGGCCGCGGCACATCGACCAGCGCGCGCGTGAGATGGCCGATCCGCTCGATGATCTCGGCAACCGGCGAGGCGCTCATGAGGCCCGCCGTTTCCGTGTCGTCGCTCGCGGCCTCGACGGCGGCGGCATGCTCGGCGGCGGTTTCGGCGTCGAGTTCTCCCGCGCTCACATCCTCGAAGCGCGCCGGGAAGGGGATGGTCTGGCCGGTTGTCGGCGCCATCTCGACGGGTTCTTCGCCGACGATCGCCGCCGCGCGGTTCGCGAGATCCTGCATGGTCGCAGCCAGCGTCGCTTCGCCGCCCGCCTCGATCGCGAGCAGGAGGTCCTGCAGCATCGCCTTCACCTGATCATATTCCGATTTCAGCCGGGCGATCTCGGCGACATAGACCTCGATCTCCTGCTGGCGGTGCGCCCATCGCTGCTCGATCCGATCCATGAGATCGACGAGCCGCGCGCCGTATTTTCCCTGCTCCGCCCCCAGGGCGCCGAAACGCCGTTCCGCCCGCTCGACCCGCTGCTGCAATTGCGCGAGATCCGTCATCGCATCCTCCAAAGCCGGTCCCGCGACACGCGGGGCCTCCCGGACGAGACTTCACGCCAACACGGTTTAACAATGATTAACGCCGCGCGCCGGGGCGGATTTCCGCCCGGATTTTTTGACGAGGGCGCCGCGCGATCTCTGCCGCCACGAAGACCGCCCGCTACCGGAACTCGCGAAGCGTCGCGATCACCTCGGCGATGACCGCCGGCCGGTCATGGGCGCCCCGCCGGCGGTAGAATCCTTCACTCGGGCCGCTCGTTCCTCTCGAGCCGGCCGGCGGCTGCCGGCGGTCGCGACCCGGGAGGCGCCATCGGCGATCCCTTCAACCCCGTCGAAGCGGTGGCGGCAAGGTCTCGCTCCGGTCGGCGCGCGAGCGCGATCCTTTACCGCTCGGCGCCGATCGCGCAACGCCCGGCAGCCGTCCCCGGCGAGGCCTACCGGATAAGATGTGCGGGCAAGGGATTTCGGAAATTTGAAACCGTATTCTCGCGATTTTGCCTTAGACTACCCGACCGAGGCCATTTGGCGTCAGCGGAACGGCGCATACGCCGCCACCTTTGCTCATATCAAGAAATCGCAGTTCGTCTCGACGGGGATGTGCAGCGTGTTTTGCCAACGTGATTCGAATTCGACTGTCGGACCACGCGATGATGGCGACGGATTTCGGATTTACCTGGGCCGCGCGCCGCTGTGCCGTAGCTGTCAGGCGATGATCGCCGGGACTGCCTTGCTCATTCTCGTGACGCTCGTAACCGACCTCGGCTTCGAGTTTGAACACGCACATCTCAATCGCGTAATGATGCTGTTCGATCTCAAGCTCGAAGGAAACATAGCTGTCTGGTTGTCGAGCACGCTGCTCTTTGTCACCGGGATCGCCGCACTCTTCATCGCCGGACAGATGCCGACACGACCGCGGCACCTCAACCTTGCCTGGGTGCTGGCGGCTCTATTCTTCATCGGCCTGTCCGTTGACGAAGCCGCGCAGCTTCACGAAGCGGTAGGGCGGATATTCACGCGGGAGGTTGCGGCAGTCCCCTGGCTCACGCCCGGCGCCGGTGCGGACTTCGGGTGGCTGGTCGCATTGACGCCATTCATCCTGGCCTTCCTCGCCGTGATGATGATCGTGTCCCGGTCGCTTCGGCCTCACCCGCCAAGCTATCGTCTGGCCGTCGCCGGCGTGGGCTGTTGGATCGGTGTCCTTCTGGCGGAGTTCATGCAGGCGCAGCTGCGCCGGCTCTCGATGGAGCGCTCGGTTCAGGGCGTCATCGAGGAGGGCCTGGAAATCGTAGGCACGAACCTGTTTCTTGCCTCCTTCCTGAAGTTTCTGCGTTACACGAGTATGTGCCGCAGTGCGATGGCCCCGAACACCACGCCCGGACGGAAAACCGCGGCGGGAAACTGACAATGTCCGGCTTCCGCTTCTGGCGGCGGTTCCGTCGGCGCAGTGCGGCGGCGCTGCGGACAACCTTCGAAGCGCTTCAACAGGAGCCGCACCCTCTGCGAACGGCGAGCCGACTGGTGCGCGCGGCCATACTGCATCGAATGAAGCCGCAGGATACGCTTCTGTACGATCTCGATTGTCGTCCGGTCGCGGACGCGCGCGGCTTTCTTACCAAACGATCTCACACGCTATTGCAGGATGTGCTCAATCCCCCGATCCATCATCACCTCGTTCTGAACAAGCTCGACTACCATGTGGCCTGTCGCGCGCGAGGCGTTGCCGCGCCGCCGGTTTTGGCGGTGGTCGATTTCGGCCCCGATGACGGTCGCTGCGCCACGCTGAACACCTTCCGGATCACGGGCGAAGCCGACATGGCCAGGTTTCTGGGCTCTTTGCCCGGACCGACGCGGCTTGTCTTCAAGTCGCTCCTGGGGAGCTACGGTCACGGCTTCCTCGGTCTGACGGTCGATGCCGAGGGTGCGGTCGACACCGATGGCCGACGCCTCGATCCGGCAGCAGTCCTCCAGCATTGCGATGCTCATAGGGCAGACGCAGGCTTCCTGGTCCAAGCCTGGCTCGACCCCGATCCGGCATTGCGGCCCCTCATGCCGGGCCGGGCCCTGGGTACCGTGCGCGTCGTTACATTGCTCGTCGGCGACCAGGTGCGGTTCCCCTTCGCATTCGTGAAGATACCTGTCGGTACCAGCGTTTATGATGCTTTCCACCATGGTCAAACCGGAAACTTGCTGGCCTCTGTGGACGTCGTAGACGGCAGCGTCGGCATCGCCTGGGGCCCCTCGCCGACACGCCGCCACCGACTTGAAACTTACTCTGCACACCCCGACAACGGTGTTGCGATCGAGGGTTTCCCGATCCCGCGCTGGCAGGAGGTGCTGCGCGTGGCGACCTACGGGGCGCGTGCCTTTCCTGAGCTTAAGACGGTGGGTTGGGACGTTGCGATAACGCCCGGAGAGATTTTTCTGCTCGAAGGCAATCACCACTGGGACCCGCAAGTGCCGCAAGTCCTGCTGCGGCGCGGATTCCGCCCCGATATGGAGGCGCTGATAGCGCAGGCAGGCTGTCGGGCTTCGGCGAGCTGAGTTCAGATCAGGGGTAGCGGGCCGGCCGGCGGCAGGCTGCGCCCTCATCTGCGAGCGCCGTTCATCCGGCAGGCGAAGGACCGGCATCGAGAGCTGGCGATGTTCCGTTTACCGCAGGATACAACTCTTCGCGGGCGATCTGCCCGGGACAAGCATGGCAAAGAAAGTCCGCTGTGCTGGCCCAAAAGAGCTTCCACGTCCCGTTCGGAAGTTTTTTTGCAAGGGCGCCGCGCGGCCTTCGCCGCCGCGAAATCCCGTCCGCTACCGGAACTCGCGAAGCGCTGCGATCACCTCGGCGATGACCGCCGACCAGTCATGGGCGACCGGCTGGCGGAAGAGCCGCGCCGAGGGATACCAGGGGCTGTCGCTGCGGCCGCGCAGCCAGCGGAAATCGGCCGGTTCCGGCAATAGCAGCCAGACCGGCTTGGCGAGCGCGCCGGCAAGATGCCCCACCGAGGTATCGACCGTGATGACGAGGTCGAGCGCCGAGACGAGGGCGGCCGTGTCGGCGAAATCGCCGAGCGCAGCCGATATGTCCCGCACCTGGCGGTCGAGCCCCGCCGCGGCGAGTTCGCCCGGCTCCAGGTCCTTCATCAGCGCCACATAGCCGGCCGGTCTCGAATCGAACATCGCCTTCACCACCGCAGCCGGCACGGAGCGCCGGTGGTCGGCGCTGTATTTCCGGTTGCCCTTCCAGCAGACGCCGATCCAGGGCCGGGGCAGATCCGCCAGCCGCTCTCGCCAGGCGGCGACCGCGGCGGTGTCGGCGCCGAGATAGGGCAGGTTCCGCGGAATGGTCTCGACCGTCGTCCCCAGCACATGCGGGAAGCTCATCACCGGGATCTGGAGGTCGATGTTGGAGAGCCCGAGGCCGCGCGGCATCAGCATGCGCACGCCGGCAAGGCTCTGGCAGAGCCGCAGCAGCTCCTTCTGCACCTCGAGCGTCACGATGGCGCCGAGCTTCGCGACGATCGGCACATAGCGCAGGAACTGGATCGAATCGCCGAAACCCTGTTCGGTATGGACGAGCAACCGCTTGCCGGCGATCGGCCCGCCATCCCAGCGCGGCCAGGGGAAATTGCGGCGCTCGGCGATGAGCGCCGCTTTCTCGGTCTTCCAGCGCCACTCATACTCCGCCCAGCCCGCGCGATAATCGCCCTTCTGCAGCAGCGCATGGGAGAGATTCCAGTGCGCGCTCACATGCCGCGGATTCTGCGCAAGCGCCCGCCGGTAGCTCTCGATGGCGCGATCGGGATCGCCGAGGCGATAGCGCACCCCGCCGAGATTGGCCATCGCATCCACATGGTCGGGCTTCTGCGCCAGCACCGCCTCGAAGATCGCCGCCGCCTCCTCCAGCCGCTCCAGGTCGCTGAGCGCGGCCGCGACGAGGATCGTGGTGTCGAGATTCTCCGGCGCCATCGCCTGCGCGCGCCGCGCCACCTCCAGCGCCGCCTCCGGCATTCGCCGGTCGCGCAGGATGCCGCCGAGCTCGACGAGGAAGAAGGAATCCTTCGGGAATCGCTCGACGAAGCGGCGGGCCGCGGCCTCGGCTTCCTCGAACCGCCGCGCCCGCCGAAGCGCCGCCAGCAGCCGTCCGGCGACCTGGCGGTCCTCCGGTTTCAGGCGGCTCAGACGATGCAGCGGGTCGGCGGCTTCCGCAATCCGCTCCTGCGCCCAGAGCGCCTTCGCCCGCCCCTCGGCAGCCGCGAGATTTTCCGGATCGAGCGTCGCCGCCCGACCGAAACGCTCGGCGGCGCCGGCGAGGTCGCCCTGCTGCTGGAGCAGGAGACCGAGGTTGCAGAGCGCCTCGACATAATCCGGCGCGAGCGTGACCGCGCGTTCGAGCGCCTGCCGGGCCGCCGCCTTATCGCCCGCGTTCGACCGCAGCACCCCGAGCAGATGCCAGGCTTGCGCATGATCGGGCGCGGCCGCAACCAGCGTCTCCAGAATCTGCCGAGCCTCTGCCGCATCGCCCTTGTTGTAGAGGGCGACCGCTTCGTCGAAGCGATCCGTGGTCATTGCGCCTTTGCTTCGCGCTCGAGCGCCTGCCGCAACGCGTCGATCTCCGGCGCCCAGCCGCCGGGGGCCGTCTGCCGGAAGAGGCGCATCGTCGGGTACCAGGGCGAGTCGGTGCGCTTCAGCATCCAGCGGAAATCGGGAATATAGGGGATCAGCGTCCAGACCGGACGTGCGAGCGCGCCCGCGAGATGCGCGATCGAGGTATCGACCGAGATCACCAGGTCGAGCGCCTGGATGAGCGCCGCCGTATCCACGAAATCGCGGATCTCCGGCGCCGGATCGAGCACGCGGCCCGCGACGCCGGCGGAGCCGAGCTGTCCTTCGCCCGGGCCCTTCTGCAGGCTGACGAAGCTCGCACCCTTCGCGGCGAGCAGCGGCGCCATGGCGGCGAGCGGCACCGAGCGATTGCTGTCGTTCGAGTTCTGTGGGTTGCCCTGCCAGCAGAGTCCGACCCGCTTGCCGGGCAGGTTCGCGATCCGCTTCTTCCAGTGCGCGACCCGGTCCGGCGGCAGGGTGACGTAGGGCACCTCGGCCGGGATCGTCTCGAGCGCGGTGCCCATGACGAAGGGCATGCTCATCAGCGAGATGGTGTAGTCGGTCGGCGGCACCGGTTCCTCGGTCGTGGTGACCGCCGAGACGCCGGCGAAGCAGGCGGCGAGGTTGCGCAGCACCGGCCGGACCTGCGCCGTCACGACGGCGCCGCGATCGGCGGCGAGCTTCGCGTAGCGGAGGAAATGGATCGTGTCGCCGAGCCCCTGCTCCGGCAGCAGCAGCAGCCGCTTGCCGGCGAGCTCGGCTGGGGTCGGATGCTTCGGCATGCCGCGCCGCTTGCCGCCATAAAAGAAGGAGGATTGATAGCGCCACTCATATTGAGCGAAGCCCTCCGCGACATGGCCGAGCTTCAGCAGCGTCATGGCGCGATTCCAGCGCGCATCGACATAGTTCGGGTCGCAATCGAGCGCCGCGTTGAAGGCCTCGAGCGCCTCCGCCGCCCGTCCGAGCTTGCTGAGGGCGAGCGCGAGGTTGGTGTGGCCCAGGGCAAGCCGCGGATCGAGCGCGATCGCGCGTCGGGCCTCCGCTATGGCGGCGTCGAACGCCTCGTCCTTCCTCAGGGACGCGGACAGCACGGCGTGGGCATGGGCGTTCGTCTCGTCCAGCACGAGCGCGCGGTCGACGAGCGCGCGACCCTGCGCATTGCCGCCGAGCGCCAGCAGCAGCCCCGCCAGCCGCGAATAGGCGGCCGAACTCTTCGGGTCGGCCTCGAGGGCGCTGCGCAGCAGCGGCTCCGCCGCGCGGAGATCGTTCTCCGCCATATGGAGATGACCGAGCTCGGTCAGGATCCGGCTGTCGCGCGGATCGAGCTTGAGAGCGCGCTGCAGCGCCTTGATGGCGACCCCGTTGTCGCCGGCGGCGCGCGCGGCGCGCGCGAGGGTGCGCCAGAGTCCAACATCCTCCGGCAGCAGCGCGGTCGCGCGCTTCAGGGGGCGCACGGCTTCGGCCGGACGGCCGAGATCGAGCAGAAGCCGGCCGAGATTGGTCTGCGCGCCCGAATCCTCCGGCGCGAGGGCGACGGCCTTCTCGAGCGCCGCGAGGGCGCCCGGCTTGTCGCCGTCGAGCGAGCGCAGCACGCCTGCGAGATACCAGGCCTTGCCGTTGCGCGGCTCCGTCCCGAGCACCGCCTCGACCACGGTGCGCGCGGCGGCGTTCTCCCCGCGCTGGTAGCGCGCGATCGCGTCCTCGAGCTGCGGCTGCTTCATGAGGCGCGTTCCCGCGAGATCGTCTCGGCCGGGAAGCTCGACCGCAGCGCCGCTCCGATCGCCGCCACCACGCTCGCCCAGTCGCGGCGCTTCGGCTGCCGGAAGAGGCGATGGCTCGGATACCAGGGCGAGTCGGTGCGATCGACGAACCAGCGGAAATCGGTGATATGCGACAGCATGATCCAGGCCGGCCTGCCGAGCGCGCCGGCGAGATGGCCGACCGCGCTGTCGATGGTGACGACGAGATCGAGATTGTCGAGCAGCGCCGCCGTGTCGGCAAAGTCGCCGAGATCCTCGGTCCAGTCGACGATCCGGTTACCGAAGCCGCCGGCGAGGATCTGCTCGCTGCCCTGCCCCTTCTGCAGGCTGACGAAGGAGGCGGGATGGTCGAGCAGCGGCGCCAGGGCCGAGAGCGGCAGCGAGCGATTGCGGTCGTCGCGATAGCGCGGATTGCCCTGCCAGACGAGACCGATCCAGGGCCGCGGCAAGGCGGTCAGCCGGACCTGCCAGCGCCGTCGCGCCTCCGGCTCCGCCGTCAGGTAGGGAATCCGCGCCGGGATCGTGTCGGCGCGCGTGCCGCAATATTGCGGCATGTCCATCAGCCGGACCTCGAAATCGACCTTCTCGCCTGGCTCCTTCGCCTCGACGATGCGGTCCGCCCCGCTGAGGCTCGCGAAGAGCCGCCGGAGGCTCGACGGACAATCGACCAGCACCCGCGCGCCGCGCTCGGACGCAATGTCGGCGTAGCGCGCGAACTGGATAATGTCGCCCATGCCCTGCTCACGCAGGATGAGCAGGGTCTTGCCTTCGAGCGGTTGGCCTTCCCAGCGTGGCGCATGGATCTCGGGGCCGAGCGAGGCCAAGGTGTCGGTGCGGGTGCGCCAGCCATATTCGTGCCAGCCCGATTCGTAGTCGCCGCGCTTCAGAAGGCCGAGCGCGAGGTTCGCATGGATGCCCGCATCCTCGGGCACGGCCGCGACGCCGCGCTGCCAGGCCTCGATGGCCTCGTCGTTCCTGCCATGCGCATGAAGGATGTGGCCGAGCGCGTTATAGCCGTTGCCGTGCTTCGGATCGCACTGGATCGCCCGCTCCGCTGTTTGCCGGGCCAGCTCGAACTGTTCGAGGCCGCCGAGGGAATAGGCGAGATTGGCGAGCGCGGCGGCACTGTCGGGGCGGAGCTGCAAGGCCCGCTCGAAGGCACGGCAGGCTTCCTCGTAGCGGTCCATCTCGTTCAGCAGATTGCCGAGCGTGTTGTGGCTCTCGGCGTCGTCGGGCAGGAGCCGCGCCTCGCGCTGGCGCAGCTCAAGGGCCTCGCCCCGCTTGCCGAGCTTCTGCAGCAGCCCCGCGAGGTTGCGCAGCGGCTCGAGCGCGGTCGGGTCCTGCGCGAGGGCACGCCGATGCATCGCCTCGGCCTCGGCATGGCGCCCCTCCTCCTGCAGCACGGCACCGAGATTGACCACGGCCGGCAGGTAGTCGGGCTTGAGCGCAAGGGCGCGGGTGAAATCCTCGATCGCCCCCGGCAGCAGGCCACGCCCATGGCGAACGCGGCCGCGCTGGAAATGCAGCCGCGGATTCTCCGGATCGAGGGCGATCGCCCGGTCATAGGCGGCCTCGGTCGCGTCGGCCGGCCGATCGAGTGCCTGCAGCAACGCCGCCTCGTGCCGGGCCGCGTTTGCATGGCGCGGCTCGAGCGCGAGCGTCGCCTGAAACGCGGCCAGCGCCTCTTCCGACCGCCCCTGATCCTTCAGCACGTTGGCGAGATTGTACTGCGCCGTCACCGACCTCGAATCGAGCGCCGCCGCCGCGCGGAACTGCTCTTCGGCTTCCGGAAAGCGCTTCAGCGAGGCATAGGTTGCCCCCAAATTGCAGCGCGTGGCGAAATCGTCGGGCTTGAGCGCAATGGCGCGTTCGAGCAAGCCGATCGCCTCTTCCTGCCGGCCGGTCTCGAAGCAAAGCACGCCGAGCCCGTGCAGCGCCTGCCAGTCGTCCGGATGGCGCACCAGCACGATGCGATAGAGCCGCTCCGCCGTGACGCGGTCGCCGGCCTGATGCTTGTCGAGCGCTTCACGTACGCTCATCTGGGCGCTCCTCGGCACGAAACTCCCGTCGATAGCGGGCGAACGCCGCGTCGAGCTCGGCGAGCGGCTCTTCCCACCGGTCCTTCCGCCGCTGGCGGAAAAGGCGGTGGTGCGGGTACCAAGGGCTATCGGTCCGGCCCGCGAGCCAGCGGAAATCGTTGGAGAAGGGGAGCAGCAGCCAGACCGGCTTGCCGAGCGCGCCGGCCAGATGGCCGACCGCCGTATCGACGCAGATCACGAGATCGAGCGACGCGACCAGGGCGGCGCTGTCGGCGAAATCGACGAACTCGTCCGTCCAGTCGCGAATGCGGTGCTCCAGCCCCCGCGCCGCGATCTGCTCGCTGCCATGGCCCTTTTGCAGGCTGACGAGGCTAGCGGTGTCGGCCAATGCCGATATCAAGCTTTTCAGTGCGATCGAGCGCTGCGCATCGCTCCGGTGCAGCGTGCTGCCCTGCCAGGCGAGGCCGATCCAGGGGCGCGGCAACCCGCCGAGGCGCTTCCGCCAGCTTTCGATGCGGTCCGGCGCCGCGCGAAGATAGGGCACAGCCGCGGGAATCCGCGTTTGGCGGCTCGCGGAGAGATAGGGGAGGCTCATCAGCGGAGCCTGATAGTCGATCATCCCGATCGGCCCGTCCGTAGGAATTGCCGCGGCGAGACCTTCCATATCGTTCAGCAGCCGGGCGAGCGCCGGCTGCACCTCGGCGATCGCGCGCCCCCCCTCGTGCGCCAGGAGCGCGGCGTAGCGGACGAACTGGATCGTGTCGCCGAAACCCTGCTCCCATTGCAGCAGGATCGTCTTGCCGGCGAGCGGCTCGCCCGTCCAGGCGGGGGCCACAACGCGCCGGCGGCGGCTCTGGAACCGCTCGGTCCGCCAGCGCCATTCGAACTCGCGCCAGCCTTCCTCGAAGCGCTCCATTCGGAGGAGGTGGATACCAAGATTGAAATGCGCATCGGCGTCGTCGGGCGCCGCTTCCACGCCCCGGCGCTGCGTCAGCAAGGCTTCCTCGTCGCGTCCCTGATCGGAAAGCAGGATAGCGAGATTGCTGAAATAGCGGCGCTGCGGATCGAGCGCGATCGCCTTGCGCAACGCGCGCTCCGCCGCCTCGAAGCGCCCGAGCTCGCCAAGTGCCGAGCCGTAGTTGTTCCATGCCTCGGAGGAGCCCGGCTCCCGCTTGATCAGCTTCGTCAGCAGAGCGAGTGCGCGATGGGGATCGCCGGCGCGGATGCCGAGCGAGCCCGCCTGGAACATGGCTTCGTGGTTCGTGGGATCGGCGGCGAGTGCCGCCTCGAAATGCGCGAGGGCGGCCTTGTGGTTCTCCCGTGCGATCTCCGCGCGGCCGAGCGCCAGGAGCGCCGCCACGGAACCCGGCTGCGCGGCAAGCAACGCCTCTGCCGTCCTCCGCGCATCGTCGGCATCGCCCTCGGCGAGCAAGGCCGCGCTCAGATTGAGGGCAGCCTCGGCGAGATCGGGTTTCGCGGCAAGAGCCCGGCGATAGAGCGCGATTGCGGCGGCGAACCCGTTTTCCTGCTGCCGGATCGTGCCGAGATCGCTCAGCGCTTCCGCATAATCGGGCCGGGTTCGGATCGCAGCCTCGAATGCGACCGCCGCCGCGGCGTCGTCGGCGCCGCGCAACAGACGGCCAAGGCGGTAATGCGCTTCGGCCCGGTCGGGAGCGAGCGTGACCGCGCGGCGGAAGGCCGCGATGGCGGCCGGCCGGTCGGTGCCGCTTTCGAGGAGCCGCGCCAGCGCGTAGGCCGCCGCAGCATGGGTCGGCTCGAGTGCCAGCGCGCGCGCAAAGGCCGATCGGGCGGCGGCGGCGCGTCCCTGGTCGCGCAGCAGCCGTCCCAGAAGGAAATGGAGCGCGGCGAGATCGGGGGCCTGCGCCAGGGCGGCGCGGCACTCCCTCGCGGCATCGACGAACCGCCCGACGGCCGCATAGCCGTTGGCGAGCGCGGCCAGCAAGGCCGGGTCACCCGGTGCGGCCCTTGCGGCGCGTTCAAGCAAGGAAATCGCCTCGTCGCGGCGGCCGGCTTCGAAACAGAGCGCGCCGAGCCCGTGCAGCGCCGGGGCTAGGCTCGCATCCGCCGCGATCAGCCTCCGATAGAGCCGCTCCGCCGCCTGCCGGTCGCCGGCCGCGACGAGCGCCTGCGCTTCGGCAAGCCCGGCGCTGCCCTCCGCCGGTTTGTCGGGTCGGATGGCCGCCTTCATCGCCGCTCCTCGACATCGAAGGAGGCCGGCGCCTCGCCCGCCGCATGGCGGCGCCACATGGCGCGATAGCCACTTTCAAGGTTGCGGACGAAGCGCTCCGTGTCGAACAGCGGCGCGGTCGCGCGGTTCGCGGCGAGCTTCGCCTTCAGCGTGCGGAGCGCTTCTCCGTCGCGCGCATAGCGCAGCACGGTCGCCTTGTATTCGGCGATCGACCCCGCCACCAGCTCCGGCAGCCCGACGGCCTGCAGCACGCTCGCCGAGACGCGGCTCGCGAAATGCCGGCCGAGCAGCGTCACCACCGGGAGGCCCGCCCACAGGGCGTCGCTCGTGGTGGTGTGGCCGTTATAGATCCGCGTATCCAGCGCGAGATCGGCGAGCGAGAGACGTTTCAAATGCAGATCCTTCGGCGGTCGGTCGGCAAAGACGAGACGCTCGGACGCTACGCCGAGAGCCTTGGCTTCGCGACGCAGATTCGCCGGCACCTCGGGATGCGAACTGGCGAGCCACAACACCGACCCCGGCAAGGCGGCGAGGATCTCCATCCACGCCTCGAACAATACAGGTTCGATCTTAAAGCCTTGATTAAAAGAGCAGAAAACCGGGGCATCGGGCGGAAGCCCAGAGCCGGCGCGGGTCAGGGTGCGGTCGGCAATGGGCTGCCGGTCGTCGTTCGGCTGGAAGGAATGGGGCATCCAGCAGAGCTTCTCGCGGAAGGCGCCCGCCATTTCGGGCGGGGTGACGATGCGATCGGTCACCAGATAGTCGATGAAATCGGCCCCCGTCGTGCCCGGATAGCCGAGCCACAGCACCTGGACGGGCGCCGGGCGGAGGGCCGCAATCTCCAGCCGGGCGCCGCCGGTGAAGCCGTTGAGATCGATCAGGATGTCGATGCGGTCGTCGGCGATGCGCCGCGCCGCCGCGTGGAAGCCGAGCGGTCCCACATCGACGAAGGCATCGGCCGTCTCCGCGATGCGGCGGCGATAGGCGCTGCCATCCTCGAGACCGTGCGAATAGGCGATGACCTCGACGACGCTGCGGTCATGGCGCTCGAAGAGCCCGCCCAGCAGATGCGCTACCGGATGGTCGCGATAGTCGCTCGAGAGGTAGCCGATGCGGAGGCGGCGGTCCGGGTCAACCGCGCGCGAGATCGCGGGCATCGGAAGCCCTTGCACCCGCGCCGCGATGCGCTGCGACGCCGCGCGCGCGATGGCGAGATTCTCAAACGGGTCCATGGAGCGCGAAAGATGCGAGAGCGTGGTCTCCGCCGGCGCTTCGCCGCGCGCGAGCGCAGCCCGCGTGTCCGCCGCCACCTGGCGCTCGACCGGCGCCGCCTCGACCCAGGCGCAGGCCTGCTGTAGCTGCCGCACGAGGAGGGCAGCCGCGGTCGGGTTCTCGGGATCGAGCCCGTAAGCGCGGCGGTAAGCCGCAAGCGACCGGACGGTGTCGCCGGCCACCTCGTGCAACGTGCCGAGATTGTACCAGGCGAGCGCCGAGGCGGGATCGAGCTCGCTCGCGCCCAGGAAGGCGGCGATCGCCTCGGCATTGCGGCCGAGCTCATGCAGCACGGCGCCGAGATTGATCTGCGCCGCCGCCCGGTCGGGCGCCAGCGCGACCGCTTCCTGTTGCGCCGCAAGCGCCTCCTCGAGCCGCCCGCGCCGCCGGAGGAGGTTGCCGAGATGGGTTCGATGGTCGGGCCGCGCCGGCTCCAGCGCGATCGCGCGGCGATAGGCCTCGATCGCCGGGTCGAGCGCATCCTGGTCGGCGAGCGCGGCGGCGAGGCCGGACCAGAGCCGCGCCTCCTCCGGCGTCTTCGCGAGCAGGGCGCGATAGCCCGCGACCGCATCCGCGAGGTTGCCCAGGCGGCGGTGCAGATCGGCGCGCCGGCGGAGCGCATCCGGATCCTGCGGCGCCGCGGCCAGCAGGCGATCGACCGCCGCCATGGCGTCGGACCAGCGGCCGCCATTGGAAAGCAGGCTCGCGAGGTTGCGCCAGGCTTCGACATTGCCGGGATCGAGGGCCGCGGCGCGCTGCAATATGTCGATGGCCTCGGCCTCCCGTCCCGCGGTCGCATAGGCGGCGCCCAGATTGGCGAGGAGCTGCGCGTCGGCGGTCAGGACCGCGGCCGCACGCTCCAGCAGCAGGACCGCATCGGCGACGCGCTTCGTCTGAAAGCAGAGCGCGCCGAGGCCGCCGAGCGCCGCGCCGTGGCCGGGCGCTTCCGCGAGCGCCGCGCGATAGCCCGCCTCGGCGGCGCGCAGATCGCCCGCGCGATGATCCGCCATCGCGCGCTCGATCCTCTCTTCCAGGGTCGTCGCTTCCGCCATCCGCCGCCTTCCCGGAGCCCGCGCGCGCCGCGCCGGCCGCCAACGCCGGGCGCATCTTTGCATCCGCCGCCGAATCGATCCAAGCCTCGCCCGCCCTGGTCTCGCGGGCTGGCCTTGGGGTTGCGCCGCGCGATATGTTGGCCGGACTTCCATCAAGGGATTGCCGGTTCCGCATATCGTCATGAGCATCTGGGGAAAAATCGTCGGCGGCGCGGCCGGGTTCGCGCTGGGAGGCCCGCTCGGCGCGTTGCTGGGCGCGGCGGCCGGCCATGCGGTCGACTGGCTGCATGCCGCGAACCAGCAGGTCGCGACGATCGACGAGGCGCCGATGCCGGACGAGCGGGCGGCCACGCGGCAGATCGCCTTCACCATCGCGGTCATCGCGCTCGGCGCCAAGATGGCGAAGGCCGACGGCCGCGTGACGCGCGCGGAGATCGCCGCCTTCAAGCAGGTCTTCCAGGTGCCGCCCGAGGAACTCGGGAACGTCGGGCGGCTGTTCGACCAGGCGCGCCAGGACACCGCCGGCTTCGACTCCTATGCCCGCCAGGTCGCGAAGATGTTCCCGCGACGGTCGAAAGTCCTGGAAGAGCTCATGGACGGCCTCTTCCACATCGCCAAGGCCGATTCCCGGGTCAGTCCGGAGGAGCTTCGCTTCCTGCGCGAGGTCGCCGCCATCTTCGGATTCTCGGGAGCGGACTTCGAGCGCATCCGCCACGCGCATCTCGGCGCCGACGAAGCCGATCCCTACACCATCCTCGGCGTGTCGCACGACGCCACCTCGGCCGAGATCAAGGCGAGCTGGCGGCGGCGCATCCGCGAGACCCATCCCGACAAGCTGATCGCCCAGGGCCTGCCCAAGGAGTTCATCGATCTTGCCACCGAAAAAATGGCCCGCATCAATGCCGCCTACGACAAGATCGCGAAGGCGCGCGGCATCAACTGATCCGGCGGTGGGGGCGGAAGCAGACGCGGGAACATGCGCCGCGCTCAGCGACCGATCGCGGGCTTCCGACCGACCGATGGCTTCAACCCGATGAGCCCGCTCGACCTGGCGGCAATCCTGGCGGTCATGATCGTCTGGGGCCTCAACTTCGTCGTGGTCAAGGTCGGGCTCGACGTGATGCCGCCCTTCGCCTTCGTGATGACGCGCTTCATCATGGTGGCGATCATCCTCGCGCCCTTCATCAAGTGGCCGAAGCGGCCCTGGGCGCTGCTCGGCCTCTCGGTCACGCTCGGCGCCCTCCATTTCAGCCTGATGTTCACCGGCATGAAGCAGATCGACGCGGCGACGGCGGCGATCGCGGTGCAACTCCAGGTGCCGTTCGCCGCCCTCCTCGCCGCGCTCTTCTTCAAGGACAAGCTCGGCTGGCGACGCATGACCGGCATGGCGCTCGCCTTCGCCGGGGTCGGGCTCATCGCCGGCGAGCCGCGCTTCCAGGGCGGGCTCATGCCGCTGATGCTGGTGCTCGCCGCCGCCTGCGTCTGGGCCTTCGCCAACATCCAGATCAAGGCGCTCGGCGAAGACGTCGACATCTGGAGCCTGAACGGGTGGGTCGCGATCATGGCCACGCCGCAACTCGTGATTGTGACGTTTCTCTTCGAGGGAAATCCGCTCGCGACGGTGGACTGGACGGACCTCGCCGTCTGGGGTGTGCTCTGCTTCCAGGTGTTTCTGGTGGTGATCTTCGGCTACGCTGTCTGGTACACCATGATGCGGCGCTTCCCGATCAACCAGGTGATGCCCTTCACGCTGCTCGTGCCGTTGTTCGGCGTCGGCGCGAGCGTGCTGTTGCTGGACGAGGTCCTGACCCTGCCGATGGCAATCGGCGGCATCGCCACCATGATCGGGGTCGCCATCTGCGTCATAAGGCGGCCGCGCGTGGTGGCCGACGCGACCAAGGGCGGGATGTGAGCGATGTGCTGGACATCGCGGGCCTGCGCGAGCAGCGTTCGCCCAACCACGACGCCAGGCCGGCGGGGCAGCCGGTCGATATCCTGCTGTTGCATTACACGGGCATGCCGAGCGCCCGGGCCGCGCTCGACCGGCTCGTCGATCCGGCGGCCCGGGTCAGCGCGCATTACCTCATCGAGGAGGACGGCACGCTTTGGCGGCTCGTGCCGGAAGACCGGCGTGCCTGGCATGCCGGCGTCAGCCGCTGGGCCGGCGCCACCGACATCAATGCCCGGTCGATCGGCATCGAGCTGGTGAATCCCGGGCGCGAGTTCGGCTACCGCCCCTTCCCCGAAACGCAGATGGCGGCGCTCGAGCGGTTGGCGACCGGCATTCTCGGCCGCCACCCGATCCCGGCCCATCGCGTGCTCGGCCATTCCGACGTCGCCCCCTTGCGCAAGGAGGACCCGGGCGAGCTCTTCGAATGGCGCCGTCTCGCCGCGCGCGGGCTCGGGGTCTGGCCGCGCCAGCGGCGGGAGCCGCCGGGCTGGAGCCTCGCCGAATTCCAGGCCGCGCTCGCCCGTTTCGGCTATGGCATCCCGCAGTCCGGCGCGCTCGACGACGAGACCCTCGCGACGATCGTTGCCTTCCAGCGGCATTTCCGGCCCGCGTTGATCGATGGCGAGCCGGACGCAGAATGCGCCTCCATCCTCGCCGCCCTCCTCGCCGAGATCGGTTGACGCGCCCGCGGCCGGCGCTTACCTAAAGCCCGCCAGACGGCCAGGTGGCCGCTCTTCGCCGGTCCTCGGACCGGCGCGGGGAGGAAAGTCCGGGCTCCAAGGAGATGCGGTGCCGGGTAACACCCGGCGGGGGCGACCCCAGGGACAGTGCCACAGAAAGCAAACCGCCGAGGTCCCGCAAGGGACCGGCAAGGGTGAAAGGGTGCGGTAAGAGCGCACCGCATGGCCGGCAACGGTCATGGCAAGGCAAACCCCACCGGGAGCAAGACCATGTAGGGGCGACAGATCGCAGCGGAAACGTTGCGGTCGGGCGGATCTCCACGCCGTCGTCCGGGTAGGTCGCGCGAGGCGTCCGGCAACGGGCGTCCCAGAGGAATGGCCATCGCCGCCTTCGGGCGGCACAGAACCCGGCTTATCGGCCGTCTGGCCTTGTTTTCCGCCATTCCGGACGGGATCCGCCGCAGCGTCGCGGCGGCGATCCTCGTAAGGCAAGAACAGAACAAATAAAGAACATCGTTTCGCCGCATTTGCGGCTGACGATCTCTTCGGTGCGATGGTTCCGATCCGCGGAAGACTGTCGCCGGTTCCCGTAGAGCCCACAAATGTCAGGAAAATCCAGCGATTTACTATTCATTACCATTGACGCCCATAGTATCCCATGGTATCCCATAAAAGGCCGAAGGGTGCCTCGGGGGCGCCCGCCAAGCCTTTGGAAACGCATCCGATTCTTGCGTTTCCGTTAGCCGAAGGGGGCGAAGGGCGAGAGGCGATGGCGCTGTTCATCGACACGTTCGTGAACAAGGTGGATCGCAAGGGCCGCGTTTCGGTCCCGGCGACCTTCCGCGCGGCGCTGGCCGGTCAGACCTTCAACGGCATCGCCGCGCTTCCGGCCTTCCGCTATGCCGGCGTGCAGTGCGGCAGCATCGAATGGATGCAGGGCCTGATCGACCGGCTGCAGAATTCCGATCTCTATTCCGACGAGCATGACGACTTCACCGCGTCGCTCTTTCCCGACGCGAAGCAGCTCGCCTTCGACGGCGAAGGCCGGATCATGCTGCCGGAGAAATTCGCCGAGCATGCCGGCATCACGACCGTCGCCGCCTTCGTAGGCCGCGGCAACCTCTTCGAGATCTGGGAACCCCGGACCTTCGAGGCCTACAAAGCCGAGGCGCGCCGCCGCGCGCTCGAGCAGGGCCGCACGCTTCCGCCGCGCGGCGGAGATTCGCGTTGAGCGGCGGCGCGCCCCGCCATGCGACAGGCGGCCATGAGCCGGTGCTGCTCGGCGCCGTGCTCGCCGCGCTCGCGCCGCGCGACGGCGGCATCTACATCGACGGCACCTTCGGCGCCGGCGGCTACAGCCGCGCCATCCTCGCCGCGGCGGACTGCACGGTGTGGGCGATCGACCGCGATCCCGCCGCGATCCGGCGCGCGGCCGCGCTCGCGCCGACGGATCGGCTCGTCGCGATCGAAGGCCGCTTCGGCGACATGGAGCGCCTGCTACGCGCCCGCGGTCTCGAAGCGGCGGACGGCGTCGCCTTCGATCTCGGCGTCTCCTCGATGCAACTCGACCAGGCGGAGCGCGGCTTCTCCTTCCGCTTCGACGGCCCGCTCGACATGCGCATGGGCGGCGACGGCCCCAGCGCCGCGGATCTCGTCAACACCCTTTCCGAGAGCGAGCTCGCCGACCTCATCCATCGCTACGGCGAGGAGCGGCATGCGCGGCCGATCGCGCGCGCCATCGTGCGCGAGCGCGCGGCTGCCCCCATCCATCGCACGCTCGCGCTCGCCGAGATCGTGCGCCGCGCGCTCGGCCCCCGGGGCCGGTCGGCCGACGGCATCGATCCGGCGACCCGAACCTTCCAGGCGCTCCGGATCGCCGTCAATGACGAGATCGGCGAGCTGGTGCGCGGGCTGGTCGCCAGCGAGGCGCTGCTGAAAGCCGGCGGCCGGCTCGCGGTCGTCTCCTTCCACTCGCTCGAAGATCGTCCGGTGAAGCAGTTCCTGCGCGAACGCTCGGGACGCCTGCCCGCGCCGTCGCGCCATCATCCGGCGGCGCCGGCCGCGCGGGCGCCGAGCTTCCGGCGCATCGACCCCGACCTCGTTCGGCCGGAGGCGGCGGAACTCGCGCGTAACCCGCGCGCGCGCTCGGCACGGATGCGCGCCGCCGAACGCAGCGACGCCCCGGCCTGGGGCATGGCCGATCTCGACGCGGAGGTGGCGTCATGAGCCGACTTTCCCTGCCGATCTGGCTGATCGTGATCGTCTTCGTCGGCGTCTGCATGTTCCACGTCAAATTCGCGGTGCAGGAGCTCGAAGCCCAGCTCTCGCTGACCGAGCGGCAGATCACGCAGAGCGAAGAGGCGCTGCGGGTGCTGCGCGCAGAGTGGAGCTATCTCAACGAGCCGAGCCGGCTCGCCGATCTCAATCAGCGCCATCTGGGCCTCGTGCCGGTCGCGGCCGGTCAGATGGTCGGTCTCGACGCGCTGCCGGTCCGCATCGACCCGCCGGCCGATCCGGAGACGCTGCCGCCGATCGAGGAGATCCCCGACATGGACGCGCCGATCGCGAGCGCGCCGCCGCCGCCGATCCCGGTCACGCCCGTCTCCGTCGCGCCGGCGGCGATCCCGGCCGCGGTCGCGCCGGCGAAACCCGCGGCGCCGCAGCCGGTCGCGGCGGTGAAGCCCGTCACCGCCGTGCCCCTTGCGGACGCGCCGGTCGCCGCTGCCCCCGCGCCGGCCCCGACCCCGACTCCGCCCGTTTCCAGCGGCCCCTCGGCGGAAGACGCCGCGGCGCTCACGGATCTCTTCTCCGCGGTCGAGGAGACTCCATGAGCAGCACCCGCGAGTTCCGTCAGCCGCTCGGCTCGCATTTCGCGGATCCCCGTCCGCCCCGCTATGACGAGCTCTATATGCTCGATGGCGACACCAAACGCGCGATCGAGGTCGGGCATACGCGGCTGCTGTTCGGCGGCGCGCTCTTTCTGGTGGCGTTTCTCGGCGTGGCGCTGCGGCTCCTCGATGTCGGGCTCTTCGGCGCCGCCGAGCCGGTCCGCATCGCGGCCCTGCCGGCGAGCCAGGCCGTCACGCAGCGCGCCGACATCCTCGACCGCAACGGCGTGCTGCTGGCGACGAGCCTCGCCACCGCGTCGCTCTACGCCGATCCGTCGAGGGTGAGCGACCCCAACGTCGCAGCCGACCAGCTCCGGACCGTTCTCCCGGAGATCGGGCGCGCCGAGCTCGTCGCCAAGCTCGGCGCCAATGGCCGCTTCGTCTGGATCAAGCGCAACCTGACGCCGCGCCAGCAATATGAGGTGAACCGCCTCGGCATCCCCGGGCTCTATTTCCAGAGCGAGGAACGCCGCGTCTATCCGCAAGGATCGCTTACCGCCCATATCGTCGGCTTCACCGACGTCGACAGCAACGGCCTCGCCGGCATCGAGCAGTCCTTCGACGACATGCTGAAGGCGGGTCAGCCGGTGCAGCTCTCGATCGATCTGCGCGTGCAGCACATCCTGCATGACGAGGTCGCGCGCGCGATCGAGGATTTCACCGCGATCGGCGGCGCCGGCCTCGTGCTGGACGCCACCACGGGCGAAGTGGTCGCGATGGTGTCGCTGCCGGATTTCGATCCGAACCTGCCCGGCCGCGCCAGCGCCGACGCGCGCTTCAACCGGGTGACGCTCGGCGTCTACGAGATGGGCTCCACCTTCAAGATCTTCAGCGCGGCCGCCGCGCTCGACAGCGGCGTGGCGAAGATCGACGACAGTTTCGACGCCCGCCACCCGATCCGCATCGGCGGCTTCACCATCTCCGACTTCCATCCCGAGAACCGGATGCTGACGGTTCCCGAGATCATCATGTATTCGTCGAACATCGGCGCGGCGTTGATGGGCAAGGAGCTCGGTACCGAGCGCCAGCGCGACTTCATGAGCGAGCTCGGCATGCTCCGCCGCGCCAGCATCGAGCTCCCCGAGGTCGGTCAGCCGCTCTATCCGTCGGACTGGAAGCCGATCAACACCATGACCATCGCCTATGGCCATGGCATCGCGGTGAGCCCGCTGCATCTCGCGGCCGGCATCGCCGGCATGGTCGATGGCGGCGTGATGCGGCCGGCGACGCTCATCCGGCGCGATTCCGATCAGGTCCCCGACGGCACGCGAATCATCAAGCCCGAGACCTCGGAACTCGTTCGCCAGCTCATGCGGCTCGTAGTCGAGGTCGGCACCGGTCGCAAGGCCGATGCGCCCGGCTATCTGGTCGGCGGCAAGACCGGCACGGCGGACAAGGTCTCCGGCCATGGCTACGCGGCCAACGCGCGCATGGCCTCCTTCGTCGGCGCCTTCCCGATCAACGATCCGCGCTACGTGCTGCTGGTCATGATCGACGACCCGAAGCCCAACGCCAGCTCCTACGGCTATGCGACCGGCGGCTGGGTGGCGGCGCCGGCGGTCGGCCGGATCGTGCAGCGCATGGCGCCGCTTCTCGGAATTGCACCGTTGCCGCTCACGACCGAGCCGGTCGCGGATTCGTTGCTGCTGATGGCGAAGGGCTCGGAGTAGAGCCGTGCGGCTCAGGGCACTTGTGGGTGAACGGAACAAGGAAGTGGCGGGCGCAGCAGGTGAGATCGACGTTCGGGGCTTGAGCGCGGATTCGCGCCGGGTCGAGCCGGGCTTCCTGTTCGCCGCCCTGCCGGGCGCGAAAACCGACGGCCTCGCCTTCGTGGGCGAAGCCGCGCGGCGCGGCGCCGTGGCGCTGCTCGCCCCGGCGGCCGGCCCGCTGCCGCCGGAGGCCACCGCGCTCGCCGTGATTCGCGACGAGAATCCGCGCCGCCGCCTCGCCCTCATCGCCGCCCGCTTCTATCGCAAGCATCCGACCGACACGGTCGCCGTCACCGGCACCAGCGGCAAGACGTCGGTCGCGCATTTCACGCGCCAGCTCTGGACCCTGCTCGGCCTCAAGGCGGCCAGCCTCGGCACGCTCGGCATCGTGGCGCCCGGCCACGACCGCGACGGCGCCCTCACCACGCCCGATCCGGTCGAGCTCCATCGCGTGCTGGCCGAGCTCGCCAATGACGGGATCGATCACCTGGCGCTGGAGGCCTCGAGCCACGGGCTCGACCAGTTCCGTCTCGACGGGGTGCGGCTCAAGGCCGCCGCCTTCACCAACCTGACCCACGAGCATCTCGATTATCACGGCACGCTCGAGCGCTATTTCGCGGCCAAGGCGCGGCTCTTCACGGAGCTGCTGCCGGAAGGCGGGGCGGCGATCCTCAATGCCGACAGCGACGCCTTCGGCAGGCTCGCGGCGATCGCCGCCGGGCGCCGGCAGCGGCTTCTCGGCTATGGCCGCGCCGGCAAG
Organism: uncultured Rhodospirillaceae bacterium; assembly: GCA_902826565.1. Classification (GTDB taxonomy): domain Bacteria; phylum Pseudomonadota; class Alphaproteobacteria; order Dongiales; family Dongiaceae; genus CADEFF01. The sequence continues at coordinate 24,037 of CADEFF010000025.1, read as the reverse complement.
GAGATCCGGCTGCTCGCGCTGAGCGCGACGACCGAGGGCCAGCGCATGACGGTCGAGCTGCTCGGCCGGAAGAGCGAGCTGCTGTTCCCCGTGGCCGGCGCCTTCCAGGCGCATAACGTGCTGGCGGCGCTCGGCCTCGTGATCGGCAGCGGCGCCGACCCGGCCCGCGCGCTCGCCGAAGTCGCCCATGTCAGCGGCGTGCGCGGCCGCATCGAGCTTGTCGCGCGCCATCCGAACGGCGCCCCGATCTTCGTCGACTATTCGCACAAGCCCGAGGCGCTCCGCACCATTCTCGCCGAGCTGCGTCCGCTCGCGACGCATCGGCTGGCGGTCGTGTTTGGCTGCGGCGGCGACCGCGATCGCGCGAAGCGCCCGCAGATGGGCCGCATCGCCGAGGAACTCGCCGACGAGGTGATCGTCACCGACGACAATCCGCGGACCGAGGATCCCGCAGCCATCCGCGCCGAGATCCTCGCCGCCTGCCGCAACGCCCGCGAGATCGGCGACCGCGGCGAGGCGATCCGCGCCGCCGTCGCCGGCCTCCTGCCGGGCGACGTGCTGGTCATCGCCGGCAAGGGCCACGAAACCGGCCAGACCGCGATGGGCGTCACCCATCCCTTCGACGACGCCGAGGTTGCGCGCGCCGCGGTCGCCGAGATCGGAGACCGGTCGTGAACGAGCGCAAGCCCGTGCTCTGGCAGTCGCAGGAGGCGGTCGCCGCGATGCGCGGTCGCGGCGAGGCGCGCTGGCAGGCCGGCGGCATCTCGATCGACAGCCGCACCGTCGAGCCTGGCGATCTCTTCGTGGCGCTCCAGGGGCCCAGGTTCGATGCGCATGATTTCGTGGCCGGGGCCTTCGCCGCCGGCGCGGTTGCGGCCGTCGTGAGCCACATCCCGGACGGGCTCGCCGACGATGCGCCGCTCGTTCTTGTCGAGGATCCGCTGGCGGCGCTGGAGCGGCTCGCGGTCGCCGCGCGCGAGCGCAGCACGGCGCGGCGCATCGCCATCACCGGCAGCGTCGGCAAGACCGGCAGCAAGGAAGCGCTCCGCACCGTGCTCGCGACGCAGGGCCCGACGCACGCCTCCGCCGGCAGCTACAACAACCAGTGGGGCGTGCCGCTCAGCCTCGCCCGCATGCCCGCCGTCACGCGCTACGGCATCTTCGAGATCGGCATGAACCATCCGGGCGAGATCCTGCCGCTGACCGGGCTGGTGCGACCGGAGATCGCGATCGTGACCACGATCGAGGCGGCCCACACCGAATTCTTCGCCGATGTCGAGGCGATCGCCGACGCGAAGGGCGAGATCTTCGCCGGCATGACGGCCGACGGCGTCGCGATCCTCAACCGCGACAATCCGCATTTCGCGCGGCTTGCAGGCCATGCGCGCGCCGCCGGCATCCGGCGCATCCTCGGCTTCGGCGAACATGAGGAGTCCTGGGCGCACCTCCTCGACTGCTCGCTCCATGCCACCTGCAGCGCGGTCAGCGCGACGGTCGGCGGGCGGCGCATCGACTATTCGATCGGCGCACCCGGCCGGCACTGGGTGATGAACAGCCTCGCCGTGCTCGCCGCGGTCGAGGCGGTCGGCGCCGACATCGCGGCCGCGGCGGCGAACTTCTCCAAGGTGGCCGCGCCCAAGGGCCGCGGCGAGCGATCCCGTCTCGCCCATGCGGGCGGCACGATCGAGCTCATCGACGAAAGCTACAATGCGAGCCCCGCCGCCGTGCGGGCGGCGCTCGGCGTGCTCGCCCATGCGAAGCCGGGACCCAATGGCCGGCGCATCGCCGTGCTTGGCGACATGCGGGAGCTCGGCGCGCAAGCCGAGGCGCTGCATGTCGCGCTCGCGCCCGATATCGCCGAGGCCGGCGTGGACCGCGTCTATGCGGTCGGCCCGCTGACCGCCCGGCTCTTCGAGGCCCTGCCGCGCGAGCGCCGCGGCGAGCGCACCGCCACCAGCGCGGAGATGATCCCGCTGCTCCTGTCGCAGCTCCGCGCCGGCGACGTCGTGCTGGTGAAGGGTTCGCTCGGCACGCGCATGGGGCCGATCGTCGATGCGCTCAAGGCGCAGGCGCGCGCCGTCAACACGTCGCCGCTGCCGCGCGCAGCGAACGGGAACTGAGGGGCCGGAACCCGCATGCTTTACAACCTGCTCGCCCCCTTCGCCGACGATTTCGCGCTCTTCAACCTGTTCCGCTATCTCACCTTCCGGAGCGGCGGCGCGGTGATGACGGCGCTGCTGGTGAGCTTCCTCCTGGGGCCGCGCGTCATCGCCTGGCTCAAGAGCAAGCAACCGCACGGCCAGCCGATCCGCACCGACGGGCCGGAATCGCATCTCCTGACGAAGAAGGGCACGCCCACCATGGGCGGCGTGCTGATCCTGCTCGCGCTCTCCATCAGCACCCTGCTCTGGGCCGATCTCTCGAACGGCTATGTCTGGATCGTGCTGCTGGTGACGATCGGCTTCGGCCTGGTCGGATTCGGCGACGACTACCTGAAGCTGACCCGTCGCGGCAGCAAGGGCCTGCCGGGCCGCCTCAAGCTCGCGGCGCAGATCGCCATCGGCGCGCTCGCGGCGGGCGCCGCCATCTGGCTCACGCCGGCGCCGCTCGCCACCGGCCTCACCGTCCCCTTCCTCAAGGACCTGCTGGTGCCGCTCGGCTGGCTCTTCCTGCCCTTCGCGGTCTTCGTGATGGTCGGCGCCTCGAACGCGGTCAATCTCACCGACGGGCTCGACGGGCTCGCGATCGTGCCCGTGATGATCGCCGCCGGCTGCTTCGTGCTGATCGCCTATCTCGTCGGCAATGCGGTCTTCGCCAACTACCTGCAGATCCGCTTCGTGCAGGGCTCGGGCGAGCTCGCCGTCTTCTGCGCCGCCCTCGTCGGCGCCTCGCTCGGCTTCCTCTGGTTCAACGCACCGCCCGCCATGGTCTTCATGGGCGACACCGGCTCGCTCTCGGTCGGCGGGGCTCTCGGCGCGGTCAGCGTCGTCACCAAGCACGAGCTGGTGCTCGCCATCATCGGCGGGCTCTTCGTGCTGGAAACCGCCTCGGTGATCGTCCAGGTCGCCTCCTTCAAGATGACCGGCAAGCGCGTCTTCCGCATGGCGCCGCTGCATCACCATTTCGAGAAGCTCGGCTGGGCCGAGCCCACCATCGTGATCCGCTTCTGGATCATCGCCTCGATCCTCGCGCTCGCGGGGCTCGCCACCTTGAAGCTGCGGTGAGCCGGGAACGATGACCAGCACGCCCCTCGCCATTCCCGGCATGAACGAGCGGATCGCGGCCGTGCTCGGCCTCGGCAAATCCGGGCTCGCGGCGGCGCTCGCCCTCAAGATGAGCGGCGCCCGGCTGTGGGCCTGGGACGATTCGGCCGAGCGGCGCGCGGAAGCGGCCGCGGCCGGGATCGTTCCGATCGACCTTGCCCATTGCGACTGGCGGAAGCCCGAGTTCCTCGTGCTGAGCCCCGGCATCCCGCATCGCTTCCCGACGCCGCATCCCGTGGCTGCGCTCGCCCAGGGCCATGCGAAGCCCGTCATCGGCGATATCGAGCTCCTGATCCGCGCCGCGCCGGACGCGGGCTATCTCGGCATCACCGGCACCAACGGCAAATCCACCACCACGGCGCTGACCGGCCATGTGCTGAAGCGCGCCGGCCGCGAGTCCGCGGTCGGCGGCAATATCGGCACGCCGGCCCTGGCATTGCCGCGCCTCGGCGGCAGCGGCCTCTATGTGCTGGAGCTCTCCTCCTACCAGCTCGAGCTCACGCCTTCGCTCGGCTGCAAGGTCGCCGTGCTGCTCAACATCACCCCCGATCACATCGACCGCCATGGCGACATGGCCGGCTATGTCGCCGCCAAGGCGCACATCTTCGCGCGCCAGGGCGCCGGCGACACGGCGGTGGTCGGGATCGACGACGAGGCAAGTCGGGCGCTGCGCGACCGCCTCGTCGCAGCCGCGCGGCAGCGCGTGGTGCCGATCTCCGCGCGGGAACGCGTGGCGGGCGGCGTGCATGCGGTCGACGGCCGTCTCATCGACGCGACCGGTGAAGCGCCGCTCGAGATCATGGATCTGACCGCCGTGCCGACGCTGCCGGGCGAGCATAACTGGCAGAACGCGGCCGCGACCTACGCCGCCTGTCGCGCGGTGGGCCTCGCGCCCGCCGAGATCGCGGAGGGCTTGCGAACCTATCCCGGCCTCGCCCACCGCCAGGAGCTGATCGCCAGCATCGGCGGCGTGCGCTATGTCAACGACAGCAAGGCGACCAATGCCGACGCCACCGCGAAGGCGCTCGCCTGCTACGACCCGATCTACTGGATCCTCGGCGGCAAGCCGAAAGCGGGCGGCCTCGCCGGGCTCGAGCCCTTCTACCGTCGCGTCGTCCATGCCTTCCTGATCGGCGAGGCCGCGCCGGCTTTCGAACGGCAGCTCGCGGGTCGCGTGCCGGCAACGCAATGCGGCACGCTTGACAGCGCCGTCGAGGCGGCGCATCGCCTCGCCCGGGCCGAAGCGCGACGCGGCGCCGTGGTGCTGCTGTCGCCCGCCTGCGCCTCCTTCGACCAGTTCGCGAATTTCGAGCAGCGCGGCGAAGCCTTCCGCAGCCTCGTGCAGCGGCTCGCCGAAGCCGGCAACGGGAGGGCGGCATGACCAGCTTCGCCCGCAACGACCGCAGCCTGCTCGGCCGCTGGTGGTGGACCGTCGATCGCTGGACGCTCGCGACGATCGGCCTCCTGATCGGCATCGGCGCCATGATGATCCTCGCGGCCAGCCCCGCCGTCGCGAACCGCATCAATCTCGACAGCTTCAGCCTCGCGCGCCATCACTTCGTGCTCATCCCGGTCGCGGTTGCGCTCATGCTCGGCGCCTCGCTGCTCAGCCCGCGGCAGATCCGCCGCCTCGCGCTGCTCGGTTTCGTCGGGTCCGTCGGCCTCACCGCCCTCACCCTCGTGTTCGGCCCGGAGATCAAGGGTGCCACGCGCTGGCTCGATATCGGCGGCTTCTCGCTGCAGCCTTCCGAGTTCGTGAAACCCTGCTTCGCTGTCGTGGCGGGCTGGATGTTCGCGGCCCAGCACGGCCGGCAGCGCATGCCGGGCAATGCGATCTCCATCCTGCTCTACATGCTGGTGGTCGGGATCCTGCTGCTGCAGCCCGATCTCGGCATGACCGTGTTGGTGAGTTGCACCTGGTTCGCGCAATTCTTCCTTGCCGGCCTGCCGATCATCTGGGTGCTGCTGCTCGCGACGGCGGCCGCGGTCGCCATCGTCGGCGCCTACTTCACCTTCGCGCATGTGGCCGAGCGCATCGACGGGTTCCTCCATCCGGGCTCGACCGACAGCTACCAGATCGACCGCTCGCTCGAGGCTTTCGCCAACGGCGGACTCTGGGGCCGCGGTCCGGGCGAAGGCACCGTCAAGCTGGTGCTGCCGGATGCCCATGCGGACTTCGTCTTCGCCGTGGCCGGTGAGGAGCTCGGCATCATCGCCTGCATCCTCATCGTCGGCCTGTTCCTGCTCGTGATCGGCCGCGGCACCACGCGGCTCATGCAGGAGCGCAATCTCTTCGTGATGCTGGCGGCCGCCGGCCTGCTCGTCACCTTCGGCCTGCAGGCATTCGTCAACATGGCCTCCAGCCTGCACCTCATGCCGACCAAGGGGATGACGCTCCCCTTCATCAGCTATGGCGGCTCCTCGCTGCTCGCCTCGGCGCTCGGCATGGGCATGCTGCTGGCGCTCACCCGCAAGCGCTTCGGTCCGGGGGAGGACGCATGAGCGCATCGGCGCAGCGTCCCATCCTGCTCGCCGCCGGCGGCACGGGCGGCCACATGTTCCCGGCAGAAGCGCTTGCCGCGGCGCTGCTCGCGCGCGGCCGCCGCGTGCTGCTCGTCACCGACCGGCGCGGCTCCGCGTTCGGCGATCGGCTTCCCGCCGTCGAGGTGCGGCGCATCCGTGCCGGCGGCATCGCCGGCCGTGGCCTTGTCGCCCGCGCGGAAGCGCTGGCGGCACTCGGGGTCGGCTATTTCGAGGCGCGCCGGATCCTCAGGGAAACCCGGCCCGCCGTCGCGATCGGCTTCGGCGGCTACGCCTCGGTGCCGACCATGATCGCCGCCGGCAAGATGGGGCTCTCGCTCGTCCTGCACGAGCAGAACGCCGTGATGGGCCGCGCAAACCGCCTGCTCGCCGGGCGCGCCACCCGCATTGCCACAGCCTTCCCCGATGTCCGCGGGATCGCCGCCGAGGACCGCCCCAAGATCGCCTTTACCGGCAATCCGGTGCGGCCTGCCATCGCCGCCCTCGCCGGCCAGCCCTATTCCGCGCCGCAACCCGGCGGACCGCTCGAGCTCCTGCTGGTCGGTGGCAGCCAGGGTGCGCGCATCTTCTCCGACCTCGTGCCGGCGGCGATCGGCGCGCTGGCCCCGGAAGAGCGCGCCCGCATCCGTCTTGCCCAGCAATGCCGGCCCGAGGATATCGACCGTGTCCGCGCGGCCTATGCCGGGACCGGTTTCGCCGCCGAGCTTGCGACCTTCTTCGACGACATGCCCGTGCGGCTCCGCCGGGCGCAGCTCGTGATCGCGCGCGCCGGCGCCTCCACCACGGCCGAGCTCGCCGTCGCGGGCCGCCCCGCCCTGCTGGTGCCCTATCGCTACGCGACCGACGACCACCAGACCGCCAACGCCGCCGCGCTCGACGCGGCCGGCGCCGCCTGGAGCCTGCCCGAGGCGGGGTTGACGGCGGCGCTCATCGCCGAGCGCCTGCGCGGGCTGCTGGCCGAGCCGGGTCGCCTTGCGAGGGCCGCCGCCGCGGCCGCGAGCCTCGGCCGCCCGGACGCCGCCGAGCGTCTCGCCGATCTCGCGATCGGATTGGCACCGGCGAACGGCACCGCCGCCTATCCGAAGGAGGCCGCCGCATGAGGGCGCTTCCTTTCGACATCGGCCTCCTTCACTTCGTCGGGATCGGCGGCATCGGCATGAGCGGGATCGCCGAGATCCTCCGCAATCTCGGCTATCGCGTCCAGGGCAGCGACCAGGCCGAGAGCGCCAACGTGAAGCGCCTCCGCACGCTCGGCATCCGCGTCGAGATCGGCCACCGCGCCGAGAATCTCGGCGAGGCCGCGGTCGTCGTGACCTCCTCCGCCGTGAAGCCCGACAATCCGGAGGTCCAAGCGGCGCGCCAGCGGCTGCTGCCCGTCGTGCGGCGCGCCGAGATGCTGGGCGAGCTGATGCGGCTCAAATGGTCGGTCGCGATCGGCGGCACGCACGGCAAGACCACCACCACCTCGCTGGTGGCGGCGCTTCTGGAAGCGGCCGGGTTCGATCCGACCGTGATCAATGGCGGCATCATCAACAACTACGGCACCAACGCGCGGCTCGGCGGCGGCGAGTGGATGGTGGTCGAGGCGGACGAATCCGACGGCACCTTCGTGAAGCTGCCGTCGACGATCGCCATCGTCACCAACATGGACCCTGAGCATCTCGATCATTACGGCACGGTCGAGGCGATGAACCGGGCCTTTGCGGATTTCGTGAAGAACATCCCGTTCTACGGCTTCGCGGTGCTCTGCATCGACCATCCCGTGGTGCAGACCATGATCGGCCAGCTTTCCGATCGCCGCATCGTGAGCTACGGCATGAGCCCGCAGGCGGACGTGCGCGCCCTCAACATCGAGACCGGTCCGGCGGGATGCCGCTACGACGTGCTGCTGACGGACCGCCAGCGCGGCCTCGAGCGCCGGATCGAGAACCTGCTGCTGCCCATGCTGGGCCAGCACAACGTCCAGAATTCGCTTGCCGCCATCGCGGTCGCGCTGGAGCTCAGGGTCTCCGACGAGGTGATCCGCAAGGGCCTCGCCGGCTTCGGCGGCGTCAAGCGGCGCTTCTCCCGAACGGGCGAGGCGGGCGGTATCACGGTGATCGACGATTACGGCCATCACCCGGTCGAGATCGCCGCCGTGCTGCGCGCGGCGCGGACCGCGGCCAAGGGCCAGGTGATCGCCGTCGTGCAGCCGCATCGCTATACGCGGCTGAAGAACCTCTTCGAGGAGTTCTGCACCTGCTTCAACGACGCCGATCAGGTGATCGTCGCCGAGGTCTATGCCGCAGGCGAGGCGCCGATCGAAGGCATCAGCCGGGACGCGCTGGCGGCGGGGCTGGTGAGCCACGGCCATCGCCGCGCGATGACGCTGCCGGACGCTGACGCCCTGCCGGCGCTGGTGCACGAGATCGCGCGGCCGGGCGACCTCGTCGTCTGCCTCGGCGCGGGCAATATCACGGCCTGGGCCCACGCCCTGCCGGAGCAACTGAAGGCGCTGCAGGCCGCACCGGGAAGGTCGGCGGGATGATGGCCAGAAAACGCATCGAGCGGGACTGGGTCGATCTCCTGCCGCCCTTGCGCGGCCGGCTGACGCGGCAGGCGCCGCTCGCCCAGGTCACCTGGTTCCGCGTCGGCGGGCCGGCGGAGCTCATGTTCCGTCCCGCCGATCGCGCCGACCTGGTCCGGTTCCTCGCGGCGAAGCCCGCCGATGTGCCGGTGACCGTCATCGGCGTCGGCTCCAACCTGCTGGTGCGCGACGGCGGCGTGCCGGGCGCGGTGATCCGGCTCGGCCGCGCGTTCGCGACCGTCGCGGTGGAGGAATCCCGCATCGCCGCCGGCGCCGGCGCGCTCGACCTCAATGTCGCCTTCGCCGCGCGCGACGCCGGCCTCGCCGGGCTCGAGTTCCTCTCGGGCATTCCGGGCACGATCGGCGGCGCGCTCCGCATGAATGGCGGCGCCTATGGCCGCGAGATGACGGACGTCGTGACCGAAGGCGAGGCGCTCGACGGCAGCGGCCGCCTGCATCGTCTTTCGCATGGCGATTTCGGTTTCGGCTATCGGCACGCGAGCGTGCCGGAGGACTGGATCTTCCTCGGCGCCACCCTCGCCGGCCAGCCGGACAGCCCGGCCGCGGTCGCAGCGCGCATGGTCGAGATCCAGCAGGCGCGCGAGGCGAGCCAGCCGATCCGCACCCGGACCGGCGGCAGCACCTTCGCCAATCCGCGCGATCCGCAGGCCAGGGGCGCCAAGGCCTGGCAGCTCATCGACGCGGCCGGCTGCCGCGGCCTGCGCCTCGGCGGGGCCCAGGTTTCCGAGCAGCATTGCAACTTCCTGATCAATACCGGCGAGGCCACCGCGGCCGATCTCGAGACGCTCGGCGAGACCGTGCGCCGCCGCGTGCACGCGCAGAGCGGCGTGGAGCTGCAGTGGGAAATCCGGCGCATCGGCGTGCCGCTTTCGGGAGGCCGGCCATGACGCGGGTCGCCGTGTTGATGGGCGGCCCCTCCGCCGAACGCGAGGTCTCGCTGGTGAGCGGCAAGGCCTGCGCCGACGCGCTCGGGAGCGAAGGCTACGAGGTCGTCTCGATCGATGTCGGCCGCGACGTCGGCGCGTTGCTGCGCGCGCTCGAGCCGCGGCCCGATGTGGTGTTCAACGCGCTGCACGGCCGCTTCGGCGAGGATGGCTGCGTCCAGGGCGTGCTGAACCTGATGGGCATTCCCTATACCCATTCCGGTCTCCTGGCTTCCTCGCTCGCCATGGACAAGACCATGGCGAAACGCGTCTTCGCCGCGGCGGGCATCCGCTGCCCCGAGGGGATCGAGATCGCGCCCTCGGCGCTCGACCAGGGCGATCCGATGCCGCGGCCCTATATCGTGAAGCCGGCGAACGAGGGGTCGAGCGTCGGCGTCAGGATCGTGCGCACGGGCGACAACCAGCCGCCGCGTGCCCGCGAATGGGCCTTCGGCGCGCGCGTGCTGGTGGAGAAGTTCATTCCGGGCCGCGAGCTGACCGTCGCCGTGATGGGCGACCGCCCGCTCGCCGTGACGGAGCTCCGCCCGCATTCCGGCTTCTACGACTACGAGGCCAAATATACCGAGGGCCGCACCGACCATCTGGTGCCGGCACCCGTCCCGCCCGCCGTCTATGAGGAGGCGCTGCGGGTCGCCCGGCTCGCCCACCAGGCGCTCGGCTGCCGCGGCGTGAGCCGCGCGGATTTCCGCTTCGACGACACCGGCGAGGCGGGACCGAAGCAGCTCTATCTGCTCGAGATCAACACCCAGCCCGGCATGACGCCGCTCTCGCTCGTGCCGGAGCAGGCGCGTCATATCGGGATCGGCTTCCCCAAGCTCGTGCGCTGGATGGTGGAGAACGCTCAATGCGACGCGTAGCCGCCATGCCCGCGCGCGCACCGGCGCCGTCGCGCAGCGGCCGCGGGCGCACGCCCCGGCGCGCGGCGCGGCCGACCCTGCTGCAACGCCACTGGCGGAAGGCGGCGCTTGCCGGCGGCGTGCTGGCTGCCGTCGCCGGCGGCTATCTCTTCTGGCCGGGCGCCTGGATCGACGCGCGGATCGTGGCGCTCGACGCCCGCATTGTCGCCTCGACAGCGGCGGCCGGCCTCGTGGTCGAGCGGGTCATGGTCGAGGGCCGCAACGAGACGAGCCGCGAAACGCTGCTCGAAGCGGTCGGCGTGAAGGAAGGCGATCCGCTGCTGGCGGTCGATCCGGAAGCGATCCGCGCCCGCGTCGAGGCGCTGCCCTGGATCAAGTCCGCGGCGGTCGCGCGCAGCTTCGGCGGCACGGTCTCCCTCGCCCTCACCGAGTTCGAGCCCTTCGCGCTCTGGCAGCGCAGCGGCAAGATCATGCTGGTCGATCGCAGCGGCGAGACCATCGATTCCGGCGACATGGCGCGCTTCGGCAAGCTCCTGCTGCTGGTCGGCGAAAAGGCGCCGGACCACGCGGACGAGCTGGTCGAGATGCTGGCCTCCGAGCCCGCCTTGCGCAACCGCATCCGCGCCGCGGTTTGGGTCGGCGATCGCCGCTGGAACCTCCATTTCGACAACGGCGTCGAGGTCAAGCTGCCGGAATTCAACAGCGCCGCCGCCTGGCACGAGCTCGCACGGCTCGACCGCGCGCAGGGGCTGCTGGAGCGCGATCTCGTGAGCATCGACATGCGGCTGCCCGACCGGCTGGTGGTGAAGCTGGCGCCGGACGCGGCCGCGCAACGCAACGACCCCGGGAGCGACACGTGACCGGGCGATCCGAAGCATGTCACGCGGCCGCGACGGCGGCCGTCGGGAGCGGGGAAGAAAGACAGGGGCCATGAGAAAACCAAGAATCGCGGCACGGAACGGCGTCGTCGCCGCGCTCGATGTCGGGACCACCAAGATCTGCTGCTTCATCGCGCGGCTCGAGGAGGACGGGAAGCCGCGCGTCACCGGCATCGGGCATCAGGTCGCGCGCGGCGTGAAGGCGGGCGCGGTCGTCGATATGGAGCAGGCGGAAGCCGCCATCCTCGCCGCCGTGCACGCGGCGGAGGAGATGGCCGGCGAGACCATCCACGAGGTGATCGTCAACCTCTCCGGCGGCTACCCGGCCTCGCAGATGATCGGCGTCGAGGTGCAGATCGCCGGTCACGAGATCGGCGACGGCGACCTCCGGCGCATCCTCGACCAGGGCAATCTCCTCGACGGCAACGGCGAGCGGCGCCTCATCCATTCGATCCCGATCCGCTACTCGATCGACGGCTCGAGCGGGATCCGCGATCCGCGCGGCATGTTCGGCGACCGGCTCGGCGTCGACATGCATATCGTGACGGCGCAGGCCGGCGCGGTGCGCAACCTGACGAGCTGCATCGCCCGCTGCCATCTCGAGATCCGCGCCTTCGTGGTTTCGCCCTATGCCGCGGGCCTCGCGTCGCTCGTCGACGACGAGCGCGATCTCGGCGTGACCGTGATCGACATGGGCGGCGGCGCCACCACCATCGCCGTCTTCTTCGACGGCAACGTGGTCTTCACCGACAGCGTGCCGGTCGGCGGCAGCCACGTCACCAACGACATCGCTCGCGGGCTTTCGACCCCGGTCGCCCATGCCGAGCGGATGAAGACGCTCTACGGCAACTGCATCCCCTCGCCCGCGGACGAGCGCGACATGATCAATGTCCCGCTGGTCGGCGAGGAGGAGGCGATCGAAGGCAACACGATCCCGAAATCGATCCTGATCGGCATCGTGCAGCCTCGCCTCGAGGAAACCTTCGAGCTGGTGCGCTCGCGGCTCGAGCAGAGCGGCTTCGACAAGATCGCCGGCCGCCGCGTCGTGCTGACGGGCGGCGCCTCGCAGCTCGCCGGCGTGCGCGAGCTTGCCTCGCTGGTGCTCGACAAGCAGGTCCGCATGGGCCGGCCGATCCGCGTGCAGGGTCTCGCCGAAGCCACCGGCGGCCCCGCCTTCGCCACCGCCGCCGGGCTGCTCGTCTATGCCCAGCAGGCCATCGACTACCTGCCCCGCGCCGACCGGCGCGAAGGCCGGGAGGGGGAACCGAGCGGCCTCATCGGCCGTCTCGGTCACTGGTTCCGTGACAACTTCTGAGATCAACCCCATCACCCGGACCCCGAACCCACTCGGGAGCCCGGTGCGAACGGACGCCGGATCAACCGGCGCCCTAACTGTCATGAATGGAGGCCGTACATGACGCTCAATATTTCGTTGCCGAACACAGACTACGAAATCAAGCCGCGCATCACCGTCATCGGTGTGGGCGGCGCCGGCGGCAATGCCGTCAACAACATGATCCTGTCGAGCCTCGAGGGCGTCGAGTTCATCGTCGCCAACACCGATGCGCAGGCACTGACCCAGTCGCAATGCAGCCGGCGCATCCAGCTCGGCAATACCATCACCCAGGGCCTGGGCGCCGGATCGCGCCCGGACGTCGGGCGCGCCGCCGCCGAGGAATCGATCGAGCAGGTGATCGAGCATCTCGCCGGCAGCAACATGGTGTTCATCACCGCCGGCATGGGCGGCGGCACGGGGACCGGCGCCGCGCCGGTGCTCGCCCGGGCCGCGCGCGAGCACGGCATCCTGACGGTCGGCGTCGTGACCAAGCCGTTCCATTTCGAGGGCGTGCATCGCATGCGCCTCGCCGATGGCGGCATCCAGGAGCTGGCGCAATATGTCGATACGCTTATCATCATCCCAAATCAGAACCTGTTCCGGATCGCGAACGAGAAGACGACCTTTGCGGACGCCTTCTCGATGGCCGACCAGGTGCTCTATTCGGGCGTCCGCGGCGTCACCGACCTGATGGTGATGCCGGGCCTCATCAACCTCGACTTCGCCGACATCCGCACGGTGATGAGCGAGATGGGCAAGGCCATGATGGGCACCGGCGAGGGCGAGGGCGAGCGTCGCGCGGTCGCCGCCGCCGAAGCCGCCATCTCCAACCCGCTGCTCGACGACGTCTCGATGAAGGGCGCGCGCGGCGTGCTCATCAACATCACGGGCGGGCCGGACATGACCCTGTTCGAGGTGGACGAGGCGGCGACGCGGATCCGCGAGGAAGTCGATCCCGAGGCGAACATCATCTTCGGCTCGACCTTCGACCACACGCTCACCGGCAAGATCCGCATCTCAGTGGTGGCCACCGGCATCGAAGCGGCCGCCCAGGCGCAGCCGCGCCCGGTCGGCCTCAGCCTCGTCGCCAAGGGCGGTCGCGTCGTCACGACGCCGGCACGCGAGCCGGCCGAAGCGACCGCGGTCCGCGCCGGCGCGCTCATGCCCGAGCCGCAACCGGCCGTGATGATGGCCGGCGGCGGCATGACGGCGGGCGCGATGGCGGCACCGGCCCTGCGTCAGCCGGAACCGGCCTATATGGAGCCGGTGGTGGCGGAACGGGCGGAAACGGTCGCGGCGGCGCAGCCGCGTCCGGCGATCACCCCGCCGGTTCGCGAGCCGGCGATGGCCCAGCCGGCGATGTCCCCGCCGGCCGCCGCCCCGGTCGCGGCGCAGCCTGTCCCGCAGCATCCGTGGGTGGCACCGCGTCCGGCCGAGGATCGCCCCTTCGTCGCCACCGCGCCCGTGGAGCCGGCACCGCGTCTGCAGCCGCAGCCGCACGCGGCTCCCGCGGTTACGTCGCACGCCATGACGGCGCCGGCGCCGCAACCGCAGCGTCAGACCGAACCGCGCCGGCCACCCAATCTCTTCACCCGGGTGACCAGCGGCGTATGGCCGCGCGGCTCGGCGGCGGCCAAGATCGATCCGGTCGAGCCGGTGCAGCGTCCGCAGATGCCGGAGCCGGCGCCGCGGGCGACCGCCCCGGTGCAAGCGCCGGTTGCGCAGGCGCCACGCGTCCAGGCGCCTGCCTCCGCCGCTCCGGTGCAGCCGGCGGAACCGCAGATCGCCACCCAGCAGCGGCTTACCGGTCTCGATGCCAAGGACCGGCTGGCCGCCAGCCGCGCGGAGGAAGAGCTGTTCGAAATTCCAGCTTTCCTGCGCCGGCAGGCGAACTGACGCCTCGGTTGCGGACGTGACGGCCTCATAAACTCCTCGAAAATGCCCCGGCGCCATCGGCGAAATTCGATGGCTCCGGGGCACCTTTTTACGTTACCTTTGACGCGACTCGGGGGGTCCAACGCGGCCGTGCAGGCTGCCTTTTTCGGGGTTAGCACATCTCCATCTCGATGATCTGGGCCCGGTGACATGCCCGACGATAACGCCTTGAACGGCGCGGCGATCACCATCCGGCAGAAGACACTGCGCAACTCCGTCCACTGTTCGGGGATCGGGCTGCACAGCGGCGCCACGGTCGCCATGTCGATCCATCCGGCGCCCGAAAACGCCGGTATCCGCTTCCACCGCACCGATCTCGCCGGCAAGAACGCGAGCGTGGCCGCCTCCTGGCGCAACGTCGTCGATGCCCAGCTCTGCACCGCGCTGCAGAACGAGGCCGGCGTGATGGTGGCCACGGTCGAGCACGCCATGGCAGCGCTTTATGGTTGCGGTATCGACAATGCCGACATCGAGGTCAGCGCCGGCGAGCTGCCGATCATGGACGGCAGCGCCTGGCCCTTCGTCTTCCTCATCGAATGCGCCGGCATCCGCGAGCAGGCCGCGCCGCGCCGCGCGATCGGCATCGCCAAGCGGGTCGAGGTCGGCGACAGCCACCGCTGGGCCGCCCTCTCGCCGGCCGAGGACTTCTCCGTTTCCGTCGCCGTCGATTATGGCGATTGCGCCATCGCCCGGCAGCGTTATGACGGCCGCGTCAGCGAAGAGAACTTCAAGGGCGAGCTGGCCCGCGCCCGCACCTACGGTTTCCTGACCGATGCCGAGCAGCTTCGCGCCGCCGGTCTCGCGCGCGGCGCCTCGCTCGACAACGCGATCGTCGTCGAGGGCGAGCGGGTGCTCAATCGCGGCGGGCTCCGCTACGCGAACGAGCTTGCCCGCCACAAGGCGCTCGATGCGATCGGCGATCTCTATCTCGCCGGCGCGCCGATCGTCGGCGCGTTCGAAGGGCTCCGTTCCGGCCACA
Organism: uncultured Rhodospirillaceae bacterium; assembly: GCA_902826565.1. Lineage (GTDB taxonomy): Bacteria > Pseudomonadota > Alphaproteobacteria > Dongiales > Dongiaceae > CADEFF01. The sequence continues at coordinate 8,717 of CADEFF010000025.1, read as the reverse complement.
AGCTCTATCATCGCCTCCTGGCGGCGCTCTTCGCCGACGACGCGGCCTGGCGCTGGACGACACAGACGCCCGCCCTGCCGGCCGATATCGTCGTCATGGTTCCGGGCGCGGCGGATCCCGTCCAGGGCCGGCTCAGCGCCTGAGGCTGCGACTGCGGAACGCTTGAGAGCCTCCCGCCCCAACCTTATAGTCTGGCCCACCGTTGGGTTATCTCGCGCGTCCCCGCATTCGCCGCGCCGGCTTGGGAGAACTGCTTTTGTCGACAAGATCGCTCGCTGCGGCTCGCTGCGCCCTGCTGCCGCGTTTTGCCGCGATCCTGGGCGTAACGCTGGCGCTCGCCGGCTGTAGCTGGCTCGGCCTCGACGACGAGAAGCCCAAGATCCCCGAGCAGCCGCCGGAAGTGCTCTACAACCAGGCGTTCGATCTGATGCAGACGGGCAGCTTCGCGGACGCCTCGAGGATGTTCGACGAAGTGGAGCGCCAGCACCCCTATTCGAGCTGGGCGACGCAGGCGCAGCTCATGTCGGCCTATGCGCATTACGTGAACAACGAGTATGACGATGCCATCATCGGGCTCGACCGCTTCATCGACCTGCATCCCGGCCACCGCAGCGCGCCCTACGCCTATTACCTGAAGGCGCTCTGCTACTACGAGCAGATCACCGACGTGGGCCGCGACCAGAAGAACACCCAGCTCGCGCTGGAGAGCCTGGCCGAGGTGGTGGCACGCTTCCCCAACACCGACTATGCCCGCGACGCCTCGCTGAAGCTTGACCTGACCCGCGACCATCTCGCCGGCAAGGAGATGGAGATCGGCCGCTACTACGAGAGGCGCAGAGAGTATGTGGCGGCGATCAATCGGTTCCGGACCGTCATCGAGCGCTACCAGACGACGACGCACGTGCCGGAGGCGCTGCACCGGCTGGTCGAATGCTATCTCGCGCTCGGCGTCAACGAAGAGGCCCAGACCGCCGGCGCCGTGCTCGGCTTCAACTTCCCCGGTAGCGACTGGTACCAGGATTCCTACGCGCTGCTGACGAACAAGAACCTCGAGCCGGCGGTGAAAGAGGGATCCTGGATCAGCGGCGCCTTCTGATCCGCGCCTATGCTGGTCGGGCTCGCCATCCGTGACGTGGTGCTGATCGACCGGCTCGACCTCGCCTTCGATGCCGGCCTCTCCGTGCTCACCGGCGAAACCGGCGCCGGAAAGTCCATTCTTCTCGATGCCCTGGGGCTCGCGCTCGGGCAACGCGCGGAGGCGGGCCTCGTCCGCGCCGGCGCCGAGCAGGCGTCGGTCACCGCGGAGTTCGTGCTGGAGCCCGCCCACCCCGCGCTGAAGCGGCTCGAGGAACAGGGCATTCCGATCGAGGACCGGCTGCTGCTTCGTCGCCAACTCGGCAAGGATGGCCGCAGCCGCGCCTTCGTGAACGACCAGCCGATCAGCATCGGGCTGCTCCGGGCGCTCGGCGACAGCCTCGTCGAGATCGCCGGCCAGGCGGGGCAGCATGGCCTGATCGAGCCCGCGACCCATCGCGACCTCCTGGACGAGTTCGGCGGCCACGCCGCGCTCGCCGGCGACACGGCGGCGCGCTGGACGGCCTGGCAGGCGGCGGTCGCCGCGCGGGTGGCGGCGGAGGAGCGGCTGGCGCGCGCCCGGCGGGACGAGGAATTCCTGCGCCACGCCGTCGCCGAGCTCGAGGCGCTCGCGCCCGAAACCGGCGAAGAGCCGCGGCTTGCCGATCAGCGGGCCCTGCTGATGAACCGCGAGAAGCTGCTGGAGGGCATCACGGCCGCGCGCGACCTGATTTCGGGCGACGGCAGCGCCGATCACCAGATCGCGCAGGCACAGCGCCGGCTCGATCGGCTCGCCGAGCGCGCCGGCACGCAGCTCGCCCCCGTGCTGGCCGCGCTCGATCGCGGCACCGGCGAGCTCGCCGAGGCGCTGCATCTGCTGCAGAGCCTGCTGGCCGAGCTCGATTCCGAGCCGAGCAAGCTCGAACGGATCGAGGAGCGGCTTTTCGCCCTCCGGGCGCTCGCCCGCAAGCATGATCGCACGCCCGAGGACCTGCCGGCGCTGCAGGCGGAGATGGCGGCGGCACTGGCATCGCTCGACGACCAGTCGGGCGGCTTCGCCGAGCTTTCCTGCGCCGAGGCCGCGGCGCGAAGCGCCTATGGGGCGGCCGCCGAAAAGCTTCACGAAGCGCGCCTGAAGGCCGCCGGGCGGCTCGACCGCAAGGTCACGGCGGAGCTCAAGCCGCTGAAGCTCGATCGCGCCGCCTTCCGGACCCGGATCGCGAAGCTGCCGGAAGGCCAGTTCGGCGCTCATGGTCTCGACCGCGTCGCCTTCGAGATCGCGACCGTGCCCGGCGCCGAGCCGGGGCCGCTCGGCCGCGTCGCCTCGGGCGGCGAGCTCTCCCGGCTGATGCTCGCCCTCAAGGTCGTGCTCGCCGCCGCCGATCCGCTGCCGACCCTCATCTTCGACGAGGTGGATTCGGGCGTCGGCGGCGCCACGGCGACGGCGGTAGGCGAAAGGCTGCGCCGGCTCGCGGGCGAGCTTCAGGTCATCGTCGTGACCCATTCGCCGCAGGTGGCCGCGCTCGGACGGCATCACTGGCGGGTCGAGAAGAGCGATGCGAGGGGCAATCTGCGGACGGCGGTGAAGCCGCTCGACGAGGGCGGGCGGCGCGAGGAGATCGCGCGCATGCTGTCCGGCGCCCGGGTGACGGACGAGGCGCGCGCACAGGCCGAGAAACTGATGGCGGGCACGCAATGAAGAAGCCGGCCGCGAAATCGGACCCGACCGCAAAGCCGGTCGAGGCCCTGACCGAAAGCCAGGCCGCGAAGGAGCTGTCGCGGCTTGCCGCCGAGATTCAGCGCCATGACCGGCTCTACCACCAGCAGGACGCGCCGGAGATATCCGATGCCGACTACGACGCCCTCGTGCGGCGCAACAAGGCGATCGAGGCCCGGTTTCCCGATCTCCGGCGCCTCGACAGCCCGAGCCTCAGCATCGGCGCACCGGCGGCGACCGGCTTCGCCAAGGTCACCCATCGCCGGCCGATGCTCTCGCTCGACAACGGCTTCGCGCCGGAGGATGTCACGGAGTTTCTCGGACGGGTGCGGCGTTTCCTGAAGCTCGCGACGGACGAACCGGTCGAACTGGTAGCCGAGCCGAAGATCGACGGGCTTTCTGCGACCCTCACCTACGAGGAGGGCGTCTTCACGCTCGGGGCCACGCGCGGCGACGGCAGCGTCGGCGAGGACATCACGCGCAACCTGAGGACCATCGAGGACCTGCCGGAGACGCTCAAGGGCGCGTCGAAGCCGCGGCTGATCGAGCTGCGCGGCGAAGTCTATATGACCCGCAACGACTTCCTGAAGCTCAACAAGGTGCGCGAGAAGGCCGGCGAGGCGCTGTTCGCCAATCCGCGCAACGCCGCCGCCGGCAGCGTCCGACAACTCGATCCGGCCATCACGGAAAGCCGGCCGCTGCATTTCTTCGCCTATGCGGTCGGCGATATCGAGCCGGCCGCCGGATGGAAGACGCAAGAAGAGTTCCTGAAGCAGCTCGGCACCTGGGGCTTCAAGGTCAATCCGCTCGCCAGGCTCTGCCGCACCGAGGCCGAGCTCTTCGCCTTCTACGATGAAATCGGCGGGAAACGCGCGAGCCTGCCCTACGAGATCGACGGCGTCGTCTACAAGGTGAACCGCCTCGACTGGCAGGAGCGGCTCGGCTTCGTCGGACGCGCGCCGCGCTGGGCGCTGGCACACAAATTCGCCGCCGAGCGGGCCGAGACCCGGCTCAGGGAGATCCGCATCCAGGTCGGGCGCACGGGCGCCCTCACGCCCGTCGCCGAACTCGAGCCGATCCAGGTCGGCGGCGTGGTCGTATCGCGCGCGACGCTCCATAACGAGGACGAGATCGCGCGAAAGGACATCCGCGTCGGCGACTGGGTCGTAGTGCAGCGCGCCGGCGACGTGATCCCGCAGATCGTCGAGGTGATCAGGAAGCGCCGGCCGCGCGACTCGAAGCCCTTCGTTTTTCCCGAGGAATGCCCCGCCTGTCGCAGCAAGGCGATCCGCGAGGTGGACGAAGCGGTCCGTCGCTGCACCGGCGGCCTCATCTGCCCCGCTCAGGCGGTCGAGCGGCTCCGGCATTTCGTCAGCCGCGGCGCCGCCGACATCGAAGGCATGGGCGAAAAGCACATCCAGGCCTTCTGGGAGGACAAGCTGCTGCGCAGGCCGGCCGATATTTTCCAGCTGCACCGTCACGAGAAGGAGCTGGCGGCGCGCGAGGGGTGGGGGCCGCAATCGGTCGCCAAGCTGATCGCCGCCATCGAGGCGCGACGGAAGATGCCGCTCGATCGGTTCATCTATGCGCTCGGCATCCGGCAGGTGGGCGAGCAGACGGCGAAGCTGCTCGCGCGCCACTATGAGAGCCTGCCGAAATGGCGCAACGCGATGATCGAGATCGCGACCGCGATCCGCGAGGCGCGCACGTCGAAGCCTGCCGAGGGCGCCGGCCTAGGCGAAAACCTCGCGCTTGCGGAATCGATCCCCGCCTATCAGGATCTGGACGCCATCGAGGGGGTGGGGCCGTCCCTCGCCAACGACATCGTCGCCTTCTTCGACGAACCGCATAACCGGCAGGTGGTGGCCGACCTCGAGAGCGAGCTCGAGATCCAGACCTACAAGGCGCCGAAGCGCGGCAGCTCGCCGGTAGCCGGCAAGACCGTCGTCTTCACCGGCACGCTCGAGACCATGGGCCGCAACGAAGCGAAGGCGCGGGCGGAGCAGCTCGGCGCCAAGGTGGCCGGCAGCGTCTCGAAGAACACCGACTATGTGATCGCGGGCGCCGATGCGGGCTCGAAGGCGAAGAAGGCGGCCGAGCTCGGCGTCGCCATCCTCACCGAGCAGGAGTGGCTGGCGCTGATCGGCGGCTGACGCGTGCGGTCGGCGGCCGCGCCGCCTCAGACGGCGGTTTTGATGGTCGCGAGCGGCGCCGTCGCTTCGGCGAGCCAGGCCGCGGTTTCGGCATCCAGCAGCGGGGTCAGCGTATCGCGCACCCGTGCGTGATAGGCGTCGAGCCAGGCGATCTCGGCCGGCGCCATGAGGGAAAGATCGACGAGGTTGCGGTCGATCGGCGCGAGCGTGATGGTCTCGAAACCATAAAGCTCGGGCACGCCTTCGTTCGGCGCTTCGAGGCGCACCACCGTGACCAGGTTCTCGATGCGGATGCCGTAGGCACCGGTCTTGTAATAGCCGGGCTCGTTCGACACGATCATGCCAGGCAGCAGCGGCACGCGGTTCGGGATCTTCGAGATGCGCTGAGGCCCCTCATGCACGCTGAGATAGCTGCCGACGCCGTGGCCGGTGCCGTGGTCGTAATCGAGGCCGGCCTGCCAGAGCGAGGCGCGCGCGAGCGCGTCGAGCTGGCTTCCCGAGGTGCCGCGCGGAAAACGCGCCGCACCCAGCGCGATATGGCCCTTGAGCACACGGGTGAAGCGGTCGCGCGCCTCGTCCGGCGGCGTCCCGATCGCGACGGTCCGCGTGATGTCGGTCGTGCCGTCGAGATATTGCCCGCCGGAATCGACGAGATAGAGCTCGCCCGGCGTGATCAGGCGGTTGGTGCGCGCGTTCGCGCGGTAATGCACCACGGCGCCGTTCGGCCCCGCCCCGGAGATCGTATCGAAGCTCAGGTCGCGGAAATTCTCGTTCTGGCGCCGAAAGCCGGCGAGCTTCTCCGATGCTTCCATCTCGCTGATCTTGCCGCTGCCCGCCGATTTCGCGAGCCAGGCGAGGAAGCGCGTCACGGCCGCGCCGTCGCGGCGATGGGCCGCGCGCGTGCCGTCGAGCTCGACCCGGTTCTTGCAGGCCTTCTGCATCGCGCACGGGTCCTCGCCCATCACGAGGTCGGCGCCGGCATTCTTCAGCCGATCGACCACCCAGACCCCGGCGCTGCCGCGATCGACCAGCACGCGCCGCCTGGCGAGGCCGAGGCGGTCGAGCGCCGGGCCGAAACCCTCGGGCGCGGCCACCACCACGCCGTTGCCGAGATGTTGCGGCAGCTCGCGCACCAGCTTCAGCGGCTCCATGAAGAGATCGACCGTGCCGTCCTTGTGCAGCACCGCGAAGCCGAGCGGCAGCGGGGTGCGCGGCACGTCCGCGCCGCGCAGATTGAGCAGCCAGGCGAGCGACGCCGGCTGGGTGATGATCGCGGCATCGAGGCCGGCGGCCGCCAGCTCGGCGCCGATCTTCTCGCGCTTGTCGCTCGCCTCGCGGCCGGTGAAGGCGAGCGGATGCGGCACCACGGGCGCGATCGGCGGCGGCGGCTGGTCGCTCCAGACGGCATCGACCGGATTGGGCGAGACCGCCACCAGCGTGCCGCCTTTCGCCGCGACCGCCTGCCGGATCGCGACGAGCCCGTCGACCGTATGGAGCCAGGGATCGAAGCCGAGCTTCGCGCCGGCCGGAAGGTTCTCGAGCAGCCATGTCTCGGGCGGCGAATCGGTGACATGGCCGAAATCGTAGAGGGTGCCGTCCGCCTCCTCGCGAACCTGGAGCGTGTAGCGGCCGTCGACGAAGATCGCGGCCTTCTCCGTCAGCACCACGGCGATGCCGGCCGAGCCGGTAAAGCCCGTGAGCCAGCCCAGCCGCTCCGCCCGCGGCGGCACATACTCACCCTGGAACTCGTCCGCGCGCGGGATGAGAAAACCGGCGAGCCCTTGCCGCGTGAGTTCATTTCGCAATGCAGCAAGACGCCCCGCCCGGACCGTCTTGAGGTCGGCCGGGGTCACCGCCTTCACCTCCCGGCGCCGGGCTGCAAAAGCCAGCAGATCGGCCTTGAGATCGGCCGCGGGCTCGATGTCCAGCAAGCGCAGCCAGTCGGCCGGGCGCTCGCCGGGAGGAGCGGCCGAAACGCCCTCCAGCAGCTTCTGCAAGCGATTGATTTCCATATGAGAACCAGCCGCGGCCAAGCGTTTCTGCAGGGCTTGAAGAGCGGTCGCCGCCGCCCCGGCGGTCGCCGGAGAAACGGAAGCTGATCGGGGGTCGGAAGGCTGGTCCACAGGAGTGATTCCTATATCACGTAAAAATTAAGTGATATGCAAAATGTGACAATAATTCGACTATCCATACCACTAGTGCATTGCTGCGATGCAGCAAAACCCCTCCCGGGCTGCGCTGCGATCCTTATATAAAGGGGCATCGGTAGCCGGGCAATGCAGCCGGCGAGATTTGACGCTTATAGAACGGATTGGACAGATGACCCGGTTTACGGAAGTTGAAAAGGCGATGGTCGGCCAGGCGAATACGCTGGCTCCCCATGCCACTGGTTTTGTCGGTGCGCTGGTCGCACGGTTCCGCCACGCGGCCGTGCGGCGCCAGGTCGCCCACGAGCTCAGCGAGCTTTCCGACCGGACGCTGGCCGATATCGGCATCGTTCGCGCCGACATCGATCGCGTCGCGACCGTGACGGCCGATCAGGCCGTTCCGACGGGCGGTTCCCTTGGCCTCGGTGCGTTCCTCGGGACGGCGCTGGTTCGGCCGGTCGTGCGCTACATCCGCCGCCGCCGGGCCTATGACAACCTCATGGCCCTCGACGACCGGATGCTGAACGACATCGGCATCAGCCGCGACGAGATCCCGGCACTGGTCCGTAGCCTGACGGGCGCTCGCCCGGCATGGGCGACGGCCGCGGGGCGCCTGATCGCCCAGGACGGCACGGGGACCCTGGCGGAGATGGGCTTCGCCCGCGGCGACACGAGTCGGGTTGCCGAAGAGCTCGCGGTTCGCTCGCTCAACAGCGCGGCGAACGCCAACAGCCGCGCGCCACGCGCTGCGTAAATCCGCCGTCCTTCGGGACGGCCGGCCGACGAAACGGCGGTTCCCCCGCGAGGGAGAGCCGCCGTTTCACTTTGTGACGACCGCGACCCCGCGGCGACCGATGGCAGCGATCCGAGGAGCTGTCGGACCGTCGGCCGGCATGGCAACGTACTGCTGTAATGGTTCGAGCACGGCGGCTTCGACGGCGCCGGCACGATCCCGCCGGGCAATCCCGACAATTACCGATCCGTCGGACGGCGCAGCAGCAGCGCCGACCAGTCGCCGAGGCGATGCCGGCGTTCGAGGCGCAAGCCGAGGGCGCGATGCGCCTCGAGCACGGCCGGTTCCTGCGCGATCAACAGGCCCGATAGGATCGCCCGCCCGCCCGGCGCCAGATGGCGAACGAGCGCGGGCGCCATCTCGATCAGCGGATCGGCGAGGATGTTGGCGGCGATGAGGTCGAAGGGCGCGCGCTGGCGAAGCGCCGCGGCCGCGTAGCCTTCGGAGCGGACCGCGCGGACGAGCGCCGAGAGCCCGTTCCGCGCCGCGTTCTCCCGCGCCACCTTGACGGCATCGGGATCGTTGTCCGCCGCCAGCACCTTCGCGCCCCAGAATCTCGCCATCGCGAGGGCGAGGACGCCGGTGCCGCAGCCAAGATCGAGCGGGTTGCGGAATCGCCGCCCGGCGAGCCCATCGAGGGCGAGCAGGCAGGCCTTGGTGGTTTCATGCCGGCCGGTCCCGAAGGCGATGCCCGCATCGATAACGAGCGGCAGGCTCGCCTTCGGGATGCGGCCCCGGAAATGCGACCCGTGCAGAAAAAACCGTCCGGCCCGCAGCGCGGGCAGCTTCGCCTGGCTTTCCGCGACCCAATCCCGTTCCGGCAGGGGTGCCGC
>CADEFF010000024.1:27745-50130 GCA_902826565.1 uncultured Rhodospirillaceae bacterium | reverse complement strand
TCGGTCCCCCTGCGAGTCGTGAAATGCGTAGCCTCCGGTCAGGCTAGGGCCGGTCGAGAAGCCGCACAACATGGATGCGGCGGCAGGCGTCTGACGATTGCGTGAAGCCCGGCAAGGGCGTCACAGCGCTTTCGCGGCGGCCAGCACTTCCTCGACATGGCCCGGCACCTTCACCTTGCGCCAGACCTTCCGGACCACGCCCTTGCCGTCGATCAGGAACGTGGCGCGCTCGATGCCCATATATTTGCGGCCATACATGCTTTTCTCGACCCATACGCCATAGGCCTCGGTGACCTTGCCGTCCGCGTCGCTGCCGAGCGGGAAGCTCAGATCATATTTCTTCTTGAACTTGTCGTGGCTTTGGACGCTGTCGCGCGAGATGCCGATCACCGCGGCGTCGAGCTTGCCGAACTTCGGAAAGCTGTCGCGGAACCCGCAAGCTTCGGCGGTGCAGCCGGAGGTATCGTCCTTCGGATAGAAGTAGAGCACGACGTTTCTGCCTTTGAGCTTCGCGAGCGACACCGACCCGCCGCCATCGGTCGGCATGGTGAACGCGGGCGCCCTGTCGCCTTCCTGGGGGCCGGCCGCCTTCGGTTCCTCGCTGGTCGTCTTGGCTGCCGGCTTCTTGCTCGCCGTTTTCGGGCTCATGAGATCAGCTCCCTTTGCTGGTTTCGGACAGCGCCGCGTCGAAGGCGGCGAAATGCCGGTCATAGATCCGCCGTACCGCCTCGGCGCTCGTCCCGATTTGCTGCCGCAGCGCCGGAAAGTCAACGGCGCCGCCGGCGCGCGCGAGGGCACGGCTGATGCCTTCCGGCAACGCCGCCTCGTCGAGACCGCTGCCGACCGTGAGCCGGATCAGCCCCTGCACCCGGCGAAAGAGACCATGAGCGTCGCGCAGGGTCGCGGCAGCCTCCGGCTCGAGGAGGTTCGCCGCGACGAGCTGCTCGATCGCGGTCGCGCTGTTGGGCTGCAGGATGCCGGGGTGCTCGCTCGCGTGGCGGAGCTGCAGATAGTGGAGGATGAAATCGATATCGATGAGCCCGCCGCGCCGATGCTTCATGCTCCAGAAGGATTTTCCGGCATGCGCCTCGGCGATCCGGCGGCGCATCTCGGCGACGTCGAGGCCGAGCTTCCGCGGATCGCGCGGCAGCGCCAGCGCCGCCCGCAAGGCGCCGTCGATCTCCGCCATGAAGCCCCGATCGCCGGCGATCACCCGCGCGCGGGTGAGGGCCATATGCTCCCAGGTCCAGGCATCGGTCGTCTGGTAGCGCAGGAAGCCTGCGAGGCTGCTCGCGATCGGGCCCGAAGTGCCGGAGGGCCGCAGCCGCATATCGACCTCGTAGAGCTTGCCTTCGCCGGTGGGCGCGGTGAGCGCGTTGATGAAGCGCTGGGCGAGCCGCGCATAGTAGTGGATCGGCGCGAGCGGCTTCGGGCCGTCGGATAGCGGCGGGCTCGCCTCCTGCGCTTCGGGAAGGTCGTAGAGAAAGATGAGGTCGAGGTCGGAGGTGACCGACATCTCGCGGGCGCCGAGCTTGCCGAGCGCCACCACCGCCAGGCCGCGACCCGGCAGCAGGCCATGCTGGCGCCGGAACTCGGCCTCGACGCGCGGCCCCAGGCCTTCGATCGCGACCTCGGCGATGTCGCTCAAGGGACCGCCGGCGCGCTCCCCGTCGACGATGTTGCGCAGGATAAGAAGCCCGGCCTGGAACTGCCGGTCCTTTACCCAGCGGCGGCTCGCATCGAGCGCATCCTGGAGGTCGGCCGCGATATCGAGCGCACGCAGGAGTTCGACGGCGAGCTGCGGCTTGGCGGGAAGCGGCCGGAAGAAATCGCTCGTCAGCACCGCCTCCAGCAAAGCGGGGCGGCGGCTGAGACGTTCGGCCAGCAGCGGCGCCCCGCCCATGATCTCGGCGATGAGCTCGAGCAGCATGGGGTTTGCCTGGAGCAGCGAGAAGAGCTGCACGCCCGCGGGCAGGCCGGCGATGAACTTGTCGAAGCGCGCGAAGGCCTCGTCCGGCTGCGCGGTCCTGCCGAGCGCCTGCAGGAGGCTCGGCATCAGCTCGGTCAGCAGCTCGCGGGCGCGGGTGCTGCGTGTCGCGCGGTAGCGGCCGGTGTGCCAGGCGCGAATGACGGTCGAGACCGATCCCCCGTCGGCGAAGCCGAGGCCGGCGAGGGTCCGGACCGTATCGGGATCGTTCTCGGTGCCGGTGAAGACGAGGCTGCCCGGGCCGGAAAGCGTCGGCGCCTCCTCGAAAAGCTCCGCATAGTGGTCCTCGACCGCGCCGAGATGGCCGAGCAGCCTGTCGCGGAACGCCGCCGTCGAGGGCTCCGCCATGAAGGCGGCGACCGCATCGAGCTCGGGCCCGTCGGGCGGCAGCGTCTGCGTCTGCCGGTCATCGACCATCTGCAGCCGATGCTCGACGGTCCGCAGATAGCGATAGGCGGCGATCATCGCCTCCGCGGTCGCCGGCTGCACGCGGCCGGCGGCGACGAGGGCGCGGATCGCGCCGCAGGTGTCGCGCTGCCGGAGGCCCGGCTCGCGCCCGCCCCAGATGAGCTGCTGGGTCTGGGCGAAGAACTCGATCTCGCGGATGCCGCCGCGACCGAGCTTGATGTTGTGGCCGCCGACCGCGATGTCGCGATGGCCCTTCACCGCGTGGATCTGCCGCTTGATCGAATGGATGTCCTGGATCGCGGCGAAGTCGAGATGCTTCCGCCACACGAAGGGCCGCAGATTGCGGAGGAACTGCTCGCCGGCCTCGATGTCGCCTGCGATCGCGCGCGCCTTGATCATCGCGGCGCGCTCCCAGTTCTGTCCCATGCCCTCGTAATAGGTTTCGGCCGCGATCGCGGACATGGCGAGCGGTGTCGACCCGGGATCCGGGCGGAGCCGAAGGTCGGTGCGGAAGACGAAGCCCGCTTCGGTGCGCTCCTGCAGCACGCGGACGAGGTCGCGGGCGATCCTGACGAAACAGTCCTGCAGGCTGCGCCGCCCTCGATAATCCACGCGGTCGCGGTCGAAGAGCAGGATGAGATCGACGTCGCTCGAATAATTGAGCTCGTTGGCGCCCAGCTTGCCCATGGCGAGCACGATGAGGCCGGAGCCGCGTTCCGGGCGCTCCGGGTCCGCCAGCGCGAGCTCCCCCTGCAGCGCCGCGCGGCGGAGGAGATGGCGCGCGGCGAGCCCGATCGCCCGGTCGGCGAAGCGGCTGAGCGCGCCGGTGATCTGCTCGAGCGGCCAGCGGCCGGTCAAATCTGCGAGAGCCACGAGCAGCGCCATGCGGCGGCGGGCGATGCGCAGGGCCTGCATCAAACGCGGCGTATCCTCCTCGGCTCCCGCCGCCGCCTCCAGCTTGCCCAATACTTCGGCAAAGACAGATTCCGTCGCTTGCGTTATGAAGGATTGCAGCATCCTCGGTTCGTCGAGCAGGAGCTGACCGAGAAACGGGCTCTGCGCGAAGACCGCTTCCAGCAGGGCGCGGCCTGCGGGTTCCGCGAGGAAGCCGGCGGCGAACCGTTCGAGCGACTTGTCGGCCGAAGACCGCACAGCGTCGTTCCAGCGTTCGACGCCGAGGGCTGCGCGACGCGAATCTACCGCCCGCGGCAGGGCCGCCGGATCGATGACCAGGGAGGAGTTCGGCATGGCTCGCGACCGCGATATCCCGCAAACTGCGGGCACCTTACTCTAGCGTCACCTATCCAGCCATCCGTCATCCGTGATTCGCGCATCCGCCCGCATCGGTCTCGAGATCGTCGCCGTCCTGGCCGCCGGCGTGCTGCTCGCCATCGCCTTCGGGGTCTGGCGCCTGTCGCAGTCGGAGCCGGTCCGGCTCAGCTTCCTCACGCCCTATCTCGAGCAGGCGCTGCAGCTTCCGGACAAGGGCATCTCGGTCAAGATCGGCGACACCCGCCTGACCTGGGCGGGCTGGAGCCGCACTTTCGATCTGAGCGCGAGCGATGTGACGATCATCGGCGCCGACGGCGCGCCGGTCGCCGAAGTGCCGGAAGTGTCGGTGACGCTGAGCGTGCGGGCGTTGCTGCTGCGCGGGCTGGTGGCGCCGACGGCGATCGAGATCGTGCGGCCCAAGATTCTCCTGCTGCGCGAGGTCGGCGGCCGATTCCATTTCGGCCGCACGCTGGTCGCGCTGGACCAGATGGATCCGAGCAGCATTCCCGATTCCGAGGTGCTGCCGAGCTTTTTCGACGAGTTCGTTCATGAACGCGACCGCTCGAAAGCGGCGAGCTATCTTCGCCGCGCCACCATTCGCGACGCCGACCTGACGCTGATCGATCGGGAGCGCGGCGTCACCTGGCATGCGCCCAGCGCCGACTTCACCTTCGAGCGGCAGCGCGACGGGCTGACCGGCAGCCTCTCGCTGACGGTCGCGGAGCTCGGCCAGTCGGCGCAGTTCTACGGGGACGTGGTCTATATCGGCGCGGAGCGCAGGGTCACGCTCGATGCGCGCTTCTCGGGCGTCGACGTCGCGACGCTCGGCCTCATCCATTCGAAGCTGATACCGCTCGCCGGTTCGAGCCTGCTGATCGAAGGCAGCGTCAGCACCATCCTCAATCTCGACGGCCGGCTGGGGGCGGTCGCCTTCGACGTTTCGGGCGGCGCCGGCCTCATCGACATCCCCGAGGTCTACCCCGAGAAGGTGTCGGTCCAGAGCGTCGCCGTGACCGGCCGGCTCGACAATGGCTACGACACCCTGACGGTGAGCGGCGCGCGCGTCGATCTCGGCGGGCCCGTCATCGCCATGAACGGCAATATCGTCGGGCTGGAATCGGTCGATACGCCGCGGAGCGGCAGCCTGCTCGTCAATGTCGATGTCGGCATCGAGCAGGTCGCGATGGAGGACCTGAAACGCTACTGGCCGCAGGGCGTCGGCGAGAACGTCCGGCAATGGGTCACCACGCGCATGCCGGACGGCGCCATCGAGGGCGCCCTCGCCAAGATCAACCTGAAGCTGCCGGGCGGCGCGAATGCGTCCGACATCAGGGCGTCGGTCTCCGGCACCATGACGGCCAGGGACCTGACGATCCACTATCTCGACCCGCTGCCGCCCCTTACCGGCGTGGACGGCGATGCGACCTTCACCGAGACGAATTTCGAGGCCGCCTTCAGCAAGGGCCGGATCGACGGCATCGAGATCGGCGGCGGCACGCTCGCCATCACGGATTTCGACAAGCCCGATCAAATCATCGCCGTTACGGGCACGGCGCGGGCCGAGCTCGCCGATGCGCTGAAGCTGCTCGACCATCCGCGGCTCGGCTATGTCACGCCTCTCGGGATCGATCCGGCCGCCGCGTCCGGAAGCACCACCACCGAGCTTTCATTCCGCTTCCCGGCGGCGAAGGCGCTGACCTTCGAGCAGGTCGCGCTCACCGCCAATAGCGCCATCCTCAACGCGTCCTTGAAGAAGATCGCCTTCGGCCACGATCTCACGGAGGGCAATTTTACCCTCGATCTCGACGGCAAGGGCATGACACTCGAAGGGACCGGGCGCCTCGCCGGCATCGCCAGCGCGGTCCGGTGGGTCGAGAACTTCGAAGGGGGCGCGTTCCAGCGCGAGCTCTCCATCAACGGCACCGTCGATGCCGAGCAGCGCGCGGCGCTCGGCTTCGATCTGCGGCCCCATGTCGATGGTCCGATCGGCGTCAACCTCGTCTATACGAAGGTCGACGACAGCCACGGGCGGGTCGACGCCAGGTTCGATCTCGCCCAGACCCTGGCCGAGCTCATCTTCATCGGATGGAAGAAGCCCGCGCCCGAGGATGGCTTCGCGCATCTGGTGCTGTCGCTCGGGCCCAACGACAGCCTGCGCGCGATCGAGACGCTGGAGATCGAGACCGCGGGCCTTTCCGCGAGCGGGACGGCGGAGCTCACGCCCGACGGCAAGGGACTCGGCAAGCTGGCGCTCGATCGGCTTCGCGTCGGCAACACCGATCTGACCGCGACGACGATCGACTTCACCGCCGGGCGACCGGAGATCGTGATCGGGGGCGGCACCGTCGATGCGGCGCCGGTGCTGGAAAGCACCGAGGCGGCTCCGCCGGCCGAAGGCGCCACGGCCCCGGCGCCGGCGGAAACGACGCAGCAGCCCTTCAAGCTGACGGCGGCGCATCTCGACCGGGTGATGCTCGATCCAGACCGCGTGCTGCAGAACGTGCGGCTGGTGCTGGACCATAGCGGCGAATACTGGGAGCGCCTCGAGCTGGATGCGACGCTCGACAAGGGAAGCTCCGTCATGCTGCGCTACGTGCCGGTGGAAGGACAGCGCCACGCGCTCAAGGTGGAAGCCAGCGACGCGGGGGCAGCACTCCATCTGCTCGACATCATTGACGACGTGCGCGGCGGCACGCTCACCATCACGGGCGAGGCCGACGACAACGCCCCCGACCGGCCGCTCACGGGCCGCGCGGAGATCAACGACTTCCGGCTGGTCGATCAGCCCGCGCTGGCGCGGCTCCTCTCGATCGCGACCCTGACGGGGCTGATCGACGCGCTCACCGGCGAAGGCTTTCTCTTCCAGCGCTTCGTCGGGACCTTCACCAAGACCAACGGGCGGCTCGACATCCCCTCGGCGCGGGCGCATGGACCGTCGCTCGGCCTCACGGCGACGGGGTGGCTCGACGAGGATACGGACCAGATCGAGCTCAAGGGCACCATCGTGCCGGCTTACGGCATCAACAGCCTGCTCGGCAACATCCCGGTGATCGGCGACCTGTTGCAGGGCGGGGAAGGCGAAGGTCTGTTCGCCGCCACCTACACGGCGAGCGGCAAGCTTTCGCACCCGAAATTCTCGGTCAATCCGCTGGCCGCCCTCGCGCCGGGGTTCCTGCGCGGTCTCTTCGAGGTGTTCGACGGCAGCGGCGGCAAGCCGTCGGAACCGCCGCCGCTGCCGAAGCCCGGCGACTACAAGTAGCGGCCCCGAAGGCCGGTCAGGTCAGACCGGGCGCACCAGCGCGTGGCGCTTGCGGCCGGCCGACAGCTTTATGTAGCCCTCGACGGTGAGGTCGGCGAGCGACACGGGCTGGGTATCGCTTGCGATCGTCACGTCGTTGAGCCTGCCGCCGCCGCCCTTGATGAGCCGGCGCGCCTCGCCGTTGCTGGCCGCGAGGCCGGCGCGGCGCAGCAGGTCGAAGGCGGGCACGCCCTTTTCCAGCTCCGCGCGGCCGATCTCGATCGTCGGCAGCTCGTCGCCGACGCCGCCCTCGGCGAAGGTGCGCCGCGCGGTCTCCGCGGCGGCGTCTGCGGCGCCGCGGCCATGGGCGAGCGCCGTGGCCTCGGTCGCGAGGCGGATCTTGGCCGCGTTGATCTCGGCGCCCTGCAGCCGTTCCAGCTTCGCGATCTCCGCCAGCGGCAGATCGGTGAAGAGCCGGAGGAAACGCGCGACGTCCGCGTCCTCGGTGTTCCGCCAGAACTGCCAGTAGTCATAGACCGGCAGGCGATCCTCGTTGATCCAGACGGCGCCCGCCGCGGTTTTTCCCATCTTGGCGCCGCTCGCGGTCGTGATGAGCGGGGTGGTCAGGCCGAAGAGCGCGCGGTCGTCGGTACGCCGGCCGAGCTCGACGCCGTTCACGATGTTGCCCCACTGGTCGGAACCGCCCATCTGCAGGATGCAGCCATGGCGTCGGGCGAGCTCCACGAAATCGTAGGCCTGCAGCACCATGTAGTTGAATTCGATGAAGCTGAGAGGCTGCTCGCGCTCGAGCCGCAGCTTGACGCTGTCGAAGGAGAGCATGCGGTTGACCGAGAAATGCCGCCCGTAGTCGCGCAGGAACGCCATGTAGTTGAGGCCGTCGAGCCAGTCGGCATTGTCGACCATCACCGCATCGGTCGCGCCCTTCCCGAAAGCGAGGAAGCGGTCGAAACAGCGCTGGATGCCGGCCTTGTTCGCGGCGATCTCCGTTTCGCTCAGGAGCGGGCGCGATTCCGTCCGGAAGGAGGGATCGCCGACCTTTGTCGTGCCGCCGCCCATCAGAACGATCGGCTTGTGGCCGGTGCGTTGCAGCAGCCGCAGCAGCATGATGCTGACCAGGCTGCCGACATGGAGGCTGGAGGCGGTGAGATCGAAGCCGATATAGGCGGTGATGGGCCCCTCGCACGCCAGCGCGTCGAGGGCCTCGAGATCCGTGACCTGATGCACGAAGCCGCGCGCATGGGCTTCGCGGAGAAATGCGGATTTCGGCTCGGCCATCGCGATCTCGGTTGACGGGTCTCCGGCTCCTGCCCGGCGGGCGGGAAGAGGCGGTCATCTAGCAGAAAAGCGCCGAGCCCGCCAAGCCCGCCGACCTGACAGCGCGAAGCGCGCCGTGGTAGAAATGCCGCACCTGCCGCAAGACGGCCGCCCTCGATATCGGGAGTCCCCATGACCGAACGCCGTCTTGCCCTCGGACTGATGAGCGGCACCTCCTGCGACGGCATCGATGCGGCGCTGATCGAGACCGACGGGCGCGACTTCCTGCGCACCGGCGAGGCGTTGAGCCGGGACTATCCGCCGCCCTTCCGGCAAAGGCTGCGTGCGGCGTTGCGCGACGAGGCCGCCGGCCAGGCGCTGGCGGCGGAGCTGACCGACAGCCACGCCGAGGCGGTGCGGGCGCTGCTCGAGAAGGCGAGGCTCGCGCCGGCCGATGTGGCGGTGATCGGCTTTCACGGGCAGACCATCCTGCATGCGCCGGAACAGCGCCGCACGGTCCAGATCGGGGACGGCGCGCGGCTCGCCCGCACGGTCGGAATCGACGTGGTGAACGATTTCCGCAGCGCCGACGTCGCGTCCGGCGGCGAGGGCGCGCCCTTCGCGCCACTCTATCACCGCGCGCTCGCCGTCGGTCTCGAGAAGCCGCTCGCGGTGCTCAATCTCGGCGGCGTCGGCAACGTCACCTGGATCGGCGAGGATCGCGACGGCGCGATGCGGCTGCTCGCCTTCGATACTGGGCCCGGCAACGCGCTGATCGACGACTGGGCGATGCTGCATACCGGCGTGCCGGTCGATCGCGACGGCCGGCTCGCGGGCGTCGGCCAGGCCGACGCCCTGCGGCTCGGCGAGCTGCTGGTGAACCCGTATTTTGCGCGGCCGGCGCCCAAATCGCTCGACCGGGATGCGTTCGACGTCTCCATCCTGCGCGATCTGTCGGCGGCGGACGGCGCCGCCACTCTGGTCGCCTTCACCGCGGTCACCGTCGCGCGCGCCGCGGCGCTCTTCCCCGAACCGGTGCGGCGCTGGCTCGTTACCGGCGGCGGCCGGCAGAATCCAACCCTGATGGCCGAACTCGCGCGGCGGCTCGATGTGCCGGTATCGCCGGTCGAGACGGTCGGCTGGAGCGGCGACCATCTGGAGGCGCAGGCCTTCGGCTATCTCGCGGTGCGCAGCCTCGAGGGCCTGCCGCTCAGCCTGCCGGAGACGACCGGCGTGCCCCGGCCGATGCCGGGCGGGCAGCTTCACAGGCGGGGCTGACCGGAACGCGGCGCCGGAAGCGCCTCAGCGCGCCGAGGCGCGCGAGCGGCCCTTCACCTTCGGGGTCGGGTAGATCGCCTCGAGATAGTCGTCGAGGCGCGTCGCCACCGTATCGAGATGATCGGCGAAGAAGTGGTCGGCGCCGCGGATCGGGCGATAGTCGATCGTGATGTCGCGCTGGTTCGACAGCTTCTGCACCAGCTTCGCGACCGCCTCGTGCGGCACGAGCTCGTCCTTGTCGCCGTGCAGCATCAGGCCGGAGGACGGGCAAGGCGCGAGGAAGCCGAAATCGTAGATGTTCGCCGGCGGCGCCACCGAGATGAAGCCGCTGATCTCGGGGCGGCGCATGAGAAGCTGCATGCCGATCCAGGCGCCGAAGGAATAGCCGGCGATCCAGCAGGCCTTCGCGTTCGGATTGGTCGATTGCAGCCAGTCGAGCGCGGAGGCCGCGTCGCTGAGCTCGCCCTCGCCGCGATCGAACACGCCCTGCGACCGGCCGACGCCGCGGAAATTGAACCGGAGCACCGAGAAACCGCGCTGCGCGAAGGTCTGATAGAGCGTGTAGACAACCTTGTTGTTCATCGTCCCGCCATGCTGCGGATGGGGATGCAGCATGAGGGCGATGGGCGCGTCGTTGCCCTTGCCCTGCTGGTAGCGCCCCTCGAGGCGCCCCTCCGGGCCGTTCATGATGACTTCTGGCATCGCCTTAGACTTTCCTGAGCCTGGCAGCTCGCCCCGAGGCGACCGGCCGGCAGGCAATTCATATGATTTCAGTCAGGTATTATGCAATCGAGAGAAACCAGCTCTGCGCGGAAAACTTGACTGGCTTAGTGGGACATCTTATATCGTCCTCATAACAATATTGCGGTGCCGAAGACCGGGGCTCCCGCGACCGCGACGTCGATCCTACCACAAGCTCAACCGGTGGATTCAAGAATCTTAGGAATCTCGTTGTGTTCCAGAGACTTATAGAAGAGATCGACAGCATAATCGCCCGCGACCCGGCAGCCCGCACCCGCATCGAGGTGGCGCTGACCTATCCGGGCTTTCATGCGGCCCTCCTGCACCGCCCGGCCTATTGGCTCTGGCGCCATGAATGGCGCTTCCTCGGCCGGGCGCTCTCCCAGTTCGCCCGGCTCCTGACCGGCATCGAGATCCATCCGGGCGCCCGGGTCGGCCGCCGGCTCTTCATCGATCACGGCATGTGCGTGGTGCTCGGCGAGACGGCCGAGGTCGGCGACGACGTGACGATCTATCAGGGCGTGACGCTCGGCGGCGTATCCCCCTCGGTCGATTCCGCGGCGCAGGTGAATCGCAAGCGCCATCCGACGGTTCTCGACGGCGCCATCATCGGCTCGGGGGCGCAGGTGCTGGGGCCGATCACCGTCGGCGCCCGGGCGCGCATCGGCGCGAATGCGGTGGTGGTGAAGGACGTGCCGGCGGGTTGCGCGGTGGTCGGCATCCCGGCGCGTCCCGTCTCGGCCAATTGCGGCGAGGACTTCCGCGCCTATGGCATGCCGACGGTCGATCTGCCGGATCCGATGGCGCGCGCCATCGAGGGCCTCGTCGAGCAGGTGGCGGCGCTGCGGCAGCGGGTGACCGAGCTCGAGACCGCCCAGGGCGAGACCGAGACGATTTCGCACCCGCGCGGCGAAGGCGCCGAGGTGCAGCCGCTGCGCCGGCGCGCGGACAGTTGAAGAAAGGAACGGAGCCATGAAGCTCAGCACCAAGGGCCGCTATGCCGTTATGGCGCTGGTCGATCTGGCGAGCAACAGCAACGGACGGCCCGTGGCGCTCGCGGATATCGCGGAGCGGCAGGAGATTTCGCTGTCCTATCTGGAGCAGCTTTTCGCGAAGCTGCGCCGGGGCGGGCTCGTGAAGAGCGTGCGCGGCCCGGGCGGCGGCTACCTCCTCGCGCGGCCGCCCGCGGACACCCGCATCGCCGACGCCATCATGGCCGTCGACGAGCCGATCCGGGCGACGCGCTGCACGCCGGGCTCGCCCTCCGGCTGCCGGGGCAACAAGAGCCGCTGCCTCACCCACGATCTGTGGGAGGAGCTCGGCAACCAGATTCATCTCTATCTGAGCTCGGTTTCGCTCGAGGATGTCTGCGCGCGGCGCGTGCTCGGCACCAGCGGCGTCATCCATCACGAGGTGACCGGCAGCGGCTGCCATGCGGCCGAAACCGTGCCGGCGGCGGCGCAGTAACGCCGGAGATCGAGGAAAGCCCGACAATGCCGATGCCGGTCTACATGGACTACAACGCGACCGCGCCGATGCGCCCCGAGGCGATCGAGGCGATGCTGTCCGCGTCGAACGTCGTGGGCAATCCGTCCTCGGTGCACCGCTTCGGTCGGCTGGCGCGCCGCCTCGTCGAGGATGCGCGCGACAAGGTGGCGGCGATGGCGGGTGCCACCGCCGCGCAGGTGGTCTTCACCGGCAGCGGCACCGAGGCCAACAATCTCGCGATCCTCGGCAGCGGGCGTCCGCGGCTCCTCGCGAGCGCCGTCGAGCATGATTCGGTCCTCAAGGCGCGCGGCGCCGAAACCGTTCCGGTCGATCGCCAGGGCCGCCTCGATCTCGCGGCGCTCGAGGCATCGCTCCGGCGCGACGGGCGTCCGGCTCTGGTGGCGGTGATGCTCGCCAACAACGAGACCGGCGTGATCCAGCCGGTCGCCGAGGCGGCGCGCATCGCGCACGCTCATGGCGCGCTCCTGCTCTGCGACGCGGTGCAGGCGGCGGGTCGCCTGCCGATCGACCTGCGGGCGCTCGGCGCGGATCTGCTCAGCCTTTCGGCCCACAAGCTCGGCGGCCCGAAGGGCGCGGGCGCGCTCGTCGTCGCGGACCAGGTGCCGCTCTCGGCCCTGCTGACGGGCGGCGGCCAGGAACGCGGCCGGCGCGCCGGCACGGAAAATCTCGCCGGCATCGCCGGCTTCGGCGCGGCCGCGGGGCTCGCCGATCGCGGCATCGCCGACCAGCCGCGCCTCGCCCGGCTCCGCGATCGGCTGGAAGCCGGGCTCGCCCGGCTCGGCGGCGACATTGCGGTGCTCGGCCGCGACGCGGCACGGCTCGCCAATACGAGCGCCATCGCGCTCCCCGGCCTTGCCGCGGAGCGGCTGGTCATCGCGCTCGACCTCGCCGGTATCGCCGTCAGCGCCGGGGCCGCCTGCTCGTCGGGCAAGCTCCGCCCCTCGACGGTCGCGACCGCGATGGGTCTCGATCCGGCGACCGCCGCCGCGGCGATCCGCATCAGCCTCGGCTGGCAGACCGCCGACACCGATATCGATCGCTTTCTCGAGGCATGGACGCCGCTTGCGCTCAAGCGTGCGCATGCCGACATGAAGGCGGAGCCTGCGGCATGAATGCGAACAGCAAACCGAGCGAGGCCATGAACAGCACCACCGATTTCCGCGGCAAGAACGCCCCGGCCGAGCCGATCTACCTGGACTACCAGGCGACGACGCCGACCGATCCGCGCGTCGTGGATGCGATGCTGCCCTATTTCACGCAGAAGTTCGGCAATCCGCATTCGCGCAACCATGCCCATGGCTGGGATGCGGAAGCGGCGGTGGAGAATGCGCGCCGGCAGGTTGCGTCGATCATCAAGGCCGACGAGCGCGAGGTCGTCTTCACCTCGGGCGCGACCGAATCGAACAATCTCGCCATCAAGGGCGTGATGCGGTTCCACAAGGACCGGCGCAACCACATGATCACGCTGGTGACGGAGCACAAATGCGTGCTCGACAGCGCGCGCCATCTCGAGATGGAAGGCGTCGATGTCACCTATCTGCCGGTGCAGCAGAACGGCCTCGTCGATCTCGCGGTGCTGAAGGCGGCGATCACCGACAAGACGGCGCTGGTTTCGATCATGGCGGTCAACAACGAGATCGGCGTGATCCAGCCGCTGGCCGAGATCGGCAAGATCTGCCGCGAGCGCGGCGTGCATTTCCATACCGATGCCGCGCAGGCGGTCGGCAAGATCCCGCTCGACGTCAACGCGATGAACATCGACCTGATGAGCATCTCCGGCCACAAGGTCTACGGGCCGAAGGGCATCGGGGCGCTCTATGTCCGGCGCAAGCCACGCGTGCGGCTCGAGGCGCTGATCCATGGCGGCGGCCAGGAGCGGGGTCTGCGCTCCGGCACGCTGCCGACCCCGCTCTGCGTCGGGCTGGGCGAGGCCTGCGCCATCGCGGAACGCGAGATGGCGGCGGAGGCCGAGCGGCTGCGCTACCTGCGCGACCGGCTGCTCAAGGGCATCTCCGATGCGCTGCCGGAAACCTATGTGAACGGGGACCTGGAGCAGCGGATCCCGGGCAACCTCAACATCTCCTTCGCCTATGTGGAGGGCGAGGGGCTGATGATGGGCATCAAGAACCTGGCGGTATCCTCGGGCTCGGCCTGCACCTCGGCCTCGCGCGAGCCATCCTACGTATTGCGTGCGCTCGGCGTCGAGGAGGAGCTGGCCCATACCTCGCTCCGCTTCGGCTTCGGCCGCTTCACCACGGAGCAGGATATCGACATCGCCGTCGAGAACGTGGTGTCGGCGGTCCGGCGCCTCCGGTCCATGAGCCCGCTTTGGGAGATGGCCCAGGAAGGCATCGACATCAAATCGATCAAATGGGCCGAGCATTGACGAGATATCGCCCGCGAGGGCAGAAGAACGGCGTTCAGGAGAGATGACATGACCTACAGCGCAAAGCTGATCGACCACTACGAGAACCCGCGCAACGTCGGTGCGCTGGACAAGGGCGACCCGACGGTCGGCACCGGCCTCGTCGGCGCACCGGCCTGCGGCGACGTGATGAAGCTGCAGATCAAGGTCGGCCGCGACGGCGTCATCGAGGACGCGAAGTTCAAGACCTTCGGCTGCGGTTCGGCGATCGCGTCGAGCTCGCTCGCGACCGAATGGATCAAGGGCAAGTCGATCGACGAAGCCGAGACGATCAAGAACACCGACATCGCGCAGCAGCTCTCGCTGCCGCCGGTGAAGATCCATTGCTCGGTGCTGGCCGAGGACGCCATCAAGGCGGCGATCCGCGACTACCGCGAGAAGAACGGCCAGGCGGCGGCGCCCGCTGCCGAGGCGGCGGCTCGCTGAGCCGGCAGGGCATGGACGGATCTCTCAAGGGCAACGGCGGCAAGACCATGGCGCGACCGCGACCGCAAGCGATCAACGTCACCGAGCGTGCGGCGGAGCGCGTCAAGGCGCTGCTCGCCTCGCGCGGCAAGCCGAGCTTCGGCGTGCGGATCGGCATCCGCACCAAGGGCTGCTCCGGGCTTTCCTACACGCTCGAATTCGCCGACGAGAAGGGACCGCTCGACGAGATGGTCGAGGCGCATGGCGTCACCCTGCTGATCGATCCGAAGGCCACCATGTTCATCCTCGGCACCGAGATGGACTACGTCGAGGAGAAGCTGCAGTCCGGGTTCGTCTTCACCAACCCGAACGAAAAAGGCCGGTGCGGCTGCGGCGAGTCGTTCCACGTCTAGGCCCGGCCCGAACTTCCCACGCGATGCGAGATGGGGCGGCAGGACCGCCCGCTTGCCTTTTTGACGGGATCGAGATGCAGAAGGAATCCAGCATGACGGAGGCGGCCGGCGGCGACAGCGGCGCGCCGCACGCCTGCTGGTCCTGTCACGGGCCGATCACGGCGGCCGCGCTGTTCTGCCATGTCTGCGGCGCGGTGCAGCCGCCCCGGCCGCTCGACGCCTTCGCCCGGCTCGGCTTTCCGGGGCGCTTCGAGGTCGACGCGGCCGAGATCGACAAGCGCTATCGCGGGCTGCAGCAGCGGCTGCATCCCGATCGCTTCACCAAGCGCAGCCCGCGCGAGCGGGCCATCGCCGAAAGCCAGGCGATGAGCCTCAACGACGCCTATGAGACGCTGAAGGACCCGCTGAAGCGCGCGGCGCTTCTGCTGGAGCGCGCCGGCCGCAGCTCGCCCATCGGCGAGAACCGGACGATCCAGGACCCCGCGCTGCTGATGGAGGCGATGGAGGTGCGCGAGGCGCTCGCCGCCGCAACCGACCTTGCGGCGGTCGAGGCGATCGGCAAGCGCGCGGCGGCGGAGGACCGGCGCTGCATCGAGGCGCTCGGTGCGGCGTTCGGGGCCGGGGAGCTGGACAAGGCGAGCCGGCAGCTTACCGCCCTCAAATACTGGCGGAAGCTCGCGGAAGAGATTCGCGGGCGACGCGCGGCGATCGCACACGGGGCCGGGTGATGCTGCTGCAGATCCACGAGCCGGGGCAGACCCCGACGCCCCATGCCACGGAGCGCGGCGTCGCGATCGGCATCGATCTCGGCACGACGAACTCGGTCGTCGCCATCGCCGCCGGCGAGACGCCGGAAGTGCTGCGCGACGAGAACGGCAAGGCGCTCGTCCCCTCCGTCGTCGCCTATGGCGAGGACGGATCGGTCGAGGTGGGCGAGGGCGCGCGGCGTCGTCTGCTCGACGATCCGGGCGCCGTGGTGGGCTCGATCAAGCGGCTGATGGGCCGGGCCGCCGGCGAGCTCAAGCATCTCGGGGGCACCTTGCCCTACGAGGTCGAGCCGGCCGACGACCAGGGCGGCATGGTGCGCATCCGCGTGCAGGACCGCCGCCTCTCGCCGGTGGAGGTGTCGGCCGATATCCTGCGCGCGCTTCGCGCCCGCGCCGAAACCTCGCTCGGTCAGACCGTGACCGAAGCGGTCGTCACCGTGCCCGCCTATTTCGACGATGCCGCCCGCAGCGCCACCAAGGATGCGGCGCGGCTCGCCGGCCTCACCGTGTTGCGGCTGGTCAACGAGCCGACGGCCGCCGCGCTCGCCTATGGCCTCGACAAGGGCGCGGAGGGGCTCTACGCGATCTACGATCTCGGCGGCGGCACCTTCGACATCTCGCTGCTCCGTCTCGAGAAGGGCGTATTCCAGGTGCTCGCGACGGGCGGCGATGCGGCGCTTGGCGGCGACGATTTCGATCACCTGATCGCCGAGCGTTTCCTCGCCGAGCGCAAGGCGCAGGGGCTCGTCCATCGTCCCAGCATCGGCGAGGCGAAGCAGGTGCTTGCCGCGGTGCGCCTCGCCAAGGAATGCCTGTCGACCCAGGAACGCGGCGAGTGGCGGATCGAGCTCGGCGGCGAGACGAGCCGCCATGCGCTCGATCGCGCAACGGTCGAAAGCCTGATCCGCCCGCTGCTGGCGCGGACCCTGTCCATCACGCAGAGCGCGCTCGAGGATGCCGGCTTCCGTCCGACCGAGGTCCAGGGCGTGGTGCTGGTCGGCGGCTCGACCCGCCTGCCGCTGGTGCGGCGCGAGCTCGGAACGCTTTTCGGCCGCGAGCCGCTCGCCGACATCGACCCCGACGAGGTGGTGGCGGTCGGCGCGGCCCTGCAGGCGCGGGCGCTGACGCGCGGCGAAGGCACGCTGCTGCTCGACGTCACGCCGCTCTCGCTCGGCATCGAGACCATGGGCGGGATCGTCGAGAAGGTGATTCCGCGCAACTCGCCGATCCCCGTCGCCATGGCGCAGGAATTCACCACCTATCAGGACGGCCAGACCGGCATGCTGCTGCATGTGGTCCAGGGCGAGCGCGAAACCGTCGCCGAATGCCGGTCGCTCGGCCGGTTCGAGCTCAAGGGCATCCCGCCGCTCACCGCCGGCGCCGCACGCATCCGCGTCACCTTCGCCGTCGATGCGGACGGGCTTTTGACGGTAAGCGCCGAAGAGAAGACCACCGGGGTCAGCGCGGCGATCGAGGTCAAGCCCTCCTACGGGCTCGGCGAGGACGAAATGGCGCGGATGCTGCGCGAGAGCATGGAGCACGCGCAGGAGGACATGGAACGCCGGCTGCTCATCGAGGCGCGCGTCGAGGCCGAGCGGGTGCTCCTGGCGCTTGCGGCCGCTCTCAAGGCGGAAGGCGAGCTCGCCACGCCGGAGGAGCGCGCGCAGCTCCAGAATCTTGCCCACGAAATCCGCAAGGCCGCTGCCGGCGCCGACCGCGATCTCATCAACGGCCTCGTCGAGCGGCTCGAGGAAACGGGACGCCCCTTCGCCCAGCGACGGGTCGATCGCGCGTTGCAGGGCGCGCTCGCCGGCCACCGGCTTGACGAAGTCGAGGCCGATATGGCACCCGATGCCCGCGCCGCCGCCGGATCCGGCTCTTCGGGAGCCGCCAGGACTTCATCGCGGGTGCCGGCGGCCCCTCGCAACGATTGAGGACGGAGAGAGTCGACGATGCCGAAGATGACCTTCATCAAGCCGGATGGCAGCCGGGTCGAAGTGGAAGCCCCGGTCGGCCTTTCGGTGCTCGAGATCGCGCATCGCAACAATCTCGACCTCGAAGGCGCCTGCGAAGGGTCGCTCGCCTGCTCGACCTGCCATGTCGTGGTCGATCCGGAATGGTACGACGTGCTGAAGGAGCCGACGGAGGACGAGGAGGATATGCTCGACCTTGCCTTCGGCCTCACCCACACCTCGCGGCTCGGGTGCCAGATCAAGATGACGGAGGAGCTGGACGGGCTTACCGTCACCCTGCCGGCCGGAACCCGCAACATGATGCTGGAGTAGCGGGCGGCGCCGCCCCGATCCCCATGCCCCTGCGCTGGACCGACGTCCATCTGATCGCCGCGGACCTGGAGGAACGCCATCCCGACGCGGATGTCGTCAACCTCCGGTTTACCGATCTCTGGAAATGGGTGCAGGAATTACCGGATTTTAAGGACGATCCGCAACGCTCCAACGAGAAGATCCTCGAAGCCATCCAGATGGCATGGCTCGACGAGCGTCGCTAGATCATCGGACCTTAGACCCGAGGCGGAAACCATGACTTCGCTGACCGAGACCGCGCCGCTTCCGGCGCCGGCCCGTGCGCATGCGCGCCTCATGGCGACGCCGCTCGGCGGCTGGCTGGCGCGCCCCTGGTTCGACAGCCTCGCGCTGGAAGGCCTGACCCGCGCCTATCTGCCGGCGTCGCGCGCCTGGGCGGCGGCGATCGAGGCGGCCGGATCGCCGGAGGCGTTCGCCTCGCATCTCCGGCTCGCCGGATCGCCGCGCCCGCCGCGCCGCGGCCTTGCCCGCATTCACGGTCTCGCCGAGGGCTATGCCGAGGCCGACCGGCGCTGGACGGACGCGCTCTTTGCGGGCGGAAGCGAAGACGCCGCGGTGCTCACGGCCGCCTGGCGACGGGCGAGCCACCGGCTCATGACGGCGCGCGGCTACCTGCTGCCCTTCAGCCTGCGCCGCCGCCTCGCGGCGGTGCGGTTCGACATTCCGTCGCCGGCCGAGGTCGCCGATCGCTATGCGACGCTCGCCGCCGATCCGGACGGCGCCTATCTGTTGCAGGAGCCCTGGCCGGTGGTCGAGCGGTCGGCGGCGATCGAGCGGGGCTGGGGCTGCGAATACTGGCTGCGCTTCGCAATGCCGCAGGAAGCGGGCGGGTTCGCCTATGCGCATGTGTTCGAGCCGGGCGAGGCGGGCAATGCGCCGAGCTTCGTCTATGCCAACGGGCTCGGCGTCGAGGTCGAGGCGTATGACGACATCGCCGACGAGTTCTTTCCGCTCGTCGCGCGCGGCGTTCGGCTTGTGCGGCTGGAGCTTCCCTATCATGTGCGCCGCCGGCAGGCGGGCTTCTATGGCGGCGAGCCGTTCCTCGCCCGCCAACCGCTCGGCGGGCTCGATTTCTTCCAGAGCGCGGTCCGCGAATATGCGCGCCTCATCGCCTGGTGCCGCGGCCTCGGCACGGGGCGCGTCGGGATCGGCGGCACCAGCCTCGGCGCCCTCACGGCGCAGCTTGCCGCAACCCATGCCCGGCACTGGCCGGGCGACTGCCGGCCGGACCTGCTTTTTCTCGTGACGACCAGCGCGCGCGTGGCGGCGCTCGGTTTCGAAAGCGCGCTTGCGAGGAAGACCGGCCTTGCCGCGGCCCTGGAGGCGGCGGGCTGGACCCCGCGCAAGATCGATGCCTTCGCGGGCCTTTCCGATCCCGGCGTGCGGGCGCCGCTGCCGGCAAGGGACATCCTCATGATGCTGGGCAATGCGGATCGCGTGACGCCGGCGGTCCGCGGCGCGCAGCTCGCCGAGCTCTGGCGGCTGCCTTCGGAGAATCTCTTCTCCTATCGCCGCGGCCATTTTTCCGTGCCGCTGGGGCTGTTGCGGGATGCGGCACCGCTCGACCGTCTCGTCGAGCGGCTGCAGGGCTGATCCGTCAGACCTCGAGCCGCCGGCAGATATAGCGGTTCAGGTCGTAGGTGAAGCGCTCGAGGTAGGAGAGCCGCCCCGGCGTCGCCAGCGGCGAGGCGAGCGCCGGATAGAGGCCTTCGAGCGTCCTCCGATCCTCGGCATTGATCGCGTCGAAGGTCGCCTTTCGCTCGGCGACGAACGCGTCCCAGTCATTGACCTCGGCCAGAAGCTCCGGCGCGTAGGAGAGGCCGAACCGCACCTTCACCTCGCCCGTGCCGTTCGGCAGCAGCGACAGCGACCAGAGATGGTCCGGCGCCAGCGTGATGACGTGGGACGGGTAGATGCAGATCATCAGGGAGGTGCGCCGCCAGCGCCCCTCGAGACGGCTGTTGCCCGGATGGGCGAGACCGCGCGGCGAGCTCTCGCCGCGGACATAGGCGTGCGAGTGATATGCATCGCCGCTCTCGAAATGCTCCGAGAATTCGGCGTCGGCATAGATGCCGATCGTCGTGCGATGCACGAAGGGGACGTGATAGTCCTCCATGTAGTTCTCGGCGAGCGACTTCCAGTTGGTTTTCCAGGCCATCTCCTCCCGGAGCGCGCCGCCATAGGCCGGCGCGCCATAGGGCTCGATCATGCGGTCGAGCGCCTCGAGCCGGCCGGCGAGCGGCGGCGTCTCCGGGTCGAGCGCGACATAGATCCAGCCCTGCCAGAGCTCGGTGCGAAGCGCGGGAAGCCGGTGCGCCGCCAGGTCGAATCCCGGCGTCCGATCCATATGGGCGGCGCCGACGAGCTGGCCTTTCAGATTGTAGGTCCAGGCGTGATAGGGGCAGGTGATGCGGCCGCCGCAATTGCCGCGCCCGGCGAGGAGCCGCATCATCCGATGCAGGCAGACATTGGAGAAGCTGCGGATCGCGTTCGTCTTGTCGCGGAGCGTGACCACCGGCACGCCGGCGATGTCGGTCGCGATGTAGTCGCCGACCTTCGGCAGATCGTCGGTGCGGCCGACGCAGACCCACTCCTTGCGGAAGAGCTTCTCGGCTTCGAGCGCGGCGAATTCGGGCGATCTGTAGGCGGCGGCCGGGAAGCCGAGGGCTTCGGAAAAGGGCCGTTCGGCATTGGCGGCAAGCTCGCCGAGGAGGGCGGATGGCCGCGTCTTGGGGTCCATCATGCCGCGCTCCCCGGATGGTCGCAGCCTTGCCCGTTGCGAACCGGCCGGCGCGGCCGGAAGCT
This sequence comes from uncultured Rhodospirillaceae bacterium, assembly GCA_902826565.1. Classification (GTDB taxonomy): domain Bacteria; phylum Pseudomonadota; class Alphaproteobacteria; order Dongiales; family Dongiaceae; genus CADEFF01. Next base: position 29,283 of record CADEFF010000024.1, on the reverse strand, counting down.
TCGGCGACCGGCGATCGGACTGTCAAGCGAACCGGCGAAACCCCGTTTGGGGCGCCGGAACGGGGCAGAATCCCGCTCCCTTCGGCCGCCTTCCCGATGCCTGACAAGTGGGGGCCCAGGCTCTATATTCCGCGCCATGAACCCGAGCGATTCCTCCCTGGCCGGCCTCGCCCGCGGCGACCGCGTCGTCGTGGCCATGTCCGGCGGCGTCGACAGCGCCGTGACCGCGGCCCTCATGGTCGAGGCCGGGTTCGAGGTGGTCGGCGTGACCCTGCAGCTCTACGACCACGGCGCAGCCTCGGGCCGCAAGGGCGCCTGCTGCGCGGGGCAGGACATCTACGACGCGCGGCGCGTCGCCGACCGGCTCGGCATCGATCATTTCGTGCTCGATTACGAGGCGCGCTTCCGCAGCGCCGTGATGGAGGATTTCGCGGCGAGCTACGTCGCCGGCGAGACGCCGATCCCCTGCGTGCGCTGCAACGAGCGCGTGAAGTTCGGCGATCTGCTCGCGACCGCGCGCGATCTGGGCGCAAAGGCGCTGGCCACGGGTCACTATGCGCGTCGCCTCCCCGGTGCCGCCGGACCCGAGCTGCATCGCGCCGTCGATGACGGCCGCGATCAGAGCTACTTCCTTTTCGCAACCACCGCGGTGCAGCTCGATTTCCTGCGCTTCCCGCTGGGCGGGCTCGAGAAGCGCGAAACCCGCGCCCTGGCGGAGCGGCTGTCGCTGCCTGTCGCCGCCAAGCCCGACAGCCAGGATATCTGCTTCGTGCCGAGCGGCGGCTATGCGGCGGTGATCGAGAAGCTGAAGCCGGGCGCCGCCGAGGCGGGCGACATCGTCCATGTCGACGGGCGGGTGCTCGGGCGCCATCGCGGCATCGTTCATTTCACGGTCGGGCAGCGCCGCGGCATCGGCATCGCGGAGAGCGCCGCCGATGGCGAGCCGCTTTATGTGGTGCGTCTCGATCCCGAGCGCGCCCGGGTGGTGGTCGGTCCCCGGGCGGCGCTGGCGATCCGCGGCCTGTCGGTCGCCGGGCTCAACTGGCTCGGCGGTGCCGCGGCGAACGAATCCCTGCCGGTCATGGCGAAGCTGCGCTCCATGAGCGCGCCGGTGGCCGCGACCGTCCTCCGCGGCGTCGATGGCCATGCGGATGTCCGCTTCGATACGCCGCAGTTCGGCGTCGCGCCCGGCCAGGCCTGCGTCTTCTATGACGGCAGCCGCGTGCTCGGCGGCGGCTGGATCCGGCGGCAGGCGGCTCTCGCGGCTTCGGAGGCGGCATGAGCGACCTCGATGCGGTGACGCAATTGCTCGCGGCAAAGGTCCGCACGCTGCGGCCGCTCGGCTACCGGCTCAAGATGGTGCTGGAGGAAGGCGGGGTCGTGATGTGGGACGGCACCGGCCCGACGGCCGTGGTCAGCAACGAGGACGGCGAGGTCGACACGACGCTCCGCATCTCGAGCGCCAACGCGAAGGCGATGCTGGAGGGGCGTCTCGACCCGACGCTCGCCTACATGACCGGCAAGCTCAAGGTCGACGG
>CADEFF010000024.1:0-27645 GCA_902826565.1 uncultured Rhodospirillaceae bacterium | reverse complement strand
TCGCGCGCCGGAAACAGGCTCTTCGAGACCGAGTTCAGCACATTGCCGCCGATCGCCTCGATGAGGCCGCCGGGCGAGAGCGCGCTGCCATGGTTCGCGATCACCAGGTCGCAATGCATCGGCAGGCCGCCGCCGAACCGATCGGGATCATCGAGCAAGGGCTCGAAGGGCGGCGGCTTCGCGCCGGCGCGCGTCTTGCAGAGGAGGTCGCCCGGCTGCGGCGCATAGCGCGCGGGCGATTCGGGAACAAAGATCGCGCCCGGCCGATGCGCGCGCCGGATCGCCGCCTTCACATATTCCCAATGCTCGGCGCTCGGCGTGAAGTCGGCCGGCCCATAGCCCGCCTGCTGCATCACATAGGAGATGAAGGCCGCGGACCAGGGCAGCTGCCAGGGGCATTTGCGCTCCCATCCCGAATAGCAGGCCCGCCAGCTCGCGAAGCTCGCCGGGTCCTCGCCGACCGCAGCCCAATAGGCGACGAGCGGATCATAGGCGACCGGCGAATCCTCCCAGCTTCGCACCGGCTCGATCGCGACATGGTCGTGGCCCTCGGCGTCGCGGCGCAGATGCACGACCTGGCCGCCGAACTTCTCCCATTCGCCGATGGCGACCGCGATGCTCTTCGCCCAGGCGAGGCGCGCTTCGGCCGGCGTGAGCGGCGGCGGGGCGGGCGGCCGCGTCACGCATCCCGCCAGCGTCAGGAACAAGAAAAGCAGGGAAGGCCATCGGCGCATCGTCGATTCCGGGCTTGGCTGGCGCCCGTCGGCGCCGATCCGCGACCGCATGGGTAGCATGCTGTCCGGCGCGCCGGAACCGCCCGGACGCAGCGCCGGAAGCCCGGCGTCACCTTGCCCGGGGCTTTCTGCAAAACCGAGGATTTTCCGCGCCTTGCGGCCCGTTCCGCGCGGCCGGCTTGCTTGACACCGGTCCGGCCTTCGCCATATACCCTCGCGGGCTCGGCGGGGTGCTTCGGGATCCGCGCCGGGCGCCCATGGGGCGGGGTAGCTCAGCTGGTTAGAGCAGAGGAATCATAATCCTAAGGTCGCCGGTTCGAGTCCGGCCCCCGCTACCACAGTCAACGCGCGATCCGGGTCATCAGAACGTCGAGATGGCCGTCGAGCTCGATGCGGCATCGATTTCGATAGACACGCGTCCCCCGAAGTCCCCGACCGCGATCATCGCCATCGGCGCATGCGCCGCAAGGGCGCGTCATGATCCCTGTCGGGAAACCGGCCCGGCATCTGCACGAACATGGGACGGCTCGGAATGACGATCCTGGCGCTGCGTCTCACCCGCTATCGCGGCTGAGCTCGCCTCAGCGGCGGTCCTTGAGCCCGTACCACGCATAGGCAGCCTGCAGATAGGCGAGCCGAAGCGGCGGGAAGGGGAAGGCGGGCAGGGGCCGGGAGAGGGCGGCGGGGATGCCGGCGGCGGCCCGGTTCCCGGTCATGAGCTGCGCCATGGCGCGGCCGGCCCAGCTCGCCATGGCGACGCCGTTGCCGTGATAGGCGAGCGCATGGAAGAGCCCCGGGCTGTCGGCGAACTCGCCCAGATGGGGCACCCGATCGCGGGCGAGGCAGACCATGCCGGACCAGCGATAGTCGATCGCGACATCGCGCCAGGCCGGGAAGAGGGCGCGGAAATCGCGCTCCAACGCCGCGCTCCGGCGCCGCTCGCCAGCCTGCGACGCATCGAAGCCGCCCCGCGCGCCGAAGAGGAACCGGCGATCGGGCAGCAGGCGGAAATAATGCAGCAGATAGCGGCTGTCGAACGCCATCTCGCGCGTGGTCCAGCCCTGCGCCTGCAGCTCCGAATCGCTCAGCGGCCGCGTCGCCATCGCATTGGAAAGGGCCGGCAAAAGCCGCCCGCCGAGGCCGGGAAAAAGATCCTCCGGCGTGTAGCCGTTGGTGGCGATCAGCACCCGCTCGGCGCTGACCTTCCCCCGCGGCGTCGCCAGCTCGTACCGCCCGTCCGCCATCCGGAGGCCGGTGACCGGCGTCTCCGCGGCGATCCGCGCGCCGCGACGCATCGCGGCACGGGCGAGGCCGCGGACATATTTCCCGGGATGGAGACCGAAGCCGATCGGCAGATGCAGCCCGCCATGGAAGCCGGCGCTCGCCATGCCGCGCACGACGAGATCCGATGGACCGAGCAGCGCCGCGGCGACGCCATAGGTATCTTTAAGGAAGGCGGCCTCTTCCCGCAGCTCCGCCATGCGCGAGGGCAGATGGGCGAGGGTGGTCTCGCCGTTGCCGACGCCGTCGAAATCGATCTCCTCGCTCACGCCGAGCTCGCGCACGAGCTCGACCGCCTCCCGCTGCGCCTGGAAATACTCGATCGCGCCCTCGCGGCCGTAGCGCGCCATGAGCTCGCCGTTGGAGAGCTTGTGCGAGCCGAGGCAGCAGAAGCCGCCGTTCCGCCCCGAGGCGCCCCAGCCGATCCTGCCCGCCTCGAGCAGGACCGTGTCGGCGCTCGCGTCGCGCGCGAGATGCAGCGCCGCGGAGAGCCCGGTATAGCCGCCGCCGATCACGGCGACGTCGCAGCGCGTATCCGCGGCCAGCGGCGCCGCCTCATCCACCGCGCGGCCCGCGGTCGCCTCCCAGTAGCTCGGGACGGGGCGGGCCATATCGAACGCATCGCGATGATAGAGGTGCCGCATGGCGCGCATCCTAGAGGGTCGCGCCGGCCGCGCGTAGCGGATTCCGAACGGCGGCCGGCTCCGCGCGGCAAGGCCATTGTGATTCATTGGCGAAATGCGCTATCGAAGGGTCATTCGCTGCGCATTTGGCTAGTCGATGAGGAAAAAACCGGCGAAATGGCCAAACCCGAACTGATCGAGCTGGATGCGCTCAGCCATCGGCTGATCGCCGAGCTGCAGCGCGACGGGCGCGCGTCCTTCCGCGAGATCGGCAAGCGGCTGAAGGTGTCGCCGGGCACGGTGCGGGCTCGCTACAACCAGCTCCGCAAGGCCGGCATCCTGGAAGTGATCGCCGTGCCGAATCCTTGGCGCATGGGGCTCGATTTCCACGCGACGGTGGGCCTCAGGCTCGAGCCCGGATCGATCGAGGATGCGGTCGCCGTGCTCGCCCGCAAGCGCGAGGTCGGCTGGATCGGCCTGCTGCTCACCGGCTACGACGTCATGTTCGAGGTCGCGATGCGCGACAGCCACGGCTTCGGCGAATACAAGGAATCGCTCTGGAAGGAGATTCCCGGCTTCGTCAACGCCGAGATCTTCGCCATGTGGGACGTGCGCAAGTTCCGCTACGAAATCGGGCTCGAAGCCGGGCCGACCGCCGCGAAGAAGACGGGGTTGCGGCGAGGTCCGGACCGCAAGTCGGCGAAGGACGCCGGCAGAGCATCGTCGAGAGAACTCACCAGCAAGAAGAGGGTGTCATGAACCTGATGGAAGCCTTGGAGCAATCGCCGCTGCCGCGGGAGCTCGCCTTTCCGGAATCCGAATATCGCGAGCGCGTGCGCAAGACGCAGAAGCTCATGGGCGAGCGCGGGGTCGATATCCTGCTGATCAGCAGCACGCCCAATCTCGGCTATCTGACCGGCTATGACAGCACGATGTCCTGCGGCTACACGGTCGGCATCCTCGGCCAGACCGGCGATGTCGAGCTGCATTGCTCCGAGCTCGAGGCGCCTTGCGCGCTGCTCTGCAGCACGATCAAGAAGATCGATGTATTCTATTGGTACGAGGCGCAGGACACGGCGACGCAGCTCGGCCAGATCCTCGCCGACCGCGGCGGCAACGGGAAGCGCATCGGCCTCGAGATGGGCAATGCGGAGACCTTCGCCAGCGGCGCCTTCGACACCAAGAGCTATATACGCCTCACCGAGGTGCTGCCCAAGGCCAAGTTCGTCGATGCGACGCGGCTCGTGCTCGATGTGCGCCTCGTCAAGTCGCCGGCCGAGATCCTGCATATGAAGCAGGCCGGCAAATATACCTGGACCGGCCTCAAGGCCTCGCTCGACGCCGCGGCCGAAGGCAAGACCGACAACCAGATCGTGGCGGCCGGCTATGGCGCGATGATCGCGGCCGGCTCCGAGCTCATGTCGATCGACCCGATGATCATGACCGGCAAGCGCGCCGGCTACATGCCGCATATCCCCTACAAGCGCATCAAGCTCGCCAAGGGCGATGCCATCTATCTCGAATATTCGGGCGCGCACGAGCGCTACAACGCGCCGGCGATGCGGAGCGCGGTGATCGGCACCCCGCCGGACGGCATCAAGCGGCTCGCCGACGCCAGCATCAAGGTTCTCGAGCTGCTGCTGGAGAACGTGAAGCCCGGCCGCACCGGCGACGAGGTCGCGAAGATCGCGAAGAAGGGCTTCGACGGCGCGCCGAAGGATACCTTCTTCCATGGCGGCTACGGCTACTCGATCGGCATGGGGTTCCAGCCGACCTGGACCGAGAACCCGGTCTATATCGCGGAAGGCTCCGACACGGTGCTCAAGCCCGGCATGTGCTTTCACCTGCCGATCTGCGCCTGGGTCCCGACCGACAAATACGGCATCGGCTTCAGCGAGAGCATCACGGTGACGGAGAAGGGTTGCGAGGTGCTCGGGCCCGGGATCGACCGGCATCTGCATGTGCGATAAGCCCGCGCGCGTTTCGATCTAGGGAAAATGGCCCTGAGGGAACGCCGGGCCATTTTTCGTTTCCCGTCGACGACGCTTCCGGCGCGGCTGCGTCCTAATCCGGTCCGCAGGCCTTCTGCCTGACCACACAGCGGAATCCGATATGCGACATGGCGCTGTCGATCATCTGCGGCTGCCGGGCCGCCGGGCGGTAGCGCAGGCAGTAGCCCGGCGAGCAGAGGAAGGACCCGCCCTTCACGACCTTGCGCGGAATCCGGATGTTCGGCTGCTGCGGGTCATAGCTCGCATCGACGCCGCCGCCGCGCGGATCGAGCGGAACGCAGCAGGCCTTCTTCGCATCGGCCGGGTGTGCGGCCGCGTACCAATCCTGGGTCCATTCCCAGACGTTTCCGGCCATATCGAAGAGGCCGAAGCCGTTCGCCGGAAACGAGCCGACCGGCATGGTTCCGCCGCGGCCCGTCTCGCCGAGATGGCGCCAGGGAAAGTCGCCGTGCCAGGTATTGGCCATGGCGCGGCCGGCCGGCATGAAATCATCGCCCCAGCAATAGGCGGCCCCGTCGAGGCCGCCGCGCGCGGCATATTCCCATTCGGCTTCGGTCGGCAATTCCTTGCCGGCCCAGGCGGCGAAGGCGGCGGCATCCTCGTAAGCGACCTGGACCACCGGGTGGCGCTCCAGACCCCGGAGATCGCTGTCCGGCCCCTTGGGATGGCGCCAGCAGGCGCCGGGGAGGTAAGCCCACCAATTGCCGATATCGCGCAGATCGACAGGCCGATCCGGCTGCCGGAACACCATGGCGCCCGGTTGCAGCATCCCGGGTTTCGCCCCCGGATAGTCCGCCGGATCGAGCGGTCGTTCCGCCACCGTGACGTAAGCCGTCGCCTGGACGAATTGCGCAAACTCCGCATTGGTGACCGCGCAGGCATCGATGGCGAACGGTCCGACGGTCGCGCGATGAACCGGCGCCTCTTCCTTGTAGTGGCTGTCCGACCCCATGGCGAAGCTGCCGCCCGGCAGCGCGATCATTCCCTGCGATGCCGTTTTCGTTCCGTCGGCTACCCTTGCCGGCATATCGCTCGCGCCCTCTATTGCGGCGGCCAGGCGGGGAAAACGGCGAGCCAGTCGGCCTTCATGTCGATGACATGCCAGCCTTTCGCCGCCGCATCGTCGAGCGCCTTGTCGAGCTTGCCGACCGGCGAATCGCGATCATAAGCGGTCTCCCGCAGCTCGTCGGTATGGTGGACGATCATGCCGAGGCGCCGGCCCTCGCCGGCGGTGACCCATTCCAGCATCTGGTAGTCGCCGTCCGAATTGCCGAAGGCCGCGATCGGTCGTTCCCCGAGCTGCCGGTAAATGCCGACCGGCTTGCCGGGCCCGTCATCCACGAAATCGATCCCGGGTTCCCGCATCAGGACCGGCTTGCCGTCCTGGACCTCGTATTTGAGGTCGATCATGCTGCCGATCACCTGGTCCGGGGGAACGCCATAGGATTTCTCGGCCCAGGGTCGCATGAAATCCGCCCCGCCGCCGGAGACGATATAGGTGCGGAAGCCATTCGCGCGCAGATAGGCGAGGAGTTCCAGCATCGGCTGATAAACCAGCGAGCTATAGGGTCTGGCGTATTTCGGATGCCTCGCCGAGGTCAGCCAGGTCAGGACGATGTCGCTGAAGGCGTCGGTGTCCATTCCCGCATGGGTGGCGGCGAGCAATTTGGCGATGCCTTTCTCGCCTTGCGCCATGACGTTCTTGATGTTTCCGGCCAGCACGCTCTTGAAGGGCTCCGTCTCCTTCCATTCCGGATGAGCGGGCGACAATTCCCGGATCCGGTCGAGCACGAAGGCGAACTGTACATAGATCGGCTGCTCGGACCAGAGCGTGCCATCATTGTCGAAAACCGCAAGGCGACCCTGCGCGGGGACGAAATCCTGGCCGCCCTCGGCCGTCACCGCCGCGACGAACTCGACGATCGCAGCCTTGCTGGCGCCATCACGCCAGCTCGGAAGCGGATCTTCCGCGAAGCCCGGGGACGGCAGGATCAGGGCGAACGCCAGGATCGCCGCCGCCCAGGGGCTCAGATCGGGGCCGCGAAACCACCGCCTGCGCATCATTCTCCGCCTTCCGCATCGGGCCCGGGGACATGCGCCGGGACGGCGGACCAGGCGCCGGTCACGGGGCCACGTCGCGCTGCTTCAGGGCGTCGTCGATCATCCGGTTGAGCCCGCCACGGATCCTGTCGAGGTCGAGGTTCCGCTTGAACTCCTCCTGCCGCTTGATGTTCTCCAGCGTCGTTTCCATCACATTCGCCGGGTTGAACGAGGGCGGGAAGGAGCGCGGCGGGAATTCCTTGAAGGTCGCCGCGAACGTGAAGACCTCGTCCATTACCCCATACATGTTCGCGACGTGGTCGAGCTGCCAATCCCAGAAGGTGTTCGACGTGATATCGGCGCGTTCGAACGGATCCTGGAACAGGTTGAAGATTTTCTGCAGACGCAAGGTCGTGAAAGGCTCGGCCCACAGGCCCATGGTGCCTTGCATGCGCTGTTCCGAGAATACGTATTTGTAGTCGCCCTGGCGCATGCAGACCAACGTTCCGTCGTCGTCCGAGTAGAAGAACTTGTCCCGGGCGCTCTTCACGCCATTGTTGCTCGTCGCCGTGCCGCGCACCGTGCGCAGGAACTCGGACTGGTCGTGTCCGTCGAGATGCACCTTGTAGTCCAGGCCGTTCGCCCTGTAGCCGGCCTTCAGCTTCTCCACGATGTCCGGCTCGCCGGCGATGGAGCAAAGGGTGGGTACCCAGTCGTTGTGACTCATGAGCTCGTTGCTGACGGTGCCGGGCTCGATAACGCCCGGCCAGCGGACGAAGCATGGCACGCGGAAGGCGCCCTCCCAATTGGTGTTCTTCTCGGAACGGAACCAGGTCATGGCCCCGTCCGGCCAGGTGTTCATATGCGGCCCGTTGTCGGTCGTGTAGATGACGATGGTGTCGTTCGCGACGCCCATATCGTCGAGCGCCTTGAGCAGGCTGCCGATGGTGTCGTCATGCTCCATCATGCCGTCGATATATTCGCTGTCGCCATGCTGGTAGCGGCCGCGATGGCTTTCGCGGACATGCGTCCGCAGATGCATGCGGGTCGAGTTGAACCAGCAGAAGAAGGGTTTGCCCGCGGCGTTCTGCCTCTGCATGAAGTCGATGGCGGCGGCCGAAGTCTCGTCGTCGATCGTTTCCATGCGCTTCTTGGTCAGCGCGCCGGTATCCTCGATCGTCTGCCTGCCGACCTGGCCGAAGCGCGGATCTTCCGTGGCATCGAACACATCCGTCGCCTTGCAGCGGAGCACGCCGCGGGGACCGAACTTCGCGAGATATTCGGGATCCTTCGGATAGTCCGGGAGCTCCGGCTCCTCCTCGGCATTCAGGTGATAGAGGTTGCCGAAAAACTCGTCGAAGCCGTTCACCGTCGGGAGCGATTCGTTGCGGTCGCCGACATGGTTCTTGCCGAACTGCCCTGTGGCATAGCCCAGATTCTTCAGGAGGCCGCCGATCGACGGATCGAGCTGGCTCATCCCCATCGGCGCGCCGGGGAAACCCACCTTGGTCAACCCCGTGCGGAGGCCATGCTGGCCGGTGAGGAAGGCCGCTCGGCCCGCCGTGCATGATTGCTCGCCGTAGTAATGCAGCATCATGAGGCCGTCGCGGGCGATGCTGTCGATGTTCGGCGTCTGATATCCCATCAGCCCCTGCGAATAGGCGCTGATGTTCGTGATGCCGATGTCATCGCCGAAGATCACCAGGATGTTGGGCTTGCTGCCGGCCGCGGGAGCAGGCTGCTCCTGCGCCTGGGCGGTGGTCGCGGTGGCGTCGGCCAGGGTTGCGGCCACGAGCGCGCTTCCCGCAAGCAGGATGTCGCGACGGGTCGGCTCGCTCCGGGGACGATCCTCAGACCCGTCGATCCTGGATTTCTGCGTCATTGCTGGATGCTCCTCTTGCCATGAGGCCCGCGCCCGGAACTCGGGCGATGTGGGAATCGGCCGGCATCGGAAATCAGCCGCCCGACCGAACTGTCCCGATCGAAGGCGTGACGTGTGGGTATCGATCATTGCCCGGCAGGCTGACGGGGAATATTGGACCTTGGTCCAGTATGGGCGGCCCCGCCGCGAAGCGATGAGGGCGGAGATCGCCGTCGACGGACGGCGTCCGGGACGTTTTCGCCGCTTGTCGGGGCGGCCGCTTGTCAGGGCGATCGCGATATCGGATGAGCGCCGGCCGTTCGCGCTCGAGGTTGCGGAGGGCGAACCCGCGCGCGAATCTCGGGTTCGCGTCGAACAGCCTCGCGCCGGCTCGTGAAACCTGGTCGAACGGTCCGGTCGGAACGCCGGGCGATCCGCGGCTCCCCTTCGCTTAATAGCCGAGCGCCAGCCCGTCCTTGCGCTGGTCGGAAGCGCCGAGCAGCAGGCCGCGTTTCGCATCGATCCAGATCGCCTGGCCGCCGCCATAGGGCTCCGGCGCATCCTCGAGCTTGTGGCCCATGGCCGTGAGCTTCTGCGCCGTCTCGGCGGGGAAGCCGCTTTCGAGACGGAGCGCGCCGTTCTCGTAGAAGGAACGCGGGCAATCGAGCGCCGCCTGCGGATCCATGCCGAAATCGACGATATTGGTCAGCACATGCGCCTGGCCGACCGGCTGGTAATGGCCGCCCATCACGCCGAACGGCATGACGGTCTGGCCGTCCTTCGTCACCATCGCCGGAATGATCGTATGGAGCGGCCGCTTGCCGGGCGCAAGCCGGTTCGGGTGGCCGTCGGCCAGGCTGAAGCTCGAGCCGCGGTTATGCAGCACGACGCCCGATTTCGCGGCCAGCATGCCGCTGCCGAAGCCCCAGAAGATCGAGTTGATGAAGCTGACCGCATTGCGGTCGCGATCGACGACCGTCAGATAGACCGTGTCCCGATGGTTCGGGAAGCCGGCCGACGGCGGCATCTGCATCGCGCGCCCGGGATCGATCTGCCGGCGGCACGCCTCGGCATGGGCCGGGGAGAGCCAGGCCTTGACGTCGATCTTCGTGTGATCGGGGTCGGCGAGGAAGGCGTCGCGGTCCCGCATGGCGAGCCGCGTCGCCTCGGTTTCGAGATGGACGCGCTCCGCGCCGACCGGATCGAGGCGGCCGAGCTCGTAGCCGGACAGGATGTTCATCATCCCGAGCGCCGCAATGCCCTGGCCGGGCGGCGGGCATTCATGGACGCGATAGCCGCGATAGTCGGAGGCGATCGGCTCGACGTAGCGGCCGGCGGCATCGGCGAAGTCGTCGAGGGTGTGCGCGCCGCCGCCCTTCTTCAGCCGGTCGACCATGTCGGCCGCGACCGGTCCCTTGTAGAAGCCGTCGCGCCCCTCGCGCGCGATGCGCTTCAGGGTTTCCGCGAGTGCCGGCTGGCGATGGATGGCGCCGGCCGCGGGCGGCAGGCCGTTCGGCAGGAAGAGCGCCTTGGCGCCCGCATCGTGCGACAGATGGTCGACCTCGAGCGCCCAGTCGACGGCGACCCGGTCGCTCACCGGATAGCCATGCTCGGCATAGCGGATCGCCGGGGCCAGCAGCTCGGCGAGCGGCTTCTTGCCATGGTCCTGGTTGAGCCGCACCCAGCCGTCGATGGCGCAGGGCACGGTCACCGCATGCGGGCTGCGCGGATCGATCTCGGTGGCGCCGGTGGCGACCAGCTTCTCCGCCGACGCCGCCATCGGCGCGCGCCCCGCGCCGTCGAAGGCCACGATCTTGTTGCCGCCCTTCGGCGCATAGAGCACGAAGCAGTCGCCGCCGATCCCCGTCATGTGGGGCTCCACGACGGACTGCACGGCGACCGCCGCGATGGCGGCGTCCATGGCGTTGCCGCCGGTGCGAAGAACCTCGAGTGCCGCTGCGGTCGCGAGCGGGTGCGAGGTGGCGGCCATCGCCTCGGTCGAATAGACGACCGAGCGGCCGGGTTTATGAAAATCGCGCATTGCGCGCGAGCATAGGAATCTGGCGGGTCGCAAGCAATATGATAGGTTCGCCTGCAGCGGCGCGCGGACGAGGCGCGTCGAAGCATCGCAGGCAGGGAGCTGGAGCCGAGGAATGCCGAGTTGGAACAAGGATGAGCTGCCGGTGCCTTGCACCGATCCCGACAGGTTGAAGCGCGATCTCGACGAGTTCGGCTATTGCCTGGTGGCAGAGGCGCTATCGCCGACCCAGGTCGCGGCCATCCGCGCGCGGCTCGAGGAGCAGGTCGCGGCCGAGCGGGCGCTCTCGGTCAATCACGGCAACGAAGCGCACACCGACGCCACCAATTCCTGGGTGAGCATGCTGATCAACAAGGGCGAGGTGTTCCGCGAGGTCGCGGTGAACCCGAAGACGCTCGCGCTGGTCGAGCATATTCTGGGCCCGGAGTTCCTCCTCTCCGCGACCGATGCCCATATCGTGCGGCCGGGCGGCAGCCCCATGGGGCTGCATGTCGATCAATGGTGGCTGCCGCGCGAAGCGCCCGCCGGCGAACGGCGGCAGGTCGGCATCGCCACCCGGAAGAACATTGCCGTCGGAAGCCCGGACCCCGTCGAGGGCCCGATCTGGCGGCCCGCCGTCTGCAACGTGATCTACATGATCAGCGACTTCACCGAGGCCAACGGCGGCACGCGCATCGTGCCGAAGAGCCATCGCAGCGGCCATCAGCCGGACGGGACGGTGCCGCATCCCTATCCTTCGGTGGCGGCCGAGGGACCGGCCGGCACCGCCCTCGTCTTCGAAGGACGCATGTGGCATGCCGCGGGCCTCAACGTCTCGAACGGTGCGCGCATCGGCATGCCCACCTACTACTGCGGGCCGCAGTTCCGGCAGCTCTCCAACTTCACCTTCGGCACGCGACGGGAGGTGCTGCGCGCCGCCTCGCCGGAGCTCCTGAAGCTGCTCGGATTCCGGATCTTCTCCACCTACGGGTCGGTGGACGAGAGCGGCGCCGAAATGGTGAATTTCGAGAAGGAGCCGCTCGGCGAGCTGCGGCTGGCCGACAGCATGCGCTGACACGCGCGTAGCGGTATCGCCTCAGGGATGCGGCGGCGCGCCCGCGCCGCTTCGCGTGGCGATGGTTCCGTCGTTGCTGGCGCCGGCCGGCGCATTCTGCAGCTCGACCTCGATATAGGGCGGCTTGGCCTCGGGCTGCGGGATCGCCGGGATGCGGAGATCGGGCCCGTGCAGCGCCGCCAGCGCATGGGCGTCGCCGGTGAAGAGATCCCGGGCGAGAAGATCGAGGTCCGCGACCCAGGCGGCGGCGCGTTCGCAAGCGGGGTCCGTCGCGCCGGCGAGGCAGACGCGATCGATCTCGCCTGCGACGAAGCTCAAGGTCGCGCCCGGCAAGGGCCGCAGCAGCATGTCGTGCGGCGCCGTCGCGAAATCCATCATGGTCATGCGGTCATAGCCGATGAGATCGAGCACGAGCCGCGGCAGCTCGAACATCGGCACACGGCCGAGCGGCAGCGGTCCGCGCCGGCCGTCGATCACCAGGAGCGGCGTCCCGACCGAGGTCTGATACATCGCCGGCGTGAAATCGCCGAAGCTCGATGCCAGCAGGCCGGACTCGACATAGCCCGCGAAATTGCGGCCGAGCGAGGGAAGATGGTCGCCGAAGGCGATGATGATGGAATCCGGGTCTTCGGCGCGCAGCCGTTCGATCTCGTCCATCAGCTCCGCGGACTTGTAATGCACCACATTGGCGTAGTTGGCGACGTCGGGCACGGCGGAGCTGGCCCGGATCGAGGCCGGTCGCTGCTCGCTCATGTCGTAGGCCCAGTGGCCGTAAAAGGTCAGGATGTAGTTGAAGACCGGCCGCTCGTCGGTGACGGCCTTCAGCTTCGCCGCCACCTGGCGATAGAGCGAGCGATCCGCGAGGAACGGGCCGTTGAGATCGTCGAGCTCGAAATCGTCCATCGCCCAGTAGGTCTCGAACCCGGCATGACCATAGGCGCGGGTACGATTCCAGAAGCCGGCGCTGTTCGGATGCGACGCGACGGTCTGATAGCCGAACTGATCGAGCACATGCGGCAGGCAGGGCAGGTCGTTGCGGAAGCCGCGCTCGAAGCGAACCGCGTTCTCATGCACCGGGAACCCGCACAGGAACTCGAACTCCGCGTTGGCGGTCTGGCCGCCGAAGGCGGGGCTGAGGGCCCAGGACTTTCCGCCTTCTTCCCAGAGCGCCATGAAGCGCGCATCGAGCGGCGGCTCGCTCAGGCCCGCCTTCGCCAGCAGCGACGGGTCCCAGAAGGATTCCTGCAGCAGCACATGGATATTGCGCGGCTTGCCGCCGAGCTTGAGGCTGGCCTCGCGCGGTCGCGCGAGGAGCCGGTCGGCCGCGGCCAGGGCTTCCGACAGGCTCGGCGGCGGCAGGCGATTGGCGAGCAGGCGGCTCGTCTCCTGCAGCAGATGGAGCCCCGCGCCGCGCCAGACATAGTTTTCGCGCTGATCCCATTCGGTGTTGCCGAAATGCCGGTCGAGCGCGTGGCTCAAGGGACCCGGCGTCAGAATGATGCCGGCGGCCGAGAGCGTGAGGGCCGCGGCGCCGATCCGGGGCGCCCAGCCGCGGACCCGGAGATTTCCGAGCAGCAGCCCCGCCATCATGACGAGCGGCAACACGACGACGAGCCAGCCGGCAGGGCCGAGGATCTCGACCAGCGCGCCGATCGTGTCCAGGTCGTCCGGCATGATCGGCCGGCCGAGGACGGCGATCTTCGCGGCGCTGCCGATATAGAGGGCGGCGAGCCAGAGAAGCTGGAAAAGCACGAAGGGCCAGATCCGCCGCGCCAGCGCGAACAGCGCATAGGCCATCGCGAGCTGCAGGGTGAAATCGGAGATCGCCCGGCGCGGCACGATCTTCAGCTCGAAGAACTGCCAGCAGAGGAAATAGAAAAGGCCGTAAAGCAGCGCGGTCGAAACCAGTGGCGCCAGCCAGCGGAGCGTCGGCCATGATGGCCGTCGCGACAGGATCGTGAAGGCTGACAAGGCTGTTTCCTTGATCTCCGGCGGCGCGTTCTTTCTGCGGCGGGCTCTTTGACGCCGTTCCGAAATGTCGGCGTTCCTATACCCGAAACAAGTCCGTAACGAAACCGCAGTTCCATGGTCAAATCACGGCAATGAAAGGGCGGAATCGGGGCGCGCCGGAAGGCGCGCGCGGGGGGCTTGGCGGCGCCTTCCGTTCAGTCCGGACCCGGACGGCGCTTCAGGCCGAGAGGTCTTCCAGAATCGGGCATTCGGGCCGCTGGTTGCCGCGACAATTCTGGGCGAGATGCACCAGGGTCTGGCGCATCGCCTGCAGCTCCAGAATCTTGGCGTCGAGCGCCGCGACCTGGGCGAGGGCCATGGATTTGACGGCGGCGCTCGCGCGGTGCCGGTCGCGCCAGAGCGCCAGCAGGGTCGCGGTCTGCTCCAGGGAGAAGCCGAAATTCCGCGCCCGCTTGACGAAGCGAAGCGCGTGGAGATCGGCGTCCGCGTAGTAGCGATAGCCGGCGTCGGACCGGACGGACGGTTTCACCAGCCCGATCGAATCGTAATGCCGGATCATCTTCGCGGTAACCCCGGTTTCCCGGGCGGCTTCGCCGATCGACTGCATGCTGAAGGCCCTCCGTAACCGACCCGCATCCTTCCAATAATGGGAAGGATGCGGGTCGGTTTCAAGCCGATGCGGCGGCGGGCCCCCCGGTTTGAGCCGGGCTTGCTTGACAGGGGGGACGGCTTGTCCCACATAGCCCGCGGGCAAGGACGGCCTCGCCCGTTTCCGCACCGGTAGGGACGGCCCTGCGCAAGGATCCGGGAGGTCCCGCAATGACGCGGAACGGTCTTTTCCTCATCGTGCTGCTCGTGGGGGCGGCGCTGGTGCTCTGGCTGGTGAAGGACCCGACGGCGCTCGGCTTCATCGGCGTCAGCCTGCTGCTGCTCGCCTTCTTCCTGAATCTCTTCCAGATGCTGCGCTCGGACAGCCTGATCTATATCAGCCTGAACCTCGTCGGACCCGGGCTCGCCTGCTATTCGTCATGGCTGATCCAATTCATGCCCTTCGTGCTGCTCGAGGGCGTATGGGCGATCGTGGCGGCGGTGGCGCTGGGGCGCTACGCCTATCGCCAGTGGAACGCTACCCGGCAGGAGCGGCCGGCATAGCTGCCGTCGCGCCGGCGCCGGAAGCCGTCGCGGCCTCGGGATGCCGTCCGGCGGCGATCCCGTAGGCTTCATGCACCAGCGCTGCAATCCGATCGGTCGCCGGGGAGCGAAGGATGTAGTTGTGGTGAACATCGACGATCTCGACGCGCAGCCTGCCCTTGATGCGCCAGCCCCAGCCGAGCGTCCTGTCGCCGGTCAGATCGATGATGCCTGGCGTGTTCACCATCAGCACGTCGCCGTGATAGACGGGCGGGCGGTAGCGCTCCAGTAGCGCGTAGAACTGCTCCCGATACTGATGCGGCATGTAGCTGTGATCCATGCCGATCGCCTCGCGCCGCTCGGCCTTCGCGCGTGCCGCGCCCTCTTCGATCGTCAGCCCCGCGGCCGCACGGCGCTCGTCGATCACCCGGCGTGTCGCCCGTCGCCGTTTCCACCGCTCGAAGGAACGCTTGATACCGGCGACACCGTCGCGCCGCAGCATGTCGAGGTGATGGCGGATCCGGTGCGCAATCCGCCGCGACGGCGACATCGCATAGAGGAAGGAGGCGTCGATCATCATCAGCAGGCCCACGCGTTCGCCCATGCGGCGAAGCTGCGTCGCCATCTCGAAGGCGATGATCCCGCCGGCGCAATAGCCGCCGAAATAATAGGGCCCGTGCGGCTGAAGGCGGCGGATATGGGCGACGTAGTCGGCGGCGATCTGCGCCACGCCGCGGTCGAGCGTGAATTTTCCGACGGCACGCTCGCGCGCGCGGATGCCGTAGAGCGGGATGTCCGCGCTCAAGGGATCGGCGAGGGCGCGCGCGCTCAGCACTTCGCCGCCGAACCCGTGCACCACGAAGAACGGCGAGTGTCTGCCGTTCCGGCGGATCGGCACCAGGATGTCGCCTTCCGCTTCGCGGGCCGCCTCCGGCGCGGCCAGCGACGGCGCGAGCTGCGCGATGGTGGGATGGGTCACCAGAAGCGCGAGGGGCAGGGTCAGGCCGCGCTCCGACGCGATGTGTGCGAAGATCGCCGCGGCGTCGCGCGATCCGCCGCCCAGCGCGAAAAAATCGTCATTGCGACCGATCGGCCGGATGCCGAGGGTCGCCTCCCAGAGCGCCGCAAGATAGCGTTCCGGCTCGGAGACGGTCGGCTCCGGGGGCGCCAGATAGCCCGGGCGCGTCGAGTTGGCGCCTTCCTCCGCAACCGCGGCCGCGTTCGTCGCCTGCTGCATGTCTGTCGGTCCCCTGGATCGGTCCGAAGCTACCCTGCTCCCCCTTCGATGGTCCACTCTCTTGCCGGGGCGCCAGCATTGCCCTGCGCTTCCGCGGTCCTTTAAACTCGGCGCTTTCCGCCCGTTTCTCCTCATCAAATTCAGGATACGTCATGGCCCGTCCGGCGCCGGTTCCCGCCAAGAAGTCGCCGACCGCCGCGGCCGAGACCCCGCCCAACGCGGCGTTCCTGTTCGCCGAAGGCAATTACAGCACCGCGCAGGACAAGCTGATGGGGCGGATGTCGGCCACGGAGAACTTTCTCCGCGGGTTCGTCCGGCATAGCGGGGTGGAGGAGTTCCACTGCTGCGTGGCGCGGCAGGAGGATCTCGACCAGTTCAAGCGGCGGGTCTCGGAGTTCGCCGGCGGGGAGCGGCCGGTCAAGGGCGTGACCCCGACCGATCTCGGCCGCATCGCGGACCATGCGACGCTCTACCGGCCGGGCCCGAATGTCGGCTATTTCGCGTGGCTCCGGCGCCCCCATGGCAATCGCCGTTTCAGCATCTGCGGCGTGACCCACACGACGGCGGAACATGTGGTGATGGACGGGCTCGGCGAATCGGTTCTCGCGCCGACGCAAGCCTGGGATGCCCTCGTCTGCACCTCGACCCAGGTCCGCGCGATGGTCGAGCGGCTGATGGACAATTTCGCGGACTACCTCGCGGCGAGGAGCGGCGGCAAGGCGGTGCGTCCGATCCGGCTGCCGCTCATCCCGCTCGGCGTCGATTGCGAGGTCTTCGCGGCGACGCCCGAGCGCAAGCGGGAGGGAGCCGCGCTCCGGAAGTCGCTCGGCATCGCCGAAGAAGACGTGGTGGTGCTCTTCGTCGGGCGCCTCACCCACATCGAGAAGGCCAATCCGCTGCCGATGCTCCTCGCGCTGGAGGCGGCGGCGAAGCGCACCAGGCGCAAGATCCATCTGCTGCAGGCCGGCTGGTTCGCGGGGCCGGAGATGGAGAAGACCTTCAGGAACGGCGCGGCGAGGTTCGCGCCTTCGGTCGCGCATCACTGGATCGATGCGCGGAAGCCCGAACATCGATACACCGTCTGGGCGGCCGGCGACATCTTCACCTCGCTCTCCGACAACATCCAGGAAACCTTCGGCCTCACGCCGATCGAGGCGCAGGCGGCCGGGCTTCCGGTGGTGGTAAGCGACTGGGACGGCTATCGCGATACGGTCGCGCATGGCGATCAGGGCTTCACCGTGCCGAGCTTCATGCCGCCGCCAGGCACCGCCGGCGACATCGCGCTGCGCTATGCGGCCGGCATCGACGGCTACGGACGTTATTGCATGGCGACGTCGCAAAGCATCGCGATCGACATCGACGCCGCGGCCGAGGCCTATCGCCGGCTGATCGAGGATGCGGGGCTCCGCGCAAAGATGGGCGCCGCCGGTATCGCCAACGCGCGCGATCGCTTCGACTGGAAGATCGTCATCCGCGCCTATCAGGATCTCTGGCGCGAGCTCGCCGAGGCGCGGCGGTCGGCGCCGGAATCGATGCCGGCGGAAGCGGGCAAGCCCCTCCATCCCTTGCGCGACGACCCCTTCACGCTCTTCGCCGAATATCCGACGGCGTTCGTGGCGGGCGAGACCATGGCCGCGCTGGCCCCCGGCGGCGCGCGCCAGCGCCTGGCGGATCTCAAGCGCTCGGCGCTCGCCAACATCATGCCCGGAGTGCTGCTGCCCGAGGCCGAGCTGTGGAGCCTTGCCGAGAAGCTCGGGAAGGGCCCGCGCAGCGTCGCAGACCTCGTCGACGGCCTGCCGGAGGCGAAACGCGGGATCGCCCTGCGCAGCATCGGCTGGCTCGCGAAGATCGGCCTCGTGAAGCTCAGCGCGCCGAAGGGAGGTTGACGCTGCCCGGCCCCGGCTTCCATTCCTTGGCGAGCCGGATCGCTTCCTGAAGCTCCTCGTCGCTCATCGATTCCGCGAGCACGTCGAGCGCGCCGATGATGCGGCTGCGATCGCTGCCCTGCGGCAGCCGGCTCGCGGCGAGGCGCAGCCACTTGTAGGCTTCCACGGGATCCTTTTCGACGCCCTGGCCGAGGCTGTACATCACGCCGAGACCGATCTGTCCGTCCACATTGTCCTGCTCGGCAGCGCGGCCGTACCATTTGAGGGCCTCGCCGAAATTGGCGGCGCTGATGAGCCCGTACTGGTAGATCCCGGCGACGTGGATCTGCGCGATGGCGTTGCCGCTTTCGGCTTCCGGCTTGAGCTCGGAGAGCGCGCGGAAATAGTCGCCCTTGTTGTAGTAGTCAAGGCCCTCGTCGAGGCCGGCCCGGGCGGTTCCGCCCGCAACGAGCAGGGCAAGGCCGAGCGCTGCGAAAAAGGCTGCCGCGCGCGTCACAGCCCCGCTTCCTCTTCCGAGATCGCGGCGAGATAGCGGCCATAGGAAGAGCCGCCGAAGCCTTCCGCCAGCGCCTTCAGCTCCCTGCGATCGATGAAGCCCTTGCGATAGGCGATTTCCTCGATGCAGGCGATCTTGAGGCCCTGGCGATGCTCCATCACGCGGACGAAGCTCGCGGCTTCGAGCAGCGAATCATGCGTGCCGGTATCGAGCCAGGCGAAGCCGCGTCCCATCCGCTCGACCTCGAGCCGGCCGGTCGAGAGATAGGCCGCGTTCACGTCGGTGATCTCGAGCTCGCCGCGCGCGGAGGGGCGGATGCGGGCGGCGATCTCCACCACCGCCGGGTCGTAGAAATAGAGGCCGGTCACCGCCCAGTTCGATTTCGGCCGCTTCGGCTTCTCGACGATCGCCTTCGGCCGCCGGGCGGCATCGAACTCGACGACGCCGTAGCGCTCCGGATCGTCTACCCAATAGGCGAAAACGGTGGCGCCCTGCTCCTGGCCGTCCGCGCGCACCAGCATCTCGGTCAGGCCGTGACCGAAGAAGAGGTTGTCGCCGAGCACGAGCGCGCTCGGGCTCTCGCCGATGAAATCGCGGCCGATGACGAAGGCCTGGGCGAGGCCCTCGGGCTTCGGCTGCTCCGCGTAGGAAAGCTGGAGGCCCCATTTCCTGCCGTCGCCCAGCAGCGCCCGGAAGCTCGGCAGGTCGCGCGGCGTGCTGATGATCAGCACCTCGCGGATGCCGGCCAGCATCAGCGTCGCCAGCGGGTAATAGACCATCGGCTTGTCGTAGATCGGCAGGAGCTGCTTGCTGATCGCCTGGGTCACCGGATAGAGCCGGGTGCCGCTGCCGCCGGCCAGCACGATGCCTTTGCGTGTCATGAGCTGCGTCCTCCGCGACCTTGCGGCAACATGCGCGCGACGCACTCGGCGAGCGAGTCCCGCCAGGGCCGTTGCCGGATACCGTATGCCTCGGCGATCCGGGTGCAGTCGAGGGCGGAATTGGCCGGGCGGCGAGCCGGGGTCGGATATTCCGCGGTGGTGATGGGGGTCAGCACCGGGGGCCGGTACCCATGCCGGGCGGCTTCGGCGAAGATGGCCTCGGCGAATTCGAAGCGCGACACCACGCCGCCGCCGCAATAATGGAAGGTACCGTAGCGGTGTCTGTCGCCCGTTCTGAGCAGATCGTGAGCAATGATCGCCACGGCGTCGGCCAGGTCCTCGACATAGGTCGGCGAGCCGAACTGGTCCGCGACGATGCGAAGCTCCGCTCGCTCGCGGCCGAGGCGCAGCATCGACGCGACGAAATTGTCGCCCTCGTGGCTGTAAAGCCAGGCGGTGCGGATGATGGCGTGGCGGGGATTGTTCTCGCGAACGGCGCGCTCGCCGGCTTCCTTCGTCGTGCCATAGACCGAGAGGGGCGCCACGGGATCCTGCTCGCGATAGGCGCCGGCCTTGGCGCCGTCGAACACGTAGTCGGTCGAGAAATGGATGATCGGCGATTCCGCTTCGGCCGCGACCTGGGCGGCGTTGGCGGCGCCCAGGCGGTTGACGCGGTCGGCCGCCTCCGGCTCGGCCTCGGCCCGATCGACGGCGGTATAGGCGGCGGCATTCGCCACGATTGCCCCGGCGCGCAGCTCGAGCGCGCGCCGGACGGAAGCGAGGTCGGCGACATCGACCTCCGGGCGCCCCAGGCACTCGGCGTCGAGCCCCTCGTTGCGCCAGAGCGCGCGGGCGAGCTGCCCCGATCGGCCGAGCACGCTCAGAGACAGGACCACCGTCACGCGGGACGCCGTTCCCGGCTGGCGGCCTCCGCGAGACCGAGCCGCTCGCCGCGATAGCCGCCGCTCCGGATCCGCTCCCACCAGGCGCGGTTCTCCAGATACCAGCGAACCGTCTTCTCGAGACCGGTCTCGAAGCTTTCGGTCGGGCGCCAGCCGAGGTCGCGCGCGATCTTGGTCGCATCGATCGCGTAGCGGAGATCGTGGCCCGGCCGGTCGGTCACATATTCGATAAGATCTTCGTGCCGCCGCCCCGGCTGCAGCCGGTCCATCAGGGCGCAGATCGCACGCACCACGGCGATGTTCGGCCGCTCGGCGTCGCCGCCGACATTGTATTTCTCGCCGACCTTGCCCTCCGTCGCGACGAGATGGAGCGCCTCGGCGTGATCCTCGACATAGAGCCAGTCGCGGCGGTTCTCGCCCTTGCCGTAGACCGGCAGCCTGCGGCCCTCGAGCGCGTTGATGACGACGAGCGGGATCAGCTTCTCGGGAAACTGGCAGGGGCCGTAATTGTTCGAGCAGTTGCTGATGACGACCGGCAGGCCGTAGGTGTGATGCCAGGCGCGGGCGAGATGGTCGGCCGCCGCCTTGCTCGCGGAGTAGGGCGAGTTCGGCTGATAGAGCGATTCCTCGTGGAACCTGCCGGTCTCGCCGAGCGACCCGTAGACCTCGTCGGTCGAGACGTGAAGGAAGCGAAAGCGCCGCGCGGCGTCGGGCTCGAGCTCGCGCCAGTAGCGCCGCGCCGCCTCGAGCATCACATAGGTGCCGCCGACATTAGTATCGATGAAAGGACGCGGCCCGTCGATCGACCGGTCGACATGCGATTCCGCCGCGAGATGCATGACGATGTCGGGCCGGTGCCGCCGGAAGGCATCGGCGACCGCCGTCTCGTCGCAGATATCCGCCTGCATCAGCGCGAAGCGGGGATCGTTGCCGACCGGTGCCAGCGAATCGAGGTTGGCGGCGTAGGTGAGCTTGTCGAGGACCAGCACCTCGGCCCGCGCCTCGCGGATGAGAAAGCGGGTGAGCGCCGATCCGATGAAGCCCGCGCCGCCGGTGACGATGATGCGCATGGCGCTAGAGGCTCCGACGACCGACATCACGCGGCATAGCGAAAAGGCGGCTTCGCCGCATCGAGCCGGGGCAAGGCGCGGTCCTTGTCCGACAGGATGGCGTCCCCCTCGCGCACCGGCCAGTCGATGCCGAGCGCCGGGTCCGCCCAATAGATCCCGGAATCATGCGCCGCCGAGTAGGGCGCGGTCAGCTTGTAGAACACCAGCGCCTCGTCGGTGAGCGTGCAGAACCCGTGGGCGAAGCCCTCCGGAACGAGAAGCTGATTGCCGCGCTCGGCGGAAAGCTCGACCGCGACATGACGGAGATAGGTCGGCGAGCCGAGCCGGATATCGAGCGCCACGTCGAGTACGCGTCCGGCCATGACGCCCACGAGCTTCGTCTGCGGCAGGGGTGCGAGCTGGAAATGCATGCCCCGCACGGTGCCCCGCCTGGCCGACCGCGACAGGTTGTCCTGCCGGAAATCGAGATCGATGCCGAGCGCGCGGAGCGTCGTCTCATTGTGCCACTCGGCCAGGAATCCGCGGGGATCGGCGAATCGTCGTGGCGTAATAACCTTAACGTCGGCGATGGCGGTGTCGTCGATCTGCATCGATTGTCCGTTTGAGCGCGAGCGCGGCGCATGGTCAAATGGCGGCCACGGACCTTACCATGCCGGGACCGAGCTCGGCCAAGCTCGGACGGCAGGGTTCACGTCCGGTAAACAAAACCCCAATACCATGACCGGTCCTGCGCGACGGGCCGCATCGCCTGCGAGGGCTCGACACAAGGGATCGGACGGCGATGGCGAAATCAAAAGACAAGGGCAGCCGCAGCGGGCGGGCGGGCGACTCGGCACCGCCGCGGCCGAAGCGTCCTGCCGCGCCGGCGAAGCCGGCCGCTGGCACGCCCAAGCCATCGGCGAAAAAGGCGAAGCTGCCCTCCGCGAAAAAGCCGACCGCGCCAAAACCCGGTCTGGCGCCCAAGCCGCGCGGCAAGGACGACCCGGCGGCGCCGTCCGCCGCCAAGC
This sequence comes from uncultured Rhodospirillaceae bacterium, assembly GCA_902826565.1. Taxonomy (GTDB): domain Bacteria; phylum Pseudomonadota; class Alphaproteobacteria; order Dongiales; family Dongiaceae; genus CADEFF01. Next base: position 5,421 of record CADEFF010000024.1, on the reverse strand, counting down.
CGACGCCGACCGTCGCTTCCTCGAGGCCGCCCGCCTCGGCGCGCCTCATGGTGGTCGGCGCAGGGCCGATGCCGCAACAGTCCGCCGCCGTGCCGCCGCAACCCGTGGCACCCCCGCCGGCGCTCGAGCCTTATCCGCAGGCGGTCGCGCATTTCCAGGCGGGCCGGCTTGCCGAAGCGGAGGCGTTCTGCAGCGGCACGCTCGCCGACAAGCCGCAGGATTTCGACGCGATGCATCTGCTCGGCGTCATCCGCCTGCGCCAGGGCGATTTCGCGCGCGCCTGCGAGCTCGTGCAGAAGGCCGTCGCGATCCGGCCGGGCGATGCGCAGGCGCAGCAGAATCTGGGCTCGCTGCTGGCGCTCCAGGGACGGCTCGACGAGGCGGCCACCTGCTACAGCCGCGCCATCGCGATCGATCCGCGCCAGGCGGATGCGCATTCGAACCTCGGGCTGCTGCTCTATAACCGCGGCCAACCCGACGCGGCGATCGGCTGCTATCGCCGCGCGATCGAGATCAACCCCGGGCATCCGGAAGCACATAACCGTCTCGCGCTCGTGCTGATCGAGCAAAAGCAGCTCACCGAGGCGCTCGCCGCGGCGAAACGCGCGCTCGAGCTCCGGCCGGGCTACACCGAGGCGCTCGGCCACCTCATCGTGCTGAAGCAGCAGGCCTGCGACTGGGCGGAGCTGCCCGAGCTCGAGGCGCGGCTCGACCAGCTCACGCGCGCGGCCCTGCAGCGCGGGCGCAAGAGCGGCGAGCAGGTCTTCCTCAGCATGGTGCGAAGCGCCGATCCGGCACGCAACCTCGCGACGGCGCGGGGCAGCGCCGAAGAGCTGCAGCGCCATGTCGCGAGCCTGCAACTCCGCTTCCCGCACGAGCGGCGTCGCGGGCCGCGCTCGAAGATCACGCTCGGCTACGTCTCCGGCGATTTCCGCAACCATCCGCTTGCGCATCTCGTGCGCGGCCTCTTCCGCGCGCACGATCGCAACCGGTTCCGCGTCTTCGCCTATTCCTACGGGCCCGAGGACGAGACGCGCTATCGCGCGGATATCGCCGCCGGCGTCGACCAGTTCATCGATCTCAGGAACGTCAATGCGGCGGACTGCGCGCGTCGAATCTATCAGGACAATGTCGATATCCTGATCGATCTCGCCGGTCACATCGGCGGCAACCGCATGGAGATCGCCGCGCTGCGTCCGGCGCCGGTGCAGGTTTCCTATCTCGGCTTCCCGGGCACCACCGGCGCTGCCTTCTTCGACTACATCGTGGTCGACCGCACGATCGTGCCGGCGGGCGACGAGAAGTTTCTCGCCGAGCAGCCGATCGTCATGCCGCATTCCTATCAGGCGAACGACAACACCCAGCCGATCTCGACGCGCGCCTTCCAGCGGGCGGAGTTCCGGCTGCCGGCGAAGGGCTTCGTGTTCTGCTGCTTCAACAACACCTACAAGATCGACCCGCCGATGTTCGATCTCTGGATGCGGCTCCTGCGCGCGCGTCCCGACTCGGTCCTGTGGCTCCTCAAGAGCAACGATCTCGCCGAAGCCAATCTGAAGCGCGAGGCGCTGCAGCGCGACGTCGCGGCCGAGCGCCTGATCTTTTCGTCGAAGCTGCCGAAGGACGAGCATCTGGCGCGGCTCGCCCTCGCCGATCTCGCGCTCGATACGCGGATCTGCAACGGGCATACGACCACGAGCGACGCGCTCTGGGCGGGCGTGCCGGTCGTCGCGCTGCGCGGCTGGCATTTCGCGAGCCGGGTCGCGGCGAGCCTGCTGGAGGCGGTCGGGCTCCCGGAGACGGTCACCGGATCGATGGAGGATTATGAGGCGCTCGCCCTCAAACTCTCGGAGGACGAGCCGATGCGCGCGGCGCTGCGGGGCAAGCTCCAGCGTCAGCGGCTGGTCTGGCCGCTCTTCGATACGCAGCGTTTCGCCCGCAATCTCGAAGCCGGCTTCGCGGAGGCCTGGTCGATCCTCGCGGCGGGCGAGGCGCCGCGCCCCATCCTCGTGCAGGACGGGTCTCCCGCCGGCGGCGCGATCGACGCGGGGCTCACCGCCCGGTTCTGACGCGAAAGCCGCTCGCCGGGGCGGCGGCGCCAGCCGGGCTCCCCCCCGTGTTCTTCAGGAATGTTCGAATTCGAAAATCCGGGCGATCGCTCTCGCCCCGAAGAGGCGCGTTCCCGGGCCTCGCCGGGGCGAATGAAGGCGCCCGTATAAGCTCCGAAATTTACAAGCTTTTAAGGATATCAGGCGGCGGGCGTTTCGCCTTCGGCGTCGCCCCGGTTTGTTTCGCGCGGGCACGAAAAACCCGCAAGCCTTGCTGGGAGCCAACCCCACAGCGACCCGCCCTCTGACCAAGTTGTGGCGGACGGGTTTCGAGGAATCGCGTTTGCACTCAATAAAAATCGGTTAATACCACCCTGATGTATAGGTTTCGGCCTGATTCCCGTTGTTCGTCCGTAGATTGAGAGAGATAAATTTGTGGTGAATTTCAGGCGAACTCCGCCTGGAAGAAGCATCGGCGCAGGGGACGCGCCGGGGCGCAGTCAGACAGGGGTCAGCAATGGCAACGGATTCAATCACTCCCGCGACCGGTGCGACGATTTCCACGCAATCGGCGCCCGCGGAGCACGCTGCGGATGCAGGTGCGAATCCGAACATGGCGCAAGCGCCCGCGGTGACCCCGAGGGGGACGCAGGTCGCCGCGGCCGAACTCCCGGTCGATCCCGCGGCCGTGCAGCTCGCCCAGACCGAGGAAGATGTCCTCGTCGTGCAGGAGCCGGCGCCCGGCGAACGGGTCGTCTATGACGTCGATCCCGGCCAGAAGGTTCAGTTCGGTTTCGATCTCGAGGATTCGCAGATCCGTCAGGTCGAAGGCGGCGTCGAGGTCGTGGCCCCCCTCGGCGGCATCGTCTTCCTCGACGGCATGTCCTTCGACGAGTTCCTCGTCGCCATCGGCGGCACGCCGGAATCGAGCCTCCAGGCCGCAGCCGGCGAAGGCCAGGGCGTCCCCGGCGCGGCGAACGAGCAAGCCTCGTTCCGTCAGTTCGCCGAAGGCTCGCTGCTCGCCGCCCTCATCGCGAACGGCGTGGTCGATCCGACCGGCCTCATCTATGGCGTGTTCGCGGGTCTCGAGGATCCGCTGGAGCCGCCGGAGAACGACAGCCACAACTGTCTCTTCACGCCGCTCGACGACAATGTCGATTTCGACACGGTGCGCGGCAACTATGCCGAGGATTGCTTCTATCACGCGCTCGAAGGCGACGACTTTGTCCTCCTGCCCTCGACCTTCCTCGACGCGAGCCTGGCGAACTACGACCCCGATCACGGCTTCTTCGGCGACCAGGGCGACGACACCATCGTCGGCCGCGGCCTCGACGACATCGTCACCGGCGGCAATGGCGACGATTCCATCCTCGGCGGCGCCAATAACGACACCCTCATGGGCGGCGGCGGCGACGGCGAAGAGGGCGACGACCTCATCTTCGACCGAGACACGCTCCTTGGCGGCAATGGCGACGATTCCCTCGTCGGCGGCGGCACGCAGGGCGGTTCGGGCAACGATGCGATCTTCGATCACGATACGATCGTCGGCGCGAATGGCAACGATACCATCGTGGGCGGCGGCAGCCAGGGCGGCGCGGGCAACGACCTCATTTTCGACGAGGACACGCTCCATGGCGGCAACGGCGACGATTCCGTCGTCGGCGGCGCGAGCCAGGGCGGTTCGGACAACGACTTCATCTTCGATGGCGATACCATCAGTGGCGACAACGGCGACGATACGCTTGTCGGCGGCGCGAACCAGGGTGGTTCGGGCAACGACAATATCTTCGACCGGGACACGCTCCTTGGCGGCAACGGCGACGATTCGGTCGTCGGCGGCGCGAACCAGGGCGGGTCGGGCAATGACGGCATCTTCGACGACGGCGACGCCGTCCTAGGCAACAACGGCGACGACACGCTGATCGGCGGCGCCAATCAGGGCGGCTCGGGCAGCGACGCCATCTTCGACAACAGCGACAGCATCGTCGGCGGCAATGGCGACGATTCCATCGTCGGCGGCGCGAACCAGGGCGGTTCGGGCAATGACGAGATCTTCGATTTCTCCGACACCATCGACGGCAACAACGGCAACGACAAGATGACCGGCGGTGCCAACGATGGCGGCGACGGCGAAGACACGATCTTCGACAACGACGACAACATCGGCGGCGGCAACGGCAACGACAAGGCGATCGGCGGCGAGAATTCGGGCGGGACCGGCAACGACACGATCGACGACAACGACGACCTGATCCGGGGCAACAACGGCAACGACATGTTGACCGGCGGCAAGAACGCCGGCGGCGACGGGAACGACGTCATCGACGATTCCGGCGACAACATCGCCGGCGGAAACGGCAACGATACCGTCTATGGCGACAAGAACCTCGGCGACAACGGCGACGATTCGCTGCTCGGCGCCGACGTCCTCCGCGGCAACAACGGCGAGGACAAGATCGTCGGCGGCAGCGTCTATGGCGGCAACGGCGACGATATTTCCTTCGACAACGACACGATCGGCGGCGGCAACGGCGAGGACGATATCGTCGGCGACAAGGCGCTCGGCGACGACGGCGACGACACGCTGATCGGCAACGACGACATCCTCGGCGGCGACGACGACGACAACATCGTCGGCGACCTCTCGAAGGGCGGCGGCGGCGACGATTCGCTGGTCGGCAACGACACAATCGACGGCGGCGACGACGACGACAAGATCATCGGCGATCTCTCGATCGGCGACAGCGCCAACCTGTTCGACGACACGGTGTTCGGCGACATCGAGGACAGCCTGGTCGGCGGCAAGGGCAACCTCGCCGCCTTCGGCGACGACACGATCATCGGCAACGATTCGATCATCGGCGGTCTGGGCGACGACAGCGTCACCGGCGATTTCACCAAGGGTCTCGGCGGCGACGATTCTCTCTTCGGCAACGACACCATCGATGCCGGCGACGGCGACGACAAGGTATTCGGTGACGTCGCTTTCGGCGACGGGGACCTCTCGGCCGGCACTTCCGAGCTCGGCGGGAATGGCAACGATACGGTTTCGGGCCGCGATTCGATCATCGGCGGCGCCGGCAACGACAGCGTTGTCGGCGATCTCATCAAGGGCATGGGCGGCGACGATTCGATCATCGGCCATGACACGATCGACGCCGGCACCGAGGACGACAAGGTATTCGGCGGCGCCAATGGCGGCGGCAAGGGCGACGACACCATCGGAGACGATGATTCGATCCTCGGCGGCACCGGCAACGACGACCTCATCGGCGACCTCACCGCCGGCGGTAACGGGGCGGATTCCGTGGTCGGCGACGACACGATCGACGGCGACGACGGCGACGACAAGATCATCGGCGACGCCGTGTTCGGC
>CADEFF010000023.1:28075-50397 GCA_902826565.1 uncultured Rhodospirillaceae bacterium | reverse complement strand
TTATGGTTGCGGCGGATATAGGCGATGATCGCCTCGTCCATCTTGTCGCCGCCGACGCGAACCGAGCGCGAATAGACGATGCCGCCGAGCGACAGCACGGCGACCTCGGTGGTGCCGCCGCCGATATCCACCACCATCGAGCCGGTCGGCTCGGTGACCGGCAGGCCGGCGCCGATCGCGGCCGCCATCGGCTCCTCGATCAGGAACACCCGGCGCGCGCCCGCGCTCTCGGCCGATTCCTGGATGGCGCGGCGCTCGACCGCGGTCGAGCCCGACGGCACGCAGACGATGATCTGAGGCGAGGCGAAGCTGCGGCGGTTATGCACCTTGCGGATGAAGTGCTTGATCATCTCCTCGGCGACCTCGAAGTCGGCGATGACGCCGTCGCGCAAGGGCCGGATCGCCTGGATGTAGCCGGGGGTGCGACCCAGCATCATCTTCGCTTCGTCGCCGACCGCCAGGACCTTCTTCTTGCCCTTCTCGCTGGCGATGGCAACGACGGAGGGCTCGTTCAGCACGATCCCCCGGCCCTTGACATAGACCAGCGTGTTGGCTGTGCCGAGATCGATCGCCATGTCGGCGGACAGCATGCCCAGCAATCTACCCAGCATGAAACATCACCTGCTCTTGAGAAAAACTGGCGGGAGGTAACCCGGCCCGATGAGAAGAATTCAAGACGAAACCCCGTGGCTCATGCCGAAAGTGCGGCCGGCGCGGTTTTTCGCCGCTTGGTGAGAAGCTTGTTCAGCGCGTGCAGATAGGCCTTGCAGGAAGCGACCAGCGTATCGGTGTCGGCCCCCTGACCGTTCACCGTCTTGCCGTTCTCCTCGAGTCGGACCGTGACCTCGGCTTGCGCGTCGGTGCCCGCCGTGACCGCCTGCACCTGATAGAGCTGGAGGTGCGCCTCGTGCGGGAAGAGCTGCTTGATCGCCTTGAAGGTGGCGTCCACCGGCCCGTCGCCGGTCGCCGTGGTGGATTTGGTCTCGCCGCCGATCTCGAGCTCGAGATCGGCGCGCTGCGGGCCTTTGGAGCCGGCGAAGACCTGCAGCGAGACGAAGCGGATATGCTCGTTCGAACGCACGACCTGGTCGTCGACCAGCGCCACGAGATCCTCGTCGAACACGTCCTTCTTCTTGTCGGCGAGATCCTTGAAGCGGCGGAACGCCTCTTCGATCGCATTGTCGCCGAGCTCGAAGCCGAGCTCCTTCAGCTTCGCCTTGAAGGCATGCCGGCCGGAATGCTTGCCCATCACCAGGCTCGAACGGCCGAGGCCGATCGACTCCGGGGTCATGATCTCGTAGGTGCCGGCATGTTTCAGCATGCCGTCCTGGTGGATGCCGGATTCGTGCGCGAAAGCGTTGGCGCCGACGATCGCCTTGTTGGGCTGTACCGGGAAACCGGTGACGGTCGAGACGAGACGCGAGGCCTTGGTGATGATCTCGGTCCTGATTCCGGTCTTCTGCGGCATGGCGTCCTGGCGCGTGCGGAGCGCCATCACGATTTCCTCGAGCGCCGCGTTGCCGGCGCGCTCGCCGAGCCCGTTGATGGTGCATTCGACCTGCCGCGCCCCGGCGCCGACGGCGGCGAGGGAATTCGCGACCGCGAGCCCGAGATCGTTGTGGCAATGGACCGAAACGACCGCCTTGTCGATGTTGGGCACGCGGTTCATCAGCATGCGGATCAGCGCGCCGAACTCCTCCGGCACGGCATAGCCGACGGTGTCGGGAATGTTGATGGTGCCGGCGCCGCACTTGATGGCGGTCTCGACGCAGCGGCAGAGGAAGTCGTGTTCGGTGCGCGAGCCGTCCTCGGCCGACCATTCGACGTCGTCGCAGAGCTTGCGCGCATGGCTCACGCTGTCCGCGATCGCCTGATGCACCGCCTCCGGCTCCATCTGCAGCTTGAACTTCATATGGAGCGGGCTGGTCGACAGAAAGGTATGGATGCGCGGCCGCTGTGCGCGGGAAAGCGCCTCCCAGGCGCGGTCGATATCCTTGCGCGAGGCGCGGGCGAGGCCGGCGATGGCGGCCTCCCGGGCGCGGCCCGCGATCGCCTTCACCGCCTCGAAATCGCCGTTCGACGCGATCGGGAAGCCGGCCTCGATCACGTCGACGCCGAGCTCCTCGAGGACGGCGGCGATGCGCAGTTTTTCTTCGAGATTCATCGAGGCGCCGGGCGATTGCTCGCCGTCGCGCATGGTCGTGTCGAAGATGATGACGCGATCCTGATCTCGACCCGGAATCATAGTCCCACTTCCTCGATAGCGTCGGAGTCGGACGGGTTTCGACGACAACCCCGACGGCCGGACCATAAGCCGACTCGGATTAAGGGCACGTAAGTCGAAAGGTCCGGCACTCCGGCGCCCGGGCGGAACGGCGAAGGATCCTCGACCGCCTCGTCACGTCCGGCACGTCGGACGTGCAGGCCGTGTGGTGCTGCGATGCAGCAAAGCCCTGCATCGCCGACCGAATGGGTCCAAGGAACGCCGATCCGCTGCTTTGTAACCCTCTTGCATTAAGGTTAACAAGCTCTTTTCAACAAAGGAATTTCCAAGGGTTGTCGACGGGTTTTCGCGTTCCGGTCGCCGGCCTTCGCCCGGCTGCGGCTGGCGCGCTTTCGGCTCCAGGTGCTACCGTTTGCGCATAAGCCGCAACTAAGGGAGGACGGAAACATGGCGGATATCACCCCGAAACAACTCAAGGATGCGCTCGCCAGGGGGCGCATGACCCGTCGCCAGGCGCTCCAGGCGCTGGCGTCGGTCGGGATCGGCGTCGCCGCGCTCCCCGTCCTCGGGCGCCGCGCCGCCGCCGCCCCGAACCTCATCTATTTCACCTGGTCGGGCTATGACGACCCGCAGTACCAGGCGGCCTTCGTCGAGAAATATGGCGGCCCGCCGGAATACGCGATCTTCGGCGAGGAGGAGGAAGGGCTGCAGCGGATCCGCAGCGGCTTCCGCGCCGACATCGCCCATGCCTGCACCAGCAACGTGCAGCGCTGGAAGGACGCGGCCGGGCTGAAGCCGATCGACGTCAGCCGCCTGCAGCACTGGCCCGACATCTATCCCGCCTTCCAGGAACTCGACGGCGTGAAGATCGACGGCGAGATCTACAACGTGCCCTGGGAATGGGGAAACAGCTCCATCGCCTATCGCCCCGATCTCGTCGAGCCGAAGGAGCAGAGCTTCAACCTGCTGCTCGACGAGCGCTACAAGGGCCGCATGGCCGCCTTCGACAATTCGGAGGAAGTGCCCGTCTATGCCGCGCTCATCGCCGGCGTCGCCGATCCCTTCCACATGAACGATGCGGATCTCGCGAAGGTCCGCGAGATCATGGAAAAGATGAACGGCAACATGCGCTTCTACTGGACCGACTATACCCAGGCGAACCAGGCGTTCGCCTCAGGCGAGATCGTCGCGTCGATGGCCTGGAACGACATGGTCAAGACGATGCATGACGAGGGCGTGCCGATTGCCTACATGACGCCGAAGGAAGGCATCCTGACCTGGGTTTGCGGTATGTCGCTGCTGAAGGACGGGCCCGGCGACGAGCAGCAGGCCTACGACTTCATCGACGCCATGATCGCACCGGAAACCGGCGCGCTGGTGATGGAAAACTTCTATTACGGCCATTCCAACCGCAAGGCGCTTGAGGTGGCCGACCCGGAGCTCGTGGCCACGCTGGATCTCGCCGATGCCGAGGCGCGCATCGCCGATCCCAACACGCATTTCTTCTCGGCGATGTCGAGCGAGCAGCGTGAGAAGCTCAATGCCATGTTCGAGGAAGTGAAGGCCGGGCTCTAGACTCTCCGGGCCGGACAGATGCGCGGGCGCCGTCCTTCCCGGGGCGGCGCCCGTTCCTTTCGGGCCGGACGCTACCGGCTTTCGGCCGGCGCCGCGCGCGCGCGGCGGCCGAAGAAGACCGGATGGAGGCCCGTCGCCACCAGCGCCGAAAGAAGCCCCGCGAAGAGCACGTCGCTGAAGTAATGCGCGCCCTGCAGGATGCGGATGCCGCCATAGAAGCTGCCGATCGCAAGCGCGGCCGCGATCGCGAGCGGCCGCCAGCGGCGCGGCAGGATGAAGGCCGGCGCCAGCAGCGCGAAGGCGGCCGCCGCATCGCCCGAGGGGAAGGAGCAGTTGCGCGGACAGGCGTCCGAGAGCACCAGCGGCGGCGTGAAGATATCGACCGCCGGGCTCGCCTCGACATGGATGGGCCGGGCGCGGCCCCACTGATCCTTGAAGACGAGGTTGGTCAGCAGTACCGGGCCGACGAGGAAGACCGCCGCCACATAGCAGATCGCGCGAAGCCCGATCCCGTGCCAGGGACCGGCGAGCGCCGTGCGGATCGCGAGGCCTCCCGCGACCAGCAGCACCGCCGCCATCAGCAGGTTGATGCTGCGGTTGACGAGCGTCGCCCAGCGAACCTCGGCGAGGAGGAACTGCCCGTCCGCATCGACGACGCCTTGCTGCACCCAGCGATCGATGCCCGGGAAAAGCAGGAAGATCGCCGCGTAGAGCGCCGTCGCCGCGAGCAGCCAGAGGAAAGCGCGGATCACGGCGCGTAGCCCCGGAAGCCCTCGAGGCGTTGCAGATAGACCGTGCGTTCGCTGCCGTCCGCGAGGGTCGCCGCGATCTCCCGCCTTTCGCCGCGCGTTTCGAAGCGGTCGGTAAGGGCCGCGGGGGCAGGCCGGGGCGTCACCAGGAGCCAGGGGCCCGCGGCGCCGGCATCGAGACTCGCGACCCGCTCCAGCTCGTTGTCGATCGTGCCGTCCGGGTTCCACATGGCGAACTGCCCCCGCTCCAGCCCGGCATAATAGATCACCCGCTGGGCGAAGGTGCGATCGGCGAAGAGCAGCGTCGCGCCGGGTTCGCGGCCTCGTTCGGCCACGACCTCCGCGCCGATCTCGCGCCACCCCGACATGCCCTTGAGCAAGGGCCCGGCGGCGGCGATATGCGGCGCCACGACGAGGAGTCCCGGTCCCAGCACGGCGATCGCGAGGTTCAGCGCAAGCGCGAGCTTCAGCCAGAGCAGCTTGCCGTGCTGGAGCCAGTAGAGGACGCCGGCGATCACCGCCGCGACAAAGGCGGGGGCGGTCCAGTTCGCATTGGACTGCGCGAAGAGCGCGACCGGCAGATAGACAACGAAGAACGGCAGCGCGAACGCCGCCATCAGCGGCAGCGGCGACAGCGCCGTGTCGGCGCGCCGCCAGCGCCGAAGCCCGGCGCCGAGCCCGCCCAGCATCGCGACCAGCAGGATCGGACCGGCGATGGCGACCTGCCCGCCGAGAAAGGCGCCGATCTTGCCGAGCCGTTGCGAAAGGCTCGCCTCGACCGCGGGAAGTCCCGTATGGCGCACGGTGATCCAGCCCTGGTCCAGATTCCAGAGCAGGTTCGGCAGGAAAACGAGGAGGGCGACCCCGGCCATGATCGCGAGCCGGGCAACCCCGACACGCCGCGCGAGACCGGGCAGGCAGAGAAGCGCCAGCGCGACGCCGGGGAGGAAGAAAACCATGGCGTATTTCGCGAGCGCCCCGAGCCCGATGGCGATGCCGGTCCAGATCGCCCAGCCGGCACTACCCGCCTCCGCCATGCGGACGAAGCCATAGAGCGCAAGGCTCCAGGCGAGGAGCAGCGGCACGTCGGTGGTCATCAGCAGGGCGGAGAAGGCGACGCCGGGGAGCGTCGCATAGGCGATCGCCGCCCAGAAGCCGGCGCGGGCATCGGCGAGGCGCGCGGCCGCCGCCCCGACGAAGAGCGCCGCGATCCCGTGCATCACGGGGCTGAGCCAGCGGATACCGAACTCGGTATCGCCGAAGAGCGCGGTCGAGAGCCAGATCAGCCAGGCGATGAGCGGCGGCTTCGAGAAGTAGCCCCAGGCCGGTTCCTGCGCCCAGAACCAGTACTGCGCCTCCTCGTAGTCGAGCTGGAGCGGCGTGAAGGCGAGGCAGAGGATGCGCCAGAGGGTGAGCAGCCCGATCGCGATCAGGGCCGCCCGGCGCCAATCGGCCGGCGATCGGCCGAGGGGGTCGATCGCCGGCACGGGTGAGGTCAGTTCTTCGCCTTGTCGACGAGCTTGTTCTTCGCGATCCAGGGCATCATGCCGCGGAGCTTGGCGCCCACTTCCTCGATCGGATGGTCGGCGCCGCGGCGGCGCATCGCCTTGAAGCTCGGTTGGCCGGCCTGGCATTCCGCCACCCAGTCGCGCGCAAAGCGGCCCGACTGGATGTCGTCGAGGATCCGCTTCATCTCCTTCCGGGTCTCGTCGGTGACGATGCGCGAGCCGCGCGTATAGTCGCCATATTCCGCCGTATTGGAGATCGAGTAGCGCATGTTGGCGATGCCGCCCTCATAGATGAGGTCGACGATCAGCTTCACCTCGTGGAGGCATTCGAAATAGGCCATCTCCGGCGCATAGCCCGCATCGACCAGCGTCTCGTACGCCGCCTGGATCAGCGAGGTAAGACCGCCGCAGAGCACCACCTGCTCGCCGAAGAGATCGGTTTCGCACTCTTCCTTGAAGTCCGTCTCGATGATGCCGGAGCGGCCGCCGCCGATCGCCGAGGCGTAGGAAAGCCCGATCTCGAGCGCATTGCCCGACGAGTTCTGCGCCACGGCGACGAGGCAGGGAACGCCGCCGCCCTTGAGATACTCCGAACGAACGGTATGGCCCGGGCCCTTCGGGGCCACCATGAAGACGTCGAGATCCGGCCGCGGCTCGATCAGGCGAAAATGGATGTTGAGGCCGTGGCCGAAGGCGATCGCGGCGCCCTGACGAAGGTTCGGCGCGAGGTCCTCCGCATAGATCTTCGCCTGCAGCTCGTCGGGCGCGAGGATCATGACGATGTCGGCCCATTTCGCCGCCTCGGCCGGGGACATCACCTTGAGGCCCGCCGCCTCCGCCTTCTTGATGGAGGCGGAGCCCGGCTTCAGCGCCACCCGGACGTCGGGCACGCCGCTGTCCTTGAGGTTCAGCGCATGAGCATGGCCCTGGCTGCCATAGCCGAGCACGGCGACCTTCTTCGCCTTGATCAGGTTCACGTCGGCGTCGCGATCGTAATAAACGCGCATTTCGATGGCTCCCTCTCGGCGGCCGCGTCCGGCATCGGCGGGCCGCCCGTTCGATGTCTGCCCCGCTGCCGGCCGGGGCGTTCCGCTGACTAAAGCGCGTCCGGTCCCCGGGCGATGGCGACGACGCCGGTCCGCGACACGTCGACCAGCCCGAGCGGCTGCATGAGGTTGATGAAAGCGTTGAGCTTGTCGCTCGAGCCCGTCATCTCGAAGACGAAGGATTCGATCGTCGAATCCACCACGCGCGCCCGGAAGATGTCGGCGATGCGCAGGGATTCGACCCGCTTCTCGCCGGTCCCCCGCACCTTGATGAGCGCAAGCTCGCGTTCCAGCGACGGCGCCTCGATGGTGAGGTCGCTCACCTTGTGCACCGGCACCAGCCGGTTCAACTGCGCCTTGATCTGCTCGATGATCATCGGCGTGCCGTTGGTGACCACGGTGATGCGCGAGAAATGCTCCTTCGCATCGACTTCCGCCACGGTAAGGCTTTCGATGTTGTAGCCGCGGCCCGAGAACAGCCCGACCACGCGGGCGAGAATTCCGGGCTCGTTGTCCACCAGCACCGAGATGGTGTGGCGCTCGATCTTCTGCATCTCGCTCATGACGACTAGACCAGCACCATGCCTTCTTCGGAAACCGGCTTCGCCTCGTCCTCCGGACCGAGCAGCATCTCGTTGTGGGCGGCGCCCGACGGAATCATCGGGAAGCAGTTTTCCGTCTGATCGACCTGGCAATCGACGATGACGGTGCGATCGAGCTTGATCATCTCGGCGATGACGTCGTCGAGCTCGCTCGGCTTCGTGGCCTTGAGGCCAACCGCGCCGAACGCTTCGGCGAGCTTGACGAAGTCGGGCAGCGAGTCCGTGTAGCTCTCGGAATAGCGCCCGCCATGCAGCAGCTCCTGCCACTGCCGGACCATGCCCATCCACTGATTGTTCAGGATGAAGATCTTGACCGGCAGCTTGTACTGGCAGGCGGTGGACATCTCCTGGATGTTCATCAGGATCGAGGCCTCGCCCGCCACGTCGATGACCAGCGAATCCTTGTGCGCGACCTGAACGCCGATGGCGGACGGCAGGCCGTAGCCCATGGTGCCAAGGCCGCCCGAGGTCATCCATCGATGCGGCTGCTCGAACTTCAGGAACTGCGCCGCCCACATCTGGTGCTGGCCGACCTCGGTCGTGATGTATACGTCCTTGTCCTTGATCGCATGATAGAGCCGCTGCAGCGCATATTGCGGCTTGATCACCTTGTCCGAGTTCCGGAACTTGAGGCAGTCGCGCGCGCGCCAGCCGTCGATCTGCTTCCACCACGCATCGAGCGCCTTGGCGTCGGGCCGTGCCTGCCGCGCCTTCCAGAGCTTGATCATGTCTTCGAGCACATGGGCGACGTCGCCGATGATCGGCACGTCCACCCGCACGCTCTTGTTGATCGACGAGGCGTCGATATCGACATGGATCTTCTTCGACCCCGGCGAAAAGGCCGAGAGGCGGCCGGTGATGCGGTCGTCGAAGCGGGCGCCGACATTGATCAGCAGATCCGCGCCGTGCATCGCGAGGTTGGCCTCGTAGGTGCCGTGCATGCCGAGCATGCCGAGGAACTGCGGGTCGGAGGCGGGATAGGCGCCGAGCCCCATCAGCGTCAGGGTGACGGGGAAGCCGGTGAGCTTGACGAACTGGGTCAGGAGCTGCGAAGCGGCGGTGCCGGAATTGATCACGCCGCCGCCGCAATAGAAGACCGGCCGCTTGGCCTTCGCCATCAGCTCGACCGCTTCCTCGATCCGGCGGATATCGCCCTTGACCTGCGGGTTGTAGCTGCGATGGCGCACCGTCGTCGCCTTGGCGCCCCCGCTGTAGGTCGTCTTCGCCTGCAGCACGTCCTTCGGCAGATCGACCACCACGGGTCCGGGGCGGCCGCTCCGCGCGACGTAGAACGCCTCGTGGATCGTGCGGCCGAGGTCGGCGACGTTCTTGACGAGATAGTTGTGCTTCGTGCAGGGACGCGTGATGCCGGTCGTGTCGGCTTCCTGGAAGGCGTCGTTGCCGATGAGATGCGTCGGCACCTGGCCGGTGAGGCACACCACCGGGATCGAATCCATGAGCGCGTCGGTGAGGCCCGTGACCGCGTTGGTGGCGCCGGGACCCGACGTCACCAGCACCGCGCCGACCTTGCCCGTCGAGCGTGCATAGCCTTCGGCGGCATGGACCGCCGCCTGCTCATGGCGCACGAGGATGTGGCGGAGCTGGTTCTGCTTGAACAGCTCGTCATAGATCGGCAGCACCGCGCCGCCCGGATAGCCGAATACGACATCCACGCCCTGATCCACGAGGGCACGGATGACGACGGCGGCTCCGTTCATTTCTTGCGCGGCCATGACAATTCTCTCTTCCGATCGACGTAGCCGCGGCGTCGGGCAGGCGCATTTCGCAGACGCAAAAAGCTTCCATTCCGGCCGCCAGCGGCGTGCAGGTGCGCCACCCTAGTGGCTCGACTCGGATCGGTCAATCTGAAACAGAAAACTTCGAAAAGATTTCTGGAAAGAATCTTTCTGAATATTTCTTGATTTGGAGATCGATCGGAAGGCGGGTCGCTTCCGGCATCTGGTGGCGAAACCAGGTGATCTGGCGTTTGGCATAACGCCGGGTTGCCTGCTGCGTTGCAGCAACCGTCGCCGCCAGGCTTTCGCTGCCCGCCAGATACCGCCCGATCTCCGCGACCCCGATCGCTTTCATGGCGGGAAGGGCCGGATCGAGCTTGCGCGCCAGGAGCGCCCTCGCCTCCTCGATCGCGCCGGCCGCCATCATGGCGGCGAGCCGCGCGTCGCAGGCGGCATAGAGCTCTGCCCGCGGCGGATCGAGAAGATAGGCCGCGTAGCGGTAGCGCGGCGCGGCGCCCGAGGCGGCGAGCCAGGCGGAAAGCGGCCGCCCCGTCGCCTTCTCGACGGCGAGCGCCCGGAGGATGCGCTGGCCGTCCCGCGGCGCGAGCCGCGCCGCCGTCGCCGGGTCGACTTCGGCAAGCCGCGCATGCATCGCCGGCGCGCCGTCGCGGCGCATCCGATCCGCAAGATCGTCGCGGATCGCGGCGGGCACCGGCGGGATCGCGGCGAGCCCGACCGTCAGCGCGCGGAAATAGAGGCCGGTGCCGCCGACCAGAACGGGCAGGCGACCCGAGGCGATCGTCCCTGCGATCTCGGTCTCGGCCAGCGTCAGCCAGCGCCCGACCGAGCAGGCGTCCGCGGCGTCCAGGCTGCCGAACAGCCGATGCGGCGCCCGGGCGAGTGCCGCCGCGTCCGGACGCGCAGTCAGGACCGCGAGATCGCGATAGAGCTGCATGCTGTCGGCATTGATGAGCGTGCCGCCGAGCCGCTCGGCGATCGCGAGGGCGAAGGCGGATTTTCCGCTGGCGGTCGGCCCGGCGACGATCAGCGCGTCGGGGCGCCTCTGGGGCGAGCGCGTCATTACGGGCAGCGTCCGCCGCGAACGCCGGCGACTCGCGAACCGGGAGGCTCAGCCCTGGTCGATGCGGACCGCCACCCACTGATAGTCGCCGCCGCGATAGATCAGCAGCGTCACGACCCGGTAGCCGTTCTCCTTGGCGCTCTCGACCTGCTTCGACACGTCGGCGGGCTTGGCGACCGCCTTCTGGTCCACCTCGACGATGACGTCGCCGGCCTCGATGCCCTTCTCCGCCGCCGGCCCCTGCTTCGCCACGTCCAGCACGACCACGCCCGTCACCTCGGGATCGACATTGAACTGCCCGCGCAGCTCCTCCGTGACCTCGGTAACGGAAAGCCCCAGCAGCTCGATCTCGCCCGCCCGCAGGTCCGGAGCGGTCTTCTGGCCTTCCGGTTCCTCGGCGGCGGCCATGTCGGTCGCCTCGTCGAGCTCGCCGACCACGACATCGACGGTCATGCGGTCGCCCTGGCGCCAGATCACGACCGGGACCTTCCGGTCGATCGGCGTCTCCGCGACGACGCGCGGCAGCTTCCGCATCTCGTCGATCGTCTTGCCGTCGAATTCGAGCACCACGTCGCCCTGGCGGATGCCGGCCGCTTCCGCGGGGCCCCCTTCGGTCACGTTGGCGATGAGGGCGCCGGTGACGGAGGGCAGCCGAAGCCCTTCGGCCAGCTCGTCGCTGACGCTCTGGATTCGCACGCCGAGCCAGCCGCGGCGGGCATGGCCGAAATCGCGGAGCTGGTCGATGACGGTGCGGGCGAGGTTCGACGGAATCGCGAAGCCGATGCCGACGCTGCCGCCGGAGGGCGAATAGATCGCGGTCGCGATGCCGATGACGTTGCCGTCCATGTCGAACATCGGGCCGCCGGAGTTGCCGCGATTGATCGAGGCGTCGGTCTGGATGAAATCGTCATAGGGGCCGGCATTGATGTCGCGCTGCCGGGCCGAGACGATGCCGGCAGTGACCGAGCCGCCGAGGCCGAAGGGATTGCCGATCGCGAGCACCCAGTCGCCGATCCGCGTATCGTCCGAATCGCCCCACTGCACCGCCGGCAGGGGCTCGGTCGGCTCGACCTTGAGGAGCGCCAGGTCGGTCTTCTCGTCGATGCCGACGAGCGTCGCCTTGAGTTCGGTATTGTCGTGCAGCTTGACGGTGATCTCGTCCGCGCCCTCGATGACGTGGTTGTTGGTGACGATGTATCCGCTCGCATCGATGATGAAGCCGGAGCCGAGCGAGGTCGCGCGGCGCGGGCCCTCGTCGCCGCGGCGCTGCCGGTCGAAGAAGTCCCGGAAGAACTCGTCGAGCTCCTGCTGGGAGAGGTCCTCCTCGCGGATCTGCTGGGTCGTCGAGACATTGACCACGGCGGGCAGCAGCCGTTCGGCGAGGTCGGCGAAGCTGTCCGGGGCCGCGCGGGCCTGCGCCGATGCGGCCGCCAGAAGCGCGGCGAGCAGGATCGCGAGCGGCAGCAGCCAGCGCACCGCCATTTCCAACCGCGCGGCAGCGAGGCTTCGCGCCACCGCCCAAGACTTCGGCCTGCTTCGCACCACCGCTACCTCCTCGTCGTTCCGATGCTCAATCTAAGGGATTTCGTTCACCGCTTGAACGAATTCCACCCGGCTTCACACGGGTTTTACGGGGAAGCGCATCCTGACCGGCCCATCAGCCCCGCATCAGCCAGACGACGCCGACGCCGAGCGCAATGGCCAGCAAGCCGCCCAGGCGCAGCCGCGATTCCGGGGCCGCGGCCAGTGCCGCCACCATCCGCTTCGGCATGCCGGGCGCCAGCGCCAGCACCAGCCCTTCGATCACCAGCACGAGACCGAGGGCGACCACGAAATCGATCAGATCGACACGCATCGGCCGGAACCGCCCGCCTGCCTATTGCGCAGGCGGCAGGGGCGTTTCCTGGCCGAAATAACGGAAGAAGTCGCCGCTCGGCGGACCGACATAGGTGGTGGTACCGCCCGAAAGGCCGTTGTCGAGCGCCTGCAGCGACCGGAAGAAATCGAAGAAGGCGGGATCGCGACCATAGGCGTCGGCATAGATGCGGACCGCCTCGGCGTCGCCTTCGCCGCGCAGGATCTCGGCTTGCCGCCGTGCATCGGAGATGATCACGACCTGCTGCTTGTCGGCCTCCGCGGGCAGTGTCTGCGCCTCGCGTTGGCCCTCGGCGCGGATTCGCCGCGCCTCCTGCTCGCGCTGGGTCTGCATGCGGCGGAAGATCGCCTGGCTGTTTTCTTCCGGCAGGTCGACGCGCTTCATCCGCACGTCGATGACTTCCACGCCGTAGCTGTCCGCCGCCGTGCTTACGGTCTGGGTTATCTCCTGCATGATCTTGGCGCGCTCCTCGGTCAGGATGTGCGCCATGGGAATGCCGCCCAGCTTGGATCGAAGGTTGCCGCTGATGATACGCCCGACGCGGCGGCCGAGCCCGTCCTCGTCATGCACCACCTGATAGAATCGCAACGGATCGACGATGATGTATTTGGCGTAGGCCTCGACCACGACCTGCTTCTGGTCGGCGGTCGGGACCTCGGCCGGCGGCAGATCGACGCTGAGCACGCGCTTGTCGAAATAGACGACGTTCTGGACGAAGGGCATCTTGAAATGCAGCCCCGCCTCGTCGATGGCGCGCTGCGGATTGCCGAACTGCAGCACCAGCGCCTGCTGCCACTGGTTCACGGTGAACATCGACGCGCTGCCGACCACGACCAGCACGACGAGCGCGATCACCAGCCCTGCGAGCGTGCTGCGCCTCATTGGCCGGTCCCCGTTCCGGTGGTTGCCGGGGCGGGAGGCGTTGTCGTCCCGGTCGCGCCCGCGGGCTTCTGCGCCGCCTGCAGGCGGTCCATCAGCTCGTTCAGCGACAGATAGGGCACCGCCCCGGTACCGCCCGTGGCGCTGTCGATCAGCACCTTGTTCATGTTGTGCATGATGCGCTCCATCGTCTCGAGATAGAGACGACGCTGGGTGATGTCCTCGGCTTTGATATACTGGTCATAGACCGAGACGAAGCGTTCCGCGTCGCCCGTCGAGATCGAGATCCGCTCCGCGCGATAGGCCTCGGCCGCCTTGATGGTCTGCTGCGCGTCGCCGGCGGCGCGCGCTGTCACCTCGTTGAAATAGCCCTGCGCCTCGTTCACCGACCGCTCCCGGTCGGCGCGCGCCGCCTGAACGTCGCGGAACGCCTCGATCACCGCTTCCGGCGGATCGACGCGCTGCATTTCGAGCTTGGTGACCTCGATCCCCGCCTTGTAATCGTCGAGAATCTGCTGGATCAGCTCCTGGGCCTGCGTCTGGATTTGCGCGCGCCCGACCGTGCGGATGTCCTCGAACTTGGATTGACCGACGATCTCCCGCATCGCCGCCTCGGCGACGCTCTTCACCGTGGCCTCGGGATCGCGGACATTGAAGAGATACGCGCCGGCGTCGCCGATCTTCCAGAACACCACGAACTGGATGTTGATGATGTTCTCGTCGCCGGTGAGCATGAGGCTCTCCGCGGCGTTTTCGCGCACGCTCGAGCCGTCCGCGCTGGAGACGAAGCCGACTTCCGTCGGATATTCGAAATCGACCATCGGCGTCTCGACCGAGCCGATCGGCGCCGGCAGGTTGTAGTTGAGGCCGGGACCGGTGGTCGCGACCCATTTGCCGAAGATCAGCACCACGCCCTGCTCGTTGGCGTCGACGCGGTAGAACCCGGAGGCGAGCCACAGCGCCAGTGCCGCGAGCGCGATGAAAAAGATGCCGCGACGGCTGCCGATGCCGCCCGGCATCAAGCCCTTCATGCGGTCCTGGCCGCGCCGCAGCAGATCTTCGAGATCATTCGGCCGCTGGCCGCCGCCCGAGGGCCCACGACCCCATGGTCCCTGGCCGCCGCCCCATGGACCGCCGCCTCCCCCTTGATTCTGCCACGGCATCGTGTCG
This sequence comes from uncultured Rhodospirillaceae bacterium, assembly GCA_902826565.1. Classification (GTDB taxonomy): domain Bacteria; phylum Pseudomonadota; class Alphaproteobacteria; order Dongiales; family Dongiaceae; genus CADEFF01. Next base: position 35,951 of record CADEFF010000023.1, on the reverse strand, counting down.
CTTTCCCCGTCTTGTGAAATCGGCGCCTGCTTTGACAAGCCGCAGGAACGCCTTATATGTCGGCCGGTTGGCGCCAGCAACCCGGCGCTGCTGCCCATATTGGGCCGTTCGAGGAGAATTCAAGCATGACCGGCCCGAGCGAGGCCACGATTATCGAGGCGCTGCGCGGCGTTAAGGGACCGGACGGTCGCGGCGACATCGTCGCGCTCGGCATGGTGAACGGCGTGATGGCGAAGGACGGCAATATCGGCTTCGCGATCGAGATCGATCCGCGCCGGGCGACGGAGCTGGAGCCGCTGCGCGCCGAAGCCGAACGCATCGTGCAGGCGGTGCCGGGCGTGCTTTCGGTGACGGCCGTCCTGACCGCGCATCACGGCGCCCCCGGCGCGGCGGCGCCCCGGAGCGCCCCGCCGGATCACGACCATGCGCATCACGGCCATTCGCACGGCGCCGAGCCGCGGCCGCAGGCACGCGCCGGCAAGGCGCTGGTGCCGGGCGTGCGCCATATCGTCGCCGTCGCGAGCGGCAAGGGCGGCGTCGGAAAATCCACGACCGCGGTCAATCTCGCCCTCGCAGCCCATGCCAACGGGCTCCGCGTCGGCCTGCTCGATGCCGATATCTACGGACCCTCGCAGCCCCGCATGATGGGAATCTCCGGCAAGCCGAGCTCGCCCGACGGCAAGCGGCTCCTGCCGATGGAAAATCACGGGGTGCGCTGCATGTCGATCGGCTTCATGGTGGCCGAGGACACGCCGATCATCTGGCGCGGGCCGATGGTGATGAGCGCCCTCAACCAGCTCCTGCGCGACGTCGAATGGGGCGAGCTCGACCTCCTCGTCTGCGACCTGCCGCCGGGCACCGGCGACGCGCAGCTCACCATGGCGCAGCAGGTGCCGCTCGCCGGCGCCGTCATCGTCTCGACCCCGCAGGACATCGCCCTCACCGATGCGCGGAAGGGTCTCAACATGTTCCGCAAGGTCGAGGTGCCGGTGCTCGGCATCGTCGAGAACATGAGCTACTTCCTCTGCCCGCATTGCGGCGAGCGGAGCGAGATCTTCAGCCATGGCGGGGCGAAGCGCGAAGCCGAGCGGCTCGGCGTCGAGTTCCTGGGGGCCCTGCCGCTCGACATGGCGATCCGCGAGACCTCGGACAGCGGCCGGCCGATCGTGGTCGCCGACCCCGCGAGCCCGCATTCCGAGACCTACCGCGCGATCGCGAAGCGGATCTGGCAAATCCTCGAGGGCGGGACCGCCGCCGGGCGCGAGGCACCGCGCATCCTCCTGCAGTAGTCCCCGCAGGGAGCGCCGGAGCGCCGCCCGGCCCTCGCGGTTCGACAGGCTCACCGCGAGGAGCTTCATGCTGCCTCGCCCGGAGCCTGTCGGAGGATGAGGGAGGCCCGGCTCGCAAACCTGCGATAGCAGGCGCCAGGACAGCCGGGCCGCGTCGGAACTCAATAGAGGCCGGTCTTGTAGTGATCCTCGAGGCCCTGTTCGGCTTCCGCGACCTCGGCATCCGCCGGCGGCTTCTCGGCCTCGGCCACCTGCTCCATGATCATTCTGACCAGGCTCGGCAGCGCCTTGCGCTCGACCTGCGCCGCCGGGTCCCAGAGCTTCGAGCGCTTCAGCGCCTTGGCGCAGTGCAGGAACACCTCCTCGACCGCGACGCGGATCGCGACCTTCGGCGCCTTGCCGTTCACGACCGACGCGCCCAGCAGATCCCGGTCGCTCACGATCGTTGCCTTGCCGTTCACGCGCAGCGTGTCCTCGAACCCCGGGATGAAGAACAGCAGCCCGACATTCGGGTTCTCCAGGATGTTCCGCATGGAATCGGTGCGGTTGTTGCCGGGGCGGTCCGGAATGAGCAGCGTGCGGTCGTCGAGCACCTGCACGAAGCCCGGGGGGTCGCCGCGCGGCGAGACGTCGGCGGCGCCGTCGGCGCTCGCCGTGCCGATGCAGAGGAACGGCGAGAGCGCGATGAAATCGCGTGCGTGACGGTCGATCCGGGCGATCTGCTTGCGGATCGCGATCGGATCGGGCGGGCCCAGCATCGATTCGAGCTTGTCGGGGCTCTCGACGTCCCCGGTCGGTCGGTCGGTCATGGTCACCTCCTCGAGTTGGGGCGACGTCGGAAAGAGAGCCCGCGTCTCGCGTTGCGGTTCAGTTGCCGTCGCGGCCGAGCGCCGCCATGAGCTCGGTCCATTCGCGCTTGCCGAGCCCGCTCGTCTCCTGCGTGACCGTCTCGCCCGCCAGCATCCGCTTCACCGCCGCCAGCGCCCCTGCCGAGAAGGTGACGGCATTGAGCTTGTGCTGCTCGAAGGCCTCATGGGTGAGCGGCACCCAGCGCCGCACCAGATCGAGCATGACCTCGGCATAGGCGCGGATCTCGTATTGCGCGTGATCGTCCGCGCGCAGAGAAAGGAAATGCAGGAGATTGTGGAGGTCGACCTTCCAGTACCACTGAGTATAGAAGGCGAGCGACAGGTTCATCCGCGCGAGCTCGCGGGCGAGACCTTGCCGATCGGAGGAAACGGGCGTCCCGTCCTCCCGTTCGTTCAGCATCTCCGCATAGTGGTCGTAGGCGCGGGCGGCGTCTTCGCGCAGGAGCTGCAGGACCCGCTCGGCCTCCGCCCCTGCCAGCACCGCGCCGCGGCCCTGCCGGTTCGCCTGCGACTGCGCCGCCAGATGCTCCGGCGCCGGCACGTAGAACTCGTTGTCGAGGATCGAATAGCGCGCCGAATACTCGTTCACGTTCGCGGTGCGGTGCCGGATCCACTGGCGCGCCACGAAGATCGGCAGCTTCACATGGAACTTGATCTCGCACATCTCGAACGGCGTCGAATGGCGATGGCGCATCAGATAGTGGATGAGCCCGCGATCCTCGCTGACGCGGCGCGTCCCCTTGCCGTAGGAAACGCGGGCCGCCTGCACGACGGCGGCATCGTCGCCCATATAGTCGATGACCCGGATGAAGCCGCGATCCAGCACCGGAAGGGCCTGGTAGAGCACCGCCTCGAGCGCGGCGACGGTGGGCCGGCGCGTGGCGGCGGTTTCGCCGCGCTGGGCGTCGATCTCGGCCTGTTGCGCGGGCGTGATCGTCATCGGAGGGGCTTCGGAACCGGGCTTCGGAAATGGCGGGCGAGTCGGCCGCGCATCTTAACCGCTCGCCCACAGGCGAGCCATATGCTTGGTCCGGCATCGATTTTGCCATCGGCCGGAACCCTTCCGATTTCCGGTCGGGAGACCTATATTCAGTTTGTCGGGCAACCGACTATGGCGATAAACGCCCTGTGGCATAAGCGTAGCGGACCCGGGGGCAGTACCCGGCGCCTCCACCAGTTTCCGGCTTCCCTCGGGAGCGATCCCGGCGGAACGTGCGGTCGAGAGACGGGGGCGAAACAGGATCGACGCGCGTGGTAAAGGCAGTGCTTTCGCTCGGCATGGTTCCGCCGTTATCGGGCCATCCTAGAAGTGCCAACGACAACAACCGTTTGGCTCTCGCTGCCTAGTCATAGGTAAGCGCGGTTCGGGGGGCACCGGGCAACAGAAGCCCCCCACTCGATACCGGTCGTGTCGACCCCGAAGAAGCGGCCGACCGGTGAATGACAGGGGGACGGCATGCCGGAGGACGGCTTCAAATACGAACTGATGGTCGAGAATGCGCTGCGCCAGGTCGTCAGCGAAGCGCTGACGCGCGCGCTGGAGCGCGGCCTGCCCGGCCAGCATCATTTCTACATCACCTTCCGCACCGATCGTTCCGACGTGCTGATCCCGGAACGGCTCCGTCAGCAATATCCGCGCGAGATGACCATCGTGCTCCAGCACCAGTACTGGGGGCTGGAAATCGAGCCGACGCTCTTCCGCGTGACCCTCAGCTTCGGCGGGCAGCAGGAGCGCCTCGTGATCCCCTTTGTCGCGATCACCGGCTTCGCCGATCCGTCCGTGAAGTTCGGCCTGCAGTTCGAGGCGCGCCCGCCTGTGGGTGGCACCCTGCGCCCGGCCGCCTTGCCGAGCGTCCCGGATTCCGGTCGGCAGCCGGGAACCAAGGGCGAGAAGCCGGTCGGCGAAGTGGTCGCGCTCGACACCTTCCGCAAGAAATAGCGCCCGCCCTCCCCGATCGTGACGAGCTCAGCGCCCCTCGCGGCGAGCCTTCCGCCGGCCGCCGTCACGGTCGTGCTCGTCGCCTATAATTCAGGCGCCTATCTCGCGCGTTGCCTGGAAGGGCTTTCCCGCCAGAGCTTCCGCGATTTCGTGACGCTGATCGTCGACAACCGGTCGACCGACGGCTCGATCGAATCGCTGCCGCCGCTCGGTGACCGCACCCGGCTCGTGCGCATGGGAGAGAACCTCGGATTCGCCGCGGCGAACAACCGGGCGGCCGAGCTTTCATCGACGCCCTGGATCGCGATGCTCAATCCCGACGCGTTGCCGGAGCCGGATTGGCTTGCGGCCCTGATGGCCGCCGTCGAGCGCCATCCGGACATCGTGATGTTCGGTTCGACCCAGATCCGCCTCGACGTCCCCGATCGGTTCGACGGCGTCGGCGACGTCTATCACGCGTCCGGCGTCTATTGGCGCGGCGCCTATGGCTGGCCGCTCGGGAGCTGCGAACGGAGCGGCGAGACCTTCAGCCCCTGCGCCGCCGCCGCGCTTTACCGGCGCGCGGATTTCCTTGCCGTCGGCGGCTTCGACGAGCGGTTCTTCTGCTACGGTGAGGACGTCGATCTCGCCTTCCGCCTCAGGCTTCAGGGTCATCGGGCGCTGCAGGTCGGCGATGCGGTCGTGCATCATGCGGGCTCCGCCTCCGCCGGCCGCTACAGCCCCTTCACCGTCTATCACAGCATCCGCAACCGCTACTGGGTGTTCCTCAAGAACATGCCCGCAGCGCTGCTCTGGCCGCTGCTGCCGGCTTACGTCTTCGCCTCCGTCCTGCTGGTGCTGCTGAGCAGCCTGCGCGGGCGCGGCGGCGCCGCGCTGCATGGCACCTGGGACGCCATCGGCAGGATTCCGGCCATGTGGCGCAGCCGTCGCGAGATCCAGCGACGGCGGCTTGTGCCGCTCGCCCGCATCCTCCGCATGCTCTCCTGGTCGCCGCTCCTCCCCTTCCGCCGCGGCCCTCGTCTCCGGCCGCTGCAAGCCGGCGAATGAGCGGCGGCGCCGGGCGGCGGCTTCGCCACTGACGCGGCATCCGCCGCAGGTTAGACTCCGCGGTCATGGCCGCCGCTCCCTCCCCGTCCGCCGCGCCCTCGGTCAGCGCCGTCATGGTCACCTATCACACCGGCGACTGGCTGCTGCGCGGGATCGAGAGCCTGCTGGCACAGCCGGAGCTCGGCGAGCTCGTTCTCGTCGACAACGGCAATCCGGCGTCGGTGCGCGCGGCGATCGCCGCCCGCGCGGCGCATGAGCCGCGCCTCCTCTATCGTCCGCTCGAGCGCAACCTCGGCTTCGCCGCCGCGACCAATCTCGGCGCGCGCGAGGCGTGTCGCCCCCATCTGCTGCTGATCAACCCGGACAGCCTCATGCCGCCGGGCGGGCTCGGCCGCTTTCTCGCCGAGACGCGCGACCTGCCGCGGCCCTGGCTCGCCGGCTGCCGCGTTCTGGACGCGGACGGGCGCGACCAGCGCGGCTCTCGCCGCGGCGAGCTCAATCCGGCGAGCGCGATCGGCGAGCTCCGGCGCGCGCTCGGCGGGCGGCGGGTGCCGGGCTTCAACCGGCACGAAGAGACGCTGCCCGACGCGACCCTGCCGATGGCGACCGTCAGCGGCGCCTGCATGCTGATGCCGACGGAGGATTACCGCGCGGTCGGCGGGCTGGACGAAGGATATTTCCTCCATGTCGAGGATATCGATTTCTGCCTGCAGGTCCGGCGCGCCGGCGGCGGCGTCTATTTCGTCCCGGGGGTGGCGCTGTTGCACCGGAAGGGCAGCAGCGCTGCCGCGCCGCTCTGGGTCGAATGGCAGAAGACGCGCGGCTTCGCGCGCTACTTCGCCAAGAACTTCACCGCCAGCCATGGCTGGCTCGTGACCCGGGCGCTCGCGCTTGCCTTCGGGCTGCGGTTCCTCATGCGCGCGCCGCGCCTCCTGCTGCGTTCGACGCACAGGACGGGTTGAGGATAGCGGGATGAGCGACGCGGCGCTGGCCGACTATCTCCTCGAGGCGCTCGAGCCGGCCGGGCGCGCCACGTTCCGCCGCATGTTCGGCGGCATCGCCCTTTATCTCGACGGGGTGGTAATGGGCCTCGTCTATGACGACACCGCCTATTTCAAGGCGGACGACCGGACGCGGCCCGACTACGAAGCGGCCGGATCGAAGCCCTTCCTCTATGTCAGCCGTGGCCGCACCATCGCGATGAGCTATTGGGAGGTGCCGGCCGCGATCCTGGACGAGCCGGAGGCGCTGCAAGGCTGGGCCAGGAAAGCCCGTGCCGCCTCGCTCCGCGCCCGCGATCCGGACGCGCCCGCGCCGCGGCGAAAGCGGCCGATGCCGCCGCGTCAGCCGAACCGGAAGGCCGGCTCCCGTCGCGCGCGCCGCGGCGGCCGCTAGGTGCTTGGTCCCCATGTGAGGTAGGTTGGATCGTGTCTCGATCGATCGGGTTGGTCTGCCCAGGCTTTGCAGATGCGTTCATGGGGGGTGAGACCCTTGAGGATCTTCAGTCGCGTGGCGACGTTGTAGGCATTGAGGAAGGCGGCCAGAGGCTCTCGAAGTTGGACGTGGCTGCCCTATCGCCGGCAAAGGAGAAAACAAATGGCTGAGTCGCCGCAGCGGCTGGAACGCACGGTTACGCTGTTCCCCATGGTTCTCTTCGGTGTGGCCTACGTCACGCCGTTCATCGTGCTGACGACTTTCGGCGTCTTCGCCGAAGCGAGCAACGGCGCGCTCGCCTCGGCCTATCTGATCACCACGGTAGCGATGCTGTTCACGGCCATGAGCTACGGCAAAATGGCCCGGGAGTTCCCTGTCGCCGGCTCCGCTTATACTTATGCGCGCAGGGCGATCGGGCCGCGCATCGGTTTCATGGTGGGCTGGGTGATCCTGCTCGACTACTTCTTTCTCCCCATGGTGGTGTGGCTTATCGGCACGGCGTATCTCGTGAATCAGTTTCCGGAGGTTCCGGGCTGGATTTTCCTGATCGCTTTCATCGTTCTCACCACGGCATTGAACGTGCTCGGCATCAAGCTCGCCACCCGGGTGAATATCATCCTGATCTCGTTCCAGATCCTGGTGCTGCTGTTCTTCATGCTGTTCTCGCTGGGACACGTGATCGGTGCCGAAGGGGCCGGCGGAATCTTCTCCGTGGCGCCGTTCTGGAACGCGACCTCCACCATTACCGCCATATCCGCCGGAGCCGCGCTGACTGCCTACAGCTTTATCGGCTTCGATGCGGTGAGTACCTTCGCCGAGGAGGCGGTCGAGCCGCGCAAAACCATACCCCGTGCGATCATGCTGACTGCGCTGCTTGCGGGCGGTATCTTCGTGATCGTCTCCTACGTGACGCAACTGGTGCATCCGGGCGGCGTGTTCGAGAACCCGGACAGCGCGGCACTGGACATCGCGAAGATGATCGCTGGCGATCTCTTCGGTGCGATCTTCCTGGCAACCGTCATCGTGGCGCAGTTCACGGCGGGCATCCCGATCCAGGCAGCGGGCGCGCGGCTGATGTTCGCCATGGGCCGCGACGGCGTCCTGCCGAGCCGCGTCTTCGCCTACGTCTCGCCGAAGTACCGTACCCCGGTGTTTAATCTGCTGCTGACCGGCGCCGTGGGCCTGATCGCGCTGGGTCTGACCGTTTCGGCCTCCACGTCGTTCATCAACTTCGGTGCATTCGCGGCGTTCGCCTTCGTGAACATCTCCGTCATCGCCCTGTATTTGCGTCAGCGCGG
>CADEFF010000023.1:0-27975 GCA_902826565.1 uncultured Rhodospirillaceae bacterium | reverse complement strand
CGGCGTTCGCCTTCGTGAACATCTCCGTCATCGCCCTGTATTTGCGTCAGCGCGGCGATACGCGGCGCGGCGTGGTGTCGTGGGTGATCCAGCCGCTGATCGGTCTTGCGGTCATCGTCTGGCTGTTGACCCATCTGGATGTCAACGCCCTGACTGCCGGCGCCATATGGCTGATCGTCGGGTTCGGCTGGCTGCTCTATCTGACCAGGATGCTGCGCGAACCACCGCCGGAGGTGGCCTTTTCCGAGGCGGAATAGGCGGCGTCATCTGCCCGGCGGGAAGGCGGGGCGGGGGGATCGGTGCTTGAGGAACTCCCGGGCGGCGGCCGCTAGTCCCCTTCCGCCTCCGGCGGATTGCCGCTAGAAGAAGCGCGCGAACGGACTGCCAGGGAGCGCCGCATGACCGATCATCCGAAAACCCGCATGGAAAGCGACTCGATGGGCGAGATCGCGGTGCCGGCGGATCGGCTCTGGGGCGCGCAGACGCAGCGTTCGCTGCAGAATTTCAGGATCGGCGGCGAGCGCATGCCGCTCGACCTCATCCATGCCTTCGGGATCCTGAAGCTCGCCGCCGCCGAGACGAACATGAAGCTCGGCAAGCTCGACCGGAAGATCGGCGCGGCGATCGCCAGCGCCGCGCGCGAGGTGGCGGACGGCAAGCTCGACGAGCATTTCCCGCTGGTGGTCTGGCAGACCGGGTCCGGCACCCAGACCAACATGAACCTCAACGAGGTCATCGCCAACCGCGCCAACGAGCTCCTGGGCGGCAAGCGCGGCGACAAGAAGCCGGTCCATCCGAATGACCAGGTCAATCTCGGCCAGTCCTCCAACGACAGCTTCCCGACGGCGATGCATATCGCCGCCGTGCTGCAGGTGGTGCGCGAGGCGATCCCGGCGCTCCGCCATCTTGAGGCGGCGCTGGACGCCAAGGCCGGGGCATTCGCCGACATCATCAAGATCGGCCGGACCCACCTCCAGGACGCGACGCCGATCACCCTCGGCCAGGAATTCTCCGGCTATGCCGCGCAGATCGGCTTTGGCATCGCGCGGCTCGAAGCGGCCCTGCCGCGTCTCTATCCGCTGGCCCAGGGCGGCACTGCCGTCGGCACCGGCCTCAACGCCTTCAAGGGCTTCGACGAGGCCTTCGCGGCCGAGGTCGCGCGCATCACCGGCTGCCCCTTCGCGACGGCGGCCAACAAGTTTGAGGCGATGGCGGCACATGATGCGATCGTGGAGCTTTCCGGCGCCTACAACGTGATCGCCGCCTCCTGCATGAAGATCGCGAACGACATCCGGCTTGCGGGCTCGGGCCCCCGCTCCGGCCTCGGCGAGCTCGCCCTGCCGGAGAACGAGCCCGGCTCCTCGATCATGCCGGGCAAGGTCAACCCGACCCAGGCCGAGGCGCTCACCATGGTCGCCGCCCAGGTGATGGGCAATCACGTGACCGTCACCGTCGCCGGCAGCCAGGGCCATTTCGAGCTCAACGTCTTCAAGCCGGTGATGATCTACGACCTGCTGCAATCGGGAAGGCTCATCGCCGACGCCTGCCGCAGCTTCGCCGACAATTGCGTGATCGGCATCGAGCCGAATCGCGAGCGCATTCGCCAGCTCCTCGGGCAGTCGCTGATGCTGGTGACGGCGCTCAACCCGCATATCGGCTACGACAACGCGGCGAAGGTGGCGAAGAAGGCGCATGCCGAGCACACCACCTTGCGCGAGGCAGCGCTCGCGCTCGGGCTCCTCACCGCCGAACAGTTCGATCAGTGGGTGAAGCCTGCCGACATGCTGGGTCCGCGCTGAGCCCCCGCCTTCATGGCGCGCCGACCGAACGCCATCGCCAAGCGCTCCATCGCCATCGCCGGACATCGGACGAGCCTGTCGCTCGAAGCCGCTTTCTGGGGCGGGCTTCGCCGCATCGCGGCAGAGCGGGGCGTGAGCGTGAGCGCGCTCGTGGCCGAGATCGACCGCCGCGCCACGGAAGCCGGCGAGGAACGGCGCAATCTTTCGAGCGCGGTGCGCGTCTTCGTGCTGGAAACGCTCGCGGCGGGAAAGACCCCTTCGGCCGATCGCTAGCGCCGTGCGATCAGGCGTCTACCGTCGGCCGGGCATCCGAGGTGCGCTGCTCCACATAGGGCCTGATCTCGCCCTGCAGGATGCGGTCGGTCAGCTTCCGCGCCATCTCGGCCCGCTGCCGCGCATCGGTCTCCGGATCGGACTCCTCCGGCAGGAAGACGACGGAGTTGTGCGAATAGGTGCGGCGCACCTGCCCGTTGGTGCCGGCCCAGCCCTTCGGATCGCGCCCTTCGGCGACCGCGCGGATGCCGCGCCGGACGAGCTTGCGATACATCGCGACCCCGCCGTCCGAATGCGCCAGATTTTCCTGGTCGTGACGGGTGATGCGGCCCTGCGAAACCCAGACGTCCCAGTCACCCGGCGCGCGCTGCCGCTGCTCGTAGCTGGGCTCGCCCGTCTGGCCGACGTCGAAGGCGCCGGTCGGGCGCGCATTCTCTCGCACCGAGCGATCGATATAGGCGTCGAGACCCGGCACGCCGACGAGCTTTTCCTCGTCGTCCCAGCCGATCGTCCAGCAGTTCTCGTTGTCGATCGGGACGATCCAGTTGGTCCCGCCGTTGCGCCGGTCGAACAGGATCTCCTTGTCGCCTTCTGCATCCTCGATGCCGGCAACCCGCGCCAGGTTCGGCAGCACCATGTCGTTCGACCGGATATAGACCTTGCCGTCCTTCCAGCGTCGCGTGGTGATGTACATCATCCCGACCGGCGTCTCGATGAATTCCAGCGTGGGCACCGGCCGGAACACCTCGGCGAACTGCGTGCCGAAGATCCGCGTATGCAGGAACGTGATGTGCATCGGGTCCATCTCGTTCTCGCGCACCTGCAGCCAGTTACAGGGGCTGTGGACCTTGACCGGCACGAGGCGGGTGCCGGGCTTCTCATAGAGATCGTAGAGCGGAAACTCCGGCATGCGATCGGGCGGACCCATATAGGCGAACACGATCCCTTCGAACTCGCGGGTCGGATAGGCGCCCTGGAACACGTTCTCCTTGATCTTGCTGCGGACGGGCTCGCCCGGCGTGTCGAGAATCCGCCCATCGACGTCGTACTGCCAGCCGTGATAGGCGCAGCGGATGCCGCTCTCGCAGATCTTGCCGAACTCGAGCGAGCTGCGGCGATGGCAGCAATGCAGCTCGAGCAGCCCCGTGCGGCCGCGGAGATCGCGGAACAGCACCAGGTCCTCGCCCATGATCCGGATGCGGACGGGCAGGTCCTTGAGATCGGCGGAGAGCGCCACCGGCTGCCAGAAGCGGCGCAGATACTCGCCGCAGGGCGAACCGCGCTCGACATGGGTGAGCTCCGCATCCTCGCCGTTCGAGGCCTGTCGCTTGTAGGCGGCGTAGGGTCCTCTGAGGGGCGACGGCATCGGCACTCTCCTGCGATCGGGCTGGCGCGGGTGGCGGAAGCTGTCGGTCGACAGCGCCGCCGGAGGCCGCATTATGCGGGCACCCGAGGCTATAGGAAAAATATTATTCTGCTATAATATCAATAGAGAAAGACGATATAGCAGCGGGACGCCCCTTGGCCTTCACCCTGAAGCAGCTCGATTATTTCGCGCGCACCGCCGAGCTCGGCAGCACCGTCGCCGCGGCCCGCGCCCTCAATATCTCGCAGCCCTCGATCTCGAGCGCGCTCGCCCAGCTCGAGCGCACGGTGGGCGTCGATCTCTTCGTCCGGCAGCCGGCGAAGGGCCTCGCCCTGACGCCGACCGGCCGGCGGCTGCTGCAGGAGGCGAAGCGGCTCCTGGCCGAGGCGGAAAGCCTCGACCGCTATGCGAGCGACCTCGTCACCGAGCTCAAGGGCGTGATCGAGGTCGGCTGCATGGTCACTCTGGCGCCGCTCATCATGCCGTCGGTCATCGCCGATTTCGCGAGCCGCCATCCGGCGGCGCGGATCAACTGCCATGAGCTCGACCATCGCGAGATGATCGCGGGCCTGCAGAACGGTCGCTTCGACTTCGTGGTGAGCTACGACCTCACCCTCTCCGACCGGTTCGCCTTCGATCCGCTCGCGACCTTCGAGCCCTATATCATGGTGGCGGCGACGCATCCGGCCGCGCGTCGCAGCTCCGTCTCGCTGCGCGATTTCGCGGAGGAGCCGATGATCCTGCTCGACCTGCCGCATTCCGGGGAATATTTCCAGGAACTGTTCCGCCGCTTCGGCCTCAAGCCCAACATCCTCTATCAGTCGCCCTCGCCGCACATGGTACGCTCGATGGTGGCGAACGGGCTCGGCTATTCGGTCGCGAATGCGCCCTGGCGGAACGACCGCGCGATGGACGGGCGCCTGCTGCGGCGGCTGCCGATCCACGACGCCGCGGCGCCCCTCCATCTCGGCGTCCTGACCTTGCAGGGCCAGCGCCTGACCGCGACGGCGGAAGCCCTGCGCGCGGCGCTCAAGCAAGCCGTCGCGACCGTGGAAAGCCAGGCGCCGAAGCGCGCCGGCCGGGGCGCTTAGGCGCCGCCTTCGATCCCGAAGATCAGGACCCAGAGCCCGAGCAGCGCGAAGACCAGCGCCGCCAGCCCCCGCATCAGGCCGAGCGGCACGCGCTTCGCGATCCTGCCCCCCATCCAGACCACCGGCAGGTTCGCCAGCATCATGCCGAGCGTGGTGCCGAGCACGACCATCCTCATCTCGGGATAGCGCGCGGCGAGCGCAACGGTCGCGAACTGCGTCTTGTCGCCGATCTCGACGAAGAAGAAGGCGATGGCGGTGACGAGGAACACGCCGCCGCGTTTCAGCAGCGGCTTGTCATCCTCGAGCTTGTCCGGGACGAGCGCCCAGGCCGCGAAAGCGAGGAAGGAAAGCCCGACGATCCAGTGCAGCCAGGGCCCGGCCAGCCAGTCGGCGATCCAGCTCCCGATGAGCGCGGCGCCCGCATGGTTCAGCAGCGTGGCGACGAGGATCCCGCCGGCGATCGGCCAGGGACGGCGATAGCGGCTGGCGAGCAGGAGGGCGAGCAATTGGGTCTTGTCGCCGATTTCGGCGAGCGCCACTACGCCCGTGGCGACAGCGAGGGCTTCCATTCGATTCGGGCCGGCAGTGGAAAGGTCGGCAGGGCGGGAACGACCGCCCTCCCGTGCCTCAAGGCAGCAGATTCTGCAAGAGATTGTTCACGGGCTGCTGGCCGGGTTCCTCGATCGCGCCCGGTTCGGCGCCGCCGCTGCCCGGCGCCGCATTGGATTGATCCTCCGGGACCGGCGCGAGCTCGGGCTCGGGCTGGGGTTCCGGCGCCGGCGCCGCTTCGGGCTGGGCTTCCTCCGGCGCGGTTTCTTCCGGAATGGCCTCGGGCGCGGGCATTTCCTCGGGCGCAGGCGCCGCCTCGGTGCCGGTCGCACCCGGCATCGCCTCGGGCGCAGCCGGAACCTCCTCCGGCACGACATCCGGCACGGTTTCGGGGAGGGCCTCTTCCGGTACCGCGTCCGGCACCGCCTCCGGAACGGTTTCCGGGACAGTTTCCGGCGCGATCTCGGGCGCTATCTCCTCCGGGGCGATTTCGGGCGCCGGCATCGCCTCCGGCACCGCTTCCGTGCCGAGCGCGCCCGGTGCCGCCGGCTGGGTGCCGCCGCCCTGCTGCCCGCCGCCCAGAATGCCGGGGATCACCTGCTGCAGCACGCCGCCGGGCTGCGTGCCGGTGCCGTCCGGCGATCCGGTGACGCCCGGGATCACCTGCTGCAGGAGATCGCCGCCGGCCGGCGCCGAGGTGGACTGGAACGCCTTGAACTTCGTGTTCGGCGCATCGAGCAGGCCGTTGAGGGCGAGCTCGAGGAAGGGCGAGTTCAGGTCCGGCGCGCGGAAGATGGTCGCGATCATGTCCATCGTCCATTGCGGCAGGTTCGCGACGCCCTGCGCCAGGGCGCGCGCATTGGCGTTGGCGAGGGCGAGGTTGTCGGTATTGACCTGGCCGTTATGGATCTGGAAATCGCCGGTGAGACTGTTCGGCACGCCGATGAAGGCGCTGTAGGCCGCATCGGCGACCTGGGTCAGACCCTGGATCGCGCTGCCCGCCCCGCCCAGCTTCTGTTGCGCGAGGTTGCCGAGCAGGTTGAGGCCGACCGAGCCGACCTGCTGCTCGATCTTGCCGAGCACCGTGATGGTGCCGTCGAGATTGCCCGAGCCGTTCAGGTTGTTGACGAGGTCGTACATCGAGGCGCCGGACGAGGTCACGTCGGTGGTGAGCGATACCGGACCCTGCAGCCGGTTCGCCAGGAGCCCGCCGCCCATCAGCTCGTTGGTGTTGAGATTGCTCGCGGTGACGCGCCCGTCGAAGGTGGGCGTGCCGCGGCTGGCGAGCTTGCCCGCGAGATCGATCGCGCCGCCGAAGCTGTTGCCGGTGAACTTGTCGATCGTCAGTACGCCGTCCTTGAGGACGAGGTGGGCATCGAGATTGTCGATGCGCGTCTCGCCCATCACGAAGCGCTGCATGGTGGCGGTAATGTCGGCGTCGAGGCTGTCGAGGGCGGACAGGTCGAGCGGCTCCTTCGACCAGCGTTCGCCGTCGCTCGAGCCGCCGCTGCCGGCCCCGCCGCCCCCGCCTTCGCCCGCCGGGACGAAGGGGGTGATGTCGAGCAGGCTGCTGGTGAGCTTGGCGACCAGGTTCGGCCGCCCGCCTGCCGGCGCCGCATAGTCGAGCGAGCCCGCGAGATCGCTTTCGCCGGCCTTGAGGGCGAAGCTGCTGATCTTCGCCTGTTCGGTGCTGCCGACCGCCTTGGCCGAGAGGCTGAGCGGCCCCAGGCTTTGCTGCGTCACCTTCGCGTCCGGCACGAAGGCGGCCGCAAGCTGCTTCAGCTCGGGATGGTTCGCGGTCATGGCGAGGTCGAAGCTCATCGGCTGCGCCGCGGCCTGCACCGTTCCCTTGATCGTGGCGTTGCCGCCGAGCGCGCCGAGCGCAAGGTCGAGCGCCATGTTGTCGGTGCCGCCGTCGAGCGTGCCGGCGAGCGAGAGCGCGCCGAGCTTGGCCGCCGTCGGCCCGTCGACGCCGAAGAGCCCGAGGAGCGCCGCCGGTTTCTCGGCCGAGACGTTGAGCTTGGTCTCGACCTTCGGCGTCGCCTTGAGGTCGCTGATCGTGCCGTCGAAGGCGCCCTGCCCGCCGATCCCGGCGAGCGCGATCGCGACATTGTAGGTGAGCGCGTCGGCGGTGCTGCGGGCGGTGCCCTTGAGCTCGAGCGCGCCGAGCTTGGCCTCGCCGCCGCCTGCGATGCCGGCGAGCTCGAGGAGCGGCCCCGCGTTCTTCGCCTCGATGTCGAAATCGGAATCGATGAGCGGAATCCCGGCGCCGAGGCCGGACGCCGTGCCGCTCGCCTTGCCGCTCGCGCCGATGCCGGCGATGCTGAAGGCGATGTCGTAGGCGACGTCCTGCTGGCCGCCGCCGAGCTTGCCGTCCAGCGTCAGCTTGCCGAGCTTCGGCGGCGGGTTCGCCATGCCGGCGAAGATGAGCGCGCGCGTGGCGTCCGCGACCTTGAGCGAGAACTGGCTGTCGAGCCGCGGCGTCCCGGCGAGATCGGCGACGGTGCCCTTGAGACTGCCCGAGCCGCCGGCGAAATCCTTCACGCTCAGGTCGCGAATGTCGAGATTGCCGTTCTCGAGCGTCGCGTCGATATGCAGGCCCTTCGCCACCTGATCGTTGAGCGTCAGGCTGCCGACCTTCAGCTCGACATTGGCGTCGAAGTTCGCGAGCGGCTTCAGCGCATCGAGCGGCAGGCCGCCCCCGCCGGCCGCGGCCTCGGTGGGCGCCGCCGGCTGCGCGGCGCCGGCCGCGGGCTTGGGCATATAGGCGTCGAGATTGATCTCGTCGATCGCGAGGCCGATCCCGAGGCCGGGGCCTTTGCGCTCTCCGCCCGGCAGCGCGACGATGACGCCACCGGCGATGCGCGAGGCATCGAGCCGCAGGTCCATCTCGGCGATCTGCACCTGGTTCGGCGTCGCGGTCACCCGCGAGGCGAGCGACATCTTGCGCAGACGCTCCGCCGGGATGTCGGGCAGCGTCACCTTCACCCAGTCGAGCAGGCCGCGAAGATTGTCGGAATTGAGCTCCAGCGCGCCGGTGAAGCTCGGCGTGCCCTCGACCGCGGCGAGCTTGCCGGCGAGGTTGAAGTCGGAATTGCCCGGCAGCAGCGCCGAGAGCTTGGTCAGGCTGAGCTCGCCGCCTTCGAGATGCGCCGCGAGATTCGCCTGGTTGACGACGCCGCCGTTATAGGCGATCGCGTCGATGCCGATCTCAAGCGTCGCATCGACGTTCTCCGGCAGGGCGAAGGAAGCGGGCGCGGCCGAAGCGGTAGAGGGCGTCGCCTCGGCGGGCGCTTCCTCGCTTTCTTTCCCGGCCGCGGGCGCGATGTCGGCCATCAGCTTGTCGAGATCGAGCCGGCCCGCCTGGAGCTTTGCCTTGACGGTGGTGAGCTCGGCCATGGCGAATTCGATGCCGCCCCGGGCCTCGAGATCGCCGAGCCGCACGGAAAGATTGGCGATCTCGCCGGCCTTGTCGGTGCCCTTCACGTCGCCTTCGATGGCGAACGGCGCCTCTAGCAGCTTCATGCCGCCGCCGGCGCCGGGCGCCAGCGCGGCCAGCAGCGCCGACAGCTTCTCGCCCCCGCCGGAGAGCTTGCCGTCGACCGCGACCCCCGCCTCGCCCGTGGTGAGCGTGCCGGCGAAGCCGACCTTGCTTTCCGGCTCGCCGAGCCTGAGCGAGACGTCGACCGCGGTCGGCTTCTCGGGTTCGAGCTTGCCGACCGAGGCGTCGAAGCCGGCGGCGATGCCCTGGTAGGTCGCCTTGCCGTTGGCGGTGAAGGGGCCGGCAAGCGAGCTCACGCCGATCTCGGCGTCGAGCGCCTCGATGCGCTGCTCGGCACCGGACGCGATGTCGCGATAGACCAGCGTCCCGTTCTCGATCCGGATGCTGTTGAAGGCGAAATCGAAGCCGCCGCCGCTGGCGGCGGGCGCGGGCGCGACCGCCTCGGTCGATTCCGCCGGCGTCCCGGCCGGCTTGAACTGCCAGTTTCCGGTGCCATCCTCGAGCGTCTCGAGGATGATGTAGGGTTTCACCAGCGCGACGCTGTCGACCTGCACCTTGCCGCCGAGGAGCGGCAGCAGCGCCACCCGCACATCGAGCGATTCGAGCGTGGCCATCTCCGCCGTGCTGCCGCCCTCGGCATTGGCGAAACGCACCCCCGCGACGCTCAGTTTCGGCACCGGCAGGAGCGCCAGCGAGATGTCGCCGTCGATAGCGAGCTGCCGCCCGGTGGCGGTCGCCACCTGCTGCGTGATCTCCGGCTTGTAGCGGTTCCAGTCGACGAAGCTCGGACCGATCAGCAAGGCCGCGACGATCAATACAAGGGCGGCGCCAACGGCGATCAGGATCTTGCGCGTCATCTCGATTGCTCTTATCTGCTGGACGGAGGGCTTGCGGGAGCGCCGCAACCCGGCGCCGAAGACGTGAAACGAATCTTAGCGCGGTTCGGCGGAGCGGGCAGGTGGCGATTATCGCAAAGCGCCGGCGCGAAGATCTCGAGGGCAGGTGCCGCCATGGGCGACGTCGTCAATCTCAATAGATACCGCAAGGCGCGAAGGGCTCGCGACGAAAAAAAGGACGCCGCCATCAATCGAATCAAATTTGGCAGGAATAAGGCGGAGTTACGGGAGCAGGAGGGCATGCGCCGCGGTGCGGAACGCGAGCTCGACGGCAAGGCGATGGAGCCGAAGGACCAGACGACGACGGGTCCGAAGACGGAGAAGTGACGCTCGATCGCCGTCGATGGGTTGCGATCTGCCGGGCCGATCGTTCGCCCCCCCGCCCCGGAGCGGAACCGTTAACAGCCCGCGGAACCGTTCACAGCCGCAGGATCTTCCCCGGGTTCATGATGTTGTCCGGATCGAAGGCCCGCTTCAGCCGCCGCATCGCGCCCAGCGCATCGCCATGCTCGGCCTCGAGGAAATCGAGCTTGCCGTAGCCGATGCCGTGCTCGCCGCTGCAGGTGCCGCCCATCGACAGGGCGCGGCGTACCATGCGTTCGTTGAGGCGCTGCGCCGCCGCGATCTCGTTGCCGCTCTCCGGATCGATCACATAGACGAGGTGAAAGTTCCCGTCACCGACATGGCCGACGAGCGGCGCCAGCATCCCGGACTCCGCGATGTCGCGCTTCGTCTCGCTGATGCAATCCGCCAGCCGCGAGATCGGCACGCAGACGTCGGTCGCCCAGCCCTTGGCGCCCGGGCGCAGCGCGATCGCGGCATAGTAGGCGTCGTGCCGGGCCTGCCAGAGCTTGTTGCGCTCCTCGGCCTTGCTCGCCCAACGGAAGGCGCTGCCGCCATGCCCGTCGGCGATGGCGCGCACCATCTCGACCTGCTCGGCGACGCCCGCCTCGGTGCCGTGGAACTCGAAGAAGAGCGTCGGCTGTGCCGGGTAGTCGAGCTTCGAATAGCGGTTGACCGCATCCATCTGGACTTCGTCCAAGAGCTCGATGCGCGCCACCGGTATGCCGCTCTGGATGGTTTCGATCACCAGATCGACCGCCGCCTCGACCGAGGGAAAGCTCACCACCGCCGCCGAGATCGCCGCGGGCACGCCATAGAGCCGCAAGGTGACCTCGGTGATGATGCCGAGCGTGCCTTCCGACCCGACGAAGACCCGGGTCAGGTCGTAGCCGGCCGCCGATTTCCGCGCGCGGCCGCCGGTCCGGATGACGCTGCCATCGGCCATCACCACGGTGAGGCCGA
The DNA here is from genome assembly GCA_902826565.1 of uncultured Rhodospirillaceae bacterium. Taxonomy (GTDB): domain Bacteria; phylum Pseudomonadota; class Alphaproteobacteria; order Dongiales; family Dongiaceae; genus CADEFF01. The sequence continues at coordinate 17,194 of CADEFF010000023.1, read as the reverse complement.
GCACGTTCTCGCGCATCGTGCCGTAGCGCACCGCATTGGTGCCGGAGGCGCGGGTCGCCGCCATCCCGCCGAGGCTCGCATCGGCGCCGGGATCGATCGGGAAGAAGAGACCGGTTTCCTTCAGATGCGCGTTGAGCTGCTTGCGGGTGACCCCGGCCTCGACCGTCGCGTCGAGATCGCCCTCGTTCACCGCGAGCACCTTGTTCATGCCCATGAGGTCGATGGTGACGCCGCCTTTCAGCGCGGCGACATGGCCTTCGAGCGAGGTGCCGGTGCCGAAGGCGATCACCGGCACGCGATGCTTCGCGCAGGCCTTGACGATCGCCTGCACCTCGGCTGTCGATCGCGCGAAGGCCACCGCATCGGGCGGCATCGCCGCATGGTAGGACTCGTCCTTGCCATGCTGCACGCGCACCGCGGCGCTCTGGCTGAAGCGCTCGCCCAGCAACCCGCGCAGCTCGGCGACGAGGCTCGGCGGCAGGTCGGGACGGGCTCCGGAATCGGGCGCGTTCATGGGCGGCTCCTCATAGGGCAAGCCTAGCCGCGTCGGCCGCTCCCGGCAAATGCGCGGGCGACGGGCGGAATTCCGCTGTTTCCCGCCCAGTACGGGACCGACAGGGCGCTAGCTCAGCTTCCGGTCGAGCCAGTCTCGTGCCTTGAAATACTGCCCGACGAGCGGTACGAACCAGGGATTGCCGTTATAGAGCGGATGGCTCGGAAACTCCGGGCTGTCGAAGCTGCAGCGGTAGTTCGCGGCCCGGGCGATCTTCCGGCCGGTCTGGGTGCCGAGATAGGTCATCATCGCGATGCCGGCGCCGTTGCAGCCGAGCGCGTAATGCAGCCCCTCCCTCCGGCCCATATGCGACCTCTCGTCGAAGGTGAAGCCGAGCGTGCCGGTCCAGCCATGGGTGATGCGGATGCCGTCGAGCTCGGGAAAGCGCTGCAGCATCAGCGGATGGAGCAGCCGCGCGGTCTCGGTCGGATCGGTGAGGGCAAAGCGCACGCGACCGCCGAAGAGAAGCCGCCGGCCATCCGGCGCCGGACGGCAATAGGAAAGCACGCGCCGCGAATCGGTGCAGCTCCGTCCCCGCGGGATGAGTTTCTGCACCATCCCCTCCGGCAACTCCTCGGTCGCGATCATGTAGCTGCCGATCGGCACGAGGCGGCGCTTGAATTGCGGCGTCGCTCCGCCGGTATAGCCGTTGGTCGCGATCACCACCTCGCCGGCCTCGATCGCGCCGCGCCCGGTCTCGACGCGCCATTTGCCGCCGAGATCGGCGAGCCTGGTCACCGGCGCCTTGGCGCAGACCGGAACGCCGCGCCGTTCGCAGGCGGCGAGCAGCCCGCGATAATAGAGCGCCGGATGGATCAGGCCCGACTGCGCGATCACCATGGCGCCATGGTAGAAATCCGTCGCCAACTCCTCGCGCATCCGCTCCGGCGGCACCAGCGCCGCGCCCCAATCCGCCATCGCATTGAGATATGCGACCTTGGCCGCCATACCGGCATAGTGGCGCGGCGTCCAGGCGGCGATCAGATGCCCCGGCAGCGACCAGTGGCAGTCGATACCCTCCTCCTGGATCAGCCGGTGCACGAGCGCGCCGCTGTCGAGCGCGTCGCCGTGGGACTGCTGTTCGCTCTCGTCGTCGCCGGCCTGCTTCTTGCGCCCGTAGCGCGTCGAAAGGTTGCTGTAGGAGCCGACGAAGCCGGCATTGCGGCTGCTGGCGCCGAAGCCGGGCTCGTTCGCCTCCAGCACCACCGCCTCGATCCCCTGCTTCGCGAGCTCGAGCGCGGTCGATATCCCCGCATAGCCCGCGCCGACGATGACGACCCGCGCCGATTTCGGCAGCTCGAGGAGCGTCGTCGCCCGCGGCTCATAGGCCTCCCACCAATAGGGCTTGGCCTTGAAGTCCGGGTGAAACATCGCATCGCGCGCCATGGGTGCCCTCGATCCCGATCGGCGGATGATCGCCGCCTTCAGCCGAGCCTAGCGGGCCGCTGCCGGCGAAACCAGCATTGTGCGGGCCGGATGCCGGCGATGCCCGCCCTGCGGAAAGACGCTATGGTCGCGGAAGGGAGAGCGCACCTGCATGAGCTTCATCATTCGACAGGGCAGGCCGGAGGACCGCGGGGCGGTCTTCGCGATGCTGCGCGAGTTCATGGATTATTTCGCCGCGATCGAACCGGGCGAGATCGCGACCGAGGCGGAGCTCGCCGAGACGGCCGGCCTCGCTTTCCGGCCCGATCCGGTCTGCTCGCTCCTGATCGCGGAGCGGAAGGGCCGGCCGGTCGGCTATCTCGCCTATCATTTCGGCGTCTGGAATGTGTATGCGGCTCTCTATGTGGCGGGCCTCTTCGTTACGGCGGACGCGCGAAAGCTCGGCATCGGCAAGGCATTGATGGCCGAGGCGCGGCGTCTCGCGGCGGCACGCGGCGCCACCCACGTCACCTGGACCGTCTGGCGCAAGAACGACCCGGCCTTCGCCTTCTATCGCCGGCTCGGCGCGGAATCCTATGACGACGATCTACCGATGTTCCTGAAGATCGGCGAAGGCGAGCCCCGATAACCGTTCAGGCAGCACCTCCCTGCCAGAGCGCCCAAAGCCCCTGCCCCGCGGTGAGGAGGGCGAGCAGCATCAGGATGCGCAGCACCCATTGCCGAAAGCTCGCCGGATCGGCGCCGCGGAAGCTGCGACTGCCGATCGCAATGCCGAGGAGGAGCGGCGGCAGATAGAGCAGGAAGCGCGCGAAGCTCGCTTCCGTGACCAGCCCTTGCCAGGCGAGAAAGCCGAGGCCCGTGGTGTCGGTGCCGATGAAATAGGCGATCGCCGAGGCGCGGCCGACGGCGGCGCCGGCGGGCGAGCTGAAGAAGAACAGCACCACCGGCGGCCCGCCGATGCCGAAGCCGCCATTGAGGAGGCCGGAGGCCGCACCCGTCGCGAAGGTCGCGCCGGCGCCCGGCATGCGCTTCATCGCATAGCCCTGCGCCAGCAGGATCGCGGAACCCAGCACGAAGACGCCGAGCGCCACCTTCATCGGCGCCTCCGGCACCGAGGCCAGCAGCCAGACCCCGAGCGGCGTGGCGACGAGGCAGCCGAGGAAGAGCCACCCGATCGCGCGCCAGTGGATATCCTTCCAGATGCCGGGGAGGAGGTGGAGGCTCGCCGCCACCTCGAGCAGGAAGATCGAGGGCACGATCTCGGCCGGCGAGAGGGTGAGGGAGAGGCCGGTCACCGCCAGCAGGGAGAAACCGAAGCCGGAATAGCCGCGCACGATCGCCGCCAGCAGCACGACGCTCATGCTGTAGCCGACGATCCAGGGATCGAGCGCCGCGAACCAGTCGATCATCTGCGTCGTGCTATGCCCCTCGCCCGCTCGCCGGCGCTCGTCTCCACCCGCTTGCTGGGGATCGCCTCCCTCTCCTCGCGCGCGGGGCGAGGGTCGGGGTGAGGGGCCGCCCTGGCGGCACGAAAGGCGGTTCCCCCGCGCCTGTGTCAGTAGACGCGGTAGTCGACGTCGTTCACCTTGCAGTCCGGGCCGTTCAGCGGAAAGATGTCGTGCGGACAGGCCGACATGATGCCGACGATATCCATCTCCGCCCGCAGCACGACGCGGTCGCCCGGCTTCGCGCGCGGCGGGACGATCATCAGGGTGCCGTCGGCGCCGATCGGCACCTGCATGAAGAGGTTGATCGGCAGAAAGAGCGGCGGCGGCTCGATGCCGAAGGCGGTCAGCGCCTCCTTGTAGTTGTCGGCGCAATTGCGGTGATAGCCCTTCACCCCGAGCTCACCATAGCGTTTTGAATCGCAGCAGGGGATGAGGGTGTCGTGACCGCCGGTCGAGCTGTCCTCCTCGAAGGTCACGATCGGGTTGCGCTTGTTGGTGACGATCGAATCGCCCTTGCGCGGCGAGAGCCGGAACCACTTGTTCCGGCAATGCGGCATGGAGCCGTATTCGCCGTGATCCTTCGCGTTCATCGACCAGAAATCGACGACCTGCAGCCCGTGGGCGAGCTTGATCTCGATGCGCTGGCCCTGCTTGATGCCGACAGCCGCGCCGGTCCCGGCCGGCAGCGTCCGGTATTCCGTCATTCCCCCTGCTCCTCGATCAATATTGCGACAGCACTTTCCGCAGCAGATCGACGAGCTGGTCGATATGCGATTTCTCGGCGACGAAGGGCGGCGCGATGATGCCGGCATCGCCGGTGAACTTGATATGCAGCCCCGCATTGAAGAGCCGCTTGGTCGCATCGAGCCCCCGCGCGCCCGGCTTCTCGGCCGGGGCGAGGTCGATGCCGGCCAGCATGCCGTAGCCGCGGATATCGGTGATCGCGGGAATGCCCTTCAGCGACCAGACCGCATCGAGGAAATAGGTGGAAAGCGACGCGGCGCGCTCGAAGAGGCCTTCCTTCTCGTAGATCGCGAGCGCGGCGAGGCCGGCGGCGCAGGCCGCCGGATGGGCCGAGTAGGTATAGCCGTGGAAGAGCTCGACCGCCTGGGCCGGCGCGTGATCGACGACGGTGCCGTAGATCCTGTCGCTGACCGCGACAGCGCCCATCGGCTGTGCGCCGTTGGTGAGCGCCTTCGCCATGGTGATGATGTCCGGTGTCACGCCGAAGCTCTGGGCGGCGAAGGCCTTGCCGGTGCGCCCGAAGCCGCAGATCACCTCGTCGAACACCAGCAGGATGCCGTTCGCGTCGCAGATCTTGCGCAAGCGCTCGAGATAGCCCTTCGGCGGCACCAGCACGCCGGTCGAGCCCGCGATCGGCTCGACGAAGCAGGCCGCGATCGAGGTCGCACCATAGAGATCGACGAAGCGCTGCAGGTCGTCGGCGAGCTCCGCGCCCTTCTCCGGCTGGCCGCGCTGGAAGCGGTTCTCGGGCATCCAGGTATGGCGCAGATGGACGACACCCGGCATGACGGCGCCGAAGGTCTCGCGATTGCGCACCATGCCCGAGAGCGAGACGCCGCCGATATTGACGCCGTGATAGGCACGCTCGCGGCTGACGAAGCGGGTGCGCTGGCCCTCGCCCTTGGCGCGGTGATAGGCGAGCGCGATCTTGATCGCAGTGTCGATCGCCTCCGAGCCCGAGTTGCAGAAGAACACATAGTCGAGCCCGTCCGGCGTCAGCGCCGCCACCTTGCGCGCGAGCTCGAAGGAGGCCGGATGCGCGAGCTGGAAGGGCGGTCCGTAGTCGAGTTCGAGGAGCTGCTTGCCGACCGCAGCGGCGATCTCCTTCCGGGCATGGCCGGCGGCGCAGCAGAAGAGGCCGGAGGAGCCGTCGATCAGCTTCTCGCCCTTGTGGTTCCAGTAATAGACACCCTCGCCCTTCACCAGCAGCCGCGGCTCCTGCTTGAAATCGCGGTTGGCGGTGAAAGGCAGCCAGTGATTTTCGAGGGTATTGGCTTCGTACTGCATGGCACGGCCTCCCGGATGGCGTCGGCGATCCTAGTCGCCCTCATGGCCACGATAAAGCGCCCCCGGAAACGGCCCTAGGGGCAGGCGTCGCCAATCGGGGGGTGCAGGGGAAGCGCAGTCCGCGACCCGGCAGCGCATCGGGACGGGTCTTCAGCCGGCCTTCGCCTCGGCCGGCCGGTGCCAGACGAGATCGTCCGTCGTGGCACGCCGTGCGATGTCGCGGTCGGCGCGTTCGCGCGCGGCCTCCCGGCGCTTGGCGATCTCGTAAGCGATCGCGCCGGCGATCGTCACGCCGATGATGATCACGGCGAGCGCCGCGATGTCGGGCTGCGTGCCCATCCGCACCCGTCCCGCCAGCACGGTGGTGAGCGTCGCCTCCGACTGGATGGTGAAGAGCGTGGTGTTGTAGTTCTCGAAGGAAGCGAGGAAGGCGAGCACCGCCGAGGAAAGAATGGCGGGCCGCAGAAACGGCACCAGGATCTTCCGGAACACCTGGACATGGCTTGCGCCGAGATCGAGCGCCGCCTCCTCCTGCGTGCGGTCGAAGCGCTGCAGCCGCGCGAGGAAGACCAGCATGCAATAGGCGGAGATGAAGGTGGACTGGCCGAGGACGGTCAGGAAGAACCCGCTGTAGAAGAGGGAATCGTAATCCGCTCCGATCGCGGTGCCGAGCCGGTCCCAGAACACCAGCGTCGAGATGCCGAGGATGACGCCAGGCGTAAGCACGGGCGAGACGACGATGGTGTAGTAGATCGGCCGGAGGCGCGGCGCGATCTGCGTCATCACGAGCGCGCCGGCGAGCCCGATCGGCACCGCCACGCAGACGACCCCGATGCCGATATAGAGGCTGTTGAGAATGCCGCCGACCATGATGCCGTCGGCGAAGATCTGGCCGAACCAGCGGAACGTGACGGCCTCGAACGGGTAGGCCTGCGGAAAGGTCGGCGTGTTGAAGGCCGACACGCTCATGATGATGAGCGGCCCGAACAGGAACAGGAAGAAGAGGACAATGTAGAAACCCACCATCGTCCGGAGAATGGTCTGCGCGCTCATCGGGCGATGTCGCCGAGATTGACCTTGAAGAGACGCATGGCGGACATCACGAAGATGATCGAGGAAACCAGCAGCACGAAAGCGTAGGCCGAGCCGCGCGGCCAGTTGGCGCCCTGGAAGAACTGGTCGTAGATCACTTGCGTGAACCAGAGGCTCGAGGGGCCGCCGAGGATCTGCGGTGTGGCGAGCGCGCCGGCCGCGAGCATGAAGACCATCACGCAGCCCGATGCGATGCCCGGCTTCGCATGCGGCATCACCACCCGCCAGTGAATCCGCCACCAGGGCGAGCCGAGATCCCGCGCCGCCTCGATCTGGTTGTGGTCGAGGCTCTCGATGGCGTTGTAGAGCGGGAACACCATCATCAGCACATAGGCGTAGGAGAGGCCCGCATAGAGCGCGACGTCGGCGCGCAGGAAATCGATCGGCGCGTCGGGCGGCAGGATGCCCATGCCGATCAGGACGGTGTTGAGCACGCCGCTGGTGCCGAAGATGATGCGGAACGCAAAGGCCCGCAGGATCTCGTTCACCCAGAACGGAATCAGCAGGCAGACGAAAAGCAGCCGGCTGCTCCCGCCGCGGGCGACCTGCGCGATGTAATAGGCGATCGGATAGCAGAGACAGAAATCGAAGAAGGTGACCAGCACGCTCGCGACGATGGTCTTGGCGAAGACCTTGAGGTGCAGCCAGTTGAAAGCCTGATCGCTGCCTTCCGGCCCGAACAGCAGGTAGCGGTAGTTCTTCAGCGTATGGACGTCCTCCGGGCCGCCCTGCTTCGGCAGCGGCAGATTGTTCCGGAAGGAAAAATCGACCATGTAAAGCTGGGGCAGCACGATCATTAGCAGCACCCAGAAGCCGACGGCGACCACCAGATAGGCGGCGATGACGGCGCCGTTGCGCTCGACGAAGCCGGGGCCGCCGACGGCGCCCGCCGGCCGCCGCAGCAGGATCGCGAGCCCGAAGCCCGCGAGCAGCAGCGCCGGCAGAACGAGGAGCGTCTCACTCATCGGCGAGCGGCCCCTTGGGGAGGATGGTGGCGCGGTCGGGATCGAAGCTCGCCTTCAGCCGAGCGCCAGGCCTGGCGGCCACCGCGCTGCCGTCGTTGGTGAGCGACACGGTGATCGCCTTCGGCGTCGCGCCGGCGAGGCGGACATGGACCATCGAACCCTCGAGCTCGTTGGCGAGGATCTCGCTCTCGAACTGGTTGGCGTCATTGCCGGCGCCGAGCAGCAACCCTTCGGGCCGAACGAAGAGGATCGCCTCCTCTCCCGGCTTCAACCCTTTGGGATTGCGGCCGCGGAGCGGACCGAAGCTCGTCTCCAGCATGGCGTGGCCGTTCTCCGCGCGCGCCACCTTGCCGAAGAAAGCATTGTTCTCGCCGACGAAGGAGGCCACGAAGGCAGTGGCGGGGTTGTTGTAGACTTCCGGCCCCGAGCCGACCTGCTGGATCACGCCGTTCGACATCACCGCGACGCGGTCCGACATGGTGAGGGCCTCGCCCTGGTCGTGCGTGATGTAGATGAAGGTGATGCCGACGCGGCGCTGGATCGTGCGAAGCTCGGTGCGCATATGCTGCCGCAGCCGGAGATCGAGCGCGGAAAGCGGCTCGTCGAGCAGCAGCACCTCGGGCTCGACGGCGAGCGCGCGGGCGATGGCCACCCGCTGCTTCTGGCCGCCGGAAAGCGCGCTCACCATCTTGTCGCCATGGTTCGGCAGCGCGATCAGGCTGAGCAGCTCGTCCGCACGCCGCCGCCGGTCGGCGCGCGAGGCGCCGCGCACCTCCAGCCCGAAGGCGATGTTGTCGGCAACGCTCATCAGCGGGAAGAGCGCAAGATTCTGGAAGATAAGGGCGGTCGGGCGCTTGTTCGGCCCGACCCCGGCCATGTCGCGGCCGCCGATGCGCACGCTTCCTTCGGTCGGCTCGAGGAAACCGGAGATGGTGCGCAGGATCGTCGTCTTGCCGCAGCCGGAGGGGCCGAGGAAGCTGAAGAACTCGCCCTCTTCGATCCTCAGATGCGCATCATCGACCGCGGTGAAGTCCGCAAAGCGGATCGTAACGTGGTCAAGCTCTACATTCGCGCTCATGCCCGACGCCGCTCCCCCACTGTCCTGCGTTCCCGCGAGGAGTGCCGCAACGTAACCGGTGTCCCCTCCGGTCCGACATCGCCAGCATAGTGGCCCATGCGCAGTTCTGCCGGAAGCTTCTGCGATCCGGAACCGACGATGCCGCGACCCGCGAACCGCAATGTGCGGTCCGCGGGCGCGGCAAAGCGAGAGGCTGATCGGAATGCCGGTCCGCAGCGGATATCGACCGGCGCCGGTTACGCGGCGACGAACTTGTCGACGTACTCGTTGCGGATTTCCGGATACCAGGCTTCCGCCGGCGGCCACCACCAGAGCCGGTTGTCCAGCGTGTCTTGCGGATAGGTTTCCTGGAACAGCTTCTTCGCCGCCTCGTCCAGATACTCGTCCGCACCGATCGACACGACGTTGTACCCGGTGGCGTTGGCCCATTTGCCGCCGACTTCCGGCTCGTACATATAGTCGAGGAACGCATAGATCTGGTCGATGTTCTGCGCGCCGACCGGGATCGCCACGCCATCCAGCCAGGTGAAGGCGCCTTCCACCGGCGCCGCGAGGGTGACCGGCTGGTTCTCCTTCTTGAGACGGGTGGGCGGGCCGTCCCAGCATTGGCCGAGCACGACGTCATTCTGCATGAAGCCGTTGATCTGGCCGTCGGCATCGTTCCAGAACTGTTTCAGATTCGGCTTGTGCTCGATCGCGAACTTGGTGATCTCCTCCCAGATCCGCCGCATGTTCGCCTCGTCCTTGTAGGCGTCGAGCATGCGGTTGGACGGCAGCTTGCCGGAGTGATCGAGATGAAGGCCGATGCCGGCCATCATCGAGTGGGCGCGCCCCATCACCTTACCCTTGAGCTCGGGCAGCCACAGGTCGCCGTAGGAAAGGTCGGCGTAGTCGCGATTCCACTTGTCGGTGCGCCAGGCCAGCAGCTCGGTGCCCCAGGTCCAGGGCAGGTGATACTGCCCGCCGTCCCAGGTCCAGAGATCGGCGGAACCCTTCAGCAGGCCCGCGACGATCTTGCTCGTCGGCACCCGGTTCATGTCGAAGGGCTGCAGCAGACCGAGCGGTTTCCACTGGCCGACACGATCGACCGTCGGGCTGACGATGTCGAAACCGCGGCCCTTGGTGGCCTGCATCTTCGCGAGCAGATCTTCGTTCGAACCATAGCCGGTGAAATTGATCGTGATGCCGGTCTTGTCGGTGAAGTTCTTGATATGCTCCTCGGGCATGTAGTCCGACCAGCTGAACACGTTGAGTTCGCCCGAGGAGGAGAAGGCGTCCTTCACGAGCCACGGGCCGACCGCGAGCGCGGTGCCGGCCGCGGCAGCATTTTTCAGCATCGTGCGGCGGCTGAAACGCCTGGCGGCGCCGAGCGTCAGCATGGCCGGAGATGCCGGTTTCCTACCAGTCATCGGAGTGCTCCCTGTGTGTGGTTCATCAAACCCATGATCGTTCCCATTTTTTGATGCCGTCGCGCTTGCACTCATCGCCCTGATTAACCCTCACCCGGCGTCGGATTGATGACGGTCGGGTTACGGCATTCTCTCAGGGGATCGGCCGACAGCTTGGGATTTCTTTGGTCGATTGATCCTAATGTTACAATCGACTAGTGAAAGAGCGCCAGTCAAGGGAGATTCCGCCAGGCCAATCCGATGCGGGACCAGCTCTTTCACCTGCAGCCGGATGGGAAATCGACCCTGCAGGCGCAACTGCGCCGCATGCTGGTCGAGGCGATTCTCGACGGCCAGGTTCCGGCCGGAAGCGCGCTGCCCTCCTGCCGCCGCATGGCGCAGAATCTTCGCATCGCGCGCAACACGGTGGCGCTCGCCTATCAGGATCTCGTCGAGGAGGGATTCCTGGTCGCCCGCCAGCGCAGCGGCTATTTCGTCGCGACCGACGTGCTCGCGGGCCGGGCGCCGGAAGCGGAGGCGACCGCCGCGGCCAGGCCCGCGCGCGAGATCGACTGGCAGGCGCGCTTCAAGGTGCGCCCCTCGGCGCAGCGCAACATCATCAAGCCGCGCGACTGGCAGAATTTCGATTATCCCTTCATCTACGGGCAGGTCGATCCGGCGAGCTTTCCCATCGCCGCCTGGCGCGACTGCTCGCGGCAGGCGCTGGGCCGCGGGCCGGTGCGCGAATGGTCGCGCGACCTCTTCACCGAGGACGACGCGCCGCTGGTCGAGCAGATCCGCACGCGCCTGCTGCCGCGACGCGGCGTGCGCGTCTCGCCGGACGAGATCCTCATCACGGTCGGCGCGCAGCAGGCGCTTTACCTGCTGGCGAGCCTGCTGATGCGCCAGGGGACCTGCGTCGGAATCGAGGACCCGGGTTATGCCGATGCGCGGAACATCTTCGCGCTGAAGAGCGAGGCGCTGCGTCCGCTGCCGGTGGATCGCGAGGGAGTGGTGGTCGGCGCGGCGCTCGCGGACTGCGACTACGTCTATGTCACGCCGAGCCACCAGTTTCCGACCACCGCCACCATGTCGCTTGCGCGACGTCGGCAACTCCTGAGGGCAGCCGACGAGCATGATCTCGTGGTGATCGAGGACGATTACGAGAGCGAGATCAATCACGGCGGCGCGCCGACGCCGGCGCTGAAATCGCTCGACCGGCAGGGCCGCGTCATCTTCGTCGCGAGCCTCTCCAAGAGCTTGGCGCCCGGCTTGCGCATGGGCTACATGGTGGGGCCGGCGCCGCTGATCCGCGAGGCGCGCGCGCTGCGCCGGCTGATGCTGCGCCACCCGCCGGCCAACAACCAGCGCACCCTGGCACTCTTCCTCGCCGACGGGCATCACGACGCGCTGCTGCGGCGGCTTTCCCAGCTTTACAAGGAGCGCTGGCGCATGATGGGCGCCGCCCTGACGAAGCACCTGCCGGACTGCCGCTGGCAGCCCACCACCGGCGGCACCGCCTTCTGGGTCGAAGGACCGCCCGGGCTCGACACGCGGCGCCTCGAGGCGGCGGCAGCGAAGCAGAGCATCCTGATCGAGCCCGGCGAGGTGCATTTCCTCGCGAGCGACACCGCGCCCCGCAACCTGTTCCGCCTCGGCTTCTCCTCGATCGCGACCGACCGCATCGAGCCCGGCCTCGCGCGGCTCGGCGAGATCCTCCGCGCGCAGGCCGGAGGCCGCTGACGCCGCAGCGTTCCTGGCTCCCGGGAAAGCCCGCTGCTGGCACTAGCCAGCCCGCCCCCGACAACGCTAGGAGATAGGCGGGAATTCAGGCATCGCGCTCAAGGGAGCCTTCATGACTCGCATGTCCGCCAGCGAGGCGTTCGTCGAAACGCTCGTCGCGCACAACGTCAAGCACATCTTCGGCATCGTCGGCTCGGCCTATATGGACGCGCTCGATATCTTCCCCGAAGCCGGCATCCGCTTCATCTCGGTCGCCCACGAGCAGGGCGCCGGCCATATGGCGGACGGCTATTCGCGCGTGCTGAACAAGCAGGGCGTCTGCATCGCGCAGAACGGCCCCGGCATCACCAATTTCGTCACCGCTGTCGCCGCCGCCTACTGGGCGCATTCGCCGGTCGTCGTCATCACGCCCGAGACCGGCACCGCCACCATCGGTCATGGCGGCTTCCAGGAAACCGAGCAGCTCCCGATCTTTTCCAAGATCACGAAATATCAGGCGCATGTGATGCGCTCCGACCGCATCGCCGAGCTGACCGGCCGCTGTTTCGATCTCGCGCTCGCCGAGCGGGGGCCCACGCAGCTCAACATCCCGCGCGACCTCTTCTATGGCGAGCACGACTACACGATCCCGAAGCCGAACCGGATCGAGCGCTCGGGCGGCGGGGTGAAGAGCCTCGACGACGCCGCCGCGGCCTTGGCCCAGGCGAAGTTCCCCGTCATCGTCGCCGGCGGCGGCGTGATCATGTCCGACGGCCAGGCCGAGGCGATCCAGCTTGCCGAATATCTCTCGGCGCCCGTCGTCACCAGCTATCTCCACAACGACGCCTTCCCCGCCTCGCACCCGCTGATGTGCGGCCCGCTGGGCTATCAAGGCTCGAAGGCGGCGATGAAGGTCATCGCGCAGGCCGATGTGGTGCTGGCGCTCGGCACGCGGCTCGGGCCCTTCGGCACCCTCCCGCAGCATGGCCTGGACTACTGGCCGAAGGGCGCCAGGATCATCCAGGTCGACAGCGACCATCGGATGCTCGGGCTGGTGAAGCCGATCACCGTCGGCGTCTGCGGCGACGCGAAGCCCGCGGCGAAGGAGATCCTGACGCGGCTGCAGACCTCCAACGCCAGGATCGAGGGCCACGCCAATCGCGACCAGCGCATGGCCGAGCTCAAGAAGCAGAAATCCGAGTGGGAATCCGAGCTCGACAAATGGGGCCAGGCGGACGGCGCGCCGATCGCGCCGCGCCGGGCGCTGCGCGAGCTCGAGAAGGCGCTGCCGAAGAACGCGATGGTCACGACCGACATCGGCAACATCTGCTCGGTCTCCAACAGCTATCTCCGCTTCGAGAAGCCGCGCAGCTTCTTCGCGGCGATGAGCTTCGGCAATTGCGGCTATGCCTATCCGACCGCGATCGGCGCCAAGGTCGCGGCGCCCGACCGGCCGGCGATCGCCTATGTCGGCGACGGCGCCTGGGGCATGAGCCTGCAGGAAACCCTCACCTGCGTGCGCGAGAACATCCCGGCCATCGCGGTCGTGTTCAACAACGGCCAGTGGGGCGCCGAGAAGAAGAACCAGATCGATTTCTACGCCGACCGCTACCTCGGTACGAATCTCAAGAATCCGAGCTTCGCCGCCATCGCGAAATCGATGGGCGCGGAAGGCATCAAGGTCGACCGACCCGATCAGATCGGCGACGCGGTGAAGCAGGCGATCGCGGCGAACAGGCCGGCGGTGGTCGAGCTCATGGTGACGCAGGAGCTGGGCGACCCCTTCCGCCGCGACGCGCTCAAGAAGCCGAAGCGGCTGCTGGACAAGTATCAGGCCTATACGGTGGCGTGAACGGGAACCAAGCTTCGTTGCGAGGGCCCTTATGCTGCGCTTGTCGAAGGATGCGGACTGCGCGATGTCGGCCGCCTCTATTCCCTCCCCCTTGAGGGGGGAGGGATAGGGAGGGGGTGACGCGCCATGCTGCAATCGCAGCGCAAATTCGAGTTCAGGCACTGGCAGTTGATCTCATTTTTCACCCCCATCCCGCCCTCCCCCTCCGAGGGGGAGGGAATCACGACCTCGTGTGAGATAGCGCCCGCATGGCCGCGGCCGACCGCCTTCTCATCCTCAACGCCGGCTCCTCGAGCCTGAAATTCGCGCTCTACGAGGCAGGGAAGGAGAAGGATCCCGCGCCGCTCTGCCGCGGGCAGTTCGCCGGCATCGGACGGCGGCCGGGCTTCGCCGCGCGGCGGACGGACGGAACCCTCCTTCCCGGGCCCGAGGGACCGGTGCTGGCCGCCATCGCGAGCCACGCCGATGCACTCGCCCTCCTGCCGGAGTGGCTTGCGGCGAACGGCGAGGGCGCGGGGCTCGCCGGCGCCGGCCATCGCGTGGTGCATGGCGGCACGGATTTCTCGAGGCCAGTGCGGATCGACGCCGCGACGCTCGATGCGCTCGACGCGCTCTCGCCCTTGGCGCCGCATCATCAGCCGCACAACATCGCCGCCATCCGCGCGTTGCGCGCCCAGCAGCCGGCGCTGCCGCAGGTCGCCTGCTTCGACACCGCCTTTCACGCGACGCTGCCCGAGACGGCGCGCCGCCTCGGCCTGCCGCTCGAATACGAGGCGAAGGGCATGCGGCGCTACGGTTTCCACGGCCTCTCCTACGAGTTCGTCGCGGACCGGCTCCGGAGCCTCGCCGGCCGCGATCCCGGCCGCATCATCGTGGCGCATCTCGGCAATGGCGCGTCGCTCTGTGCGATCCGGGAAGGCCGCAGCATCGCCACCACCATGGGGTTCTCGACGCTCGACGGGCTCGTCATGGGGACGCGCATCGGCAGCCTCGATCCGGGCGCGATCCTGCATCTGATGCGGCGCGAGGGGCTGGACCTGCGGAAGCTCGAGGACCTGCTCTACAACCGCAGCGGCCTGCTCGGGCTTTCCGGCATCAGCGCCGACATGAAGACGCTGCTCGGCAGCGCCGATCCGCGGGCGAAGGCGGCGATCGGGCAATATTGCTATGCCGTCTCGCGCCATGTCGGATCGCTCGCGGCGGCGCTCGGCGGGCTCGACGGCCTCGTCTTCACCGGCGGGGTCGGCGAGAACGCGGCCCCGGTGCGCGCCGCGGTCTGTGCGGCGGCCGCCTGGCTCGGCCTCGATCTCGACGACGCCGCGAACCGCGCCGGCGGCCCGCTGATCTCCGCGGCGGGAAGCCGCGTCGCGGCCTGGGTCGTGCCGACCGACGAGGAGCTCGTCATCGCGCGCCACACGGCACGCATTCTCGGGCTCTGAGCGACGGCTACCAGCCGCCGGCCGAGAGATCCTCGATCGCGCGGCCAACGGCGATGACTGCGATCAGCGCGAGGAACCCGAGCGCGATCCGTCGATAGCCGGTCTCGCTGCTGCGGTCGAAGCCGCGATCGCCCAGCATGTTGCCGAGCGTCATCAGCGGGAACATGACCGCTGCCAACAGCAGCGTCCGCCCGGTCATCAGCCCGACCGCGACGGCGCCGACGATCGATCCCAGCGACAGGAAGAAGAAATACATGAGGAGCGTGGCGCGGCTGACCGCGGCGCTGCGGGCGGAGGCGAGGAAATAGATCACCACCGGAGGGCCGCCGATCGCCGTGCCGCCATTGAGAATGCCGGAGAGGCCGCCGATGCCGAGAGTGAGGCCCGAGCGCGGATGGAGGTGGAAGCGCACCCCGCGCCAGAGCAGGATCACCGCGATCAGCAGGATCAGCCCGATAAAGCCGCGCATCGGGGCGGCCGGAAGCGCCGCCAGCAGCCAGATGCCGAAAGGGGTGCCGACCGCGGCCCCCGCCAGCAGGGGCCAGATCACCGGCCATTCCACCTGGTGCCGGGTCTTCCGCAGGAGCTGCACCCCGGCCAGGAACTGCAGCAGCATCGCCACCGGCACGATCAGCACCGGCTCGAGAACGAGGCTGAGCGCCGGCACCGCCGCGAGCGCGAAGCCAAATCCGGTATAGCCGCGCAGCCACCCGGCCGCGAAGGTGACCAGCGCGCCATAGACCAGCGCCGGCAGCGAGAGCGCGCCGAAGGTCTCGGCGAAAAGATCGGCAATCACGGGCGGGATGATCGGTTCCGTTGCGGGCAGGGGCGGGGCCGATCATCGGTTACCCGCCGCCGCCGCGCAATCGCCACGCGATGGTCCTTGCGACAAGGCGGCAGCCCGTCACTTGCCTCGCTCGATCGCGCGGCTGCCATGCTAGCCTCGGACTACCGGCCCGATCCCGATTGCGGGCGCCCTGCCCGGCAGCGGATCCGCGGGCCCGGAGGACAGGGAGAAAACGGCCATGCTCAAGGTCATCGAAGTTCTCGCCGACTCCACGCAAAGCTGGGAGGACGCGGCGGCAGTGGCGGTGAAGAATGCCTCCAAGACCGTGCGCGGCATTCGCTCGATCTACATCAAGGAGATGTCGGCCGAGGTCGAGAAGAACAAGATCGTCAGCTATCGCATCAACGCGAAGATCTCCTTCGAGCTCGACAGCAAACGCTGAGCGCGACGGCGGCGCTGCAGCCCGCATTCCTCGGATGGCGCCGCCACACGCCCGACCTCGCGTCCCGCCGCCTCGGCGAGCACGATGGTGATGCCGAGCGCAATCGGCGCCGGCCCGCCATGCGTGTTTTGCGTCTCGTCGCGGCGGGTGATCTGCCCTAAGGATTGGCGCGACATCGCGCGGGCCGCCATCGGCCGGCTCGCCGCCACCCGCACCATCCGAGGAGACGATCCATGCAGGAGAGACTGGACTATGCGAAGGCCTCGCCCGAGGGCTACCGGGCCATGCTCGGGCTGCAACGGTTCGTCGATAAATGCGGCCTCGAGCATGCGCTGATGGAGCTGGTGAAGATGCGCGCCTCGCAGATCAACGGCTGCGCCTACTGCCTCAAGATGCATTCGAGCGACGCGCGCAAGGCCGGCGAGAGCGAGGAGCGGCTCTATCTGCTCGACGCCTGGGAGGAAGCGCCGGTCTACAGCCCGCGCGAGCGCGCGGCGCTCGCCTGGACCGAGGCGCTCACGCTCGTCTCGAAGAGCCATGCGCCCGACGCGGTCTATGAGGAGGCGCGCCGCCATTTCTCCGAGGCCGAGCTCGTCAACCTCACGCTCGCGATCGTGACGATCAACGGCTGGAACCGGATCGCCATCGGCTTCCGCTCGGTGCCGGAGATCGAAGGCCCGGCGCGCTAGGCGGCGGCGTACCGTTCGCTTGGCGCATGGCTGGCGCGCAGCTTTTGCGGTGGCCCGGGGCGCGGCCGCGAATCGCGCCGGACGAAGAAAGCCATCACGGGCTTGGGGTCTTGCTCGCTTTTTGACCCATCCCGCGACGTTCACTTGCCCGCTATGTGGGTTGCGGGAGTCGGAGCACGGGGGGAGGCGTGCTGCGACCGGAAAATCCAATGGAGGAGCCTATGGAAGCCAGAGTGAACGTGGCGAAAACCGGCGCCAACGCCTATAAGGCGATGCTCGGCCTGCAGCATTATGTCGAGAAGAGCGGGCTCGATCATGCGCT
>CADEFF010000022.1 GCA_902826565.1 uncultured Rhodospirillaceae bacterium | reverse complement strand
CACTCAGAGTCAGCATGGAGCGCCGCGGTCCAAGATCTCAGAGCGGCCCAAATGCTAGCTCGATCCCAAATGTCGTCGCCAATAGAATTGAGTTGCTCGCCAACAGCTGCATACTGGCTACGTTCCGGTCGTAGCTCTGCCTCCAACATATCGTCTTCGATCCGCAAGCGCGCGCCGTCAGCAGAACACTCCAACCGGATAATCCCGGCACCTGGGTCAAAGTGAAGATCGACTTGTGCTGTGATGACGTGACGCAGGATCGGAATTGACTTGCCTTTGACTGGACTCCGCCAAGCGAGCAGGCCGAGGCCCAGGACGAGTTCCAGCAGTTCTCCCTGCTTTTGCACCTGGGTATGGAGACGGAAGAGTTCGGCATACACTGTTTGAATGCGGTTTCGACGACGATATTCTTCTGACCTAGCCTCCCAATTGATGCGATCTCGTTCGCAAGCGCGAATGACATCGGGATAATCATCGATGCAACGTTCGACTAATGGTGGGTCTTCCCCCTCACCAACCTGCACCTCGAGGTCGGGCTCCAATCTGGTTGTCCGAAGCTTTGGGATTTCGACAGTTGCTTGCTTGAAGGCCAATTGATCAGCCCAAGGAACGATGACCTCAGGAAGAGTTGGCGGCGCGGGGAGCTGTTGCTTTTTGACTTGCAGCCAAGGATCTCCCGACTCGAATTCATCATTCCAAGCGGGGCTGGAGCATTCTGGCTCCTTTGGCATATCGCCAAACCACAGTACCGCTTCGTACTTGTTGATGTCGTATACGGTGCTACTGCGTAGGCCTACGAACTCCCTGAGATAGCGTGCGAGTCGCAGTGCTTTCGATTCAGTCGTCATGTATCGACCTGCCGTGCCGCAATGACCTTGATTGCTCAGATTCGATCACTTGAGGGTCGCGGTAGCGTTTCACTGGGTGCCTTGATCGGTTAACTCGAGCCAAGTTCGAGTTTCTATGCTGCCGCGATTTCAATCCTCTTTGCCAAGTCAAAGCTATTGGAGCGCGGAGCGCAACCTTTTCGGGAAAAGTTGCGATGCCGAGTGGCTTTTTTATTGAGGTGTCGCAGTTGCCGGCTTCGGTTAAATCGATTTGATCGCACCAAGGGCCACACGCCGCGCCTCAGAAATCGAGATCGGCGTAGTGCTTCGGCGGCGGCGCGCCGGGGATGTGGTCTGCCAACAGCGGCCGGAAGCTCGGGCGGGACTTGATGCGGGCATACCAGTCCCGCGCGCCGTCATGCGCATCCCAGGGCACATCGCCCACATAATCGACGGCAGAGAGCTGTGCCGCGGCGGCGATGTCGGCGAGCGAGAACTGCTCCCCCGCGAGCCAGCTCCGGCGGTCGATCAGCCAGGCGATATAGTCGAGATGGGTATGGATGTTCGCATGGCCGGCGCGCACCGCGCCCGAATCCGGATAGCCCCGTCCCGAGAGGCGCTTGCCGATCTTCTCCTCGACGAGATGGGCCGTCACCTCGCGGCAGAATTTCCGGTCGAACCAGGCGGTGAGCCGGCGCACCTCCGCGCGCGCCTTCGGATCGCCGCCCATAAGCGGCGGCGAAGGGTGCGTCTCCTCGAGATATTCGGCGATGGCCTGCGCGTCGGACACGACCACCTCGCCGTCCACCAGCACCGGCACCTCGCCCGCAGGGTTGAGCGCCAGGAATTCTTCCCGCCGTTCCCACGGACGCTCCTCCGCATAGGCGCATTCGACGCCCTTCTCCGCGAGGAGAAGTCGGATCTTGCGCGAGCCGGGATCGAGCGGGAAATGGATGAGACGCATGGGCGGAGCGGAGTTTAGCGGAAGCGCGCGACGCGCAAAAGCCGAGCCTCGCGAGGCCGGCATCCCGGTTCGAATTCTGGCGCGCGATGGAAAGGAGGTTCGCGGCCGCGCAAAACCCCGCGGCGGCGAACCGGGGCTGGCGATGCGGCCGCCGAAAACCGGGCCTCGTCAGAGACGCCGATCGCGCTATTGACCCGGTCCCTGGGGCCACGCTGATAAGGACGAGGGTCCACGAACGAACGAGGCAAGTCGTGATCTCCGGCGCCCGGCATCTCAACCCTTCCGAAGCCGCCAGACGGCTCGGCGTATCCGCCAAGGCCTTGCGGCTCTATGAGGAGCGGGGACTCGTAGCCCCCCTCCGCACCGCGGCCGGATGGCGGGTCTATGGTCCCGATGAAATGAGTCGCGCCGCCGAGATCGTGGCGCTGCGCTCGCTCGGCTTCAGCCTTGCGCAGGTCGGACGCGTGCTGAAGGGCGATCCGCACGGCATCGCGCCCGCCCTGGCCGCGCACGAAGCGGCTCTTGAAGGTCGGAGTCGGCAGCTCGCCGACACGCTCGAAAAGCTGCGTGAGCTGAGGAATGACCTCGCTCGAGGCCAAACGCCGACGGTCGGGGAACTGACGCGGCTGCTTGCGCCGATCGCGGAGGTCCGAGTCGCCTTCGAGCTCCCCTGGCCCTGGGGCGGCGAATTGTTCGAGCTGCGCGATATCCGATCGGTGAACTACATCATCGGCCCGCTATTCAGCGGAAAGACCTTGCTGGCGCAGCGACTGGCGGCGACGTTGCCCGGCGCTGCCTTCATCGGTCTGGAGCGATTGGCGGACGGCGGCGCGCGAGTCAGGGCAAGGCTGGCGGCCGACCCGGCTCTCAGAACGCGCGTCACGCAGAGCCTGGATTGGCTCGCCGAGGACGGCGCTGCGATATCGGATGCGCTGACGGCATTGGTCGTCGAGCTGGAGACCGAAGGGCCGGCCGTCCTGGTCATCGACATGATCGAGCAGGGATTGGACCGGGCCGCCCAAGCGGCTCTCGCCGCTCATCTGCGCCGCCGCGGCGCCGATGCGCGGCCGATCTTTTGCCTCACACGCTCCTGCGCGATCCTGGACCTGCCGGCCGTAGGACCCGACGAGACGATCATCTTCTGTCCCGCCAACCATAGCCCGCCCTTCCCCGTTGCGCCCTATCCCGGCGCTCCGGGCTATGACGCCGTCGCCACCTGTCTTGCCGCGCCGGAAGTGCGGGCGCGCACGGCGGGCGTGGTTGCGCGCCGGCCCGGGGTGGCATGAGGGATCGCGCCGCTGCGCGGTAACAATAGGAAGCGAACGCGGCGAGCGACCCCGCCCGCGCGAGGGAGGCGCGCTTGACAGGCAAGGGCCGCTTCTCTTCGATCGAGGCCATGATCGGCGGAAGCGACGGGCGAGGCGGGGCGGCGGGACCGATGGCGGTTCGGCTGCGGCGAGCCCGTCTGCGCCCGGCCCGCCGATGACGGACCTGGCGGCCCTGGCGCGGCTCATCGAGCGCGCCGCGACCGGCGACCGGTCGGCGCTCGCCGCGCTTTATCGGGCCGCCTCCCCGCAACTTTTCGGCCTTGCGCTCGGTATAGTGAGACGGCGCGATCTCGCCGAGGAGGCGTTGCAGGAGTGCTTCATGGCGATATGGCGCCATGCCGGCCGGTTCGACGCGGAGCGGGGCAGCGCCATGGCCTGGATGGCGCGCATCCTCAGGAACAAATGCTTCGACCTCCATGGCCGTCTCGGCCGCGAGACGAGCCTCGACCCGGCCGTCGCCGAGGCGCTGGTCGATCCGGCGGCGGGGCCGCTGGCCCTCGCCGAGGGCAGCGCCGAGGCGCGCGCCCTTCGTCGCTGCCTCGAGGAGCTGGAGGCGAAGCCGCGCGAAGGCGTGCTGCTCGCCTATTATCAGGGCCTTACCTTCGAGGAGGTGGCCCGGCGGATGGGCGCCCCCCTCGGCACCGTGAAGAGCTGGATCCGCCGGAGCCTGATGCGGTTGAAGCAATGCCTCGAGCGATGAGATACGAGAACCGCGAGCTGCTCGAGCGCCTCGCCGCGGACTATGCGGTGGGCGCGCTCCGGGGCCCTGCGCGCCGGCGCTTCGAGCGTCTGATCGCGGGCGACGCGACCCTCGCGCTCCTGGTCGACGGCTGGAGCGCGCGGCTCGACACGCTCGCGGAATCGGCGCCGCGCATCGAGCCGCCGGCCGCCGCCTGGGCCGCGATCGAGGCGCGCATCGCCCGCGAGGCGGCCGCAGCGCCGGCAGCCGGGGCGCCGCCTTCCCTCTGGCGGTTCCTCTTCGGCAAGCCCGCCTTCGCCCTGCCTCGCCTCGGCACGGTCGGGCTCTGGTATTGCGTCGGGTTCTGGCGCGCGGTGGGACTCGCCGGGATCGCCGCCGCCCTCGCCCTCTTTGTCTTCATCGCGACCGCGCCCGAGTTCGGCGCATCGCGAACGACCCATATCGCGGTGCTGAGCGACAACGCGGCGAAGCCCGTGCTGGTCGCCAATCTCGATGCCGCGACCGGCGCCGTCCGCATCAAGGCGGTCGATCTGGCGCCGCCTGCCGCGGATAAATCCTTCGAACTCTGGCTCGTGCCGCCGGACGGCACGGCACCGCGCTCGCTCGGCGTGATCGAGGGCGATACCTACGAGACCGACCTCGGCGCGACGGACTTCGCCGATCTCCGGAAGGGGGCGCTGGCGGTCAGTCTCGAGCCGGCAGGCGGTTCCCCGACCGGCCAGGTGACCGGGCCGGTGCTCTATGTCGGGCCGGTGCTGCCGGCCTCCTGACATCGCGCGGGGGCGACCGGTCGCGGCCGAACCCCGTCCGCCACGGCCCGTTTCGAGAAAATTCCCTCCCCCCTGCATCCGCCGGCGGCTGCCGCCGGTAGAGCTTCCATCGGATGAACGCGACGCCGCCTTCGCGGGCGGCGCGCCGGTCGTCCGGAGCGGCGGCGAATGCGGAAACCCGACAGGCGCCGCGTAACGGGAAACTGACAGAGGGAAGCAACCCAATGACCGAGATCCAAGCGACGTCAATCATCGCCCCGCGCCGCACGCTGCTGCTGCGCGGCGGACAGGCGCTGCTGTCGGCAAGCGCGATCGCCATCCTTGCCGGCTGCGAGAACATGGCGGCGACCCATGCGGCGAACGCCGCCTCGACGGAAGACGACGTGCAGATCCTCAACACCGCGCTCGGGCTAGAATATGAAGGCATCGCGGCCTATCAGGTCGGCGCCGAGAGCGGGCTGCTGTCGAAGCCGGTGCTCGACATCGCTGTCGCCTTCCAGGGCCATCACAAGGAACATGCGACGGCGCTCACGGACGCGGTCAGGAAGCTTGGCGGCAAGCCTGTCACGCCGATGGCGTCCTACGAGTTTCCGGTCGATCAGCTCAAGAGCGAGACGGACGTGATCCGCTTCGCGGCCGGCCTCGAGCAGGGCGCGGCCAGCGCCTATTACGGCGCGATCCCGGCCTTCGGCAATCGCGATCTCGCGCAGGCCGCCGCCAGCATCATGGCCGACGAGGCGATGCACTGGGCCGTGTTGCGCCATGCGCTGGGCGAGAACCCGGTCCCGTCGGCCTTCGTGTCATAGCGAACCGGTTCCCCGCCTCGCCGCTCGGGTCGGGGCCTTTCCGCCGGTGCGCCGGACCTCTACCGAGAACCGGGTCCGACGCGCCGGCGGCATTTCCTCCGCAAGATGCGAAGCCATGACCAACCATCTTCCGACGATCGATCGGCGACGCCCGGCCCGGCGCCTCGGCCTCCTTGCCGGTATCGGTCTCGCCCTCATCCTCGCCGCTGCACCGGCCCGCGCCGAGGGCGACCCGGTTGCCGGCGAGGCGATCTACAAGCGCTGCGGGGGCTGCCATTCGATCGACCGCAACCGGGTCGGCCCGAAGCATGAGGGACTCTTCGGTCGCAAGGCCGGCAGCGTTCCCGGCTTCGACTATTCGAAGGCGATGCGGCAATCCGGCATCGTCTGGGACGACGCGACGCTTGACAGATTCCTGGAGAACCCGCGCGCCGTGGTGCCGGGCACCAAGATGACCTATGCGGGGGTGAAGGACGCGCAGGAGCGCGCCGACCTCATCGCCTATCTGAAGCAGGCGACGAAGCCGGCGGCGCCGTAGGTCTCCGGATTATCATGCCCGCGAAGGCCGAAACCCCCTTTTCCCTCTAGGGGGAGGGAAGCCAAGGAGCGGCATCGGCGCCCCTACGCCCGCCTCTCCGCCGGGCTGTCGTCGAGCGGATGCTCGAGGCGGGAGAGCATCTCCTTCGGCGCCACCTGCCAGAACTTGCCGCGCTCGAGGCCCCAGTCGTTGAGGAGCCGCGCGGCGAAGCGCGATTGCGTCTCGTGCGCATGCTCGGCGACGAGCGCCTTCAGATGCGCCTCCCAATGGGCCGAGGCGAGGCGCTGGAAGACGACGCTGTCGGTGTTGACGTAGCGCGGGAACTCGCCCGCCTCGTCATAGACGAAGGCCATGCCGCCCGACATGCCGGCGGCGAAATTGTCCCCGACCGATCCGAGGATGACCGCCGTGCCGCCGGTCATGTATTCGCAGCCGTTCGAGCCGCAGCCTTCGACCACCACCTCGGCGCCCGAGTTGCGCACGGCGAAGCGCTCGCCCGCGGTGCCGGCCGCGAACAGCTTCCCGGCCGTCGCGCCATAAAGGACCGTGTTGCCGATGATCGCGTTCTCGTTGGTGGCGAGCCGCGAAGAAGGCAGCGGCCGGATCACGATGGTGGCGCCCGAGAGCCCCTTGCCGACATAGTCGTTGGCGTCGCCCAGCACCTCGAGCTTGAGGCCCTGCACCGCGAAGGCGCCGAGCGACTGGCCGGCCGAGCCGCGCAGCCGCACCGTCATATGGCCGGGCTTGAGGCCGAACATGCCGAAGCGCCGGGTGATGCGCGAGGAGAACCGTGTGCCGATGGCGCGCTGCGTGTTGCGCACGTTGTACTGAAGCTGCATCTTCTCGCCGTCCTCGAAGAGCGGCTTCGCATCGGCGATCATCTGCTGGTCGAGCGTGTCCGGCACCTCGTTGCGGCCCTCGAGGGTGCAGAAGCGCGGATAATCGCCCGGGTCGGCGCGCGCCAGCAGCGGGTTGAGGTCGAGGTCGTCGAGCGCGGCGGAGCCGCGGCTCACCTGGCGCAAGAGGTCGGTGCGGCCGATCACCTCCTCGAGCTTCCGGAAGCCGAGCCCGGCCAGGATCTCGCGCACCTCCTCGGCGACGAAGCTGAAGAGGTTGACGACCTTCTCCGGCGAGCCCGCGAAGCGCTCGCGGAGCGTCGGGTCCTGCGTGCAGACGCCGACCGGGCAGGTGTTGGAATGGCACTGCCGGACGAGGATGCAGCCCATCGCCACGAGCGACGCCGTGCCGATACCGAACTCCTCGGCGCCCAGCATGGCGGCGATCACCACGTCGCGCCCGGTCTTGATGCCACCGTCGGTCCTGAGGCGCACACGATGGCGGAGCCGGTTCAGGGTCAGCACCTGGTTGGTCTCGGAAAGGCCCATCTCCCAGGGCACGCCTGCGAACTTGATCGAGGAGAGCGGCGAGGCGCCGGTGCCGCCGACATGACCGGACACCAGGATTACGTCCGCCTTCGCCTTGGCGACGCCGGCGGCGATGGTGCCGATCCCCGAGCGCGCCACGAGCTTCACGCAGACCCGCGCATCGGGATTGATCTGCTTCAGGTCGTAGATGAGCTGCGCCAGGTCCTCGAT
Organism: uncultured Rhodospirillaceae bacterium; assembly: GCA_902826565.1. GTDB lineage: Bacteria > Pseudomonadota > Alphaproteobacteria > Dongiales > Dongiaceae > CADEFF01. The sequence continues at coordinate 47,751 of CADEFF010000022.1, read as the reverse complement.
CGAATAGATGTCGTGATGCGGCGGCGGCGAGATCAGGCTGACGCCCGGCGTCGCATGACGGAGCCTCGCGATCTCGACCGTCACCTTGAAGCCCGGGAGCTGGCCGCCCTCGCCCGGCTTCGCCCCTTGCGCGACCTTGATCTCGATCTCGCGGCAATGGGTCAGATATTCCGCCGTCACGCCGAAGCGCCCGGAGGCGATCTGCTTGATCGCCGAATTGAGGTTGTCGCCGTTCGGCTTCGGGCGGAACCGCGCGGGATCCTCGCCGCCCTCGCCGGAGTCTGATTTCGCGCCGATCCGGTTCATCGCGATGTTGAGCGTGCCGTGGGCTTCGGGCGAGAGCGCGCCCAGCGACATGCCGGGCGTCACGAAGCGCTTGCGGATCTCGGTGATGGATTCGACCTCGTCCACCGAAATTGCGCCGCGGCCGTCGCGGAACCCGAGCAGGTCGCGCAGCGCCACCGGCGGCAGCTTCTCCACCCCTTCGCTATAGCGCTTGTAGGTCTGGTAGGACTCGCTCGCGACCGCCGCCTGCAGCGTATGGATGAGCCCCGCCTCCCAGGCATGGCTCTCGCCGGAGCGCCGATAGCGGTAGAATCCGCCGACCGGCAGCGCCACCGCCTCCTGGCTCCAGGCGCGCTCATGCTGCTCCAGCAGCTTCTGCTGGATGCCGGGAAGGCCGATGCCGGAAAGCCGCGACGGCATATCCGGGAAATATTCGGCGACGAGCGTGCGCGAAAGCCCGAGCGCCTCGAAATTGGCGCCGCCGCGATAGGAGCTCAGCACGGCGATGCCCATCTTCGACATCACCTTGAGCAGCCCCTGATCGACCGCCTCCTTGAAGCGCGCGATGCAGGCTTCGAGTTCCATCGCCCCGAAGAGCCCTCGGCGATGGCGGTCGGCGATCGAGGCTTCGGCGAGATAGGCATTGACCGTCGTGGCGCCGACGCCGATCAGCACGGCGACATGATGCACGTCGAGGCAATCGCCCGAGCGCACGTTGAGCGAGGTGAAGGTACGGAGCTGCTGCCGGTGCAGATGCGTATGGACCGCGCCGGTCGCGAGGATCATCGGGATGGCGGCGCGCGTCGGGCCGGATCTCCGGTCGGAGAGGATCACATGCACGGCGCCGCCGCGCACGGCATCCTCCGCCTCGCGCCGGATGCGCTGCAGCGCGTCGCGGAGCGCCTGATCGCCGGCATGCGGATCGAAGCAGCAATCCACGGTCACCGCGCTCTCGCCCATATGGGCGCGCATCGCCTCGAACTCGGTGGTGGAGAGGACCGGCGATTCGAGCTGCAGCAGCCGGCACTGCGTCTCGTCCTGGTCGAGGATGTTGCCGAGATTGCCGAGCCGCGTGGTCAAGGACATGGCGCGGCTTTCGCGCAGGCTGTCGATCGGCGGGTTGGTGACCTGGCTGAAATTCTGCCGGAAATACTGATGCAGGCCGCGATAGCGGTCGGAGAGCACGGCGAGCGGCGTATCGTCCCCCATCGAGCCGACCGCCTCCTTCGCCTCCTCGACCATCGGCTGCAGCACGAGCTCGAGATCCTCGACCGTGAGCCCCGCCGCGACCTGCCGGCGGCGCAGCGCCTCCGGTTCGTAGCGCGCGGGCTTACCCGGCTTCGAGCGGATCAGGTCGTCCATCACCGTGATGTTGCGGACCCAGTCGCCGAAGGGCTGCTCCCCGGCGAGCTTGTCCATGATCTCGCGATGGCCGTAGAAGCGGCCCTTGCGGAGGTTGATCGCGATCATCTGGCCCGGCCCGAGCCGGCCCTTCTGCAGGATCCTCGCCTCGTCGAGCCGGACCATGCCGGCCTCGGAGCCCGCGACCAGCAGCCCGTCCTCGGTGAGGGCGTAGCGCATCGGCCGGAGCCCGTTGCGATCCATCGCGCAGATCACCCAATGGCCGCCGACGCCGCAGATCGCGGCCGGCCCGTCCCAGGGCTCCATCACGGAGTTGCAGTAGCTATAGAGATCGCGATGCGCCTTCGGCATGGTGTCGCGGCCCGACCACACGTCGGGGATCAGCAGGCATTTCACCATCGGGAGCGTGCGGCCGACGCCCACCATCGCCTCGAACACATTGTCGAGCGCCGCGGAATCGGAGCCGCCCGGCTGCAGGATCGGCTTGATCTCCGGCATATGCTCGCCGTAGGCGGCGGCGGCCATGCGCGTCTCGTGCGCCTTCATCCAGTTGAGATTGCCCTTGAGCGTGTTGATCTCGCCGTTATGCGCGATCACGCGGAAGGGCTGCGCCAGATGCCAAGTCGGGAAGGTGTTGGTCGAATAGCGCTGGTGATAGATCGCGAAGTTCGAGACGAAGCGCTGATCGTCGAGATCGGGATAGAAGGCGGTGAGCTGCTCGGCGAGGAACATGCCCTTGTAGATGACCGAGCGGCAGGAGAGCGAGCAGATATAGAGATCCTTGATGCTCTCCTCGAGCGCCGCCTTCTCGATGCGGCGGCGGATGATGTAGAGGTCGTTCTCGAAGGTCTCCTCGTCGCGCCCGAGGCGGTTGTTGACGAGAATCTGCTCGATCTCGGGGCGGGTCGCGTTCGCCTTCTCGCCGATCACCTCGATATTCACCGGGACCTGGCGCCAGCCATAGATGGTGTAGCCATAGCCCAGGATCTCGCGCTCGACGATGACGCGGCAGCGCTCCTGCGCGCCGAGGTCGGTGCGCGGCAGGAACACCATGCCGACGCCGAGCCGGCCCGGCTCCGCGATGTTGCCGCTGCCGCGGACATGGTCTTTGTAGAACTCCTGCGGGATCTGCAGATGGATGCCGGCCCCGTCGCCGGTCTTGCCGTCCGCATCGACGGCGCCGCGATGCCAGACCGATTTGAGGGCGGCGATGCCGGCTTCGACCACGGCGCGGCGCGGCTTGCCGTCGAGCGCAGCGATGAGCCCGACGCCGCAGGAATCATGCTCCTCGCGCGGGTCGTAGAGGCCCTGCGTTTCGAGCTGCCGCGCCGCGCGGCGCCAGTCGGCGACGAAACCGGTTTCGCGGGTCATGCCGGTCACTCCGCCGCGACGGCGGCGACGGCCGCCGCCTTCAGCGTCAGATAGCGGTGCACCGCCTCCGCCGCGTCGCGCCCGTCGCGGATCGCCCAGACCACGAGCGAGGCGCCGCGGACGACGTCGCCCGCCGCGAACACACCGTCGAGGTTCGTCGCCATGCTGCGCCAGTCGAGCTTGATCGTGCCCCAGCGGGTGACCTCGAGCGAGGCTGCGCCGAGGCCGGCGGGGAGGTCCTCGGGATCGAACCCGAGCGCCTTGATGACGAGATCGGCCGGCACAACGAAATGTGCGCCGTCGATCGGCTGCGGCGTCTGCCGGCCGGTCGCGTCGGCGACGCCGAGATGGATGCGCTGCGCGCGCACCGCCGTCACCAGGTTCGCATCGTCGCCGAGGAAAGCCTCCGGCTGGGCGAGCCACTGGAAGACGACGCCCTCTTCCTCCGCATGGGCGACCTCGCGCGCCGAGCCCGGCATGTTGGCGCGGTCGCGGCGATAGAGGCAGGTGACGGCGCTGGCGCCCTGGCGCACCGCCGTGCGGACGCAATCCATCGCGGTGTCGCCGCCGCCGATCACCACCACGCGCCGGCCAGCCGCATCGAGCGTCCCGTCCGCGAAGGCGGGCACGAGATCGCCGAGCGACTGGCGGTTGCTGGCCGTCAGATAGCCGAGCGCCGGCACGATGCTCGAGAGACCGACGCCCGGCGCCTGGATCTCGCGCGCTTTATAGACGCCGGTCGCGACCAGCACCGCATCGTGACGCTCGCGAAGCTCCTCGAGGGTCGCATCGCGGCCGACCTCGAAATTGAGGCGGAAGGCGACGCCGGAGTCCGCCAGCAGCGCCGCGCGCCGCGCCACCACGGGCTTCTCCAGCTTGAAGCTCGGAATGCCGTAGATGAGGAGGCCGCCGACGCGGTCATAGCGGTCATAGACGGTGATCTTGTAGCCGTGGCGCCGCAGCTCTTCGGCGGCGGCGAGCCCCGCCGGGCCGGCGCCGACGATGCCGACCGATTGCGCGCGCTCCTGCCGCGGCTTCACCGGCTTCACCCAGCCGCGCTCCCAGGCGGTGTCGGTGATGTATTTCTCGATGGCGCCGATGGTGACCGTGCCGTGGCCCGACTGCTCGATCACGCAATTGCCTTCGCAGAGCCTGTCCTGCGGACAGATGCGCCCGCAGATCTCCGGAAAGTTGTTGGTGGCGGAGGAGGTTTCGTAGGCCTCCTCGAGCCGGCCCTCGGCGGTGAGCTTCAGCCAGTCGGGGATATTGTTGTGGACCGGGCAATGGACCTGGCAGAACGGCACGCCGCATTGCGAGCAGCGATTGGCCTGCTCGGCGGCGGCGGCGGCGGCATAGCTCTGGAAGATCTCGCCGAAATCGCGGGCGCGCTCGCCGGCATCGCGCTTCTCCGGCATGCGCCGCCCGACCGACACGAACCCCAGCATTCTCGCGGTCATGCGCCGCCCCCCTGTGATGCCCCGGCGGTGCCGGGGGTCCTCGAATTCCGCTCCGGGAAGGCCGGCGCCTTGTGCGGGAAGCCGGATTTCCCCGCTATTTCGAACAGCATTCAGGATATTAGTCAATAACTCTGTCCTATTATTCCGGGGACAGTTTGACTGGCGCGATCTTCTCCACGACGGAAAGAGTCGGATCTCAAAAAAAGGACCGAATCGGTATTATCAAGCGGCTTGGGCGCGGATTCCCGTGGTGGTAATGCTCTGCGGCGCCCCACTTCCCAAGGGGCCGTTCCAACCCGCCCCGAGGGTGCATTTTGTCCCTGCTCCAGCTTGCGGTCCTGGCGGTGGTCCAGGGCCTGACCGAATTCCTGCCGATCAGCTCCTCCGGCCATCTGATCCTGGTGCCCCATCTCCTGGGCTGGCCGGACCAGGGCCTGACCATCGACGTCGCCGCCCATGTCGGCACGCTGGTCGCGGTGCTGATCTATTTCTGGCGGGACGTTCTGAAGATGGCCACGGGTCTGCTGCGGCTCTTGCGCGGCAGGTTCGATCCCGGTGCGAAGCTCGCGCTCTATCTTCTGATCGCGACCATCCCCGCCTTGATCGTGGGCTATCTCGTCGATCGCTACGCGGCCGAGAGCTTCCGCAGCGTCACGCTCGTCGCCTCGACCATGATCGGGTTCGCGCTCGTGATGTATATCGCCGACCGCAGCGGCCTGACCGTGCGGCGCGTCGAGCATATGACGCTGGGGCAGGCGGTCATCATCGGCTTCGCCCAGACGCTCGCCTTCATTCCCGGCACCAGCCGATCCGGCATCACCATGGTGGCGGCCCGCTTCATGGGCTATGAGCGCGTCGAGGCGGCGCGCTTCTCGTTCCTGCTGTCGATCCCGGCGATCTGCGCCGCCGGCATCTGGAAGGGCTACGGGCTCTATCGCGACGGCGGCGATGCGGGTCTCGACGCCGCGGCGATCGTGGTTGCGCTTTCTGCCGTCACCGGCGTGATCGCCATCGCGATCCTGATGCGCTTCCTGCCGCGCTGGGGCTTCATGCCCTTCATCCTCTACCGCCTCGCCTTCGGCGCGGCGCTCTTCGCCTGGATCTTCTTCGGCTAGAGAGGGCGCTTCAGGCGAGCTTGACGTGCCGCCCGCCCGGACGGAATCGCGCGATGTACTGCGGCACCACCAGCTCGAGCGCCGTCGGCGCGATGCCGAGATCGGCGAGCGTCCGCGCGCCCGGCGAGACGACGTTGTCGCGCTCGAGCAGCCGTAGCTGGTCCCGCGTCAGGGGCGGCACCGGCAGCAGCTCGAGGAACGCCGCCTGCAGCCGCATCGCGCCGAAGGGCACCGGCAGCAGCAGACGCCGGCGACCGGTCTCGGCGAGGATATACTGCAGCAGCTCCCTGAAGCTGTAGGTGCGCGGGCCGCCGAGCTCGTAGAGACCGCCGCGCGCCTCGGGCCGCTCGAGCGAGGCGACGATCGCCGCCGCGACGTCCTCGACATAGACCGGCTGGAACTTCGTCTTCCCGCCGCCGATCAGGGGCAATGCCGGCAAGAGCCGCGCCATGGCCGCGAAGCGGTTGAAGAAATCGTCCTCCGGCCCGAACACGATCGAGGGCCGATGGATGACGGCGCCCGGGAAGGCCGCGACGACCGCCGCCTCGCCGGCGGCCTTGCTGCGCCCATAGGCGGCGGGGCTCTGCGGATCGGCGCCGAGCGCCGAGATCTGCACGAAAGCGTCCGCCCCCGCGGTCCGCGCCGCCGCAGCGGCGCGCCCGGCCCCTTCGACATGGACGGCCTGGAATCGCTGGCGCCCGCTCTCATGGAGCAGCCCGACCAGATTGACGACCGCTCCGGCGCCCTCGACCGCGGCCTCGACCGAGGCCTGATCGCGGAGATTGGCGGCGATCGGCGTGATCTGCCCGACATCGCCGGCAGGCTTCAGGAACAGCGCCTGGTCCGGACGACGCACGGCGACACGCACCAGATAGCCCCGCCTGGCGAGATGACGGACGACATAGCGTCCGATGAAGCCCGACCCGCCGAAGACCGTGACCAACCGTGCCGTCATCTCGAGCGCCTCCCGATTCCCTGGCTCGCGCCGCACTATAATAAGCCAAGGCTTCGTCCGAAGCAGGAAATCGCGGTTGACATTGGGGGGAAGGCGGCGAAAATCGCCGCCTTCTGATGCCCAGGTGGCGGAATTGGTAGACGCGCAGGTTTCAGGTACCTGTGGCCGAAAGGTCGTGGAAGTTCGAGTCTTCTCCTGGGCACCATTGTCCGACGTTTCCGGCCTTCTTCGCGCACCGGCGCACCGGCGGCGCAGCTTCCCGGCGGTCGCATGCCCACACTGAAAAAGATGGAGCTTCATCGCGGCGATCTGCCGGCCGGCGTCGATCTCGGGCCGGTGGTGGCGATCGATACCGAGACGATGGGCCTCAACCCGGCGCGCGACCGGCTCTGCCTCGTGCAGCTCTCCGGGGGCGACGGCGTCTGCCATCTCGTGCAGATGCCGGTCCCGACAGCCGGCGCCGCGCCCGGTGCGCCCAACCTCGCCCGCATGCTGGCCGACCCCGCGGTGCTGAAGCTCTTCCATTTCGCGCGGTTCGACGTTGCCGTGCTGCGTCATCGGCTCGGCGTGCGCGTCGCGCCCATCTATTGCACCAAGATCGCCTCCCGGCTGGTCCGCACCTTCACCGACAAGCACGGCCTGAAGGATCTCTGTCGGGAGCTGCTCGGCGTCGATCTCTCGAAGCAGCAGCAATCCTCCGACTGGGGCGCACCGGAATTGACCCAGGAGCAGCTCCGCTACGCCGCCTCCGACGTGCTCTATCTGCACGAGCTGAAGGAGCGTTTCGACGCGATGCTGGCGCGCGAGGGCCGCACCGAGCTTGCCGCCGCCTGCTTCGGCTTCCTGCCCACGCGCGCCGAGCTCGACCTCGCCGGCTGGCCGGAAATCGACATTTTCGAGCACTGAGGCTTCCCGCCGCAGCGCCCAGAGGGACGTGGGAATCGGGCCCCGGGCTGCTAATATCAGACGGACGGGGCCAGAACCCCCCGCGGAGGTCTTTTGCCCAGAAACTTTCGTCCAATCGGCCCGAACCTGCGATGAAAGCCAGGAAACCCTCCGGGATCGAGACCGACAGCGCCGGCCGGACCGACGACATCGCCGTGGCGCGCCGGGTGCTGGCGTTCGAGGCGCAGGGGCTGCAGGCGCTCGGCGCCGGCCTCGGCGACGCCTTCGTCCGCGCGCTCGACCTGCTCGCCGGCGCCACCGGGCGCGCCGTAATCACCGGCATCGGCAAGAGCGGCCACGTCGCCCGCAAGATCGCGGCCACCCTCGCCTCGACCGGCACGCCCTCCTTCTTCGTCCATCCGGCCGAAGCGAGCCACGGCGATCTCGGCATGATCGCGCCCGGCGATGCGGTCATCGCCCTTTCCAATTCCGGCGGCAGCGCCGAGCTCACCGACATCGTCGCCTATACGCGGCGCTTCGCCATTCCGCTCGTCGCCATCACGAGCCGCGCCACGAGCGCGCTCGCCGAAGCCGCCGACGCGACGCTGGTTCTGCCGAGGGCCGACGAAGCCTGCCCGATGGGTCTCGCACCGACCACCTCCACCACCATGATGCTGGCGCTCGGCGATGCGATCGCGGTCGCCCTCATGGAGCGCAAGCGCTTCACGCCCGGCGATTTCCATGCGCTGCATCCGGGCGGCCAGCTCGGCCGCCGGCTGCGCCTCGTGTCGGACCTCATGCATGGCGCGGACGAGCTGCCGGTCGCGCGGCCGGACACGCCGATGTCCGAGGTGCTGATCGAGATGTCGGCGAAGCGCTTCGGCTGCGTCGGGATCGTCGATGCGGCCGGCAAGCTCGCGGGCATCATCACCGACGGCGACCTGCGCCGGCATATGAGCCCCGACATGCTGGAGGCGCCCGCCGCCGCGGTCATGACGGCCAATCCGCGCAGCATCCGCCCGAACGCGCTCGCGGCCGAGGCGCTGCGGCTGATGAATGGCGGCGCGGGCGAGCAGCCGGTGACGGTCCTCTTTGTCGTCGCGGAAGGGCGCCCGGTCGGCATCCTGCATATCCACGACTGCCTCCGGGCCGGCGAGGCCTGAGACAGCCGATGGCCGATCTCGCCCCGCAGATGAACCCCGCGCTTCATCGCCGTCGCCAGCAGGTGCGGCAATACACGCGCTTCGTGCGGCTGATGAAATATCTGCTGCCGGTGCTCGCCGCCGGGCTCGTCCTGCTGCTGGCGCTCTGGTCGCAGATCCGCATCGACGAGGGACGCTTCCGCATCGGCATGACCGAGGTGGCGCCGGTGGAGATCGACCGTCTCAACATGGCCAATCCGCGCTTCGAGGGCATCGACGACCGGAACCGGCCCTTCACCGTGACGGCGGCGCAGGCCACGCAGGTCAAAGAGGACGACAATCTCATCGACCTCATGCAGCCGCAGGCCGACATGACGATGGAGGACGGGACCTGGGTGGCGCTCAGCGCCGACGGCGGCCGCTACGAGCGCGACAAGGAGCTGCTCGCGCTCGAGGGCGGGGTGAGCCTGTTCCAGGATCGCGGCTACGAGCTCCATACCGACAAGGTCACGATCGATTTCCGCGCCGGCACCGCCGAGAGCAGCGCGCCGGTCACGGGCCAGGGACCCGCCGGCGAGCTGCAGGGCGAAGGGCTGCGGCTGCTCGACAAGGGCGAGACCATCCAGCTCCTCGGCAAGTCGCAGCTCCTGTTCGACCCCGATCGCGGCGAGGCGACGGAATGACCCTGCCCGACACCCCCCGATCGCGCCGCGCAGCGCTGCTGCTGCTGGCCGGCGGCACCTTGGCGACGCTCGCCCCCATCCGGCTGCGCGCGCAGGAAGGCAGCTTCGACCTCGGCCGTTCCTCCGGCCCGATCCAGATCGACGCGATGGACGGCATCGAATGGCGCCGGCAGGAGCGCGTCTATATCGCGCGCGGCAACGCGCGCGTCGCGCGCGGCGACCTCGCGGTCAATGCCGACAAGCTCAGCGCCTTCTACAAGGAGGGTGCGGGCGGCAAGACCGAGATCACGCGCGTGATTGCCGAAGGCAACGTCAAGCTCTCCTCGCCGGACCAGACCGTCACCGGCGATACCGCCACCTACGATCTCGGCCAGGGCGTGCTGGTGGTGAAGGGCAGCGACCTTCGGGCGGTGACGCGCGAGCAGACGCTGACCGCGCGCGACAGCCTGGAATATTGGGAGAAGCAGCTCGTGCTGGTGGCGCGGGGCGACGCCGAGGTCACCGAGCCCGGCCGGCGCGTGAAGGCCGATCTGCTGACCGGCTACATGCGGAGACACCCGGACGGCGGCACCGAGCTCTACCAGGTCGAGGCCGAGGGCCATGTGCAGATCTGGCGCGAGGATTCCTACGCCACCGCGTCCAAGGCGGTGTACAACCTGGAAAACGAGGTCGCAAAGCTGATCGGTTCGGTTAAGATCACGCGCGGCGAGAACCAGCTCAATGGCGATACCGCCGAGTTCGATCTTCGCTCCGGCGTGAGCCGGATCCTGGGCGGCGGCGGCAAACCGGTGCAGAGCCTGATCATTCCTAGCGAAAGCCCGACGCAGACCACGCCATGACGCGCTTCGAGGAAGGCCACGGCCGATGAACGATGCGACCGAAGCCCGGACGGCCCAGCGCCCGAGCGGGAACGGCGCCGATCTGCCGTCGGACGGACTCGTCGCGCGTCATCTCGGCAAGCAGTTCAAGAAGCGCCCGGTGCTGCGCGATGTCTCGATCTCCGTCGCGCGCGGCGAAGCCGTCGGGCTCCTCGGGCCGAACGGCGCCGGCAAGACCACCTGCTTCTACATCATCACCGGCCTGATCGCGGCCGACACCGGGTCGGTCATGCTCGACGGCGTCGACGTGACGGCGCTGCCGATGTATCGCCGCGCGCGGCTCGGCATCGGCTATCTGCCGCAGGAGGCGTCGATCTTCCGCGGCCTCTCGGTCGAGCAAAACATCCGCGTGGTGCTCGAGGTCTCGGAGTCCTCGCGCGAGATTCGCGAGCAGCGGCTCGAGGAGCTGCTCGCCGAGTTTTCCATCGGCCATCTTCGCTACGCTCCGGCGCTGGCGCTTTCCGGCGGCGAGCGGCGGCGCGTCGAGATCGCCCGCGCGCTCGCCTCGGAGCCGAGCTACATCCTGCTCGACGAGCCGCTGGCCGGCATCGACCCCATCGCGGTCGCCGACATCCGCGACCTCGTGGCCCATCTCAAGGATCGCGGGATCGGCGTGCTGATCACCGATCACAACGTGCGCGAGACGCTCGAAATCGTCGATCGCGCCTACATCCTCCACGAAGGCTCCGTGCTGCGCGAAGGCTCGCCGGCCGAGATCGTGCGGGACGTGGATGTCCGCCGCGTTTACCTCGGCGAAAGGTTTAGTCTCTAGCCTTTCTTCACCATGGCAGCGACACAGCGCCTCGACCTGCGGCAGTCCCAGTCCCTGGTGATGACGCCGCAGCTCCAGCAGGCGATCAAGCTGCTCGAGCTCAGCAACCTGGAACTGGCGGCCTATGTGGACCGCGAGCTCGAGCAGAACCCCTTCCTCGAGCGCGAGGACGACGGCTTCTCGCCCGGCGCCTCGCTCGGCTCGGATTCCGGCCTGCGTCCCGACGGCGTGGACGGCCAGATAACGCCGCTCGGCCGCAGCCGCGCCGGCGCCGCGCAGAGCGGCATGGGCGAGCGCGCGGAGATGGACGATCAGATTGCGGGCGCTGTCGATCTGCACGACCATCTCGCGACCCAGATCAATCTCGACATCGTCGATCCGGCCGAGCGCGCGATCGCGCTCGCCCTCGTCGATCTGCTCGACGAAGCCGGCTATGTCGCCGGTGAGCTCGACCAGGTCGCGGCGCGGCTCGGTTGTCCCCTCGCCCGCGTCGAAGCGGTGCTGGGCCGGCTGCAGCAGCTCGACCCGCCCGGCATCTTCGCGCGATCGCTGAAGGAGTGCCTCGCGCTCCAGCTCCTCGACCGCAACCGTCTCGATCCGGCGATGCAGGCGCTGCTCGACCATCTGCACCTGCTGGCGCGCGGCGACCGCAAGGAACTGATGCGGATCTGCGGCGTCGATGCCGAGGATCTCGCCGAGATGATTGCCGAGATCAAGGCGCTCGATCCGAAGCCGGCGCTCGCCTTCGACCTGCCGCCGATCCAGGCCGTGACGCCCGACATCCTGATGCATCGCTCGTCCGATGAAACCTATCTCGTCGAGCTCAACAACCAGACCTTGCCGCGGCTGCTGGTCAATCAGAGCTATTATTCGCGCCTGATGAAAGGAGCGCGGAAGGACGATCGCGAATACATCGTCAGCCAGATCAACTCGGCCAACTGGCTGGTGCGCTCGCTGCATCAGCGCGCCGTCACCATCCTCAAGGTCGCGACCGAAATCGTGCGGCAGCAGGAAGCCTTCTTCCGTCTCGGCGTCGAGCACATGAAGCCGCTGATGCGCCGCGACATCGCGCTCGTCATCGGCATGCACGAAAGCACGGTGAGCCGCGTCGCCGCCAACAAATACATCGCGACGCCGCGCGGGCTCTACGAGCTGCGCTTCTTCTTCTCCAACGCGATCGCCGCGACCGATGCCGGCGAAGGCCACGCGGCGTCCGCAGTGCGCGCGCGAATCAAGGCGCTGATCGACCTCGAGTCGGCGCCGCTCTCCGACGACCGTCTCGTCCGGATGCTGAACGGGGAAGGCATCGACATCGCCCGCAGGACGGTCGCCAAATACAGGGAATCCTTGCGAATTCCATCCTCGACCGAACGTCGTCGCGTGAAGTCCTTGCGAATCGGCTGAGGCCGTTCCATCTAAGATTCGAGGCTGAGTTCAACGCGGTGGCGGCTATTGACAGTGCCGAGGCACCTCCCTATGTTCGCCGACTTTGCGGCGGGCCCGCGAGACGCGCGTTCGAGAAATTCCCGCCGTCTTCGATCCGGAAAATCCCGCCGATGCAATTGACCGTCACCGGCAAGCAGCTCGACATTGGCGATGCCTTGCGAAGCCATGTCGCCGACAGCCTGGAGGACATCCTGGGCAAGTATTTCGGGAGTGCGATCGACGCGACCGTCATCATGACGCGCGACGCGCACCTCTACGATGCGCAGCTCTCCGTCCATATCGGTCGCGGCATCCTGCTGCAGAGCGCGGGCGCGGCGACCGCGCCCTATCTCGCCTTCGACGAGGCGGCCGGGCGTCTGGCGACGCGTCTGCGGCGCTACAAGCGGCGGCTGCGCGATCATCACCGCGCCGCCGTCGAAAGCGAGCGGGCGAACCAGTATGTGCTGGCACCGGAATCCGATGAGGAGCCGACGACGGCCGGAACGGCCGACGGCGACGGTTCCACCCATGCCACCGAAACCGATGCGCCGCCGTTGATCGTCGCCGAGATGCAGACCGACCTGCCGGTCCTGACGGTGCGCGAGGCGGTGATGCGGCTCGACCTTGCCGATCTCACCGCCATGCTGTTCCGCAACCGGGCGCATGGCGGCCTCAACCTCGTCTATCGTCGGCCCGACGGCAATTTCGGCTGGGTCGATCCCGCGAGCGATCGTCGCAACTGAGCGCGCGGGGTCAAGTCCCGCGCACCGCGTTATCACGGGGGGAATGCAATGGAGATTGCCGAATTGCTGTCGCCGGAAAGCGTGATTCCGAACCTCCGCGCGACCAGCAAGAAGCAGGTGCTGCAGGAGCTGGCGCGCCGTTCGGCGGAAGCGACCGGCCTGCATGAGCGCGCGATCTTCGACGTGCTGCTGGAACGCGAGCGGCTCGGCACCACGGGCGTCGGCCACGGGATCGCGATCCCGCACGGCAAGCTGGCCGAGCTCAAGAAGCTCTTCGGGCTCTTCGCCCGGCTGGAGCAGCCGGTCGATTTCGACGCGATCGACGAGCAGCCGGTCGATCTCATCTTTCTGCTGCTGGCGCCGGAGACCGCGGGCGCCGACCATCTGAAGGCGCTCGCCCGCGTATCGCGCCTGCTGCGCGACCGCGCCGTCTGCGAGAAGCTGCGCGGCGCCAATCAGCCGGAAGCGCTCTACGCGCTCCTCACCGAGACCGCGCAAAGCCACGCGGCGTAACCGCGAGCGCCGTCCCTTCCGCGCCGCCATCCTTCCGGACGGCGCGGGGGGCCGAAGCTTCGTTATGCGGTTGTTCCGAGGGTTCTGCGGATCGCCGCCACGGCGGCCATCCCGGGGCGGATGGGCCCCGCGCCGCGCTCAATGCAGGCTGACGGGCTCCAGGTCGTTGTCGCGGATGAGACGCAGCGCGACATTGCGATCGGGCGCAAAGCCGACCATGCGACCGTTTGCGGAATAGATCGCAAAGCCGGACTGTCCGTCGACCTCGGTGGGTCGCAGATAGGCGAGCTCGGCGAGCCCGAGCAGGGCCAGGTCCTGAGCCGATATCGGTCCGATGCGTTCGGTAGTGTTCATTTTACTGGTCCTCCTTGCGCGAGCCGCCCGTTACCAGGGCAGCGCGCCTTTCGCCAGCGACGCCCTTGATCGCGATGCGTCGCATGGACGTCTCGACCGGCGGCCGCACGAGTTCGATCGCCAGCAATCCGTTGTCCAGCGCGGCGCCGGTCACTTCGACGCCCTCCGCCAGAACGAAGCTCCGCTGAAACTGCCTCGTCGCGATGCCTCGATGGAGATAGACACGGTCGGGATCTTCCTTGCGGCGCCCCCGCACCGTGAGCTGGTTATGCTCGATCTGGATGTCGAGATCGTCGAGACCGAACCCGGCCACGGCGACTGTGATGCGCAAGCGGTCTTCGCCGAGCTGCTCGATGTTGTAGGGAGGGTATCCTTCCGCCGCCTGCTTGCCGATCCGGTCGAGCGTGCGCTCGAAATGATCGAAGCCGAGCAGCAGGGGGCTGTTGAAGAGCGACAGTCGCGCCATGAGGAGCCCCTCCTTTCGAGCGAGCCATGCGATCGTCGAGCCGCCCGGACCCGGTCCGCGACGGCCGAAGCGGCCTGCCTTTCCGGCGAGCACCGCTTGTCCTGATATTTAGGACGATTCCAGGGTCAATCAACCCCGGCCGGGGGGCACGGGGAAGCGAGGCTTTCCGCCAGTTCCGGGTCCGGGCGCACCCGCCGGGGCGACCCCATTTCGCCCGCCGCGGCGCCGGGCTAGGGTGCGGCGCCGTCAGGCTTCATCTGCGACGATTGAGGGGATTCTCCATGGCCGCCAGCCGCAAAGTCATCATCACCTGCGCCGTCACCGGGTCGATCCATACCCCGACCATGACCCCGCATCTGCCGATCACGCCGGACGAGATCGCGCAGGCCTCGATCGAGGCGGCGGAAGCGGGCGCCTCGGTGATCCATCTCCATGCGCGCGATCCGAAGGACGGGCGGCCGACGCCGGACCCGGCGGTCTTCATGGAATTCCTGCCGCGCATCAAGCAGAACACCGACGCGGTCATCAACATCACCACCGGCGGCGGCCACGGCATGACGGTGCAGGATCGCCTCGCCGCACCGCTCAAGACCAAGCCCGAGCTCTGCTCCTGCAACATGGGATCGATGAATTTCGGGCTCTATCCGATGCTCGACCGCTACAAGAGCTTCAAGCATGAATGGGAATCGAAGCATCTCGAGAACTCGCGCGACTTCATCTTCCGCAACACCTTCAAGGACATCGAGTTCATCCTGAAGGAGCTCGGCGAAGGCTGCGGCACGCGCTTCGAGTTCGAATGCTACGATGTGGGCCACCTCTACAATCTCGCCCACTTCCTCGATCGCAAGCTGGTCAAGCCGCCGCTCTTCGTGCAGACCATCTTCGGCATCCTGGGCGGCATCGGCGCCGATCCGGAGAACCTGCTCCATATGCGCCGCATCGCCGACGGGCTCTTCGGCAGCGACTATCAATGGTCGATCCTCGCCGCCGGCCGGCACCAGATGCCCTTCGTCACCATGGGCGCCACCATGGGCGGCCATGTCCGCGTGGGGCTCGAGGATTCGATCTATCTGGGGAAGGGTCAGCTCGCGAAGAGCAACGCCGAGCAGGTGCGCAAGATCCGCACCATCCTCGAAAGCCTGTCGCTCGAGGTCGCGACCCCGGCCGAGAGCCGCCGGCTGCTCGCGCTCAAGGGCGCGGATCAGGTCGGGTTCTGAACCTGCGCCAGGCGCCACGGCGCCGATCCGGGCGCCGGCGGCGTCGACGCGCGCGGCCGGAGCGCTGCGCGCAGCCGCTCCACCGGCGCCTCGACATAGCGCACGACGCCCCAGGACGCTGCGAGCGACAGCGGCGTCGCGATCGCGAACATGATCCAGCCGCGGGGAAGGCCGGTCGGAAGGCTGACCAGCGCGGCGACAAGATGGTGCAGCAGATAGAACGGATAGGAGAGATCGCCGAGCCTGCGGTCGAGCGAGGCGAGGTCCATGCCGCCGATCCGGACCGGGCCGGGACGAAGATGGCGCAGGCCCGCCGTCGCTACCGCGGCGATCAGGGTCGCGATCACCGCGGCATATTGCTTGCTCCAGGCGAACGAAGTCGCCTGCTCGCAGAAGCCGCAGAACAGCAGCAACAGCCCGGCGGCGACAAGGCCTTCGCGCGGCCGGATCCAGCTTGCCCGATGGCCGAAGTGATGGATCATCGCACCGGCGGCGAAGGCCAGCGAGGCGATCGGTACCGACCCGCTGACGGCGAGCAGCTTCGGGGCCATCGCATAGAGGCCGAAGACGATCTGCGCGCTCAGCAGGAACCAGATGAAGCAGAGCATCCGGTTCCGACCGATGAAGCCGATGGCGGCGTAGAAGATGAGCTCGTAGCTCAGCGACCAGGCCGTCACCACCAGCCGAGGCCCGAAATCCTGGCCGATGATGGTGAACTGCGCGATCCGGCTCGACGCGGTTTCCGGCCAGCGCAACGCCCCGCTGAAGCGCAGAAGGCCGTCAGGAACGGCCCAGAGGAGAACAAGGCCGAGCGCGAAGGCGACGTAATAGGCCGGATAGATCCGCAGCACCCGGTTCAGCAGAAATCGCGCGAGGCCGGAGCGCCCGTCCGCGTAGGTGCCGTTGATCAGCAGCGTCATCAGGAAGCCGGACAGCACGAAGAAGGCGAACACCGCCGGCGGGCCCGCGTAATTGCCCTGCACCAGATGGTATGCGGCGACCAGCAGGGCGAGCAGGATGCGATAGGTTCCGAACATGCCGGGATCCGGTAGCATCCCGATGAAAAACATCCCGTTAACGCGGCCGTCGATCCGGTGCCGTCGCGCCGGTCGGCGACCCGGCCCGAAGCTTGCCGCGAGAACGCGCGGTCGATAACCTGCCTGCCGTTTGGCCCGCTTCTGCGGGTCGCGGCGAAAATTTGCCGTGGTTCCGTCGACTCCGCGGCCGGTCCTCGCGGGTGTGCATGAACCCCGAGGGGTCCGCGGCGCTTCGGTTGCAACATCGCGCGGCAAGGAATCTTCCCTCTCATGACCGACGATCCCCGCGCCCAGCGCCGTCTCGGCACGCTGCTGGTCGCGCTCTCGGCGATCTCCTGGAGCAGCGCCGGCTTCTTCACGCGGCTGATCCCTCTCGATCTCTGGACGCTGCTGTTCTGGCGCGGCGCCTTCGGCTGCCTCTTCATCGGCGGCTACATCGTCTGGAGCGCGCGCGGGCGCATCGGCGCCTCGGTCCGCGGCTATGGCTGGCCCGGCATTTTCCTCAGCGTCTGCTCCATGCTCGCGACGGCGACGCTGATCCCGGCCTTCAAGTTCACCTCCATCGCCAATGTGGTGGTGATCTTCGCGACGGCGCCCTTCTTCTCGGCCGCGCTCGCCTGGCTCTGGATGCGCGAGAAGGCCTCGGCCGCGACTCTGATCGCCGCCACGGTCGCGCTGCTGGGCGTCGCCTACATGATGGGCGGCGCCTTCGCGGGCATTCGGCTCGGCGATCTTCTGGCGATCCTCGCGACGATCGTGATCGCGCTCCTGATGGTGGGCATGCGGCGCTATCGCTCGGTGCCGACCCTGCCGATCGCCTTCTTCGCCAATCTCTTCATCGTCGTTTCCTGCCTTCCCTTCGCCTCGCCGACCGAGGTGACGGGACTGGACATCCTCTACTCCGCGATGTTCGCCGGCACGACCATGGTCGCCGGCTATATTCTCCTGCTGGTCGGCTCGCGCATGATCCCGGCGGTGGAGACGGCCCTCATCGGCACGCTGGAGACGCCGCTGGCGCCGCTCTGGGTATGGATCGCCTTCAACGAGGTGCCGGCCGACGCGACCTTCGTCGGCGGCGCCGTGGTGCTGGCGGCCCTGATCGGCCATGTGGTGGTGGAGCATCGCCGAAGGTCGGAAATGCCGGCCTGAGGCGATCGGCGGCCCGAAGGAACCCGCGGCCGAAGGGCCTCGCGCCCGGGTCAGGCGGCGCCGAGATAGCCGTTGTGGCGGAACCAGTCCACCGCATCGCGGATCGCGTCGTTCGCCGGCCGCGCGCGATAGCCGAGCTCGCGCCGGGCGCGATCGACGGAGAAATACATGCGCTTGCGCGACATGCGGACAGCGTCGCGCGTGGCCATCGGCTCGCGCACCATGCCGACGCGCGCCGCCGTTTCGGAGAGGCACGCCACCCCCATCGCGACCGGCCAGGGAATGCGGCGCCTCGGCGCGCGGCGCCCCGTCAGCCCGGCGACGGCGCCGAGTATCTCGGCCAGCGTCAGATTCTCGCCGCCGAGGATGTAGCGTTCCGCGATCCGGCCGCGCTCGTAGGCGAGCAGGTGCCCGGCCGCGACGTCGTCCACATGCGCGACGTTCAACCCGGTATCCACGAAGACCGGAAGGCGGCCGCGGGCGGCCGCCACGATGATGCGTCCGGTCGGCGTCGGGCGGATGTCGCGCGGCCCGATCGGCGCGGAGGGATTGACCACGACCACCGGCAGCCCGGCCATCGCCATTTCGGCGACCGCCTGTTCCGCGAGATATTTGGAGCGCTTGTAGTGCCCGACCATGTCGGGCAGCCCGACCGGCGTGGTTTCGTCGGCGTCGCTTCCGTCGGGGCATAGGCCGAGCGTGGCGACGCTGCTGGTATAGACGATGCGGCGCAGGCCGGCCTCCCCCGCAGCCCGCATCAGGGCGCGCGTCCCTTCGACGTTGGTTCGATAGAGCTCGGCGCGATCGCGCACCCAAAGCCGATAGTCGGCGGCGAGATGGAACAGCCCCTCGCATCCCGCCACAGCCGCCTCGAGCGAACGGGGATCCCGCAGATCGCCGACCGCGATCTCGACCGGCAGATCCCGAATCAGGCGGCGATCGGCGCCGGCGCGCACCAGGACCCGCACGGTCGCCCCTTCGGCGAGCAACCTTCGCGTCAGGGCCGCGCCGATGAAGCCGGTGGCGCCAGTAACCAGACAAACCATGGCGTGCCGCGATCCCCTGGGAGACGCACTAGGAACGGGCATCCGCGGGCCCGGCACAACCACAATTTTTGTGGCAGGAGCGGTTGAAGGCCGGGCGTTGTCAGCCTCCCGTCAGCTTCGCCTGCAAGGGGCGACGCCGCCGACCGGCCGGATACCCGCTGCCGCTTGCCCGTCCGC
This sequence comes from uncultured Rhodospirillaceae bacterium, assembly GCA_902826565.1. Classification (GTDB taxonomy): domain Bacteria; phylum Pseudomonadota; class Alphaproteobacteria; order Dongiales; family Dongiaceae; genus CADEFF01. Next base: position 28,719 of record CADEFF010000022.1, on the reverse strand, counting down.
CGGGAGCGGGCCTTGCGCCGGCGCCGCCCTGCATGGCGAACCGGGCGGCGGCCATGTTAGCCTCCCCGACCGCGCCTGATCGCCAGACTCCGAAGGGCCTTCCCTGCCATGACCATGACCCTCGACGCCCTGCTCGACGATATCGCGGGCTATCTCGGCAAGCCCGACGAAGCCTGCTTCTCCCTGCCGCCGGAGGCCTATCTCTCCCGGGGCCTCTACGACCTCGAGGTGAAGAGGATATTCGAGACCTCCTGGCTTTGCGTCGGCCGCGAGGAATATGTGCCGAACGAGGGCGACTACTATTCGATCGATGTCATGGGGGAGCCGGTCCTCGTCGTGCGCGGCACCGACGGCAAGGTCCGCGCGCTCAACGCGGTCTGCCGGCACCGCTACATGCCGGTGGCGCAGGGCAAGGGCAACGCCAAGCGTTTCACCTGCCCCTACCACGCCTGGAGCTACGCGACCGACGGCCGGCTGGTCGGCGCCGCCCATATGGAGAAGAGCCGGGTCTTCGACAAGGCGAAATGCAGCCTGCCGCAATATCGCCTCGAGAGCTGGATGGGCTTTCTCTTCGTCAATCTCGACGACGACGCGGCGCCGCTGCAGCCGGTCATGACCCCGATGGCGAAGGCCGTCGCCAACTATCGCATCGGCGAGCAGACCGAGATCTTCCACTACGAGGAGGAATGGGCCGGCAACTGGAAGCTCTCGGCCGAGAACTCGATGGAGTACTACCACCACATCGCGCTGCACATCACGAATGTCGGCATCCAGTGCCCGGCGCGCGGCACCTATATCCCGCCTTTGCCGGCCTCGGAGGAAACCTTCACCCACGAACGCTGCAAGATCGACGACCGCTTCCTCGCCGGCGCCGATCATGCCCTCAATCCGAAGGGCGATCTCAGCGGCCTGACCGACGAGGAGCTCAAGACCGCCTACATGGTCTATGTCTTCCCCGCCTTCACCATGGCGATGCGGGTGGGCACCAACAACTGGCTTTCCTTCCGCCCCGACGGGCCCGAGAAAACCAAGGTGCTGGGCGGCTATCTCATGTGGAAGGATGTGGTCGCGGCGGAGCCCGGTCTCGGCGAGCAGCGGCGCGCGCTGATCGAGCAGGTCAACCGCGAGGACGCGCTCGCCACCACCGAGCTCGCCAAGGTGATGCGCTCCCGCAAGGCGGCGCGCGGGCCGCTCTCCCATTTCGAGGGCACCATCCTGCAGTTCTATCGCTACCTCGCGCGAACCCTCGCGAGCGACCGCAGCGCCGTGAAGCGGGCGGCCGAGTAGCCGCGGACTCTTTCCCGGGCGGTCGAGCGGCGCTGCCCGGGACGCCCCGGCCGGCCCACGAGGATTTTCTGCAAACCCGCCGCATCGCCGGGCCTGAACGACCGGGACAAAGCAGCGTTTCGGTGTAGAATTGCGGCACGAGCCGAGGCTGGGGGCCTGCCCCGCGTCATCGGCGTGACGCGGGTTTCGACGTAGCTCACATCGATTCGATTTCTGCCGGCGCCGGACCTGCGGCAAGGGCGGGGCTTGCGTTCCGTTTGGAATATTTTCCTGGGGGAGAAGAACGATGCCTGAAATAGCTGGCTTTTTCGTCAGGAGCGCCGCGGCGGCGCTTCTGGGGCTTCTGATCGCTGCCGGCGCGGCGGGCGCCGCCATGGCCAAGGATGCGCTTACAGAGCAGCAGGCCCACGACATCGCGGTCGATGCCTATCTCTATTTCTATCCGCTCGTCACCATGGACGTCACCCGCAAGCAGATGACCAACCTGGAACCGGGCAAGAAATTCGGCAGCGGCCCGATGAACATGTTCCAGAACGTGCCGGCCTATCCGCCGGCCGACATGAAAGTCGTGGTGCGCCCGAATTTCGATACGCTCTACTCCGTCGCCTGGCTCGATCTCACCAAGGAACCGTTGATCGTCTCGGTTCCGGACACCGGCGGCCGCTATTACCTGCTGCCGATGCTCGACATGTGGACGGACGTGTTCGCCTCGCCGGGCTGGCGGACGACCGGCACCGCCGCGGCCAACTATGCCGTCGTCCCGAACGGCTGGTCGGGCACGCTGCCCGCGGATACCGTGCGGATCGACGCGCCGACGCCCTATGTCTGGATCATCGGCCGCACCAAGACGGACGGCCCGGCGGACTATGACGCGGTCCACAAGATCCAGGCCGGGTTCGCGGTTACCCCGCTTTCCGGCTGGGGCAAGGCGCCGGAGGCGATCGAGGTGAAGATCGACCCCGGCATCGATATGAAGACGCCGCCCAAGACGCAGGTCGACACCATGTCGGCGGCGGACTACTTCGCCTATGCGGCCGAGCTGCTGAAGCTCCATCCGCCGCATCTTACCGACCAGGCCATCATCGCCGAGATGGCGCGCATCGGTATCGTGCCCGGCCAAAGCTTCGATCTGGCCAAGCTCGACGCCGCCCTGCAGAAAGGCCTGACGACGGCGCCGGCCGCGGCGCAGCAACTCATGGCCTGGAAGGTCAAGACGCTGGCTCGCGTCGCCAATGGCTGGTCGATGAACACCGACACCATGGGCGTCTATGGCAACTACTATCTGAAGCGCGCCATCGTCTCGCAGCTCGGCCTCGGCGCCAACCAGCCGGAGGATGCGATCTATCCGCTCAATCTCGGCGACGAGAACGGCCATCCCCTGAACGGCGCCGACGACTACGTGCTGCATTTCGACAAGGCCGATCTGCCGCCGGTGAAAGCCTTCTGGTCGGTCACGCTCTACGACAATGACGGCTTCCAGGTCGCGAACGCGCTCGATCGCTTCGCGGTCAGTAGCTGGATGCCGTTCGCGTACAATCCGGATGGCTCGCTGGACCTCTACTTCCAGCATGAGAGCCCGGGCAAGGAGAAGGAGGCGAACTGGCTGCCGGCACCGGCCGGTCCGTTCAACCTGACGATGCGGCTCTATGCGCCGACCGGCGATGTGCTCACCGGAAAATGGAACCCGCCGGCCGTGACCAAGGTCGGGATTTCGCCCCTGCAGGCGCAATAACCGGCCCGGGCTCAGACGGCCCCGCCCAAGGCAATGCGGGCGGGGCCGTCCTGCCCCTCGGGCTTGCGACGGGCCGAACGCCATCCTTCGAGGACGGATGACCGCCCGCGAGCGGCCGTTCGCACGCCAGAGCGGCGGGGGCGCGAGCGCGTGTCATTGCCGGGCGCCCGCTTGCGCCGCCCGTTCGATCGAACGCCGCTCTCCCCATATCGCTTTCGACCCCGAATTCGGAAAATCCCAGCCGGAGGACGCCATGCATAAGGGAAGCTGCCATTGCGGCGAGATTGCCTTCGAGGTCGAAGGCGAGTTCGACAAGGTCATCGAATGCAACTGCTCGCATTGCAGCCGCAAGGGGTTGCTCCTGTGGTTCGTGCCGCGCGGCGATTTCACCCTGCGCTCGTCGGCGGACCGCCTCGCGAGCTACAAGTTCAACAAGCACGTAATCGATCACCGATTCTGCTCGAACTGCGGCGCCGCCCCCTTCGCCTTCGGCACCGACCCGAAAGGAAAGGAAATGGCGGCGATCAATGTTCGGTGCCTCGAGGATGTGGATCTCGCGACGCTGCAGCGCGTCCCCTATGACGGCCGCAGCGCCTGATCGGCGTCGCCGGCGGCGCACCTTGCATTGTCGAAACGAAGCATCTGTGCCAGCCGAGAATCCGGTGTCGGGCACGGCGAAACCGGGTTCTTGCTCACAGCGGCCGGACATGCCTTGACGATTGCCGAGAATTCGCGCCTGCCGAGCTGGCGACTAACGCTCGTGCGAGTTACCCGCGCAGCGTGCCCCACTTGTGTCGCCAGTTGAGAGCCCGCGCCAGTCCGTCGACGCCAGGGAATAGTGCTGCCCTGTTGATGCCGACGGCATCTAGGGCGAGCTTCATGTCGAGCGTCCCGTTGATGTCCAGCAGCCAGCAGTGCAACCCCGGGTGGTTCCTAAAGTCCTGGTCCGGCTTTGGATGGACTGTAAACACCGCCTGTTGAGGCGCAATCCGGTCGCTGATGTGCGCCGGCCGATAGACCTTCACTTCAGTGAGGTTGAACGGATCCTTTTTTTCACCATCGTCTGCTTCCGATAGTCCGCGGACTCCGTATATGGCGGGTGGGGACCCTGCTAAGCGGCCCTTCTCCGTAGCGAACATCGCCGCGACGAGTAAGCTCTCGGTCCAGTCAAGGAGCCGCGTCTTCAGTTCATGGTGCTGAGCCACGGCCATCCACTCCAGTTTGGTTTTTGGCTGCAACGTGAGCAGCGGCTGCGCCTTGCGCTCGAACTCCTCGAGCAGACATCGCTCTTCCATTTCGGAGTACGGCAACAGTGCTCCTTGGCAACCTACTCGCGAGTCCTTGCGCTCGCCCTTCCGGCCGATTTTTGGGGCCAGCTGGAAACACGAGCGAGTCACGCCGCGATAAATCCAGTCCGTCTGGCGTTTGTGCGCGTCAACTAGCGCAGCTAGCCCGTTCCACCCCGACAGCGTTGTCTCCTGCACGACCCCAGCTCCGATTGGACTGCCTACCGCCGTAGGATGACGCTGCGGCAGCGAGCGGTCCATCGGAGGATGGGATTCCGCCCGTTACCCCGGAACGAAAAAGGGCTTAGCCGTTACCGGCTAAGCCCTTTTGTTCGTTGGTGGAGCCAAGCGGGATCGAACCGCTGACCTCTACAATGCCATTGTAGCGCTCTCCCAGCTGAGCTATGGCCCCGAAATCCTGCCGGGCGGCCGCCCTGGGTGCAGGCCGCTGGTGGTGGGAAGCTAGGAACCCCCTACCCCCTAATCAAGCGAAAAAACCTTGCCGGATCGCTACCCGCCGCGCTCTCGCGCAGGTGCTGCGCTCAGCTTTCCTTGTCCTCGGAATCCTTTTCGACCACCGCGGCGACGTCCTCGTCGCTGCCGAGCTCCGAGGTATCCTCGATGACGGGTTCTTCCTCGTCATCCTCCCCCTCGATCGCCTCGATCTCGTCGTCCTCGACCTCCGCCGCTTCCGCGGGCTCGGGTCGGCGCGCCGCCTGGCGCTGCGCGGCGAGCTTGTCGGCGCCGGTCGCCGTGCGGCTGCGACGGGTCTTGGCGACGGCATCGGGATCGTAGATCGCGCCGCATTTGGGGCAGGCGATCGGACTCTTCTGCATGTCGTAGAAATGCGCGCTGCAGCTTTGGCAGGTGCGCTTCAAGCCCCAGGCTGCTTTGACCACGCTTATGTGCCTCCGCAAGATTTGAAGGGGGTGACCCGCGAAACGGGCTGCCAATTGCCACGATCCCCCGGCCCTGTCAAAGGTAATCGGAAACTGCCGTTCGGGGCCGCCGCGGGCCGGTTCGGCCGGGCCAGGAGCCGGTCGCGGCAACCGGTCCTGTTATGCTAATGAACCGCGCTCCGCCACGTTCGGCGGGGCGGGGCGAGGCCGGTTTCCGGCACCGTCCCGGCGCGGCAACGGGGGAGCGACATCGCATCGTGACGCGGCTGGTTTCCGAAGCCTCCGGCCCGATCCGGGGACGCGTGCGCGTCCCGGGAGACAAGTCGATCTCGCATCGCGCGCTGATGCTGGGGGCGCTCGCCGTCGGCGAAACCCGCATCGAGGGCCTGCTCGAGGGCGAGGACGTGCTGCGCACGGCGGCGGCCATGCGGGCGCTGGGCGCGACCGTCACGCAGGACGGCAAGGGGCGCTGGCGCGTCGCCGGCCGCGGCATCGGCGGGCTCGCAGAGCCGGCCGACGTCATCGACATGGGCAATGCCGGCACCGGCACGCGTCTCCTGATGGGGCTGGTCGCGACCCATCCCATCACCGCCTTCTTCACCGGCGATGCATCGCTGCGCGGTCGCCCCATGGAGCGGGTGGCGGCGCCCTTGCGCGAGATGGGTGCCACGATCACGGCGCGCGACGGCGGCAGGCTGCCGCTGGCGGTGATCGGCACGGCGACGCCGGTGCCGATCCGCTACCGCCTGCCGGTCGCCTCGGCGCAGATCAAATCCGCGATCCTGCTGGCCGGACTCAACACGCCCGGCGAAACCAGCGTGATCGAGCCCGAGCCGACGCGCGACCATACCGAGCTGATGCTGCGCCATTTCGGCGCCGCGCTCGCGGTCGAGGAGACGGCCGAGGGCCGGCTCATCCGGCTGCAGGGCCAGCCCGAGCTCGCAGGCCGGGCGATCGCCGTCCCCGCCGATCCATCCTCCGCCGCCTTTCCGCTGGTGGCCGCCCTGCTGCGGGAAGGCGCGGACGTCACCTTGAGCGACGTCGGCCTCAATCCGCACCGCATCGGGCTGATCGCGACCCTGCGCGAGATGGGCGGCTCGATCGAGATCCTCGATCGCCGCGACGCCGCCGGCGAGCCGGTCGGCGACCTCCGGGTGCGCGGCTCGCGGCTGCAAGCCGTCGAAGTGCCGGCCGCGCGCGCGCCCAGCATGATCGACGAATATCCGATCCTCGCCGTCGCGGCCGCCTGCGCCGAAGGCCGCACGGTGATGCGCGGGCTCGGCGAGCTTCGCGTCAAGGAAAGCGACCGGCTCGCCGCGATCGCGCGCGGCCTCGCCGCCTGCGGCGTCACGGTCGAAGCCGGCACCGACAGCCTCGTCGTCGAAGGCGCGGGCGCGGCACCTCGGGGCGGCGGCACCGTCGAGACCGCGCTCGATCACCGCATCGCCATGGCCTTCCTGGTGCTCGGCATGGCGACGGAAAAGCCGGTCGCGATCGACGACGGCGGGCCGATCGAGACGAGCTTTCCCGATTTCGTCGCGCTGATGAACGGCCTCGGCGCCCGTATCGCCGCCGGCTGACCGGGATCGCCGTCGCATGTCCCGCAGCACCGCCAAGGGCAGGATCGTCATCGCCATCGACGGGCCGTCCGCCTCGGGCAAGGGCACGCTCGCCCACCGCATCGCCGAGCATCTGGGATTTGCCGTGCTGGATACCGGGCTGCTCTATCGGGGGGTGGCCAAGCGGCTGCTGGAGAGCGGGGGCGATCCGGGGGACGCGGCGGCGGCCGCGGCGGCCGCCCGGGCCGTGACGGCGGCCGAGCTCCGCGATCCCGCCCTCCGCAGCGAGCAGGTGGGGGAGATCGCCTCCCGCATCGCTGCCTACCCCGCCGTCCGGCAGGCGCTCCTCGCCCTGCAGCGGGATTTTGCGGCTAATCCCCTGGATATAAACGGAAACCCCTTGCCGGGCGCGGTTCTCGACGGGCGCGACATCGGCACGGTGATTTGCCCCGACGCAACCGTGAAAATCTTCGTGACGGCGACCACCGAAGCCCGCGCCGCCCGCCGCCACAAGGAGTTGCTCGACCGCGGGGTGGCGAGTATATATGCGCGCGTTTTGCAGGACATGGAGCGGCGGGACGCCCGCGATAGCGGTCGCGTCGCCGCGCCGACGAAACCGGCGGCCGACGCGGTCGTGATCGACAGCACGGCGCTGGACGCGGACGGCGTTTTCGCCGCCGCCCTCGCCATCATCCTCGAGCGGATCGACGGTGCGGACTAGGATCGGCGTTTCCGGCCTCGAAACGTAAAGACGCGTCGCGCGGGATGTCCCGGCGGCGCGATGGCAAGCTGAAGACCGCCGGATACAACCGGCCGGCCTGAAAATCTTGGAAAGGCATTGATCCGCATGGCTCGCACCGCTACCGACGCCGACACCGTCAAGAAAGAGAGTTTCGCCGCCCTCCTCGATGAATCCCTCGGTCAAGGCTCCGGCCTCGAGGGGAGCGTGCTCCGGGGTCGCGTCGTGTCGATCGAGAACGACACCGCCCTCGTCGATGTCGGCCTCAAATCCGAGGGCCGCGTCGCGCTCAAGGAATTCACGCAGGCCGGCGCCCGCCAGGAGATCAAGGTCGGCGACGAGGTCGAGGTCTATCTCGAGCGCATGGAGGACAAGCACGGCGAAGCGGTCCTCAGCCGCGAGAAGGCCCGCCGCGAAGAGGCGTGGATGCTGCTGGAAAAGAACTTCAAGGATCAGCAGCGCGTGACCGGCGTGATCTTCGGCCGGGTCAAGGGCGGCTTCACCGTCGATCTTTCTGGCGCCGTGGCCTTCCTGCCGGGCAGCCAGGTCGATATCCGTCCGGTGCGCGATGCCGGCCCGCTGATGGGTTCGCCGCAGCCCTTCCTCATCCTCAAGATGGACCGTAGCCGCGGCAACATCGTGGTGTCGCGCCGTGCCGTGCTGGAGGAGAGCCGCGCCGAAGCCCGCTCCGAGCTGGTCGCCAACCTCAAGGAAGGCCAGGTGCTGCAGGGCGTGGTCAAGAACATCACCGACTACGGCGCCTTCGTTGATCTCGGCGGCGTGGACGGGCTGCTGCATGTCACCGACATCGCCTGGAAGCGCATCAACCATCCCTCCGAGGCGCTGCATATCGGCCAGACCGTGCAGGTCCAGGTCGTCCGCTTCAATCCCGAGACGCAGCGCATCTCGCTCGGCATGAAGCAGCTCGAGGCCGATCCCTGGGAGAACGTCGCGGCGAAATACCCGGTCCAGACCAAGTTCAAGGGCCGCGTCAGCAACATCACGGACTACGGCGCCTTCGTGGAGCTGGAACCCGGCATCGAGGGCCTGGTCCATGTCTCCGAGATGAGCTGGACCAAGAAGAACGTCCATCCGGGCAAGATCCTGTCCACCAGCCAGGAAGTCGAGGTCATGGTCCTCGACGTCGATCCGCAGAAGCGCCGGATCAGCCTCGGCCTCAAGCAGTGCCTGGACAATCCGTGGCAGTCCTTCCTCGAGAAGCATCCGATCGGCTCGGAGCTCGAGGGCGAGGTCAAGAACATCACGGAGTTCGGCCTGTTCGTCGGGCTGCCGGGCGATATCGACGGCATGGTCCATCTCTCCGACATCGACTGGCAGAAGTCGGGCGAAGAGGCGATCCAGGACTACAAGAAGGGCGACAATGTCCGCGTGAAGCTGCTCGACGTCGATGTCGAGAAGGAGCGCATCAGCCTCGGCATCAAGCAGCTCTCGGCCGACCACTTCGCCACCACGGCCTCCGCCATGAAGAAGGGCGACGTCGTCACCTGCACGGTGACCGCGGTCCAGGACAACGGGATCGAGGTCCAGGTGAGCGACGGCGTGACCGCCTTCATCCGCAAGTCCGACCTCGCCCGCGAGCGCAGCGAGCAGCGCGCCGACCGCTTCGCCGTCGGCGAGAAGGTCGATGCGAAGATCACCGCGCTCGACCCGAAGACGCGCAAGCTCAGCCTCTCGATCAAGGCCCGCGAGGTCGAGGAGGACAAGCAGGCGCTGGCCGAATACGGCTCCTCCGACTCGGGCGCCAGCCTCGGCGACATCCTGGGCGCCGCGATCTCGAAGGCGCAGGAGAGCCGCGAGAAGGGCAAGTCCAAGGGCAAGGATGGCGACGGCGACGACGCCGAATAGCCCCGATTGCCGCCGCAAACGGCCGGTTTTGCAAGCCAGGGCCCGGTGCGAAAGCGCCGGGCCCTTCGCTTTCGGGGCCGGAACAGCCTTAACGGCCGGTCGAGAAAACAAAGCATTCCTAGAGACTTAGCCTTGACGCTGCCGGGCGGGTTTGGCACCCTCGCAGGCGATGCCGGCAGGCCGCCGGGGGCGTTTGGGCGGCCCCTCGCCGGGGGAAGCAGAGGCCATGACGAAATCCGAGTTGATCCTGAAGATCGGGCAGTTGAACCCGCATCTCTACCACCGGGACGTGGAGCGGATCGTCACGGCCATCTTCGACGAGATCACGACGGCGCTCGCCCGCGGCGACCGCGTGGAACTCAGGGGCTTCGGAGCCTTTTCGGTCAAGCAACGGGACGCCCGCATGGGCCGCAATCCGCGCACCGGCGATTCGGTGTCGGTTGCCCGCAAGGTCATCCCGTTCTTCAAGACGGGCAAGCAGCTGCGCGAGCGGCTCAACGGCAAGTCCGAGTAATTGGCCCGGCACGGCCCGTCCGCCGCTCTGCGGCGCCTGTCCCTCCTCGTCACCATTCCGCTCGCCCTGATCGTCGTCGTCTTCGCCGTCGCGAACCGGGCGCCGATCGCGGTTTCGCTCTGGCCGCTGCCCTGGGGCGTCGAGCTGCCGGGCTATCTGATCGTGCTGGGCTCCGTGCTGGCCGGATTCCTCGCCGGCGGGCTCATCGCCTGGCTCGGCGGCGGCAAGCACCGGCGGAAGGCGCGGCGGCTCGCCGCCGAAACCGAGCGGCTCCGCGCCGAGCTCGCCGAGACGAAGCGCCGGCAGGCGGCACCCGGCGCGCCGCCCGCGCTCCCCGGCGGCACCGCGCGTCCCGTGGCCATCGCCGAGCTCCCGCCCCCGTGACCAGCGCCGCCCCGTGATCAGCGCCCCCAATGACAAGCCCGCCCCGTCGCGGTAAAAGCGAGGCGCCCGGAATCAGGGCTGTCAGGTTGGAAGGCTTATCGGAATGTCCGTCGATCGGCTCTTCGTTGCACTCGACATGGTCGAGCTCGACGCCGCGCAGAAGCTCGCCCGCTCGCTCGCGGGGTCCGCGGGCGGGCTGAAGATCGGTCTCGAGTTCTTCGCGGCAAACGGCCCCGCCGGGGTCGCCAGGCTCGTGGCCACGCGCCAGCGCATCTTCCTCGACCTCAAGTTCCACGACATTCCGAACACGGTCGCCGGCGCGGTGCGCAGCGCCGCGGCGCTCGGCCCCTACATGCTGAACGTCCATGCGGCGGGCGGTCGCGCCATGATGGAGGCGGCCGCCAAGGCGGCGGCGGAAGGGGCCGCGCGCGTCGGCAAGCCGAAGCCGCTGGTGATCGCCGTCACCGTGCTCACCAGCCTTTCGGACGAGGATCTGCGCGATGTCGGCCAGGCCGTCCCGGTCGCCGATCAGGTGAAGCGCCTGGCGCTGCTCGCCCGGAAATCCGGCCTCGACGGCGTGGTCTGCTCGGCCCGCGAGGTGGCGGGGCTGCGCGCGGAATGCGGGCCCGAATTCAAGCTGGTGGTGCCCGGCATCCGCCCGAGCTGGGCCGCGAGCAACGATCAGAAGCGGATCATGGGACCGGGCGATGCGGTCACCCAGGGCGCCGATTTCCTGGTGGTGGGCCGGCCGATCACCGGCGCGCCCGATCCGCGGGCCGCGGCGCGGAGCATCGCGCAGGAGATCGCCAAGGGCGCGACGCCGTGAGCGCGACGCCGCCGCGCGGCCCGAACGCTTCCGGTGCGGCGGCCTTCCTCCCGCTTGCCGGCGAGGCGCTGAAGACGATCTGGCGCGAGCGCAACGCGGTCTTGCTCCTCGCGATCCTCCCCGCGATCGGGTCCTTCCTGCTCGAGATCGCGATGGTCGCGACCGGCCTGCTGACGCTCATCGACCCGGCGGCGGGCCGCATGCCCACCTTCGGCGAGTTCATGACGATGCTGATGATCTTCTGCATCAATCTCGCCTTCGTCACGATCTTCTCGGTGGCCTGGACCCGCCGCCTGCTGATCGGCCCCGCCGACGGGCTCGGGCTCCGCTGGGGCCGGCGCGAGCTCGGCTATCTGGCGCGGCTGGTCGGAATCATGCTGACCGTGGTGCTGGCGAGCTTCCTGGTGAGCCTCGCGCTGGCGCTGGTCGGGCTCGGTCTCCTGGCGACGCCGGCCGGCATCAATTTCGTGACCGCGGCGGGCCTCGCGCTCGCGATCTTCGTCTATGTGCGCGCCATGCTGATTCTCCCGGCGGCCGCCATCGACCGGCCGCTCGGCGTCGCGCAGGCGCTCGAGGCGACGCGCGGCGCCAGGTCGATCTGGATCGGCGTCGCCCTCGTCCTCGTGATCCTGCCCTTTCTCCTGCTCTTCTTCGCCGTCGCGCTGGTGCTCAGCGCGAGCGGCCTCAGCGCCGCGGCGCCCTATGCGTCGCTTTTCATCCAGGCCATGCTCGGCTACGCGATGCAGGCGACCATCATCGCGCTGCACACGCTGGCCTATCGCCAGCTCATCGGCGGCGCGCGCGGCCCGACGACCGCCCCGGCCTGACCCTCAGAGATAATTTCCGACTTCGCCCGGCGGATTGCTCTGCGCGGCGAACTCCGCGGCATCGCCGACCTTGCGGAAATCGGCGAGCGCCCAGCGCACGGAGGGGAAGGCGATCTCCGCCCAGGGGATCTCCTCCCAGCGGAACAGGCCGACCTCGAGGCTTTCGGGGCCGGCCGCGATCGCCGGCGTCAGCAGCCGCGCGCGGTAGATCACCTGGACCTGCGAGAGGCGCGGCACCGAATAGACCGCGAGGAGCCCGTCGATCTCGATCTCGGCCGTCGCTTCCTCGACAGCCTCGCGCCGGGCGCCCTCGGCCGTGGTCTCGCCGATCTCGAGATAGCCGGCCGGGAGCGTCCAGAAGCCGCGGCGCGGATCGATCGCGCGCCGGCAAAGCAGCAGCCGGTCCTGCCACCGCGCCACCGACCCGACGACCACCTTCGGGTTGTCGTATTTGATGAAGCCGCAATCGCCGCAGACCTGCCGGGGCCGGGTGTCGCCGGCGGGCGTCTCGAGGCGGAAATTGGGCGGCAGCGAGAGGTCGGGATCGCTCATCGCGCCAGAGTGGACGAGCGGCCGCGGGCAGACAAGCCGGGACCCCGCCGGGCCGCGCGGCCCCATCCTGTGCGGCCCCCGCGTGGCCCCTATCCCGCGCAGCCCCTTTCCGTGCAGCCCCCGTCGCCCGCGCGGCCTATTCGCCGTAGCTCACCCGCCAGATCATGTTGGCGCCGTCATCCGCCACCAGCAGCGCGCCGTCCTTCGCGACGGCGAGGCCGGCCGGGCGGCCGAACACATAGGCCCGCTCGGTGCCGCCCATCCAGAAGCCGGTCAGGAAGGATTCGTAGTAGCCCTGCGGCTTGCCGTCCTTGAAGGGCACGCGCGCCACCATGTAGCCGGTCGGTTTCGCGCTGTTCCAGGAGCCGTGCAGCGCGACGAAGGCGTCGCCGCGATACTGCTCCGGGAACTGCCGCCCCTCGTAGAAGACGAGACCGAGCGGGGCCGAATGGGCGCGGAACAGGACATCCGGCACGATCGCACGGGCGACGAGGTCCGCCGGACCGGCGAGCTTCGGCTGCGGGTTCTTGCCGATATAGCTGTAGGGCCAGCCATAGAAGCCGCCCGGCTCGACCCGGGTCAGAAAATCCGGCACCAGCCCGTCGCCCATATTGTCGCGCTCGTTGACCACGGCATAGAGGTCGTCGGTGCCGGGATAGAAGGCGATGCCGACGGGATTGCGCAGCCCCGTCGCGAAATCCTTCTGGTCCTGGCCGTCCGCGCCGAAGCTCTGGATGGTGGCATGCGGGCTCGGGTCCTCGACCAGATTCGCGGTCGAGCCGACGCCGACGAAGAAGCGGCGGCCGTCGGGGCTGAAGACGAGGCTCCGCGTCCAGTGTCCCTTCGGGGCGCCGAGCCCGTTGCGCGCGGTGATCGGGCGCGCCGGGCCCGACGCCTTGTCGTCGCCGACGCGATAGGGGATCTGCCAGACCGCGACCGTGTCGGCGATGTAGAGGTAGTCGCCCTGGATGGCGATGCCGAAGGGACCCTTGAAGCCCTCGATAAAGGTGCCGCGCATGTCGGCGACACCGTCATTGTCCGTATCGCGCAGCAGGGTGATCCAGCCGGGCTTCGATTCGACCAGCAGCACGTCGCCGTTCGACGCCACCAGGAGCGCGCGCGCATGGGTCAGGTCGCCGGCGAAGAGATTGACCGAGAATCCCGGCGGCGTGCGGAAGGGCGGCACCAGCGGCACGGCGAACTGCTTCGACCGGTTCTGCACGGAAGGCGTCGCAAAAGGGGGCGGCAGCCCGTCGGCGCGAACCTGGATGCGGGTGCCCGGGATCTGCTCGGGCGGCGCCTCGGTCTGGGCAGCCGGCGAATCGCCGTCCAAGGTCAGGGCCGCGAGCAGCATGGCCAGGGAAAGCAGGATCGTCGCGCCGTGGCGCATCGGAGGTTTCCTCGCTAAGGTCCGCGCGGGCCATGGTAACGATGTCCGCGAGCAATCCCAACCTTCCGGAACGTTTCGCCGATCCCCGCGCCGCCTTCGAGGGCGGCGTTCGCGAATCGGCATCCATGCCGGCGATCGCGCTCGGCGCGAGCTTTCTCGGCTTCGGGTCGCTCTGCCGCCAGGCCGACTGGTCGCTCGGCCTCAGCCTCGCCTCGACCACGACGGGCTGGGCGCTCCCCGGCCAGATCGCCCTGATCGAACTCTACGCCGTCGGGGCGGGCGCCGCGGCGATCCTGCTCGCCGTCTGGCTCAGCGGGATGCGGCTCCTGCCGATGACGCTGTCGCTGATGCCGTTCCTGCGGCATGAGGGCACGCCCGCCTGGCGCTATTATCTCGCGGCGCATTTCATCGCCATTACCGGCTGGGCGACCGCGATGCAGCGCTGCCCCATCCTCCCCGTCGAGCAGCGCCTGCCCTATTTCTTCGGCTTCGTGCTGACGCTCTGGCTCAGCGCCATGACGGCGACGACGGTCGGCTACTACATGGTCTATCTGCTGCCGCCGGCGCTGGGGCTCGCCCTCCTCTTCATCAACCCGCTCTATTTCACCCTCGTCTTCTCGAACGATCTCGGCCGGCGCGACCGCGCGCTGGCGCTCGGGTTCGGCGCCGTCGCCGGGCCGCTCTTCCATCTCGTGGCGCCCGACTGGGGGCTGCTCTATACGGGCCTCGTCGCCGGCACGGCCGCCTTCCTCGTCGAAACGAGGCTCGGCCGATGACCGGGCCCGGACTCTGGCTGCTGCTCGGCGGCGCCTTTCTCGTGACCTATGTCTGGCGCGCGACCGGCGTGGCGCTCGGCGCGCGCGTCAATCTGCAGAGCGGCTTCTTCCGGTGGATCTCGGCCGTCGCCTACGCGATGCTCGCCGGGCTCATCGCGCGCATGCTGGTGCTGCCGCTGGGAGCGCTCGCCGAGACGCCGACGATCGATCGCCTCGGCGCCGCCGGCGTCGGGTTTCTCGCCTATTTCTTCACCCGCCAGAACGTCCTACTGGGCGTGCTGGCGGGCACCGTCGCGCTGGTGGCGCTGACGCTCCTCCGGCAATAGACGCGGCGCTAGAACCCGGCCTGGATCTGCTCGTAGTCGCGGGCGACCGCCTGATCGACCTCGGGCGTCTGCGGCCCGGCGAACTTGCCGCGGCTCAGGATCTCCATCGGCTTCGACGAGAGGCCGCGCGCCGTCAGATCCTCCGCAGCGACCCTCTCGAACGAGCGTGCGTTCGAATGGCCATAGCCGAATTCCTCGATGAGATACTGCCCGACGCGCGGATCCAGCATGTTGTCGATCAGCGCATAGGCGCGATCGGGATGCGGGGCGTTCTTCAGCAGCACGAGGCCGCAGGACCAGGTGAGCGCGCCTTCCTTGGGATTGGCAAACTTGACCGGGATGCCCTGGTTGGTGAGGGTGAGCGGCGACTGGTTCCAGGTCATGGCCGCGATCACCTCGCCGGAGGCCAGCGACTGCTCGACCTGCGTGGAATCGGCCGAGTAGAAGCGCAAGAGCGGCCTCTGCTTCTCGAGCAGGGGACGGACCTTGGCGATATCCTCGACCTGGATCGGCTGGGTCACGTCGATGCCGGCATAGATCGCCGCGCACCACCAGGCATCCTCCGCCGCCGCCATGGTGCCGAGCCGGCCCTTGTAACGCTCGTCCCAGAGCAGGCTCCAGCTTTCCTCCTGGCCCTGCCAGTCGACGATGTCGGTGCGATAGGTGATCGAGGTCTGGCCCCAGTCGAAGGGAACGAACCATTGCGCCCCGTCGACATGGGTCGAGGGCAGGGTCTGCAGCGTCGGGATCACGTCGGCCCAGTTCTCGAGGCGCCCCGTATCGATCGGCGCCAGGAGGCCCGCCTCGCGCCAGCGCGTCGTCATGGTGCTGCAGGGATGGGTCACGTCGGCGACGAACCCGCTGCGCAGCTTCTGCAGCGCTTCCTCGTTGTCGCCGAAGATCGGCGTATCCGGCGACGCGCCGTATTTCTCGATATAGGCGGGAAAGAATTCGGGCGTGTTGTAGTCGGACCAGGTGTAGTAGATCGCCTGCTCGTCGGCCGCCGCCTTGCGGGCGAGGACCGGCATGGCCGCGATGGCGAGCCCCGCCGCCGCGAGATGTCGCGCGAAGGCGCGGCGCCCCATGCGATGTGCGTTCATGAGTTCGGCCCTGACCCGCTCCGCCCTGATCCGTTCCGCCATGATCTTTCTCCCGGTGGTTTCCGTTGCGCGCGGCCACGGCGCCAGGGACGCGGGGAAGCGCCCCCGCCGGGCCTTGAATGATGCTACCAGAGCGAGCAGATTGCCGGACGAGGCCGCTGCAACCGGCAGCCATGCGCTCCCGTCAATCCGGGGACGGCTGGCGATCGGGCTGCGGCGGGCAGTCGTTTCCGTCTAACGTCCGGCGGCCTCTTCGAGCGCCTTCACGCCGGGCAGGGTCCTGCCTTCCAGCCACTCGAGAAAGGCGCCGCCCGCGGTCGAGACGTAGGTGAGCGCATTGGCGACGCCGGCCGCCGCAAGCGCCGCGACCGTGTCGCCGCCGCCCGCCACGCTGACGAGCCGGCCTTCGCGGGTGAGCCGGGCGACGGTGGTGGCAACCTCGAGCGTCGCGCGATCGAAGGGCGGCGTCTCGAAGGCGCCGAGCGGACCGTTCCAAACGAGCGTCCGGCAGCTTTCCAGCCGGCGCAGGATCGTCGCGACGGTCTTCGGCCCGACATCGAGGATCATCTGGCCGGCGGGAATCGCGCCGAGATCGACGGTCGCGGTCGCGACGTCCCTTTCGAGCGCCGGCGCGACCACCGCATCCTCCGGCAGCACCACGTCGCAGCCGGCGGCCTTGGCGCGTTCGAGAATGGTGCGCGCCGTCTCCGCCATGTCGCGCTCGGCGAGGGAGCGGCCGATCTCCTGACCGACCGCGGCGAGGAAGGTATTGGCCATGCCGCCGCCAATCACCAGCATATCCATCCGGTCGACGAGGTTGCCGAGCAGCTCGAGCTTGGTCGAGATCTTGGCGCCGCCGACAATGGCGCAGACCGGACGCTGCGGCGATTCGAGCGCCATGGCGAGATGCTCGAGCTCGGCCTGCATCAGGAGCCCGGCCGCCGCCGGCAGCAGCCGCGCCAGCGCCTCCGTCGAGGCATGGGCCCTGTGCGCGCAGGAGAAGGCATCGTTCACATAAAGGTCGCCGAGCTTCGCCAGCGCGGCGGCGAAGCCGGGCTCGTTCTTCTCCTCGCCCGCATGAAAGCGCACATTCTCGAGCAGCAGCGCCTCCCCGGGCTTGAGCGCGGCCACCGCCTTCCCGGCGACCGGCCCGATGCAGTCCGCCGCGAACCCGACCTTGCGCCCGCCGAGCGAGACGCCCAGCGCCTCCGCGATCGGCTGCAGCGACATGGCGGGCACGGTCTTTCCGTCGGGACGGCCGAAATGCGAGAGGATGACCACCTTGGCGTCGCGATCGAGCAGCGCCTGCACGGTCGCCGCGGAACGGTCGATGCGGGTCGGATCGGCGACCCGCCCGTCCTTCATCGGCACGTTGAGGTCGAGGCGGAGAAGGACGCGCCGGCCGGCGACGTCTAGCTGGTCAAGCGTGCGGAAAGATGGCATCTCACTCCCGTCGGCTCAGGCAGAATGGCCCCGCATCATCGGCATGCCCGGCACGATGTCAACGTCATGCGGGGTCAACGTCATGCGGGCGTGTTTCGTCGGCGGGACAGGGCGGCAGTTTTTGGGGAGCGGAGCATGGCATTCCGGGCGGCCCTGATCACCGGCGCCACCAGCGGCATCGGCGAGGCCTTCGCGCACGCGCTGCCGCCGACGACCGCGCTCTGGCTCACCGGCCGCAACGAGGCCCGCCTGGCGATGCTCGCGGCCGAGCTCGGCGCAGCGGGGCGACCGGTGGCGACGCTCGGCGCCGATCTCGCCTTGCCTGCCGACCAGGCGAAGCTCGTCGCCTGGCTTGCCGGCGCGCCGATCGACCTCTTGATCAACAATGCGGGCTTCGGCCGCCAGGGGCCGGCGCTCGCCGAGGCCAAGGCTGAGGACCGCGCGATGATCGAGGTCAACGTGCAGGCGCCGGTAGCGCTCGCCGAGGCCCTGCTGCCGGGCATGATCGAGCGCGCCCGCGAAACCGGACGCCGCTGCGGGCTGATCAATGTCGCGAGCATGGTCGGACATTTCCCCATGCCCTATCTCGCCACCTACGCCGCGACCAAGGCGTTCCTCGCAAGCTGGAGCGACGCGCTTGCGGTCGAGCTGCGCAAATCGCCGGCCGATATCCTGACGCTCTGTCCGGGCGTGACCCGGACCGGCTTCTTCGAACGCGCCCGTTTCGCCGGCGGCGCTCCCGGTCCGGGCCACAGCGCCGACGCGGTCGCCGCGGCGGCGCTAGCGACGCTCGGCCGCAAGCCGCATCTTGTCGTGGGCACGCTGAACCGCCTATCCGTTCTGGCCGCCCGCCTGCTGCCGCGGCAGCTCTTCCTCAGGGGTGCGGCCGCTGCGATGAAGCGCCGGACACGGCGCTGACGGCGGATTTCCTGCGACGAAGCGCCTCCCCCGCCACCGGCAAAGCCGCTGCGGGCCGGACTTGCGGATCGGTGCTAGACTATCCTGCTGCCCCGCGCGCGCCTTCCGAGGGTTTCCCGCCTTGAATGTGACCAGTTCCGACAAGAGCGTCCTTCCCTGGCTCCGGAGCTATCCGGAAGGGGTCGCCTGGAACAGCGCGATCGAGCCGCAGCCGCTCTGGCGCCTGATGGACGAGGCGGTCGGGCGCTTCCCCGATCTCATCGCGATCGATTTCCTCGGCCATCGCACCACCTATCGCGAGCTCGGCCGGCTCGTGGATCGCGCGGCGCGCGGGCTCGTCGAGGGCGGACTCCGGCCCGGCACCAAGGTCGGGCTCTTCCTGCCGAACTGCCCCTATTTCGTGGTGCTCTACTACGCCGTGCTGAAGGCGGGCGGCACCGTCGTCAATTTCAATCCGCTCTATGCGCCGGAGGAGCTGCGCCGCCAGGTCGAGGATTCCGAGACGGAGATCATGGCGACGCTCGATCTCCGCAGCCTCTACGACAAGCTGCTGCCGCTGCTCGGCAACTCGCCCCTGAAGAGGCTCATCGTCTGCTCCATGGCGGATGCGCTGCCGGCGCCGAAGCGCTGGTTCTTCGCCATCGCCATGCGGCGCGAGCTCGCCGCCGTTCCGAAGGACGACCGGCATGTGTCGTTCGAGGCGCTCACCCATAATGCCGGCAACTTCACCCCGGCCGCGATCGATCCGCGCTCGGCTCTCGCCTTGCTGCAATATACCGGCGGCACCACGGGCCGGCCGAAGGGCGCGATGCTGACCCATGCCAATGTCTATATCAATGCGCGCCAGTGCGCGCTCTGGTTCCCGCGCGACGAGACGCGCCAGGAGAAGATGCTGGGCGTGCTGCCGCTCTTCCATGTCTTCGCCATGACGACGGTGATGAACTGGAGCCTGACGGCCGGCGCCACCATGATCCTGCTGCCGCGCTTCGATCTCAAAGGCCTCCTCAAGACGATCAGGCGCTGCGAGCCGACCGGCTTCGCCGGCGTGCCGACGCTCTTCAACGCGATCCTCAACCATCCGAAGATCGGCGAGTACGACCTCTCCTCGCTCGTCTTCTGCATCTCGGGCGGCGCGCCCCTGCCGGCCGAGCTCGCGAAGCGGTTCGAGACGCTGAGCGGCGCCAAGCTGGTCGAAGGCTACGGGCTTTCGGAATGCTCCCCGGTCGTCTGCTGCAACCTGCCGCACGGGCCCGCGCGGCCGGGCTCGATCGGCTTGCCCTATCCGGGCACCACGGTCGAGATCCGCGGCACCGACGAACCGCACGGGCTGTTGCCGCTGGGCGAGCATGGCGAGATCTGCGTTCGCGGGCCCCAGGTGATGAAGGGCTACTGGAAGCGGCCGGAGGAGACGGCGGCGGCCTTCATCGACGGCGCCTTCCGCACCGGCGACATCGGCTATATCGATCCGGACGGGTTCTGCTTCGTCACCGACCGTCTCAAGGACATGATCAATGCCGGCGGCTACAAGATCTATCCGCGCCTCGTCGAGGAGGCGCTTTACAAGCATCCGGACGTGGCCGATTGCGCGGTGATCGGCGTCCCCGACCCCTATCGCGGGCAGACGGTGAAGGCCTTCGTGGTGGCGAAGCCCGGCCGCAATCTGGACGAAGCGCTGCTCGCGGATTATCTCAAGGACAAGCTGTCGCCGATCGAGCTGCCGAAGATCTACGCCTTCCCCGCCTCCCTGCCGAAGACCGCCATCGGCAAGATCGACAAGAAGCTTCTCGTCGTCGATGCGACGCCCGAAAGGAGAACGCCATGAGCCGCCGCGCCGTGATCGCGGGCTATGCCCGCACCCCGTTCCATTTCGCCCACAAGGGCGCGCTCGTGCGGATGCGTCCCGACGACCTCGCGGCGGAGGCGGTGAAGGGGCTGGTGGAGAAGACCGGCGTGCCGCCCGCCGATATCGAGGATCTGCAGATGGGCTGCGCCTTCCCCGAAGGCGAGCAGGGCCTCAACATCGCGCGGCTCGTCGTGCTGCTGGCGGGATTGCCGCAGAGCGTCGCGGGCGCGACGGTCAACCGCTTCTGCGGCTCCTCCATGCAGGGCATCCACAATGCGGCGGGCGCGATCGCGATCGGCGCCGGCGACGTCTTCATCTGCGCCGGCATCGAATCGATGAGCCGCGTGCCGATGCTGGGCTTCAACCCGATGCCGCATCCCGAGCTCGACGCCCGGGTGCCGGGCGCCTACATGGCGATGGGCATCACGGCCGAGAATCTCGCCCGCAAATACAAGATCTCGCGGCAGCGCCAGGAGGCGTTCGCACTCGCGAGCCAGCAGCGCGCCGCCAAGGCCCAGGCCGAGGGCAGGCTCGAGGGCGAGATCGTGCCGGTCGGCAAGGGCAACGAACGCGTCGCGAAGGATGGCTGCCTCCGGCCCGAGACGACGCTCGAGGGGCTGGCCGGCCTGAAGCCCGCCTTCGAGGCGACCGGAACCGTGACGGCCGGCACCTCCTCGCCCCTGACCGACGGCGCCTCGGCCGTGCTCGTCGTCTCCGAGGACTATGCCAAGGCGCACGGCCTGAAGCCGCTCGCCCGCATCCGCAGCGTCGCGGTCGCCGGCTGCGCGCCCGAGATCATGGGAATCGGCCCGGTCGCCGCCACCAACAAGGCGCTGAAGCGGGCGGGGCTCGCGGTCGGGGACATCGACGTGATCGAGCTCAACGAGGCCTTCGCGGTGCAGGCCCTCGCCTGCGCCGACGAGCTGAAGCTCGATCTCGAAAAGACCAACATCGATGGCGGCGCCATCGCGCTCGGCCATCCGCTCGGCGCCACCGGCGCCCGGATCACCGGCAAGGCGGCGCAGATCATGCAGCGCGAGGGCAAGGGCCTCGCGCTCTCGACGCAATGCATCGGCGGCGGCCAGGGTATCACCACGATCCTGGAGGCCGTATGAGCGAGGCTCTGCCGATCCGCAAGGCGGCGGTCATCGGCGCCGGGGTGATGGGGAGCGGCATCGCCGCGCAGATCGCCAATGCGGGCGTGCCGGTGCTGCTGCTCGACATCGTGCCGAAGGACGCGGCCGGGAAGGAGCCGAACGACCGCAGCCTGCTCGCCCGCGGCGCCGTCGAGCGGCTGCTCAAGACCGAGCCCGCGCCGCTGATGCGGCCGGAGAACGCGGCGCTCATCACGCCCGGCAATATCGAGGACGATCTCGACAAGCTCGCCGACGCCGACTGGATCCTCGAGGCGGTGCTCGAGAACCTCGAGGTGAAGCGCAGCCTCTATCGCCGGCTCGAGGGCAAGCGGCAGAAGGGCTCGATCGTCTCCTCCAACACCTCGACCATCCCGCTTGCGCATTTGACCGAAGGCATCGGGAACGGGTTCGCGCGCGATTTCATGATCACCCATTTTTTCAATCCGCCGCGCTACATGCGGCTGCTCGAGGTGGTGGCCGGCCCGGAGACGCGGCCGGACGCCGTGGCGCGGCTCGAGGCGTTCGCCGACCGCGGCCTCGGCAAGGGCGTGGTGCGCTGCAAGGACACGCCCGGCTTCATCGCGAACCGCATCGGCGTCTACTGGATGCAATGCGCCGTGCTGGAGGCGGTCGATCTCGGCCTCTCGATCGAGGAGGCGGATGCGGTCATGGGCAAGCCGGTCGGCATCCCGAAGACCGGGGTGTTCGGGCTGCTCGATCTCACCGGCATCGATCTGCAGCCGCATGTCGATGCGGCGCTCTCGGCGGCGCTCCCGCCCGACGACGACTATCAGCGCATCCGGCGCGCATTCCCGCTGCTGCAGAAGATGATCGCGGAGGGCTATACCGGCCGGAAGGGCAAGGGTGGCTTCTATCGCATGACGAAGGGTGCCGACGGCAGCCGCAGCCTCGAGGCGATCGACCTCAAGACCGGCAATTACGCGCCGAAGCAGGAGCCGCGGCTCGACAGCGTCGATGCCGGCAGGACGGGCTTGCGCGCCGTGGTCGAGCATCCGGACAAGGGCGGTCGATACGCCTGGCGGGTGCTCTCCCAGCTTCTCGCCTATACGGCGGGCCTGGTGCCGGAGATCGCCGACGACATCACCGCGGTCGATCGCGCCATGCGGCAGGGCTATGCCTGGAAATGGGGCCCGTTCGAGCTGATCGACCGGATGGGCGCCGCCTGGTTCGCCGAAAGGCTCGCGGCCGAAGGCCGCAAGGTGCCGCCGCTCCTCGTCGCGGCGGCGAAGGCCGGCGGCTTCTACAAGACCGAAGGCGGCAGGCTCCACTATCTCGCGACCGATGGCCGCTACCGGCCGGTCGAGCATCCGGCCGGCGTGATCCTGCTGGAGGATGTGAAGCGCGCCGGCGAGCCCGTCGCGAAGAACGGCTCCGCCGCGCTCTGGGACATCGGCGACGGCGTGCTCTGCTTCGAGTTCACCAGCAAGATGAACGCGCTCGACGCCGAGACGCTGTCGCTGTTGCGCCAGGCGCTCGACATCGTGCCGAAGCGCGGCAAGGCGCTCGTCATCTACAACGAGGCGGAGCAGTTTTCGGTCGGCGCCAATATCGGCCTCGCGCTTTTCGCCGCGAATATCGGCATGTGGCCGATGATCGAGGGGCTGGTCGACGAAGGCCTCGCCACCTTCAAGAAGCTGAAATATGCGCCTTTTCCGACCGTCGGCGCGCCGGCCGGCATGGCGCTCGGCGGCGGCTGCGAGGTGCTGCTCCATTGCAGCGCGATCGAGGCCCATGCCGAGACCTATATGGGGCTGGTGGAGGTCGGCGTCGGGCTGGTGCCCGGCTGGGGCGGGGTGCAGGAGCTGCTGCAGCGCTATCAGAGCGAGCCGGGCGCGCCCAAGGGGCCGGTGCCCAACGTCGCGCGGGTCTTCGAGACCGTGTCGCTCGCCAAGGTGTCGCGCTCGGCGGCCGAGGCACAGGCGCTCGGCTATCTCCGGGCGCGCGACGGGATCGTGATGAACCGGGAACGGCTGCTGGCGGCGGCGAAGGCGCGCGCGCTTGCGCTGGCCGAGGGCTATCAGCCGCCGGTGCCGGCGGAATTCCGCCTGCCGGGGCCCGGCGGCCGCACGGCGCTCAAGCTCGTCATCGACAATTTCGTGCTGGCCGGCCGCGCGACGCCGCATGACCGCACGGTCGGCATGGCGCTCGCCGGGGTCGTCACCGGCGGCGCCTCGGCCGATCCGACCCTCGTGACCGACGAGGACACGCTCAGGAAACTCGCGCGCGAGGCCTTCATGGCGCTCATCAGGACGCCGGCGACGCTCGCGCGCATGGAACATATGCTGGAGACTGGCAAGCCCTTGCGAAACTGAGACCCGCCATCGCGCAGCCCTGATGCCTCGACAGGCCCGGCATGAGGAAACGGTTCGAAGGCGAATAACGATCCTCATCCTTCGACAGCCCCAGGATGAGGCCGCGGCGGCGGCCCGAAACGACCCCTCGTCCCGAGCCTGTCGACGGATGAGGCGAGCGACCGAAACGACTCCTCATCCCGAGCCTGCCGAAGGATGAGCCCGCGAAAGGAACGGCCCATGCCCGACTACAAGGCTCCGCTCCGCGACTTCCGCTTCCTGCTCGAGGAGCTGCTCGATGCCGGCGCGATCCAGGCGCTCCCCGGCTATGGCGAGGCGACGCCCGAGCTGATGGCGACCGTGCTGGAGGCGGCCGGGGCGTTCGTCGAGAAGGAGCTGCAGCCTTTGAATCGCAGCGGCGACGAGGAAGGCTCGGTGCTGGCGAACGGCGCGGTGACGACGCCGAAGGGCTTCAAGGAAGCCTATGCCAAGTTCATCGAAGGCGGCTGGACCTCGCTGCCCTGCGACCCCGCGCATGGCGGGCAGGGCCTGCCGAAAATGCTCCATATCGCGGTCGAGGAGATGATCTGCTCGGCCAACCTCTCCTTCGGCATGTTCCCCGGCCTTTCGATCGGCGCCTACAATGCGCTTCTGCTGCACGGCACGGAGGAGCAGAAGCGGATCTATCTGCCGAAGCTCGTCTCCGGCGAATGGGCCGGCACCATGTGCCTGACCGAGCCGCAATGCGGGACGGATCTCGGCCTCGTCCGCACGCGCGCCGAGCCGCAGCCCGACGGCAGCTACAGGATCACCGGCGGCAAGATCTTCATCTCGGCCGGCGAGCACGATCTGACGCCGAACATCCTGCATCTCGTGCTGGCGCGGCTGCCCGATGCGCCGGCCGGCACGCGCGGCATCAGCCTCTTCCTCGTGCCGAAGATCCTGCTCGAGGCCGACGGCAACCTCGGCGCGCGCAACGGCGTCACCTGCATCGCGCTCGAGAAGAAGATGGGCATCCACGCCTCGCCGACCTGCCAGCTCGCCTTCGACGGCGCCACCGGCTGGCTGGTCGGACACCCGCACAAGGGCATGTCCGCGATGTTCACCATGATGAACGCCGCGCGGCTCGCGGTCGGGGTGCAGGGGCTCGGCGTCGCCGAGGCCGCCTATCAGGGCGCGCGGGACTATGCGCGCACGCGGCTTCAGGGACGCTCGCCGGCCGGCGTCGCGGCGCCGGACCAGCCGGCCGATCCGATCATCGTCCATGCCGACATCCGGCGGATGCTGGCGACGATCCGCGCCCGGACCGAGGCCGGCCGCGCGCTCGCGCTTTGGATCGGGCGCGAGCTCGACATCGCCGAGAAGCATCCCGACGCCGGGATGCGCCAGGCGGCCGACGATCTGGTCGCGCTGATGACGCCGATCGTGAAGTCCGTGCTGACCGACATCGGCCACGAGGCCGCCAATCTCGGGGTCCAGGTCTGGGGCGGCCATGGCTATATCCGCGACAACGGCATGGAGCAGCTCGCGCGCGGCGCGCGCATCACGGAGAGCGACGAAGGCACCAACGGCACCCAGGCGCTCGATCTCGTCGGGCGCAAGCTCGGTCTCCATACCGGACGGCTGCTGCGGCAGTTCTTCCATCCGGTCGGCGACTGTGTCGAGGCGGCCTCGGCGAAGCCCGAGATGGCGGAATTCGCCCTGCCGCTCGCCAAGGTGTTCGCGCGGCTGCAGCAGACCACGGCCTTCGTCGCCGAACTCGGGCTCAAGGATCCGGAAGCCGGCGCCGCGGTGGCGCCCGACTATCTGAAGCTCTTCGGCTTCACCGCCTTCGCCTATCTCTGGGCGCGCATGGCGGAGGTCGCGCTCGCGAAGGAGGCGGGCGACAATACCGGCTTCTACAAGGCGAAGCTCGCCACGGCGCGCTTCTTCATGGAGCGGCTGCTGCCCGAGCATGCCGCGTCCTTCGCCGCCATCATGGCCGGCAAGGGCGCGCTCGGCGCGATGGAGCCGGCGATCTTCTGACGTCGCGGGATCGCCGCTACCCGGCAGCGCCCGCATGGAGCGCATGGATCGCAGCTTCGACGGTACTCTCCGCTGACGACATGGTTGCGACCTCGATCGACGGCCGAAGGTTCCCGACCTTCAGAAATGCGCGACCCCGCCGCGGCGGATGTCCGGCGGGCGGGGTCTTTACCGATCTTCAGATCGGCGCATCGGTCTTGTAGGACCTTGGATGCCCGTCGGACGAAGCCGACGGGCCGGTAGCTCACGAGTTTTCGGCGATCCGGCTTAGACGTTCCCGGGAACGGCTGCCGCAGGATCGTGGCCCCGCATCATGGCGGGGCCGGTTTCTATGCCCGGTGGCTCCATGCTGCTGCATCCTCCTGCTCTCGTTGCGCTCACCGACCGCAGCACGCTCGGAAGCGGCGCTGATCGGACCCGAAAACTCTGACTCCATTCGTGCGCCGAATCAATGATGACGACGCGACGGCGTTTCGACATCACGATGATCTCACGGACGCCGCAGGTAGAATCCGCCCTGCGGAAATCCGGTCGGCCGCAGAGCCGCACGCCTGATCGCCGCACCGCGATCCACAGGGCGGATTGCGCCATTCGCGCCGGTGCAAGGATGACGCGATCGCCTGCGTAGAATCGGTGGATAACTCGCCCGCGAGCCCCGGCGCCTACCGGATCATATAGACCTTCCGCACCGTCTCATGGATGCGGCAGGTACCCTTCCAGTCCTTCGGGAAGAAGGCGAGCGTGTCGGGCCTGATCTCGATCACCTCGCCGGATTCGTGGGTGTAGGTGCAGCGCCCGGCAATGAAATGGCAGTACTCGTCGCTGGTGACGTGGCAGTTCCAGTGGCCGGGCGTGCAGACCCAGACGCCCGTCTCGCTGCGCCCGCCGGGCCCCTTATGCAGCAGCCGCCCCGACGTCATCGACTTGCCCTCGATCATGGTCGGCACGGCGCCCCAATCGACCAGCGAACCGATGGTGAGCGGCCCGCGCATGACCGGCGAGGCGCCGCGATCGATCGCGGTCGGGCCGAGCGCCAGCATGTAGCTGTTGCGCATCCGCTCATGCACGTCGCAGCGGCCGGTCCAGCCCGAGGGGAAATGCACGACCGTGCCGGCCGAGACCTCGATCGTCTCGCCATTGTGCTCCGTATAGGTGGCGCGGCCCGCGAGGAAATAGCAGAGCTCGTCGCCCGGGATGGAAAGCCGCCAGGAGCCCGGCGTGCAGACCCAGAGCCCGCTCTCCACCACCCGCTCGCCGCCCTCCTCGCGCTTGAACAGCAGCCGGCCCGAGGAGCGCGACTGGCCCTCGATGGCGTCCGGCTGAAGCCCCCAATCGACGAGATCCTCCTCGCTCGTGGCGTTCGGGATATGGGGCGCAGAGGAGCTCGAATGGGATTGCATGTCGTTCCTATAAACGAGTTAAGATTCGAGGCGCGAGATTGCCCGCATGAATGGCATGCTACATGATCTCGACTTGCTCGGGCAGCCGGAGAGACCTTGCGAGGTCTCCAAAGGGGGACAGGATGAATGAGGGTTCGCTCATCACAGCCGACCTGCCGCGGCGACATTTTCTATGCGAGAGCGCGGCCCTCATCGGCGGTGCGCTCGTCGGCAGCGCCGTCCCGGCGGTGGCGCAGGAATGCCGAATCACCGAGGCCGACATCATCGGTCCGTTCTACCGGGTCGGTGCGCCCTTCCAGACAAAGCTCGCCGGTCCCGACGAGCCCGGCGAAAGGCTCACCATCTCCGGCACGGTATTCAGCGCCGATTGCAAGACCGCGCTTCCGAACGCCTTCATCGAGGTGTGGCAAGCGAACAGCGGCGGCGTCTACGACACGAGCACGCCCGGCAACTTCACCGAGACCATGAGCTTCCACCTGCGCGGGGTGATGTACACGGACGAGAAAGGGCAGTATCAGATCGACACGATCATGCCGGGCCGTTATCCGATCCCGCCGGGTCTGGCAGGTCTCGAGAAATATGCGGGGCTGACGCGACCGGCGCATATCCATTTCCGGGTGATGGAATCGGTGCATGTGCCGCTCACGACGCAGCTCTATTTCAAGGACGATCCCTTCCTCGCGACCGACCCCTGGGCCGGCCACAAGCAGACGCTCGCGATCGACTTGAAACAGGACGGCGCTTTGCGCCGCGGCACCTTCGACATCGCCCTCGCCAGAGGTTTCTAGGCTCTGTCGATTAGTGCACGATGCGCGGAATGTGCGTCGCGTTACTGCTAAGTCAACGGACGCCTGCGATCTCGGGACCAGGCAATCCTAAAGGGTTAGCAGCGGTTGGAAAAGACATCTTAGTTGCTCGTGCTGAGAAGTAATAAAGTCCTTGATCTCACGTTGTCGTCGCACATTTTCCGAGCGTCCTTGCCCAACGGGCAGCGCCTCCAGCTCAGAAAACAATGCTTGGAGGGCGCACACCTTTTCGAAAAGACGCTTGAGATACTCTGCAACTTGGGCACCACAGACGAATTCGCTGTCTGATGTCTTTAGCAAGAACTCGTATGCTTCCCTGTCAGTAACCCGGCCATGAGCAACTACGGTTCCGATCAGGTCTCGCGTGGCCGAATAAACCGCATATCGTTTCTCAAACAGATCAAGAGTGAGCCTGCGTCGAGAGAGGCGCCATTGTTGCCATGCGATGTACGAACCAAGCAGCGCAATTGTTGGGGTGAGTAATGCAGAAAGGACGTCAATCCAGTTGAACTGGCACACGGCCCCGCTTCCTCATCCAGCCCTTTCCGCGACCTCGGCGATGAGCCGCGCCGCCTTCTCCGGTCCCTTCGCCGCCTGCATGTAGCGGCTGCATTCCTCGAGCCGTTTCTTCATGGCCGGGTCGCCGAGCAGCCGCCAGATGGTGGCGGCGAATTCTTCGTCGCTCCAGCTATAGCGCGGCAGCTTCGCGCCATAGCCCGTGTCCTGGATGCGGGTCGCGTTGTCGAGCCCGTCCCAGCAATAGGGCATGATGA
>CADEFF010000021.1:46724-55538 GCA_902826565.1 uncultured Rhodospirillaceae bacterium | reverse complement strand
CCAAGCTGCATCTCTACGGCAAGGCCGAGGCGCGGCCCGGCCGCAAGATGGGCCACGTCACGCGGCTGACGCCGAAGCGGTAGTTGCTAGGCGGCGCCGCGACGGCGGAGCGCGCGCAGCAGCTTGAACGGGTCCGGAAAGCGCTCGCCGAGCTTGCCGAGCCGCGCGAGGCCCTGCGGCACCCGCATCACGTCCGCAATACGGCGATCGAGAAAGCCCCAGCTCTCCGCCTGGCCCTCGGACTTGTCGTCGAGCCAGTAGAGCACCGTCGTGCTGTAGACCCCGGCAAGCAGCGCCCGCTTCGTATAGAAGTTAAAGTCGGTCGAGCGGTCGCCGATCGCATGCCAGACGGCATCGACCGTGCGATAGAGCAGCCGCGCGGCGAGCGGCGCATGCTGCGGCTGCGCGAGGAATGCAAGGGCGCGGCGGATCGCCTCGCGCTCGCGGGCATGCGGCTCGAGCCGAAGCCGCAGGGCGAGCGCCACGCGGTCGCGGACCCGCAGGCCCGCCAGGTCGTGCCGGACGAGCGCCTCCAGCATGACCCGGTCCGCCTCGGCATGGTGGAAGGCGACGAGCTCGGTAAGCCCGCCCGGGAAGAGCAGCGTCGCCTCGCCGAGATCGAGCCCGAGATCCCTGGCCCCCGCCTCCAGCGCCTTCAGGCTCCAGCCGTCGAAGGGCGCATGGCGCAGCATCCGCTCCAGAAGCGCGCGGCGCCGTCCGTCGAGCTCGCGGTCCTCCGCCATGGTCAGTCCTCCCCGGGCGTGCCGTCCGCCTCGATCGGCAGGCCGTGCTTCAGTTCCTCGGCGAACGCCAGCAGCGAAAGATCCGCCATGCGCATCGGATAGAGAATCCCTTCCAGATGGTCGAATTCATGCTGCACGACGCGGGCGTGGAAATCGCGCGCCTCGCGCGCCACGAGATTGCCCTGGAGGTCGTGGCCGCGGTAGCGGATGTGCGACCAGCGCGGCACGGCGCCGGTGAGGCCCGGCACGGAAAGGCACGCCTCCCAGCCGAGCGCCTTCGCCTCGTCCAATGGCTCGATGACCGGATTGACCAGCACGGTCATCGCCACGCCGTCGCCATCGGCGGTGCGATGCGGCGGCACGGTGAAGATCATTACGCGCTTCGGCACATGCACCTGCGGTGCGGCGAGGCCGATGCCGCCGGCATCCGCCAGCGTATCCAGCATGTCGGCGACGAGATGCACGATCTCCGGCGCCGTCGGGTCCTCGACCGGCTCGGCGGGGCGACGCAGGACGGGATGGCCCATGCGGGCGATTTTGAGAATGGCCATGCGCCTACTATGGTATGGCGCTGCGGCGATCGCTAGAGCCCGGAGCGGGAAAGAGCGATGCGCCGGCCGGCTCGCGGATTTGGGCATATCGCCGTCATGAATCTCTATCGGCTGTTCGAACGACAGGCCCGCCATCAGCCCGCCAAGTCCGCTCTCGCCGATCACCAGCGTTCGCTGAGCTTCGGCGCGCTCGATCTCGCGGCGGGCCGCCATGCGGCGGCGCTGATGCGGCGCGGCGTCCGCCCCGGCGACCGGGTGGGCGTGATCCTCAAGGAACATGCCGACCACATCGCGCTCAATCTCGCGATCCTGCGGCTCGGCGCCGCCTTCGCCGTTATCGACTGGCGCGCGCCTCCGGCCGAGCGGCAGGCGATCGGCGACACGCTCGGCATCGCCGCGGCCCTGCTGGAACCGCAAATGCCGCCGCTCGAAGGGATCGCATCGCTCGCCATCGACGAGGCGTTTCATCGCACGGCCGCCGCGCTCGAGCCGGCGTCGGTCCATGCGGCAGAGCCCGGCGACGCGGCGATGATCGCGCTCAGCTCGGGAACGACCGGGTTTCCGAAGGGCGCGATCATTACCCACGATCAGGCGTTCCACCGCTTCGTCGCCGGAACGATGGCGTTCGGCTGGCGGGCGGAAGATCGCTATCTCGCCTGCATGGCCTTCTGCTTCTCCGCCGGACGCGACTATCCGCTTCATGCGCTGCTGAGCGGTGCCAGCGTCATCGTGGCGCCGACGCTGTTCACCGCATCGGACTATGTCGAGATGGTCGGGCGGCATGGCATCACGGCAAGCCTGCTCTCGCCGACGCCGCTGCGCTGGCTGCTGGGCGAGGCCGGCGGCAAGGCCCCCTTGCTGCCGGGCGTGCGGCGGCTGGCGGTCTCGGGCGCGCCGCTCCATACCGAGGAGAAGGCCGCGATCTATCGCCGGGTGGCGCCCGGCCTGATCGAGACCCTCGGCACCTCGGCGACCGGCGCGCTCACGCGGCTCGCGGGCGAGGACCTCGTGACCCGGGCGGACAGCGCCGGGCGCCTGCTGCCGCTCTCCGAGATCGAAATCGTGGATCGCGCCGGCCGGACGCTGCCGCGCGGCGCCGAAGGGATTCTGCGCGTCCGCGGACCCGGCACCTCGACCGCCATGATCGGCGACAACGCGGGCGACGGGCCGGCCACGCTCCGCGAAGATGGCTGGTTCTACCCGGGCGATATCGTGCATCTCGACGAAGAGGGCTTCGTCAGGCTCAAGGGCCGCAGCGCCGAGCTCATCATCCGCGGCGGCGCCAATGTCTATCCGGCGGAGATCGAGAAGCTGCTGCTGACCCACCCCGCGGTCGCCGACGCCGCCGTGGTCGGCTGGCCCTCGGCGGAGCTCGGCGAGGAGGTCGCCGCCTTCGTCACCGCCCGATCGCCGGTCGAGGCGGCATCGCTGAAGCAGTTCTGCCGCGAGCATCTCGCCGCCTACAAGGTGCCGCGCGCGTTCATCCTGGTGCCGGACCTGCCGCGCACCTCCACCGGCAAGGTGCGGAAGACGGAGCTCGCGGCGCAGTTGACGCCGCTCTGAAGCCGAGCCGCCCCGGCCGGTCACGGGAGCGGGCTATCGGGCGGCCATGGCCCTCCGCTAATCTGGCGCCGCCGCAAATCGGCCCGCAAGGCAATGCCCCCGATCGAGAAACCCTCGAATGAACAGCTACGCATTATTCGGGCGCCAGGCGCGATA
Organism: uncultured Rhodospirillaceae bacterium; assembly: GCA_902826565.1. GTDB lineage: Bacteria > Pseudomonadota > Alphaproteobacteria > Dongiales > Dongiaceae > CADEFF01. The sequence goes on along the minus strand of CADEFF010000021.1, from coordinate 52,525 downwards.
CCAACCGGAGCGACCCGCCCTCGTCGAAGAGGGCCGGACGCTGAGCTACGCCGCGCTCGACCGGCTCGCCGGACAATATGCGACGGCGCTGCGGCAAGCCGGGATCGGCGTCGGCGACCGGGTGGGCGTCCTGCTCAAGGAGCGCGCCGCGCATCTGGTGCTGCTTCTGGCGCTCGAGCGGATGGGCGCCGTGGTCGCGGTGCTCGACTGGCGCGCGCCGCCGGTCGAGAACGAGCGCATCGCGGCCGTGCTGAAGGCGAAGCTGCTGCTGACAGAGCCGGCCAGCCCTCCGGTCGGCGGGATCCCGTGCCTCGCGATCGACGAGCGCTGGGAACGGGAGGCGGCAGCGCTTCCCCTCGCCCCGATCCATCCGGCGCGACCCGAGGAACCCGTCAAGATCTCGCTCAGTTCGGGCACCACCGGCCTGCCGAAGGGTGCGGTCGCGACCTATGGGCAGGGCTATCATCGCTTCGTGGCCGGGCTGATGGCCTTCGGCTGGCGCGCGGAGGACCGCTATCTCTCCTGCGTGCCCTTCTGCTTCTCGGCCGGTCGGGACTATGCGATCTATATCCTCCGGCTCGGCGGCACGGTCGTGCTGATGCCGACGCTCTTCACCGCCGCCGACTACGTCGCCGCGGTCGAGCGCTTCGGCATCACGGCGGGCCTCCTTACCCCGACGCCGCTGCGCTGGCTCATGGAGGCGGTCGCCGGGAAGGCGCCGCTGCTGCCGAGCATGCAGCGCCTCGCGACCATCGGCGCCGAGCTGCATGCGGCGGAGAAGGCGAAGCTCTACCGCACCGTCACCCCCGGTCTCATCGAGGCCTTCGGCACGGCGGCCACCGGGGTATTGACGCAGCTTGCGGGCGAAGCGCTGCTCCGGCGCGGCGACAGCATGGGCCGGGTGCTGCCGACGGCCGAGCTCGAGATCGTGGATCGGCAGGACCGGCCAATGGCATCCGGCGAAGACGGCATCCTGCGCGTGCGCGGGCCCGGCGTCACGACCGAGATGATCGGCGAGGAGACCGGCGAGGGTCCGGCCGCGCTCCGCGACGGCTGGTTCTATCCGGGCGACCTCGTGCGACGCGACGAGGAAGGCTATCTGCAGCTCAAGGGACGCGCCGCCGACCTCATCATCCGGGGCGGGGTCAACATCTATCCGGCCGAGATCGAGAAGCTGCTGCTGACCCACCCGGCGGTCGCGGAGGCGGCGGTGGTCGGCCGACCCTCGGCCGAGCTCGGCGAGGAGGTCGTCGCCTTCGTGACGGCCCGGACGACGCTCGATGCGGGGCTCCTCAGGCAGTTCTGTCGCGAAAGGCTCGCCGTCTACAAGGTGCCCCGCGACTTCATCCTGGTCGCGGATCTGCCGCGCACCGCCGCCGGAAAAGTGTTGAAACGCGCCTTGGCGGCCCGATTAACGCCCTTGTAACAAGAGCTTACGGAGTCCGATTCGAGGGTTGAGGGCGCGGCGAATCTATGGTAACTACCGCGCCCCATGACCGGACGGCTTTCGCCGTCCCGCGTTTCATGACCAGACAACGGGAGTTAGAGGAAAGTCTTGCAAGTCCTCGTTCGCGACAACAATGTCGATCAGGCCCTCCGCGCGCTCAAGAAGAAGATGCAGCGCGAGGGTATTTTCCGCGAGATGAAGATGCGCCGCAATTACGAGAAGCCCTCCGAGCGCCGCGCGCGGGAGAAGGCCGAAGCGGTGCGCCGCTACCGCAAGCTGATGCGCAAGCGCATGGATCGCGAAGGCTACTGAGCCGACGCAACTCCCCCGAGATACTTCATGAAGGCCGCAGGATTAGCGGCCTTTTCTTTTGTGCGGGATGGAAAGCGGCGTGACGCGGGCGGACGCGCCTCAGCCCATCGCCTTGACGATATCCTCGCAGACCTTCTTGGCGTCGCCGAACAGCATCATGGTGTTGTCGCGGAAGAAGAGCTCGTTGTCGACGCCGGCATAGCCCGACGCCATCGAGCGCTTCACGAAAAGCACCGTCTTCGCCGCCTCCACATCGAGGATCGGCATGCCATAGATCGGGCTCTTGGGATCGGTCTTGGCGGCCGGGTTGGTCACGTCGTTGGCGCCGATCACGAAGGCGACGTCGCTCGCGGGGAACTCGCGGTTGATGTCCTCGAGCTCGAACACCTCGTCATAGGGCACGTTCGCCTCGGCGAGCAGCACGTTCATGTGGCCCGGCATGCGGCCCGCGACCGGATGAATCGCGTAGGAGACCTTCACGCCTTCCTTCTTGAGGAGGTCCGCCATCTCGCGGAGCGCATGCTGCGCCTGGGCGACCGCCATGCCATAGCCCGGCACCACGATGACCGAGCTCGCATTCTTCATGATGAAGGCGGCGTCGTCGGCGCTGCCGGCCTTCACCGGCCGGTCCTTGGCGCCGCCGGCGGCCGCGGACGCGCCGCCGGAATCGGTGCCGAAGCCGCCCAGGATCACGTTGAAGATCGAGCGGTTCATCCCCTTGCACATGATGTAGCTGAGGATGGCGCCCGAGGAGCCGACCAGCGCGCCGGTCACAATCAGCAGATTGTTGCTGAGGGTGAAGCCGATGCCGCAGGCGGCCCAGCCCGAATAGGAGTTCAGCATCGAGACCACGACCGGCATGTCGGCGCCGCCGATCGGCAGGATGAGCAGGAACCCGACCAGCAGAGCCAGCGCCACCAGCAGCCAGAAGATCAGCGGCGCTTCCGCAACCACCAGCCAGACGATCAGCGCGACGATGGCGATGCCGAGCGCGGCGTTCAGCAGATGCTGGCCCTTGAAGACGAGCGGCGCGCCGCTGACCAGCCCCTGGAGCTTCGCGAAGGCGACGATCGAGCCGGTGAAGGTGATGGCGCCGATGGCGACGCCGAGCCCCATCTCGACGAGGCTCACCCCGTGGATGTCACCGAGCGTGCCGATGCCGTACTCCTCGGGCGAGTAGAAGGCGGCGGCGGCGACGAACACCGCCGCGAGGCCGACCAGGCTGTGAAAGGCGGCGACGAGCTGCGGCAGCGCCGTCATCTGGATGCGGCGCGCGATCACCGTGCCGATGGCGCCGCCGATCACGATGCCGGCGAGGATGATCTCGTAGGAGACGACGCCCGGCTGCAGCAGGGTCGTCACGATGGCGATCGCCATGCCGACGATGCCGAAGCGGTTGCCGCCGCGCGAGGTCACCGGGCTCGAGAGGCCGCGGAGCGACATGATGAAGCAGACGGCGGCCGCCAGATAGAGAAAGGCGGTCACGTCCTCGGGCAGGCTGAAGCCCAGGCGGGCCTGAATGTCCGTCATGGGGCGCTCCTACCCGTGGCTCTTGCCGGCGGGCGGCTGCTTCTTCTTGAACATCGAGAGCATGCGCTGCGTCACGATGAAGCCGCCGAAGATGTTGACCGAGGCCAGCACCACGGCGAGGAAGCCCATGACCTGGCTGAAGCTGAAATCGGCGGGACCGGCGGCGATCAGCGCGCCGACGATGATCACGCTCGAGATCGCGTTGGTGACGGCCATCAGCGGCGAATGGAGCGCCGGCGTCACGCGCCAGACCACGTAGTAGCCGACGAAACAGGCCAGCACGAAGACGGTGAAGAGCTGGACGAACGGCGCGTGCTCGACGACGGGTTCCATGGTCTCAGTTCCCTCCCTGGGCGAGCGACGGATGCACCACCTTGCCCTCGCGGGTCAGCAGCGTGCCCTTCACGATCTCGTCGTCCCAATTGATCTTGAGTTCCTTCGTCTCCTTGTCGACGAGGAGCGTCACGAAGGCGAGCAGGTTGCGGGCGTAGAGCGCGCTCGCATCGGCGGCGAGCCGGCCCGCGAGATTGGCGTGGCCGACGAGCTTCACCCCATGCTTCACCACGACCTTGTCGAGCTCCGAGAGCGGGCAGTTGCCGCCCTGCTCCACCGCGAGATCGACGATCACGGAGCCCGGCTTCATCGACTTCACCATCTCCTCGCTGACCAGCACCGGCGCCGGCCGGCCGGGGATCAGGGCGGTGGTGATGACGATGTCCTGCTTCTTGATGGTCTCGGCGATGAGGGCGGCCTGCTTCTGCTTGTAGGCGTCGCTCATCTCCTTGGCGTAGCCGCCGGCAGTCTCGGCCTGCTTGAATTCCTCGTCCTGCACCGCGACGAAGGTGGCGCCGAGGCTTTCGACCTGCTCCTTCGCCGCCGGCCGCACGTCGGTCGCCGAGACGATCGCGCCGAGGCGGCGCGCGGTCGCGATGGCCTGCAGCCCGGCGACGCCGGCGCCCATCACCAGCACGCGCGCCGGGGCGATCGTGCCCGCCGCCGTCATCATCATCGGGAAGGCGCGGCCGAACTCGGCCGCCGCATCCACCACCGCCTTGTAGCCGGCGAGGTTCGATTGCGAGGAGAGCACGTCCATCACCTGCGCCCGAGTGATGCGCGGCATGAATTCCATCGCGAAAGCCGTGATGCTGCGCGCGGCATAGTCGGCGATCTCGGCCTTGGCGGCATGGGGCGCCAGGATGCCGATCAGCACGGTGCCGCTCTTCAGGAGCCCGACCTCGTCGGGGCCGCCATCGCTCGCGCCGAGCGGGCGCTGCACCTTAAGCACCACTGCCGCGTCGCGCACCGCCGAGGCGGCATCGCCTGCGATCTCCGCGCCGGCCTGGCGATAGGCCTCGTCTGTGAAATTCGCGCCGGCGCCCGCGCCGCTTTCGATCACCACGCCCACCCCGAGGCCCGCCAGCTTCTTGACGGTGTCAGGCGACACCGCCACGCGCGCCTCGTTCGGGCGGCGCTCCTTCAAAACGCCGATCTTCATGCTCGAATTCCCGCTCGTCTTCCCCTTGGGCCCGCGACACAATGCCGAAAAGGCGGCGCTGGCTCAAGGGCTGGCGGGCCCGCTTTCCGCGACCAATCGCGCGCCGCTTTGCGGAATCGGCGAGGAGGCTTCGTGGTCGAGAAGACGATACCGGTCACCGGCGGCTGCCTCTGCGGGGCGGGGCGGTGCGATTCGAGTCGACCGAGCCGCCCGGCAATGTCGGCGTCTGCCACTGTCGGATGTGCCAGCGAAGCGCGGGCGGGCCGCATATGGTCTGGGCCTTCCTGCCGCGGCGCGCCTTCCGGTTCACCCGCGGCGAGCCGGTCTATTATCGCTCCTCGGCATTCGCCGAGCGGGGATTTTGCGGCGCTTGCGGATCGCCGCTCGCCTTCCGCGACAGGACCGACAAGGTGAGCATGCCCGTCGGCACGTTCGACCATCCGGAGGAATGGCCGCCGGACCTCGGCCATTCGGGGATCGAGAGCAGGATTCCCTGGGATGCGATAACCGATCATCTGCCGCAATTCAGAACCGACGAAGATCCCGTCGTTCAGCAGATCGTGGATGCCGCGAGGAGAGACCGATGACCGAGAGCTTCGAAGGAGGCTGTGCCTGCGGCGCGGTGCGCTATCGGCTCACGAGTCGACCGATGTTCGTGAATTGCTGCCATTGCACGGAATGCCAACACCAGACCGGCTCCGCCTTCGTGATCAATGCGATCATCGAAACCGACCGCATCCAGCTCCTCGCCGGCAAGCCGGAGCCCGTCGCTGTGCCGACCGGCAGCGGCAATCCGCACGACATCTATCGCTGCCCGAAATGCCAGAGCGCCGTCTGGAGCGACTATGGCAGGGCGGCCGAGCTCCCCCTTTTCCCGGGGGGGGCGCGCGACGAGCCCGGGGCGCCACCACCCGGTTCCTTCATCTTTTTCCGCACCCACACTCCCCGGGGCCCCGTTTCTTGGGAAAACTCCGGCCTTCGCGGGTACTACCGAAGCAAAGACGCTCTGTCCGGGGG
>CADEFF010000021.1:0-46714 GCA_902826565.1 uncultured Rhodospirillaceae bacterium | reverse complement strand
GCCGAAGCTCCGCTTCGTCCGGGTGGCGCCGCTCGACGAGCCCGGGACGCTACCACCGGATGCCTTCATCTATCTCGGCACCAAGCTGCCCTGGGTCCAGCTTCCTGGGAACATCCCGGCCTTCGAGGAGTACTACGACAGCAAGACGCTCTGGCCGGCGGCGAGCCTCGAGCGGCGCCGGGCGACCGCCTCCTAGGGGTTCCGGTCACCAGTAGCGGAAGCTGCGGCCGAAGCTTGCGCACTCCGCCTCGATCGTGGCGATCTCGGCGGCGCTCAGCATCTCGCGGAAGCGGCCGACGCTGTCGCCGCTCAGCGCCTTCAGCCATTTCTCGGACCAGAAGGCGCCGGAGAAGGCCGCGTCCTTTTCGACCTTCTTCAGGCCCGGGCTCACCGACTGCGGATCGGGCGCGGCGAGCGCCCGGGGCTCGAGCGCGATGCCGGTGAACTGAGAGAGGCGCGCCAGCGTCTGTTCGGGGCTCGCGATCAGGTCTTCATAGCGCATCGTCATGAGCCGATTGGCGAAGCGATCCGGATGCGCGTAGGGATTCGCGTAGTAGCGAAGGAACAGGCCGGAGAGCTTCTTCATGTCGCGCCCCATCGCCGCCAGAGGGCTTGCCACGCCGCGCGCCGCGTGACGGTCGGCGACGTCGAGCATCGAGGCGACGGTATCGCGCGGATCGCGGATCGCCAGCAGGAACCGAGCCTGCGGCAGAAGCGTCGCGAGATCGGAGAAGTGGAAGGTGATCTCCGGATTCTTCAGCACGAGATGGCGCGGCAGCCCGAGGGTGCGATGGGTCTCCGCCAGGAACTCGCCGAGGATTCTGCGATTGAAGGCATCATAGGCATCCGGCGAGCCGAAATAGTCGCGGCCGAACAGATCGAAGCGATCCGCACCGCTGCGGTAGGCGGCGAGCAACGACGTCAGATACTGGCATTCGGCGGGAAGCGGATGGGCGTCCTTGCCCGAGCACAGAACTCGCTGGGCGAGCGTCGTCCCGCTGCGCATGCAGCCGCCCACGAAAATCACGGTATCCAGCGACGCCACCGCTGCCCCTGCCCCCTCGATCCGCCAGCATGGCATATCGGGCGCGGATTTCCGAGCGGCGGCATCGTCACGAAGGTATCGTCAGGAAGGTGGGGACAGCCCCGCCTGCTTCAGCGTCTTCGCCTGCCGCTTCGCGAGCGCCTTGACGTCGAAGCCTTCGATCAGCCCGTGGAAGAGGCGGTGCCAGTTCACCTCCGCCTTGAGGTGGAGGAAGACGGAGCCGAGCCCGACGGCGGCGCGGTCCATCAGCACGAACTCGCGCGGCGGCTTGACCGGCCCCAGCCGGCGCAGCTCGGCATGGACCTCGGCAGCGACCTTCGCGCCATAGGCGCCGGAGGCGCTTTCCTGGATCCGGCGCGGCCGGTCTTCCAGCAGCGGGCCGTAGACGAAGCCCGCCCAGCGGTTCAGCACCGCGATCACCTCGCGATTGAGGCCGGTGAAGCCCCAGCTCTCATAGGCATGGACGGCGAGCGCGTCGTCGCCGCGGCGCAGCGCCTCGTAGAGGTCGATGACGCCCTGCACGAAGCTCGGCGGGAAGACGCGGATGCAGCCGAAATCGAGCAGGTTGACGCTGCCGTCGGGCCGGACCGAATAATTGCCGAGATGCGGATCGCCGTGGATCACGCCATAGCCGTAGAACGGCACGTACCAGGCCCGGAACATATGCAGCGCGACCTCGTTCCGGAGCGCGACGCTGCGGGCGCTCCTGGCGACATCGAGCAGCGGCTTGCCCTCGAGCCAGCCCATCGTCAGGAGCCGCCCGGTCGAGAGCGTCGCAACCGGCGTCGGCAGATGGACACCCTTCTCCGCCGCGAGCATCAGGCGATAGAGCCCGATCTGCTTCGCCTCGCGCCGGTAATCGAGCTCTTCCCGGAGCCGCGCCGCGATCTCGGCGTGGATGTTGCCGGTGTCGATCGCGCGGTCGTAGCGGCCATAGAGCGCGAGGATGACGCGGAGCTGGCGGATGTCGGCCTCGACCGCGCTCGCCATGTCCGGATATTGCAGCTTGCAGGCGAGGAGAACGCCGTCCTTCGCGGTCGCGCGATGCACCTGGCCCAGCGACGCGGCGGCCGCCGCTTCATGCTCGAACCTCCGGAACCGGCGTTCCCAGTCGGAGCCAAGCTCGGCCGCCATGCGGCGCTTGACGAAGCTCCAGCCCATCGGCGGCGCGTTCGCCTGCAGCGCGGCGAGCCGTTCGGCATATTCCGCCGGCAGCGCATCCGGAATGGTGGAGAGGATCTGCGCGACCTTCATCAGCGGCCCCTTGAGGCCGCCCAGGGCCGCGGTCAGGTCGGCCGCATGGCGATCGCGGTCGAGCTTCACCCCGAACAGGCGGCCGCCGGCGAGCTTCGCCGCGGCGCCCCCGACGGCACCGCCCACCCTGGCGTAGCGCCGGACCCGGCCGACGAGACGGTTGCGATCGGAACGCGGGCTCATCGCCAAGCCATGGTCCGAGACGGACAGGCCCTAGCGGCGGCGATCATTCCCGATGGGTGCATGGTTCTCCCGATACTGCGGCGAAGCCGCGACGCTGTCCAGAATTTGCGGAAAATGAGATCCGATGCGGCCGGCTTGCGGCGAGCCGCGGCGGCATGCGATTCTCCGTCGGCATCGTTCAGGCCCTCCCGATGACCGATCCCGCCCTCGCCGCGACCGCCGACCGCGCCGCTCCCTTGCGCGACGGGCGCCTGCGCGGCATCGACGCGCTCTGGATCGCCCTCGTCTTCTTCCTCGGGCAGGGTGCGGTGATCGCCGCATCGCTCGTCATCGGCGTCGTCTACGGCCTCATCACCCACCGGCCGCTGCTTGGCGGCGAGGGGCTGACGGCGGACGTGACCCAGGCGGTCATCGTCGTCGCGATGGCGACGGCCGCGGCCGTCTTCTTCTTCGGCAGCCTCTGGATCGCGCGACGGCGCGGCATCGGCATGGTCGAGCTCGGATTCCGGCGGACGGAGGGCCGCTGGTACCTGCTGGCCGCCGTGCTCTTCGTGCTGTTCTTCCTGATCGACGGCTTCCTGTTCCGCTGGGTCGATCCTTCCGGCGCCCTGCAGGAGCAGCTCACCTCGCAGCTCTTCCTGCGCACCGATTCCGTGCTCTGGATGGGGGTCGTGGCGCTCGCCGCCGGGCCGATCACCGCCGTCGCCGAGGAAACCCTCTTCCGGGGCCTCGTCTATCGCTGGCTCCGCGAGCGGGCCACCGTCATCGTCGCCGTGCTGGCGAGCGGCGCGCTTTTCGGGATCTCGCATTTCTATTTTCTCGTGCCGGGCGGAACCGCCGGCATCGTGCTGACGACCGAGATCATGGTGATGGGTTTCCTCACCGCCTGGCTCGTCCAGGCGAGCGGTTCGCTCTGGCCGCCGATCCTGCTGCATCTCCTCAACAACAGCGCCGTCGTGCTGTTCGCCTTCATCGACGCCGCGGGCTGAGACGTCAAAGCGCCTCGAGCTCGTCGATCAGCCCGCCGATCACGCCGAGACCCTTGCTCCAGAAGGCCGGGTCGCCCGCATCGAGGCCGAAGGGCGCCAGCAGCTCGCGATGATTCTTGCTGCCGCCGGCCGCGAGCAGGGCGAAATATTTGTCGGGGAAATCGGCCGGGCGCTCCCGATAGACCGCATAGAGCGAGTTCACCAGGCAATCGCCGAAGGCGTAGGCATAGACATAGAACGCCGAATGGATGAAATGCGGGATATAGGCCCAGAAGACCGAATAGTCGGCGTCGAGCCGGATCGCGGCGCCGAGGGCTTCGGTCTGGGTCTCGAGCCAGATCCGGCCGATCTCCTCGGCGGTCTGCTCGGACTCGCGGCGCGCATCGTGGAAGCGCCGCTCGAACTCGTGCATGGCGATCTGGCGCACGACCGTGTTCAGCATATCCTCGACCTTGCCGGCGATGAGGATGCGCCGCCGTTTCGGATCGCGCTCGGCGTCCAGCAGGGCGCGGAAGGTCAGCATCTCGCCGAACACCGACGCCGTCTCGGCGAGGGTGAGCGGCGTCTCCGCCATGAGCGCCCCCTGCGGCGCCGCCAGGAGCTGATGCACCCCATGGCCGAGCTCATGGGCGAGCGTCATCACGTCGCGCGCGCGGCCGCGATAGCTCATCAGCAAATAGGGATGCGCGCTCGGCACGGTCGGATGGGCGAAGGCGCCGGGCGCCTTGCCCTCGCGAGGGGCCGCGTCGATCCAGGGCCTGTCGAAGAAGCGCCGGCCGAGCTCGGCCAGCTTCGGCGAGAACGCGCCATAGGCGCCCAGCACCATGCCGCGCGCCGCCGGCCAGTCGAACTCCCGGTCGGTGTCGTCGGGCAAGGGGGCGTTGCGATCCCAGTAATCGAGCTCGGACCGGCCGAACCATTTTGCCTTCAGCCGATAATAGCGGTGCGATAGTGGCGCGTAATGCGCCTTGACCGCCGCCACGAGGGCATCCACTACCTCATCCTCGACATGATTGGCGAGATTGCGGGCGGAGACGGGGCGCGGGAAATGCCGCCAGCGATCCTCGATCTCCTTGTCCTTGGCGAGCGTGTTGGAGATGAGCGCGAAGGTCTTGATCCGCTCGCGGAAGCCGCCGGCGATGGCCTTCGCCGCTTCGCGCCGCAGCCTGCCGTCGCGGTCGGTGAGGAGCGTGAGCGCGCCTTCGATGCCGAGCGGCTTGCCGTCGACGAGGAAGCGCATCTCGGCCGTGGTCTCGTCGAAGAGCCGCTGCCAGGCGGCGGCGCCGGTGATCTGCTTCTGATGCAGGGTCTGCTCGACCTCGTCGGAAAGCTGATGCGGCCGGAAGGCGCGGATGCGCTCGAGCCAGGGACGATAATGGGCGAGGTCCGGCGCCTTCAGCTTCGCGGCGAGCGCGTCGTCCTCGATGCGGTTGATCTCGAGGGTGAAGAACAGAAGATCCGAGGCGATGTCGGTGCTGCGCTCCATGATGGTCTGGTGGAACCGGCCCAGCTCGGGGTCGGTCATGTCGGCCGCATAGGCGAGCTGCGCATAGCTCTGCAGCCGGCCGAGCCGTTCGCCGATCGCTTCATAGAGGCGCACCGCCGCGGCAAGCTCGGCGCCGGAAAGGCCGGCGAGCTTGCTCTCGTAACGTTCCCGGAAGGACCTGGCATCGCCGGCGGCGCGCTCGAGATCGGCGGTCAACGCCGGCGACTTCGCGCCCGGATAGAGATCGGCGAGATCCCAGACCGGCAGCGGCGCGGCCGATCCGGCGGGCTTGGTATCGTCGGGCATGCGGCAATTCCTTCAGGAGGGACCGGAACGAGCGGAGCGGCACCCCTGCGATATAAGCGTCCGGGTGGCGGCCGCCAAGGCTATCGGCGGATTTCCCGAACGCCCGCACGGCGACGACTCGCTCTCAGCCCGGCATGATCCAGAGCCGGATGCCATAGGCGACGGCCGAGACGACGCCGACGCCGAGCGCCCAGAGCAAGGCAAACCAGAGCAGCCTTCTCCAGAGCGGGCGCTTCGGATCCGCAGGCGGCGGCGCGCCTCGCGACGGATCGGAGACCATGGCGTCAGTGATAGCCGGCATCGGGATCGACCTTGCCGCGGAAGACCCAATAAGCATGGGCAGTATAAGCGAGGATGAGCGGCACCATCACGACGACGCCGACCAGCATGAAGAGCTGGCTCGATTCCGGCGCCGCCGCCTCCCAGATCGTGATCTCGCCCGGCACGATATAGGGCCAGAAGCTGATGCCGAGCCCGGCATAGGAAAGCGCGAAGAGCGCGAGCGACAGGAAGAAGGGCTCATATTCGCGCCGCTTGCGCAGCCCGTCGAAGAGCCGCAGCGCCACGACCGCCACGGCGATCGGCACCGGCGCGGTGAAGAGGATGTGCGGCCATTGCAGCCAGCGACGCCAGTACTCCGCGTCGAGGAAGGGGGTCGCGAGGCTGACGGCGAAGATGGCCGCCAGCGTGAGCGCGGCGCCCCATCCGGCGAAACGATAGGCGCGCGTCTGCAACGCACCCGTCGTCTTGGTGACGAGCCAGGTCGCACCCAGCAGCCCGAAGCCGACGACGACCGCCGCTCCGGTCAGCAGGCTGAAGCCGGTGAGCCAGTCCCACCAGCCGCCGGCATAGTGGCGATCCTCGACCGCCACCCCCTGCAGGATCGCGCCCAGCGCCACCCCTTGCGCGAAGGCGGCAAGGAAGGAGCCGGCGGCGAAAGAGAAATCCCAATAGGGCTTGGCGCGCTCGGTGCGCCAGCGGAACTCGAACGCGACGCCGCGAAACACCAGCGCCAGCAGCATGACGGTAAGCGGCGCGTAAAGAGCCGGAAACAGCACCGCATAGGCGAGCGGAAAGGCGGCGAGCAGCCCGCCGCCGCCCAGCACCAGCCAGGTCTCGTTCCCGTCCCAGACCGGCGCCACCGAATTCATCATCACGTCGCGGTCACGGCGCGCCGGGAAGAACGGGAACAGCATGCCGATGCCGAGGTCGAACCCGTCCATCACGACATAGGCGAAGACGGCGAAGGCGATCACGAAGGCCCAGATCGCGGCCAGGTCGATGCCGAGGATCATGGACGTCCCTCCCCTGGCTCGAGCGTGCGGCCGGATGCGATTGCAGCCGCCGGCGTGATGCCGGCGGCGCGGGTCGGCGCGCCCTCCTTCGGGCCCGGCTCGTGCGGCTGCGGCGGGCGGCGCATCAGCCGCAGGATGTAGAAAGTGCCGGCCGAGAAGACGATGAAATAGACGATCACGAAGGCGACGAGCGAGGCGGCCACCGCCGGCGTGCCGAGCGGCGAAACCGACTCCGCGGTGCGCAACAGCCCGTAGACCGTGAAAGGCTGCCGCCCGACCTCGGTCGTGACCCATCCGGCCAGCACGGCGACGAAGCCCGCCGGCCCCATGAGCAGGGCGAAGCGATGCAGCAGCGGCGCGCGATAGAGTCGGCCGCGCAGCCGCGCGACGAGGCTCACGGCGCCGAGCAGCAGCATGAGAATCCCCATCCCTACCATGATCCGGAATGACCAGAACACGATCGCCACCGGCGGCCAATCCTCGCGCGGGATGCTATCCAGCCCTGCGAGGGGCGCCGAAGGATCGTGCTTGAGGATGAGGGAGGAGCCGCCCGGTATGGCGAGCGGATAGCGCAGCACCCCCGCCGCCTCGTCCGGAATGCCGAGGAGATAGAGCGGCGCGCCATCGGGATAGCTCCGGAAATGGCCCTCCATCGCCATCACCTTCGCCGGCTGATGCTCGAGCGTGTTGAGCCCGTGCAGGTCGCCGGCCAGCACCTGCAGCGGCGCCACGAGCGTCGCCATCCACATGGCCATGGAGAACATGATGCCGGACGCCTCGTCCCGGTTGTCGCGCAGCAGGTGGAGGGCGCCGACCGCCCCCACCACCAGCGCGGTGGTGAGATAGGCCGCGAGCACCATATGGACGAGGCGGTAAGGGAAGGACGGATTGAAGATGACCTCGATCCAGTCCGCGGGCACGAACTGCCCGTCGGCGTTGATGGCGTAGCCCGTCGGCGTCTGCATCCAGGAATTGACCGAGAGGATCCAGAAGGCGGAGACGAAAGTGCCGATCGCGACCATCAGCGTCGCGAAGAAATGCAGCCCCTTGCCCACACGGTTCATGCCGAACAGCATCACGCCGAGGAAGCCCGCCTCGAGGAAGAAGGCGGTGAGCACCTCGTAGGCCATCAGCGGTCCCAGCACCGGACCGGTCTTGTCGGAGAAGACCGACCAGTTGGTGCCGAACTGGTAGGCCATGACGACGCCGGAAACCACGCCCATGCCGAACGTGATGGCGAAGATCTTGAGCCAGTATTTGAAGAGGTCGAGGAAGACCTCGCGCCGTGTCCGGAGCCAGAGCGCCTCCAGCACGGCGAGGTAGCTTGCCAGCCCGATCGTGAAGGCGGGGAAGATGATGTGGAACGCGATCGTGAAGGCGAATTGCACGCGCGCGAGAAGCAGGGCGTCGGTCACTTCCGGGATCATCGCTTCTCCCCGTCGGCGGTCGCCGCGACCACGGGCGGAAGGATAGCACGAATACCCTGCCGGCACGCGCCGCGACGGGCCGCCCGCCGGTCGGCGGCGCCCAGCCACTATTCATACACGCCCCGGCAAGCGCAGCGGCGGCCCCGAAGGCGGCCGGCCGCCTGCCCCGTGGCGAAGCCTCCGAGGTAACGATATAACGGCCCCTGCGGCGCGCGCCGCGACGGCTCAGGGGAACGAACCGCCCATGTCCTACGAACGCTGGCAGAGCCTGCCCGAGATGTTCTTCGAGCAGGCGGAGCGCCATGCGGGACGGGGCTTCCTGCGCTGGAAAGCCGACGGCGCGTGGCAATCGCTCGGCTATCGCGAGGCGGCGAACGAGGTGCGGGCGCTGGCGCGCGGGCTGCTCGGGCTCGGCCTCAAGCCCGGCGATCGGGTGGTGATCCTGTCCGAGAGCCGCGCGGAATGGCCGATCGCCGACCTTGCGATCATGGCGACGGGCGGCGTCACCGTTCCCGCCTATACGACGAATACCACGGCCGATCATCAGCATGTGCTGACCCACAGCGGCGCCATGGCGGCGATCGTTTCCGGCAAGGCGCTCGCGAAACGCTTCCTGCCCGCCGCGATCGAGGCGCCGGAGCTGCGCTTCATCGTCGCCATCGAGGATCTCGAGCTCGCGCAGCGGCCCGGCAAGGCGGTCCATGGCTGGGCCGAGGTGAAGGCGGAAGGCGCGCGGACGCCGGAAGGGCTGCTGGAGGAACGCATCGCCGCCCTCAAGCGGAAGGACAGGGCCTGCTTCATCTATACCTCGGGCACCGGCGGCACGCCCAAGGGCGTGATGCTGGGCCATGGCGCGATCCTGCATAACTGCCGCGGCGCGCACGACGTGATCCGGCAGCTCGGTCTCGACGAGGAGGTATTCCTTTCCTTCCTCCCTCTCTCCCACGCCTACGAGCATACGGTCGGGCAGTTCCTGCCGATGACCATCGGCGCCGAGATCTGGTACGCAGAGAGTGCCGAGAAGCTGATGGACAACATCGCCGAGGCGCGACCGACGATCATGACCGCCGTGCCGCGGCTCTACGAGGTGATCCATCAGCGCATCCTGCGCGGCCTCGCCAAGGCGAAGCCGGCGCAACGGCGCTGGTTCGAGCGCGCGCTGACGCTCGGCAAGCAGCGCTACGAGAAGCCGGGCAGCCTCTCGCTCTGGCAGCGCCTGCAGGATCTCGCGGCGGAGCTCCTGGTCCGGCGCAAGATCCGCAAGCGGTTCGGCGGACGGCTGAAGGCGCTGGTCTCGGGCGGCGCCGCGCTCAACTACGACATCGGACTTTTCTTCACAGCGCTCGGGGTCCGCATCCTGCAGGGCTACGGCCAGACCGAGGCCGCCCCGGTGATCAGCGTCAACCTGCCTTACAAATCGAAGCTCCATACGGTGGGCCCGCCGATGACGGGCGTCGAGCTCAAGATCGCCGAGGACGGCGAAATCCTGGTGCGCGGCGAGATGGTGATGCTGGGATACTGGCGCGACGCCGATGCGACGGCGAAGGCGGTCGTGGACGGCTGGCTCCATACGGGCGATATCGGCGAGATCGATGCCGACGGCTATCTCGCCATCACCGACCGCAAGAAGGACATCATCGTACTCTCGAGCGGCGACAACACCTCGCCCGCCCGCATCGAAGGCTTCCTCGTGCTGCAGCCGGAGATCGCCCAGGCGATGGTGCATGGCGACCGGCGCCCGCATCTCGTGGCGCTGCTGGTGCCCGATGCCGATTTCGTCGCCGACTGGTCGCGCAAGAACCGGCGCGAGAAGGACGCCGACCTCGCCAACGATCCCGAGTTCCTGAAGGCGATGGCCGCGGTGCTGGACCGCGTCAATCAGCGGCTGCAGCCCTTCGAGCGGATCCGGCGCTTCATGGTGACGCTCGAGCCCTTCACCATCGAGAATGCGATGCTGACGCCCTCGCTCAAGATCCGGCGGCACAAGATCCGCGAACGCTACGGCGACGCGCTGGCGGCGCTTTACGACCGGTGAGGCTTGCGCCCCGGCTTGGTCGGCGGCGTTTCCCCCGTGCTGACCGGATCGAGATGAAGGATTGCGGCACCGGTTTCCTTGCCGAGCCGCGCTGCGACCTCGGTGCGATGGCAGACCGCCGGATCCTGCTCCATGCAGAGCAGGCATACCCGACGCTTGCGCACGAACGTCGCGGCCTCGGCGAGTGCCGCCCGACCGGCGTCGCTGTCGAGCTGCTTCTGCAGATGCCGCCGGAAGCCTGCGTGATCGCCGGCCTTGGCCGCGTCCCGCCCGGGTTTCGGCGTGCCCAGCGCCTTCATGTGGCGATAGCCGATCCCGGCGCCGGCGAGCGCCTCCTCGAGGGCGCGCTTCATGAATTCGCGGCGGCGGGAGAAGGCGATCTCCCGCACGTCGATCAGGAGATCGACCTCCGCTTCCTTCAGCGTCGCGAGGAACCCGTCGAGCTTCGCGCCCTGGTAGCCGATGGTAGCGATCGTCGGTTTCCGGGGCGCCATGGCCTCACTTCCCGTAGAAGTCGCGGTACCATTTGATGAAGTTCGGCAATCCGACGTCGATCGGCGTGCGCGGCTCGTAGCCGAGGTCGCGCCGCGATTCGGTGATGTCGGCGTTGTTCTTCACCACGTCGCCCGGCTGCATCGGTAGATTCTCGATGATCGCCTTCCTGCCGCAGGTCTGCTCGATGATGGCGAGAAACCGCCGCAGGTCCTCGGGGGCGTTGTTGCCGAGATTGTAGAGGGCGTGGCGGCGGCCCTCCGCATCCAGCGCCGGAATCCGGTCGAGCGCCGCGAGAATGCCGAACACGATGTCGTCGATGTAAGTGAAATCGCGCTCCATCTTGCCGCTGTTGAAGAGCTGCAGCGGCCTGCCCTCGATGATCGCCGCGGCGAAGAGCCAGGCCGCCATGTCGGGCCGGCCCCACGGGCCGTAGACCGTGAAAAAGCGCAATCCCGTCATCGGAATGCCGAAGAGCTGGCTGTAGGCGAGCGAGATCAGCTCGCCGCCGCGCTTGGTCGCCGCATAGAGCGAGCGCGGCTTGTCCACCGGATCGTGGATCGAGAAAGGCATGGCCTTGCTGTCGCCATAGACCGACGAGGTGCTGGCATAGGCGATATGCTTCAGCCCTTCGAGCCGGCGCGCCACCTCGAGCAGAATGACATGGCCGTCGAGATTGCTCCGCATGTAGGACATGGGGTCGACCATGGCGTGGCGCACGCCGGCCTGCGCGGCCAGATGAACCATGCGGTCGATCCCCGGATTGGCCTTCGCCACCGCCATCATCCCGTCCCAGTCGGCGACATCGAGCTTCTGGAAGCGGAAATCGCCATGCTTGCGCAGCTCCGCGAGCCGCGCCTCCTTGAGGCGCACGTCGTAATAGTCGTTGAGGTTGTCGATGCCGAGCACCGGCTCGCCGCGCTGCAGCAGCGCCCGCGCCGCGCTGAATCCGATGAAGCCGGCGGCGCCGGTGACGAGGACAGTCATGATGTTTCCGGCCGAAGGTTCCGCGAGCGCTTCATATAACCCAGCCTCCGGGCCAAATCACTCTTTCTTGCGCGGGCGGCCTTGCGTTGCGCCGGTTCCGCGGCTTCGCTAGGGTAGCCGAAATCCAAGGAGCCCTCCTGCCCATGGCCGATCCCGTGATCCTCACCGTCGCGATCACCGGCAGCCAGCCTACCAAGCAGCAGAACCCGGCCGTGCCGATCTCGACCGCCGAGCAGGTCGAGAGCACGCAGGCCGCGTTCGAGGCGGGCGCGGCGCTGGTGCATATCCATGTGCGCGACGACAGCGGCAAGTCTTCGTCCGACCCGGATCGTTTCGCCCGTGTGCAGGAAGGCATCCGCAAGCACTGCCCGGGGATCATCGTGCAGTTCTCGACCGGCGGCCGCGGCCGCGAGGCCTCGGAGCGGGGCAGCGCGCTCCAGCACCGGCCCGACATGGCCTCGCTCGCGACCGGCTCGGTCAATTTCGCCACCATGATCTACGAGAACCCGCCGGCGCTCGTGGAAGGCCTTGCGAAATCGATGCTGGATCACGAGGTAAAGCCGGAGATCGAGGTCTTCGACCTCGCCATGCTTTATAACGCAAAGGACATGGTGGATCGCGGGCTCCTCAAGGCGCCCGTACATGTGCAGTTCGTCATGGGCATCCCGAATGCGCTGCCGGCGCGCGAGCGCACGCTCGATTTCCTGGTGGAGGAGTTGGGCAGCCTGCTGCCCGGCGCCACCTGGACGGCGGCGGCCATCGGCCGGCACCAGCTCACCGCCAACCACTGGGCGCTCGCGCGCGGCGGCCACGCGCGCACCGGGCTCGAGGACAATGTCTATTTCGAGAAGGGCCGGCTCGCGGCCAGCAATGCCGAGCTCGTGGCCCGCGTCGCGGAAATCTCGGCGCAGTACGACCGCCGGCCCGCGACCCCGGCCGAGGCCCGCCGCCTGCTCGGGCTCCGGCCCCAGGCTTGAGGCAATGACGATGGATCGTCCCGCCGCATGAAGCACGCCGCCGTCACGCTCGACGACAAATATGCGCTCGAACGCGGTCGCGTCTTCCTCAACGGCACGCAGGCGCTGGTGCGGTTGCCCATGATGCAACGCCGCCGCGACGAGGCCGCCGGCCTCAATACCGGCGGTTACGTCACGGGCTATCGCGGCTCGCCGCTCGGCGGCGTCGACATGGCGATGAACCAGGCGCGCCGCTTCCTCGACAAGCACCACATCAAGTTCCAGCCCGGGGTGAACGAGGATCTGTCGGCGACGGCCGTCTGGGGCACGCAGCAGCTCGATCTCTTCGGCGATTCGCGCTACGACGGCGTCTTCGCCATGTGGTACGCGAAAGGCCCCGGCGTCGATCGCTCGGGCGACGTGCTGCGGCACGGCAATCTCGCAGGCTCCGCGAAGCATGGCGGCGTGCTCCTGCTCGCCGGCGACGACCACACCTGCAAATCCTCCACCACTGCGCATCAGACCGAATACGCCTTCATGGACGCCTGCATCCCGGTGCTGAGCCCGGCGGGGGTGCAGGAGTTCCTCGATCTCGGCATCCATGGCTGGGCGCTCTCGCGCTATTCCGGCTGCTGGGTCGCCTTCAAATGCGTAGCGGAGACGGTGGAGAGCACCGCCTCCGTCCATGTCGATCCGCATCGCGTGAAGATCGTCCTGCCGGAGGATTTCGAGATGCCGGAGGGCGGGCTCAACATCCGCACCCCCTCCTCGCCCTTCGCCTCGGTGCAGGCGCTCGAGCTCGAGATGCGGCTGCATCGCTACAAGCTTTATGCCGCGCTCGCCTATGCGCGCGCCAACAAGCTCAACCATCCGGTGATTGACGGGCCGAAGCGGCGCTTCGGCATCGTCACCTGCGGCAAGTCCTATCTCGACGTGCGCCAGGCACTCGACGATCTCGGGATCGACGAGGATCACGCCCGCGAGATCGGCCTCAGCCTCTACAAGGTCGGCATGGTCTGGCCGCTCGAGCGCGACGGCATCCGGCATTTCGCCGAAGGGCTCGAGGAGATCCTCGTCGTCGAGGAGAAGCGCGCGCTGGTCGAGAACCAATTGAAGGAGCAGCTCTATAACTGGAGCGAGAACGTCCGGCCGCGCGTCATCGGCAAGTTCGACGAGACCGGCGAATGGATCCTGCCTTCGGCCGACGAGCTGACGCCGGCGCGCATCGCCCGCGTGATTGCGAGGCGCATTGCGCGTTTCTACGACAGCCCGCGGATCCGCGAGCGGCTCGCCTTCCTCGAGGCGAAGGAAGAGTCCCTCACCGGCTACAAGCCGGCCCTGAAGCGGGTCGCCTATTTCTGCTCCGGCTGCCCGCACAACACCTCGACGCATGTGCCGGAAGGCAGCCGCGCCCTTGCCGGCATCGGCTGCCACTACATGGCGCAGTGGATGGACCGGAACAACGAGACCTTCACCCATATGGGCGGCGAAGGGGCGAGCTGGATCGGCCAGGCGCCCTTCAGCAAGACGCCGCATGTGTTCCAGAACATCGGCGACGGCACCTATTATCATTCCGGCCTGCTGGCGATCCGTGCGGCGGTGGCCGCCAACGTCAACATGACCTTCAAGATCCTCTACAACGACGCCGTCGCCATGACCGGCGGCCAGCCGATGGACGGTCCGCTCGACCCGCCGACCGTGACCCGGCAGCTCGCGGCCGAAGGCGTGACGCCGATCCTGATCGTGACCGACAAGCCGGAGGTCTGGGAGGGCCGCATGGACCTCGCCCCCGGCACCAGGGTCTATCACCGCGACCGGCTGGACGAGGTGCAGCGCGATTTGCGCGAGCTTGAGGGGGTGAGCGCCATCGTCTACGAGCAGACCTGCGCCGCCGAGAAGCGCCGCCGCCGCAAGCGCGGGCTGATGGAGGATCCGCCGAAGCGCGTCTTCATCAACGAGCGGGTCTGCGAAGGATGCGGCGACTGCGCCGACCAGTCGAACTGCCTCTCCGTCGTGCCGGTCGAGACCGAGTTCGGCCGCAAGCGCCTGATCGACCAGTCGACCTGCAACAAGGATTACTCCTGCCTCAAGGGCTTCTGCCCGAGCTTCGTGACGGTGGAGGGCGGGCGCCCGAGGAAGCGCAAGGGGAGCGGCCCCGACGCCCTGCCGCCGCTGCCGGAGCCGGCACTGCCGGGCATCGCCGCGCCCTACGGCATCCTGGTGACGGGCGTCGGCGGCACCGGCGTCGTCACCATCGGCGCCCTCATCGGCATGGCCGCGCATATCGAGGGCAAGGGCTGCTCGGTGCTCGACATGACCGGCCTCGCCCAGAAGGGCGGCGCCGTCTTCAGCCATATCCGCATCGCGGAGCGACCCGAGGACATTCATGCGGTCCGGCTCGCCGCAGGCGGGGCCAATCTGCTGCTCGGCTGCGACATCGTCGTCGCGGCGAGCTTCGATGCGCTCGCCAAGCTGCAGAAGGGCCATTCGCGCGCCATCATCAACACCGCCCAGAGCATTACCGGCGATTTCCTGCAGGATCCCGACACGCAGTTCCCGAGCGACGCGCTCGGCGGCGCCATCGCCGAAACCGCCGGGCGCGACACCACCGAGTTCGTGGAGGCGACGCGGCTCGCGACCGCGCTCCTCGGCGATTCCATCGCGAGCAACATGTTCATGCTGGGCTACGCCTATCAGAAGGGCTTGATCCCGGTCTCCGCGGCCTCGCTCGAGCAGGCGATCGAGCTCAACGCCACGGCGGTCGCGATGAACGGCCAGGCCTTCCGCTGGGGCCGCCACGCCGCCGTCGATCTCACGACCGTGGACCGGCTGTCGCGGATCGCCGACCCGCGCTCCGCGCCGCGCGAGCGGGCCGAGAGCCTCGAGGACATCGTGCGGATCCGCAGCGCTGAGCTCGCGGCCTACCAGAACGAGGCCTATGCGGCGCGCTATCGCGCGCTGGTCGAGCGGGTGCGGGCGGCGGAAGCGGAGCGGACACCCGGGCGGCAGGGCCTCGCCCTCGCGGTCGCGCGCTATCTCCACAAGCTGATGGCCTACAAGGACGAGTATGAGGTCGCACGGCTCCATACCGACGACAGCTTCCGCGCCGCGATCGAGAGCCAGTTCGAGGGCGACTACAAGATCAGGTACCATCTCGCCCCGCCGCTCTTCGCCAAGCGCGACCCGGCGACGGGGCACCTGCAGAAGCGGAGCTACGGCCCCGCAATGAGGAGCGCCTTCAAGGCGATGAAACGGCTGCGCTTCCTCCGCGGCACCGCCTTCGACATCTTCGGTTACACCGCCGAGCGCCGGCGCGAGCGTTCGCTGATCGTCGAGTACGAGGCGCTGATCGCGGAGCTCCTCGCGACGCTCGATCACGACAATCATCGTCTCGCCGTCGCGCTCGCCTCGATCCCCGAGCAGATCCGCGGCTACGGCCACATCAAGGACGCGCATCTCGAGCGCGCCAAGGCGCGCGAGGCGGAGTTGCTCGAAGCCTTCCGGAACCCCGCCGCCCGCCCCCAGGCCGCCGAATAGCGGCATGGCCGAGCTCACGCCTCGCGGCCCCGTCGACCGGCAGCGCTTCCTGCTGTCGGTGATCGTTCCCTGCTACAACGAAGCGCGCACCATCGGCGAGATCATCCGACGGGTCCGCGCGGCGCCCATCGCGAACAAGCAGATCATCGTGGTGGACGACGGCTCGACCGACGGATCGGTCGCGGCGCTGGAGGCGATGACGCCGCCGGTCGATCGCCTGATCCGTCACGAACGGAATCGTGGCAAGGGCGCGGCGATCCGGTCGGGCGTGCAGGCGGCCACCGGCGACGTGGTGATCTTCCAGGACGCCGACCTCGAATATGACCCGGCGGAGTATCCGCGCCTTCTCGAGCCGATCCTCGCGGGCGACGCGGACGTGGTCTATGGCTCGCGCTTCCTCGGCGGCTACCCGCATCGCGCGATCTATTTCTGGCACACCGTCGCGAACGGGCTGCTGACGCTGATCTCGAACCTGCTGACCAATCTCAATCTTTCGGACATGGAGACGGGCTTCAAGGCGTTCCGCGGCGACGTGATCCGCGCCATCGCGATCGAGGAGGAGCGGTTCGGCGTCGAGCCCGAGATCACCGTGAAGCTCGCCCTCGCCGAGCGCGTCTTCTACGAGGTCGGCATCTCCTATCGCGGCCGCAGCTACGCGGACGGCAAGAAGATCCGCAGCGCCGACGCCGTCGCGGCCATCGGCTGCCTGATCAAATATCGCTGGTTCAAGCGCCGCTGATCCGCCGCGCCGCACCGGGCGCAAGCCGGATCCGGCCGGCGATCTCCCGTTCCTGAAGCCAGAGGGCGATCGCGGCGAAGGCGAGCGCGCGCGGCGTCATGAGCACGCGCTCCGCGCTGGTGCCGAGATGCCAGGTAAGGGTGTGCGGCGTCATGAGATAGATGAGGATGACCCCGCCGAAATAGAGGAGCGCGAGCGCGAGGGCGAAATCGGTGCCCGCCGGCCGGCTCTCCGGCCAGCGCCGGAACTGCCAGAACATGGCGGCCACCATGCCCGCCGGAAGCGCCGTCGCCGCGGTGAGAAACAGCGATTCGCCGAGCAGCGCGAGCGCCTCCGGATCGCCAAGGCGTTCGATGGCCCGCGCCCATGCGCCGGGCCCGAACTCGAGGTCGTTCTCGAGATGCCATTGCCGCCGCAGATAGAGCCACAGGAAGAAGCCGGAGAAGGCGAGCAAGGCGGGAACCAGCACCGGCAGGGGGATCGCCTTCATGAGCCCGCCGACGCCGTCCCGCGACCGGAAGGCGGCAAGCAGCCCCGCCCCCGCGAAAACGACCAGCAGCATGTAGCCCTCGTTCTTGAGGCCCACGGTCACGGCGAGGAAGGCGATGCCGGCGACGAGATCGACGAGGCGGCGCTCGCCCAGCCAGCGCCCGAAATGGATCGCCATGAATCCCGCATAAAGCGCGAGATAGCCATCCATGAAGCCGTTCCACATGTAGGCGCGCGGCAGGCAGTAGAAGGCGACTAACACCAGGATCAACGTCAGCGGCTGCCGCAGGAACCCGAGGGTCGCCACCAGCGGCGGCAGCAGCAGGGCCACCAGGGCGAGCTTCGGAAAATACTCGTTCCAGAACCCGGCCAGCGTCGCAGCGCTCGAGGCGAGCGTCGCCAGGAGCTTCGGATAGTCCGGATGGAAGAACTGGCGCCGGTCGGTGCCCCAGCTCGCGAAGGGATCGAAGTCGCCGAAGAAGTAGATCACCTTGGCATGGTGAAACCAGATCGTGCGCGCGTCCGAATCGGCGAGCGGCCGGAGGAGAATATGGAGCGCCGCGGCAATGAGCAGCAGGATCAGGAGGCCGTAGGCCCAGCGGCCGAGCGCCAGCGACCGGAGGAGCTCGCGCCGGGCACGGATCAGGGTCGTGCCCCACCCGATGGCGGCGAGGCCGAGCGACACGGCGGCCGTCACCTCCGGTCGCTCGATCGCGAGCATCAGGCCGTAATAGACGGTCATGCCGAGCGCCAGGGCGGCGGCAAGCGCGGTCGCGCGTTGCGCCGGATCGGCCGCCGGTTCCGCCCAGAAGCGCGGGAGCGGGAGAAGCGCCAGCAACCCCAGCCCGAAGAAGCAGGGGGCGAAGAGGCTAATCGCAGCGAGCAAGGCGCATGGCCTCCCGCTCGTCGACGAGTCGGCAGTCCGGCGGCAGCGTCTCGAACTTGTAGAGAAGCAGATCGGGCGCATCCGCCTTGAACATGATCGGCACGCCGCCTTCCATGATGCGGACCCGCACTTCGCCCTGCCTGGCGAGGGCCGCGCTGACGCTGTATTGCTCGATCTTGTGCTCCCGCAGCAGCGCCAGCGCCCACTGCGCGGATTTCACGATCCTGTATTCGCCGGCGCGCGGTACCGCGAAATCCGCGATATCCCGGTTCCAGTGACCGAGGAACACCGCTTCCGGCGGCACCAGCACAACGCGGAACGGCGCGCCGCGCCAGACGAAGAGCGCGACGAAGAGCGCCGTCAGGAAAAAACAGGCGCGGGCCGGCGTTCCGGAAACCAGGCGATCCGCGCCGATCGCCACGTCGCGCCAATGCGCCATTGTCCTGCTCCCCCCGCGGCGAGGCCGCCACCCGTCATTCTCGCACGACGGCTCCGATCGCGGGAGCCTGTCTCGTCACCGGGCGCCGCTTCGTGCCGAGCGTCGCCCCTGCGCGATGACGACGCCCGCCAGAATGACGAGCGTCGCGATGCCGAGCACCAGCGTGGGCCGCTCGCCCAGCAGGAAGAAGGCGAGCACGAGGCCGGAGATAGGCTGCATGAACTGAAGCGTGGCGATGCGCGCGATGCCGCCCGCGCCGAGCGCCCAGTACCAGCCGATATAGCCGAGAATCGA
This sequence comes from uncultured Rhodospirillaceae bacterium, assembly GCA_902826565.1. Taxonomy (GTDB): domain Bacteria; phylum Pseudomonadota; class Alphaproteobacteria; order Dongiales; family Dongiaceae; genus CADEFF01. Next base: position 27,875 of record CADEFF010000021.1, on the reverse strand, counting down.
GGTGATTACCGCGAGGAAGAAGACCGAGCCCCAGGCGAGCGGTGTCGCCTCGGGGAGGCCGCCGCCCAGCACCCAGGGAATTCCCGGCAGCAGCAGGATGCCCGAGGCGATCAGGCTCCAGAGGGTGGTGCCGAGGCTCGGATAGCCGGCCTGGGCGAGGCGCGCGCCGAGCACATAGCTCAGGGACGCGAAGAGGCAGGACAGAACGATCAGCACGTCGCCGAAGAGCGTCGCTTCCTGCTCCGCCCCATGGCCCTTCCCGCCGATCAGCAGTGCCTCGCCGGCAAGCGCGATGGTGCAGCCGAGCCACCAGCGCGAGATCGGCCAACGCCGCTCCACGACGGCCGCATAGAGCCCGGTCATGACCGGCAGCACCGCCAGGATGAGGCCGCCATGCATCGCCGAGGTATGGCGCTGTCCGTAGGTGAAGAGGATCGGGAAGGCGACGAAGGCGCAGATGCCGGAAAGCACCAGCGGCCAGGCGAGCCTGAGCGAGCGCGGCGGCGCCACCCGCATGGCGAGCACGAGCGGCAAGGCGGCGAGCGCGCCGACCAGCGTGCGCGTGAATGCGATCACCAGCGGATCGATCTCGCGCGCGGCGAGCTTGGTGACGGTCGGCGTGCCGCCCCAGAGGACGACGACCAGCAAGGCGACCAGCAGAGGCACCCAGGCGGCGCGCGTCGCTTTCATCGCACCGGCCGCACCGCGGTTGCGCCGCCGGAATCATCCCTCGGCGCCGCGGTCGATGCGCGCGAAAAAGCCGGAAGCCGGACCATGCGGAATGCTGGATACCTGCGCCGCGCGCGACAGAAGGACACCGGCGGTCTTGCGGGCCGTTATGACCGCCGCCCGAAGGACAAACCCATTGAACGGCCACATCATATCCAACACACTCGCCGCAAGGAACCTCGCTGATGCGGCTCCTCGGAAAGATGCGGGCCGCGATCGGCGAGGCCAATCATCCGGAGGGAGGAGAAACGCATGACAGTCGGACGGACTTGGCTCAGACCGCTCGCGCTCGGCCTTGCGGCGCTTCTGCTATCTGCTACCGCCGTCCCGGCGGAGATGGTGCTCCATCGCGGCAACGGTACCGAGCCGGAAACGCTCGATCCGCACAAGTCGACCGGCGTCACCGAGAACGCCATCGAGAACGACCTCTTCGAGGGGCTCGTCACCTTCTCCGCCGACGGCAGGAACATTCCCGGCGTCGCGACGAGCTGGGACATCAGCGACGACGGCAAGGTCTATACCTTCCATCTCCGCCCCGACGCGAAATGGTCGAACGGCGATGCGCTGACCGCCGAGGATTTCGTCTATTCCTTCCGCCGCGCCGTCGATCCCAAGACCGCCTCCGACTATGCGCCGATCCTGGCGCCCATCGTCAATGCGGAAGCCGCCATCGGCGGCGAAGCCGATCCGACGACGCTCGGCGTGAAGGCGGTCGATCCCGAAACGCTCGAGATCACCCTCAACGCCTCGACCCCCTACTTCATCGGCCTCCTCTCCCACAACATCGCCTTCCCGGTTCACAAGGCGACGGTCGAGAAGTTCGGGGATCAGTGGACCCGGCCCGGCAACATGGTCTCGAACGGCGCCTTCACCATGGCCGACTGGGTGCCGCAGTCGCAGGTGACGGTGGTGAAGAACCCGCTCTTCCACGACGCCGCCAACGTCAAGCTCGACAAGATCGTGTTCTACCCGACCGAGGACCTGCAGGAGGAGCTGAAGCGCTACCGCGCGGGCGAGCTCGACATCACTTACGACGTGCCGTCCGAGCAGGTGAAGTGGCTCGAAGAGAACATGGCGTCCGAGTTCCACAACACGCCCTATCTCGGGACCTACTACTACGTGATCAATCTGACCAAGGCGCCGCTCGGCGATCAGGCGTCGCTCCGCCGCGCCCTGTCGCTGGCGCTCGACCGCGAGATCATGACCGAGAAGATCACCCAGGCGGGCGAAATCCCCGCCTATAGCTGGGTCCCGCCGAACATCGAGGGCTATCAGCAGCAGTTCCTGGACTTCAAGGAAATGTCGAAGGAGGAACGGCTCGCCGAAGCGGCGAAGCTGCTGGCCGAGGCCGGCTACGGGCCGCAAAACCCGCTCAAGGTCGAGCTGCTCTACAACACGAGCGAGAACCACAAGAAGATCGCGGTCGCCGCGGCCGCCATGTGGAAACCGCTCGGCATCGACCTCGCCCTCACGAACCAGGAGTGGAAGGTCTATCTCGACACGCGCGACAACAAGAACTTCCAGATCGCGCGGGCCGCCTGGATCGGCGATTTCGCCGACCCGATCAACTTCCTCGACATGTTCCTCTCCAATGCGGGCGAGCGGAACGATGCCGGCTACAGCAACCCGAAATATGACGAGCTGCTGAAGCAGGCCGCCGTGACCGCCGAGCCGGCGGCGCGCATGACGCTGCTCGAGGAGGCGGAAAAGCTCTTCCTCGCCGACAACGCGCTGATCCCCATCTATCACTACACGACGCAGCATATGCTGAGCCCGAAGCTCGCGGGATGGGAGTTCAACATCCTCGACGTCCATCTCGGGCGCTACATGTCCATCGCCTCCTAGGGTCGAGGCCGGCGCGTCGGGCGGCATTTCCGGCGCGCCGGCCTTTCCCGCGAAAGACCCGCCTTGCTTACCTATGCCCTGAAGCGTCTCCTCGGCGCGATCCCGACGCTCTTCGTCATCATCGCGATCACCTTCGTGATGATCCGCATGGCGCCCGGCGGGCCTTTCGACAAGGAGCGGCGCGTCTCCCCGCAGGTCGAGGCCAATCTCAACGCCGCCTATCATCTCGACGAGCCGCTGCTGGCGCAGTTCGGGCGCTATCTCGGCGGGCTGCTGCGGGGGGATTTCGGTCCCTCCTTCCAGTACAAGGATTTCACCGTCACCGAGCTCATCCTCGGCGGCTTCCCGACCTCGCTGATGATCGGCGGCATCGCCATGGCCATCGCGCTCGTGCTCGGCATCGGGCTCGGCATGCTGGCGGCCCTCCGCCAGAACAGCGCGGTCGACTATGCGGCGATGGGCTTCACCATGCTCGGCATCGCCGTGCCCAACTTCGTGGTGGCGCCGCTGCTGACGCTGGTCTTCGGCCTCACCCTCCGGTGGCTACCGGTCGGCGGCTGGGGCGCCGGAGCCTTCTCGCCCGCCCACATGGTGTTGCCGATCCTGGCGCTGGCCTTGCCGCAGCTCGCCGCCATCGCCCGCCTCACCCGCGGCAGCATGATCGAGGTGCTGGGCAGCAACTATGTGCGGACCGCCCGCGCCAAGGGCCTGCCGGAACGCATCACCCTCACCCGCCATGCCATCAAGGCGACCCTGCCGCCGCTCGTCTCCTATCTCGGCCCCGCCACCGCCGGCATCATCACCGGCTCGATCATCGTCGAGCAGATCTTCGGCATTCCCGGCATCGGCCGCTATTTCGTGCAGGCCGCGCTCAATCGCGACTACACGCTGGTGATGGGCGTCACGATCTTCTACGGCGCACTCATCATCCTGCTCAATCTGGTCGCCGACCTGCTCTATGGCGTCCTCGACCCCAAAGTCCGGTACGACTGAGGCCGCAATGACGGAAGCCGCCCTTCGCGCAACGCCGACGACCGAATTCGAGGGCCGCAGCCTCTGGGCGGATGCGCGACGGCGCTTTGCCCGCAACCGGGCGGCGATGGCGAGCCTCGTGATCGTGTTGCTCGTCACGGTCGCCTGCATCCTCGCGCCCTGGATCAGCCCGCATCCCTACGACGCGGTCGATTGGGACCGGATGCTGGCGCCGCCGGACTGGCAGGCCGGCTACTATTTCGGCACCGACGCCAACGGCCGCGACCTGTTCGTGCGAACGCTCTATGGCGGCCAGGTCTCGCTCTCGATCGCGGCCGTCGCGACGCTGGTGAGCCTGGCGATCGGCGTCATCTGGGGTGCCGTCGCCGGCTTCGTCGGCGGCCGGATCGACGCGGCGATGATGCGGATCGTCGATATCCTCTACGCGCTGCCCTTCGTGTTCTTCGTGATCCTGCTGACCGTCATCTTCACGCGCAATTTCCTGCTGATGTATGTCGCGATCGGCGCCGTCTCCTGGCTCGACATGGCGCGCATCGTCCGCGGCCAGACGCTGAGCCTCAAGCGCAAGGAGTTCGTCGAGGCGGCGGAAGCCGGCGGGGTCAGCCGCTTCAACATCCTCCGGCGCCACATCATCCCCAACACGCTGGGGCCGGTGGTGATCTACATGACGCTGACCATCCCGCAGGTGATCCTGATCGAATCCTTCGTGAGCTTCCTCGGGCTCGGCGTGCAGGAGCCGAGCGCGAGCTGGGGCACCATGATCAACGAGGGGGCGAATGTGATGGAGATCGCGCCCTGGGCGCTGCTCTATCCCGCGACCGTGCTGGTGGCGACGCTGATCGCGCTCAACTTCGTCGGCGACGGGTTGCGCGACGCGCTCGACCCCAAGGATCGCTAGGCCGATGGGCGCCCTCCTCGAGGTCGAGCGGCTCGATGTCCGGTTCGCGACGCCGGAGGGCGAGGTTTCGGCCGTCAATGACGTCGGCTTCTCGATCGCCGAAGGGGAGATGCTCGGCATCGTCGGCGAATCGGGAGCCGGCAAGAGCCAGATCTTCATGGCGCTCATGGGGCTGCTCGCGCGCAACGGCCGCGCCTCGGGCAGCGTGCGGTTCCGCGGCAGCGAGATGCTGGGGCTCGAGCCCGCCGCGCTCAACCGGATCCGGGGCGCACGGCTGTCGATGATCTTCCAGGATCCGATGACGTCGCTGAATCCCTACCTCACCGTCGAGCGCCAATTGACCGAAGTGCTGGTCACCCATCGCGCCATGAGCCGGCGGGAGGCCCGGCGCGAGGCGGTCGCCATGCTGGAGAGCGTGCAGATCCCGGAGGCCGGGCGGCGCATCGATCTCTACCCGCACGAGTTCTCGGGCGGGATGCGGCAGCGCGCCATGATCGCCATGGCGCTGCTCTGCCGGCCGGAGCTGCTGATCGCAGACGAGCCCACCACCGCGCTCGACGTCACCATCCAGGCGCAGATCCTGGAGCTGATCCGGAAGCTCGGCGAGACGAGCCATACCGCCGTCGCCCTCATCACTCACGATCTGGGCGTGATCGCCGGGCTCTGCGACCGGGTGATCGTCATGTATGCCGGCCGCATCGTCGAAACCGGTCCGGTGCGCGACATCTTCCGCAACCCGCAGCACCCCTATACGGCGGGTCTCCTCGCCTCGATGCCGCGGCTCGACATCGCCGAAGGCCGGCGGCTGCAGACCATCGCGGGTCAGCCGCCCAACCTGCAGCGCCTGCCGCCGGGCTGCGCCTTCAACGACCGCTGCCCCCATGCCTTCGCGCGATGCGTCGCCGAGCGGCCGCTGCTGACGCCGGTCGGGGCCGGCCGCAGCAAGGCCTGCCATCTGGAGCGACTGTGAGCGCGGGCCCGATTCTCGAGGTCGAGGATCTTCGGGTGCATTTCCGCATCGGCGGCGGAATGTTCGGCCGCGGCGACCGCATCCTGAAGGCCGTCGACGGCGTCAGCTTCCGGCTCGGGGCCGGCGAGACGCTCGGCCTCGTCGGCGAATCCGGCTGCGGCAAATCGACCCTCGGCCGCGCGGTGCTGCGGCTGCTGCCGCTGGCGAAGGGGCGCGTGCTCTGGCTCGGCCAGGATCTGGGCGCGCTCGATACCGAGGCGCTGCGGCGGCAACGCCGGTCGATGCAGATCGTGTTCCAGGACCCGCTCGCCGCCCTCAATCCGCGCATGACCGCGGGCGAGATCATCGCGGAACCCTTGCGCACCTTCGAGCCGGAACAGGGTGCGGCGGCGACGCGCGAGCGGGTCAAGGCGATGATGGGCAAGGTCGGGCTGCTGCCGCAGCAGATCAACCGCTATCCGCACGAGTTCTCCGGCGGGCAGTGCCAGCGCATCGGCATCGCGCGCGCCATGATCACGCGGCCGAAGCTCATCGTCTGCGACGAGCCGGTCTCCGCGCTCGACGTTTCGATCCAGGCGCAGATCGTCAATCTGTTGATGGAGCTGCAGGCGGAATACGGCCTCGCCCTCATCTTCATCTCGCACAATCTCGCCATCGTGCGCCATGTCAGCCATCGCATCATGGTGCTGTATCTGGGCCGGGTGGCGGAGCTCGCCACCCGCGAGCAGCTCTATCGCAATCCGCGCCATCCCTATACCCAGGCGCTGATCTCCGCCGTGCCGCTGCCCGATCCCGATCTCGAGCGCGGCCGGCGGCGGCTGGTCCTCAAGGGCGACCTTCCCTCGCCGCTCGATCCGCCGAGCGGCTGCGCCTTCCGGACCCGCTGTCCGAAGGCCACCGCGATCTGCGCGCGCGAGACGCCGCCGCTCCTCCCGATCGCCGCGGGGCACGAGGTCGCCTGCCATCATTGGAACGAGTAGCAGGAGAGCGGCCGCTCAGGCCTTGCCGATCGCAAGCGTCTGATCGTTTCGAGCCGGACGCGCCGCGCGCTCCTCGCGGAGCAGACGCTTCACCGCCGGCGCCGCGACGATCTCGCCCTGGGCCGCGAAGCCCTCGTGGTTCTTCTCGATATCGTCGAGCTTGTAGCGGTAATTCGCCATCAGCCCGTGCCCCTGCCGGATCGCCTTCTCGGAGAGATCGCCGAGGAAATTGAGCCGCTCGAGCCTTGCGCCGTTGCCGAGATGGAACCGCGCCACGGGATCGACCGGCCGGCCGGAGGCCGTGCGCGCCCGCAGGAAATAATGCGCCGCGAGGGCAAGCAAAGGTTCGCGCACCGCCTCGACCGCGGCCGGATCGAGCGCCCAGCCTTCGCGATCCAGCGCCGCCAGCGCCGTGCGATCCTCGGGCGTCAGGACGGTCGACGCCGCCTCCGCCCGTTCGCCGGCGAGCCAGGCCGCGAAGCCCGGCACGGGCGACAGCGTGACGAACTCGGTGACCCGCGGCAGCTCCTGTCGCAGATCCTCGATCACCTGCTTCAGCAGGAAGCTGCCGAAGGAGATGCCGCGGAGGCCGGCTTCGCAGTTCGAGATCGAATAGAAGATTGCCGCGCTCGCTTCGGCGGCGGGAACGCGCTCGCGGTCTTCGCTGAGCAGCTCGCCGATCGCCGCCGGAATCGACCGGGTGAGGGCGACCTCGACGAAGATGAGCGGATCGTCGACGAGACGCGGATGGAAGAAGGCGAAGCAGCGGCGGTCGCCCGGCTGCAGCCGGTCGCGAAGATCGTCCCAGTCGCCGATCTCGTGCACCGCCTCGTGGCGGATGATCTTCTCGAGGATATCGGCCGGGGTGGACCAGTCGATCCGCCGCAGCACGAGGAAGCCGCGATTGAACCAGGAGGCGAGCAGATGCTCGAAATCGGCATCCACCACGTCGAGCCCGGGAACCGAGCCCTGCTGTCGCAGCAGCTCCGCGCGCATCCGCACGAGGCTGCGCACGCCGTTCGGCGCCAGGTTCAGCCGGCGGATCAGTTCCTGCCGGCGCGGCTCGGCCGCCTCGTGCAGCGCCACCACCGATCGCGCGTCGCGGTTCTTCTCGTAAGCGGCGACTGCGCGGTCGATCCGGGCGTAGTCGGGCCCGAACCGCTCCATGAGCTCGATCAGGAACGCACGCCGCCCGGCCTCGTCGAGGGAGCGCCAGCGCCCGAGAATCTCGCGCGCGAGCGCCACGCCGGACGCCTCGCCGCGGCTCGAGAGCAGCGTCTCGCAGAGCTCCGCGAGCCCGATATCCTCCATGCTGCCGCCGCGCACGCGGTCGAGCAGCAGCCGGCCGCGGTCCGCGATGGTCTGCAGCAGATCGCCGAAGAAGGAATTGCCCGCCATCAACCGACCTCGAAGCTTCTCGTTCCGGCGGGTACCGTCGCATTCCCCGGGAGCCATCGCAACCGGGCGCGCCGCGCCGTCGGGCGGGTGCCGCCTCGCGCAATGATCGCATGTCGCCATGACATATAGGCGGGGCCCCCTCGCGACCGGAACGTCGCGCAAGGGAACAAGCGGCGGGAGGGGCCTCCGGTTCCGAAATCCCGGCGGCGCCGGCGTCAGTCGAGCTCGAGCGCCTGCTTGTAGAGATCCAGCAGCGCGTCCTGCTCCTGGCGCTGCGCCTGGTCCAGTTTCCGCAGCCGGATGATCTGCCGCATGATCTTGGTGTCGAAGCCGGTGCCCTTCGCCTCGGAATAGACCTCGCGCACATCGGCCCCGAGCGCCGCCCGCTCCTCCTCCAGACGTTCGATCCGCTCTATGAAGGATTTGAGACGATCTGCAGCGATCCCGCCCTGCTTGGCCATGCGGCTGACTCCGAAATGCGGCTGTGGGTGATTGGCGCGACCGACGGCCGAACGGCCGCGGCAGCCGGACCATAGGCGGCGTGCGGGTTGCGGGCAAGACCCCGCCGAAACCGCCCCGGAAAATCCGGCAGCGGACGGGAATAACGCCCGGCCGATCCCCGTTGTCGCGCTGAGAGGGGGTCGCTCCGGCATCCCCCGCCGAATTTTCCGAAGGGAGATACCCGATGCGAAAGACGCAGTTCATTGCGGCGGCGCGCCCCTCGAGGGCGGCCAATCCGGGCCGGACGGCCCTGCTGCTCGGCCGCGCCAGCCTGGTCGCGCTCGCGGCGGCGCTGACGCCCGTTTCCTTCTCCGGCAGCGGCCTGCTGCCCGATTTCGCCCCGGCCTGGGCGCAATCCACCGACGACGACGGCACGGCGGACCAGGGCCCGGGCGACGCGCTTGGCACCGAGACCGGCGACGACGGCACCGACGATCAGGGTCGCGACGACGACAACGAGGACGGCGACGACGTCAATGAGGACGGCGAGGATGCGAGCGAGCGCGGCGACGTCAATGAGGCCGGGGACGACCACGAGGACGGCGACGATCATGGCGAGGATGGCGATGATCACGGCGAGGCCGGAGACGACCATGGTGAAGCCGGGGACGACCATGGCGAGGCTGGCGACGATCACGGCGAAGCCGGGGACGATCACGGCGAAGGCGGCGAGAATTCCGGTGAAGGCAGTGGCAATTCCGGCCACGGCGAATCGGGCGATAGCGGCGGCGAGGGCGGCGAAGGCTCGAGCGGCAGCGGCGATTCGAGCGGTGGCGAAGGGGGCGAAAGCGGCGGGGACGGCGGTGGCGGAGAGGGCGGCGAGAGTGGCGGCCATGGCGGCGGCGAGGGCGGCGACGACTAAGCCTTCGCGCCGGCCATCATAAGGCCCAGGGCGAGGGGCACCGCCCGATCGGCGTCCCCTCTTCCTTTTGCGCGCGGCTCGTGAGGCGGCCGGTTTCTTGACGCACTGATTTCCGAACGCAAGGGCCGCGGCGCAAGGCTGCCTAGTGCCGATGCGGCTTCGCGCGCGCCTCGGCCAGCGCCTTCAGAGCCGGGATGCCGTCCCCCGCCTGATGCTGCGCCTTCCAGCGCTCATAGGGCATGCCATAGACGATCTCGCGCGCCTGCGGGTCGGAGAGGGCGAGGCCCCGCTCCTCGGCCGCCGCGCGATACCATTTGGACAGGCAGTTGCGGCAGAAGCCCGCGAGGTTCATCAGATCGACGTTCTGCACGTCGGTATGCTCGCGCAGATGCTGCACCAGCCGGCGGAAAGCGGCCGCTTCGAGCTCGGTTCGCGTCTTGTCGTCCATCGATCTTCTCCTTCTCCTGCCTCCAATATGGCGTCGCCGGGCAGCCTGCGCCAGCGGGCGCCGGGCCACCGGTCACCTTCCGGAAACTGTAAGCGTTCCCGATCTCTCGCCAGCCCAGCCTCTTGGTAGACATGCGCGATGAGCGTCGTCGCACCCGCGGCGCGGCGTCAGACCGCGGCCGTCTCGGCGACGAGCTGGTCCACCACTCGTCGCAGGGCCGTCGCGCGATCCTCGCCGGCATCGAGCGCCGCCTTGCAGGTCGCGAGCTGACGGTGGGCGCTGGTGCCGCGGCCGAGGATCGCGCGCGCCTCGCCGATCTCCGCCTCGCAGCCGAAATGCGCCGCATCCTCGGCAATGAGCGTCAGCATCTCCTCCAGCAGATCGGCATAGGGCACGATCGCGCCCTTGCCGAAATCGACGAGCCCTTCGTCGACGCCGTAGCGCTGCGCGCGCCACCGGTTCTCGTTCACCAGCATCGCCGAATAGCGCCGCCAGCGCTGGTTGTTGCGGCGCAGCCGGTAGAGCATCCGCAGCAGGCAGCGATAGATCGAGGCGATCGCCACCGCATCCTCGAGCCGCGGGCAGACGTCGGTGATCCTCAGCTCAAGGGTCGGGAAGCGCGTGCTCGGCCGCAGATCCCACCAGAGCTTGCTGCCGTCCTCGATGATCCCGGCGCCGATCAGCACCTTGAGATGCCGTTCGTACTCGCCGAAGGAGTCGAACTGCTCCGGCAGGCCGGTGCGCGGCAGCTCGTCGAACACCGCGATGCGGTAGGATTTGAGGCCGGTATCCTCGCCGCCCCAGAAGGGCGAGGAGGTGCTGAGCGCCAGCAGATGCGGCAGGAAATAGGCCGCCTGGCTCATCAGGTCGATCCGCAAATCCGGGTCCTCGATGCCGACATGCACATGCATGCCGCAGATCACCAGGCGCCGCGCCGGCCCCTGCAGGTCGCGGGCGATCAGGTTGTAGCGTTCCCGGTCGGTGCGGCGCTGTTCCTCCCAGCGCGCGAAGGGATGGGTCGAGGCGGCGATCGGGGCGAGGCCATGCCGTGCGGCGATGCCGGCGACGGCGCGGCGCGCCCCGGCCAGCTCCGCGCGCACCTCCTGCATGGTCCGGCAGACCGGCGTGCCGATCTCGATCTGGGAGCGCAGGAACTCGGGGCTGACCTGCCCTTTCAGCGCCCGCTCGCACTCGGCCAGCATCGCCGCCGGCGGCTCGGCCACGAGGTCGCGCGTCTCGAGATTGACGAGGTGATATTCCTCCTCGACGCCGATGGTGAAGGCGGGCTCGGTCGGCAGCGACATGCTCACCCCCGCGCCGTTTCTTCGACGATGGGCTCCAGAATGCGGGCGAGGCGTTCGGCCAGCGCCGCCGCCTTGCCGCGCTCGTCGATCAGGTCCTGCCGGACCTCGATCAGCACATGCGGCAGGCCGATGGGCGTCGCATGGGCGTCGAGCGTGTAGCCCTCGCCGGTGCGCGCGTCATAGGGCTCGTTCTCGCCGATGACGAGATCGGGTTCGGCGCGGAGCGCGGCCAGCAGCGGCTGCGCCATCCGGCCGTCCTTGTCCCAGAGCACGCCCAGATGCCAGGGCCGCGCCACCCCGCCCATGCGGGGCGTGAAGCTGTGCATCGAGACGAGGGCGGTGCGCCGGCCGGTGCGGCCCCGCTCGGCGAGCCCGGCGGCGATGGCCGCGTGATAGGGCGCGAAGACGGCCTCGGCGCGCGCCCGCCGGTCGGCCGCAGCGAGGCCGCGATTGCCGGGCACCACGACGCTGTCGCTCTCCTGCGCGATCGAGGTCGGATCGTCGAGACGGCGGTTGCCGTCGATGACGAGCCGGGAATAGCGGCCGAGCAGCGCCGCCGCGTCGAGCCGGTCCGCCAAGGCGCGCGTGAGGTCGGCGATGCCGATGTCATGGGCGATATGAAGCGCCCGCGCCGCCGGCGGCAGGCCGAGCGAGCCGAGCCGCGCCGGAATCGCAGAACCGGCATGGTCGGCGATCAGCAGCGCCGGGCTCGACCCCGCGCTGTTCCAGAGCTCGACCGGCGGCGGATCGCCCGGACCGAGCAGGCTCGGCAATGCGGAAGGCTCCTCGGCGGGGTACGTCATGGCGCCGAAACTAGACCAGAAAGCCGCAGCGGCGAACAGCGGCGGCCAGCTTTCGGGTGGTTTGCATCCCTGATCTGCAACCCTGCGGCGCGACAGCCCTGCCCCGCCCGCGTTGACCCGGCGCCGCCGGCGGGCCTAGATATCCGGCATCCCTGTCCGGCGGGCGATCCATGGCGAGCCATACCTTTTTCTGCGTCGACGGCCATACCTGCGGCAATCCGGTCCGGCTCGTAGCCGGTGGCGGCCCGCGGCTCGAGGGCGCGTCGATGAGCGAGCGGCGCCAGCATTTCCTCAAAGATTATGACTGGATCCGCACCGGCCTGATGTTCGAGCCGCGCGGCCACGACATGATGTCGGGCTCGATCCTCTATCCGGCCACGCGGCCCGACTGCGACATCGGCGTGCTCTTCATCGAGACATCGGGCTGCCTGCCGATGTGCGGCCACGGCACCATCGGCACCGTCACCTTCGCGCTCGAGCGCGGCCTCGTCACGCCGCGCGAGGAAGGCGTGCTCAATCTCGAGACCCCGGCCGGCTTCGTCGAGGCGCGCTATCGCCGCGAGGGCGCCCATGTCGAGGCCGTGCGGATCAAAAATGTCGGCTCCTATCTCGCGGCCGAGGGCGTGGCGGTCGAGTGTCCGGGCGTCGGCCGACTGGTCTTCGACATCGCCTATGGCGGAAATTTCTACGCGATCCTCGAGCCGCAGACGAACTATCGCGACCTCGAGGACATGACGCCGGGCGAGCTGATCCGGCTCTCGCCGATCCTGCGCCGGCTGCTGAACGAGGCGATCGCGGTGGTGCATCCCGAGAACGAGACGATCCGCGGCGTGAGCCACATCCTCTGGACCGGCAAGCCGAAAAACCCCAAGGCCGACGCGCGCAACGCCGTCTTCTACGGCGACAAGGCGATCGACCGCAGCCCCTGCGGCACCGGCACCTCGGCGCGGATGGCGCAGCTCGCCGCCCGCGGCAAGCTCAAGATCGGCGACGATTTCATCCATGAGAGCATCATCGGCAGCCTCTTCAACGGGCGCGTCGAAGCCGCGACGAAGGTCGGCAATCACGAAGCGATCATTCCCTCGATCGAGGGCTGGGCGCGGATGACCGGCTACAACACCATCTTCATCGACGACCGCGATCCCTACGCGCACGGCTTTCAGCTCGTCTGACCCAAGCGATGGCCGATCCGGTCGAAGGCGCACTTCACCCTGTTTTCTCCCCCGTCGGGGGCGAGGGCTTCGCGGATGCGCGTCCTCGCGCCTGCTTCCGGCAAGGGAGCGGGAAGATGACTCCCTCGCCCCGCTCGCGGGATGAGCAAGGGGGTGCAAGGTGACCGGCCTCGTCCTCCTCGGCGGCACGGACCAGATCGGGCGTTGCCTGCTCGATCGCGCCGCGGCGCGGCCGGGCGTGATCGTGGTGGGCCGCACCCATCCGCACCGGCCGGAACCGCGCTTCCTGCCCGCCGACCTCGCCAAGCCCCTGCCGGGCCTCGCCGAGGGCGCGCCGGCCGCCATCGCCACCCTGCCGATCTGGCTGGTGGCGCCGCATCTGCCGGCGCTCGCCGCCGCCGGCGTCGGACGGCTGGTCGCCTTCGGCTCGACCTCGATCGCGGTCAAGGGCGGCAGCACGGCGGAATATGACCGCACCCTCGTGCGCCGGCTCGAGCATGGCGAGGCGGCGTTGCAGGAGGCCGCGACCGCGACCGGCATCGGCGTCACCTTGCTGCGGCCGACGCTCGTCTACGGGGTCGGGCTCGACCGCAACGTCACCATCATCGCGCGCTTCATCGAGCGCCGCGGCTTCTTCCCGCTGCCACGCGACGCGGACGGGCTGCGGCAGCCGGTCCATGCGGACGACCTCGCCGCCGCCGCGCTCGCCGCGCTCGACAGCCCCGCCGCGCGCAACCGCAGCTACATGGTCGGCGGCGGCGAAACCCTGCCTTATCGCAAGATGGTGATGCGCATCTTCGAAGCGCTGGAGCGAAAGCCGCGCATCGTCACTGTGCCGGGCTTCGCCTCGATGCTCGCCCTCGTCGGGCGCGTCGCCAAGGACCCGAGCTGGAACGCCGAGACGGCGCGGCGCATGGCCCGCGACCAGGTCTTCGACAACGGCCCCGCCGCCCGCGACTTCGGCTATGCGCCGCGTAAGTTCCTTGCCGCCGGACGCAGCGACCTGGCCATTTGATAGGGGCTAACGAGCGGTTGAGGCGGAGGATCTCAAAAGTAGTTCACCTTGATCGGCTCGAGCTGATCGCGCCGGGGATATCGAACGAGCGGCGACCAGTCGACCTTCTACATATCGACCTCATAGAGATCGCCGCGAACATCGAGGAACAGCGCGAGCCAGACGCCGACGCCGTCCGCGTCCACATACCAAAGTTGCGAAACAACGCCGTCCGACTTGCGCCCGTCCTCGCCCACCGGCGACTGGAACCAGATCGATCCCATACCGCCATCGAGCGCGTCCCTGACACGGGCGACGTCCAGATGCTCCGCGCTCGCGAGATGCTGTTCGATGGGCGCGATGGCGACGAGGGCTGCGACGACCTCGCGCTCTTCCGCACGCAAGGGCCGTAGCGGCTGCCTTGCCAGTCGCGCGTGATAATCTTCGGCCTGCTCTTCCGGCCCGCTCAAGGCGTCAGGCGGCGAGCTTCGGGCGGCGCTGCAAAGCCTGACGGATCACCGTCAGCACATGCTCCCGCTCGCGGCCCTCGAGCACGAGGCGCGGCGCGCGCACCGTCTCGGTGCCGGTGCCGGTTTCGGCCTGGGCGAGCTTGATGTACTGGACGAGCTTGGTCGAGACGTCGAGATGCAGCAGCGGCATGAACCAGCGATAGAGCTGGAGCGCGTCGGTGTAGCGGCCGGCGCGGGCGAGGTCGTAGATCGCCATGGTCTCTTCCGGGAAGGCGTTGACCAGCCCCGCCACCCAGCCCTTGCAGCCCAGCATGAGCGCCTCGAGCGCGAGGTCGTCCACGCCGCAGAAGAGCGTGTAGCGCTCGCCGCAGGCGTTGAAGATGTCGGAGATGCGCCGCACGTCGTCCGAGGATTCCTTGATCGCGACAATGGTCCTCTCGGCGGCGAGGTCGGCGAACATCGCCGGCGTCACGTCGACCTTGTAGGCGATCGGGTTGTTATAGACCATGATCGGCAGGCCGCTCGCGCGGGCGATGGTGCGGTAATGCTGCAGCGTCTCCCGCGAATCCGATTTATAGACCATCGCCGGCAGCACCATGAGCCCGGCCGCGCCCAGCTTCTCCGCGTCGGCGGCGAGCCGGCAGGCGAGCTTCGTCGTATATTCGGCGACGCCGGTCAGGACCGGCACGCGGCCGCGCGCAGTCTCGATCGCGAGCTTGAGGACCGCCCGCTTCTCGTCGGCCTCGAGCGCCGAGCCTTCGCCCAGCGTCCCGTTCACGATGATGCCGTGGCAGCCCGTCTTGACGAGCCGCTCGACGAGCGCCGCCGTGGCGGCGGAATCCAGCGTCTGGTCGGGCTTGAACTGGGTGGTGATCGCCGGAAAAACGCCTTGCCAGTCGGTCATGGCCTGCTCCGCGGAACGGGATGTGAGGTCTTGCGCTGACGGCAGCATGGCGCCGCGACCGCCGTCAACCCGTTTTGCGGGAAGGGCCGTTTCCGCGGCACCACCATTCGTCGAGGCGACGGACATCCATCGACAAATTCAGGGTCTGGCCAGCGCGCGGCGCCCTTGGCGGGCGGGCCGACGGTCGCCTATAAGATGCGCCCATGACGCTGGCCGAGACCCGATTGCCCGCGGCCAGCTCGGGCCGCTTCGCGCTTGCCGTGCTGCTGCTCGGCGCCGTGCTGATCTCGTTCTCCGGCATTTTCGTCAAGATCTCGGAGCTGGGGCCCTCCGCCACCGGTTTCTACCGGGTCGCCCTCGCCTTCCCGATCTTCTGGATGTGGCATCTCTGGGCCGGCCGGGACGACCCCGAGAAGGTCGATCGCCCGCGCTCCTGGAACGATTTCTGGCTGCTGGTGCTGCCGGGGCTGCTGCTGGCCGGCGATTTCATCGCCTGGCACTGGGGCATCCGCCTCACCAACATCGCGAACCCGACGCTCTTCGGCAACACGGCGCCGATCTGGGTGACGCTCGCCCTCTGGCTCTTCTACGGCCAGCGCTTCCGGCCGGGCTTCCTCGTCGGGCTCGCGCTTTCCATCGCCGGTATCGTCGCCATCATGGGCGGCAGCGTGACGCTTTCGCGCGAGCATATCTATGGCGACCTGCTCGGCGTGCTGACCGGCATGTTCTACGGCGCCTATATGATCGCGCTGAAGAAATCGCGCCAGCGCTTCTCGACCGGCGCCATCATGGTCTGGGGCGCCATCTCCGGCGCGCTGCTGATGGGCGGCTTCGCGATCCTCACCGGCGAGAGCCTGGTCATCGAAAGCTGGCGCGGCTTCCTCATCCTGGTCGGGCTCGCCCTCGTCTCGCAGGTGGGCGGCACCACCATGATAAGCTGGGCCTTCGCCCATCTGCCGGCCGCCTTCTCAGCGGTGACGCTGCTGATGAACCCGGTGACGACCGCCATCCTCGCCTGGGTGCTGCTGGGCCAGGCGCTCAGCACGACGCAGATCCTGGCCGGGCTCCTGGTGCTCCTCGGCATCTTCGTCTCCTGGTACTATAACCCGAGAAGCTGATGGCGACGGCACCGCGCGACATCCTGACGAGGCTCTTCCACACGGCGCTCGCGGCCGTGCATCCGAAGGACTGCGTGCCGAAGCATCTGCCCGCCCCGCCCAAGGGACGCACCATCGTGGTCGGGGCCGGCAAGGCGTCGGCCGCCATGGCGGCGGCGGTCGAAGCGCACTGGCCGGGCCCGCTCGAAGGGCTCGTGGTGACGCGCTACGGGCATGGCGTCCCCTGCAGCCGCATCGAGATCGTCGAGGCGGCGCATCCGGTGCCCGACGAGAAGGGCCGCGACGCGGCGCGCCGCATCCTGGCGCTGGTGAAAGGGTTGACGCCCGACGACCTCGTGCTCTGCCTCGTCTCGGGCGGCGGCTCCGCCCTGCTCTCCCTGCCCGCCGAAGGGCTCACGCTCGCCGAGAAGCAGGCGATGAACAAGGCGCTGCTCCGCTGCGGCGCCACCATTTCCGAGATGAACTGCGTGCGGAAGCACATGTCGGCGATCAAGGGCGGCCGACTCGCCGCCGCCGCCGCGCCCGCGCGGGTCGAGACGCTGCTGATCTCCGACGTGCCCGGCGACGACCCGGCCGTGATCGCCTCGGGGCCGACCGTGCCCGATCCGACGAGTTCGGCCGACGCGCTCGCCGTGCTCGAGAAATACGGCATCGCCGAGCCGGCGGCGATCCGCGAGCGGTTCCGCCGCGGCATCGACGAAACGCCGAAGCCCGGCGATCCGCGGCTTGCCGGCGCGGAGGCCATCATCGTCGCCTCGCCGCAGGAAGCGCTCGAGGCCGCCGCCGCCGCGGCGCGGCTCCTGGGATATTCCGCCCTGATCCTCGGCGATGCGATCGAGGGCGAGGCGCGCGACGTGGCGATGGTCCATGCCGGCATCGCGAGGCAGGTGGCGCGGCGCGGGCAGCCGGCGCCGGCGCCGCTCGTGCTGCTCTCCGGCGGCGAAACCACCGTCACGGTCCGCGGCAAGGGGCGCGGCGGGCGCAATGCCGAGTTCCTGCTGGCCCTCGCCGTCGCGCTCGACGGCCATCCCGGCATCCATGCGATCGCCAGCGATACCGACGGCATCGACGGTACGGAGGAGAGTGCGGGCGCCCTCCTCGGCCCCGACAGCCTCGCGCGGGCGCAGGCCCTCGGGCTCGATGCCAAGGCGCGGCTTGCCGACAATGACGGCTACGGTTTCTTCGAGCGACTCGGCGACCTCGTCGTCACGGGACCGACCAGGACCAACGTTAATGATTTCCGGGCGATCCTGATCGAGCCGCGGCGCTGAGCTTCCTTGGCGTTCCGGCGCGGTCCGGTCTAGGCTTCGCCCGACCGGCCAAAGGGGATACGGGAATGCGCGTTGCCGCTGCCAGGCGGGCGAGCCGATGAGGCGCAACCGCCTCGCCAAAATCGTCGCGACACTGGGGCCCTCGAGCTCGACGCCGGCGCAGCTCCGCACGCTGTTCGAGACCGGAGTCGACGTGTTCCGGCTCAATCTCAGCCACGGCACCCACGACGAGCATCGCGCGCGCCACGCGGCCTTGCGCGCGCTGGAGGAGGATTTCGGCCGACCGACCTGCATCCTGGTCGATCTGCAGGGCCCGAAGATCCGCGTCGGCCGCTTCGCCTCGGAATCCGCGGAGCTCAAGCCCGGCGCCGCCTTCCGCCTCGATCTTGAGGATGGGCCCGGCGACGCGACCCGCGTGCAGCTTCCCCATCCGGAAGTGATGAGCGCGCTCGTTCCCGGCACCGATCTGCTGCTCGACGACGGCCGGCTCCGGCTCACGGTCGACCGCGTCGGGGAAGGCTTCGCCGAGACGACCGTGGTGACGGGCGGCACGCTCAAGGACCGCAAGGGGGTGAACCTGCCCGGAGTCGTGTTGCCGGTCTCGCCTTTGACCGACAAGGACCGGCGCGACCTCGCCTTCGCGCTCGATCTCGGCATCGACTGGGTGGCGCTTTCCTTCGTGCAGCGGCCGGAGGACGTGGCCGAGGCGCGGCGCCTCATCGCCGGCCGCGCGGCGGTGATGGTGAAGCTCGAGAAGCCGGCGGCGATCGAGCATCTGGACGAGCTGGTCGAGCTCGCGGATGCGCTGATGGTGGCGCGCGGCGATCTCGGCGTGGAGATGTCGCCGGAGGACGTGCCGTCGGTGCAGAAGCGGATCATCGGCGCGGCGCGGCTCAAGGGGAAGCCGGTCGTGGTCGCGACGCAGATGCTGGAATCGATGATCAGCGCGCCGGCCCCGACGCGCGCCGAGGCCTCCGACGTCGCGACAGCGGTCTATGACGGCGCCGACGGGCTGATGCTGTCGGCCGAGACGGCCTCCGGCAGCTATCCGGTCGAATCGGTCGCGATGATGGACCGCATCATCGCCCGGGTGGAGCGCGACCCGCTCTATCGCCGCATCCTCGACACCCAGCGCCCGGAGCCGGAGGCGACCGCCGCGGATGCGATCACCGCCGCCGCCCAGCAGGTCGCCCATACCCTCTCGGTCGCCGCCATCGCGACCTACACCTCCTCAGGCTCGACGACCTTGCGCGCCGCCCGCGAGCGGCCGGACGTGCCGATCCTCTGCCTCACCTCCAGGCGCGAGACGGCGCGGCGGCTCGCCCTCGTCTGGGGCACGCACTGCATCGAGACCGAGGATGTGCGGAGCTTCTCCGAGATGGTGGACAAGGCCTGCCGCATCGCCTTCGAGGCCGGCATCGCCAAGGCCGGCGAGCGCCTCGTCGTGACGGCCGGCGTTCCATTCGGCACGCCCGGCGCGACCAACGTGCTGCGGATCGCCTGGGTGAACGGCTAGCCGTTCAGGTCTGCGGCGGGCGGTTCGGCTTCGCCCCGCAGCCGAGATAACGCGGCAGGGTATGCTCGCGCACCAGCCGCTCCAGCCGCGCGCGGTCGAAATCGATCTTGCCGTTCTCGAAGGTGATGAATCCCGTCAGCCACACATCGGTATGGCGGCCGGCGAAATGCAGGAAATAGCTGTTGGCGATCATGCCGGCGATGAAGGCGATCTGGCCGTTCACCAGCGGATCCGGCGCCGGCACGCGGAAGACGCTCATCAGCGGCTTGACGTAGATCACGTTGAAGCGCGGATCGAGGAGCTGATAGAGGCCGCGCGTCACCAGCTCGTAGGAGAGCGGCACCATCTCCCAGGCGGGCTCGTTGCGGCCGCTCTGGAGGTATTTGTCGTACATGGCGCGGAGGAAGGCGCCATGCTCGCGCCGTCCCATCACGAAGACGCCGGTATTGAGCAGCGGACCCTTCACGTCGGCGAAGCCCGCGATCGCGTAGAGGTCGCCGCCCCGGGCGTCGCCATAGGTCTCGGCGAGCGAGGCGTTCATGATCTGCTCGGCGCGCGCGCGGCCCATGGCGAAGAGCGGGTCGCTCGGATAGGGCGTCTCCTCGCAGATGCCGATCTTGTCCCCGGCGAGGCCGGCCGTGATGGCGGGTGCGTCGATATGATTGATGAAGATGTCGGCATCGACCCAGACGATGCGGTCATAGGCGGCAAGCGCCGGCTGCTCCGCCAGCAGCCATTTCTGCCAAGAAACCTTGCGTTCGAGCGCGACCGGGCTGCGGTCGAAGAGCGCCTCGTACAGCACCAGGTCGTAGCCATGCCGGGTCGCATAGGCGCGCCAGGAGGGCTCGAGATGGCGCTTCCAGTTCTTCCCGTGATCGCCGGTCGCGATGGTGACAAGGGCCGTCTTCATGGCGTCGGCGATCCGCGGCGCTAGCGCAGCTCTTCCAGCGCGTCGCCGATGGCATCCGCGGTCAGGTCGATGTCGCGGTCGGTATGGGCGACGCAGGAGAGGCTGTGCAGCGTGTTGGACGGGCTCATGAAGATGCCCCGCCGATGCAGCAGCCGCACGAAGTCGCGGAACTTGCGCCGGTCCACATGACTGCAGAAATCGCGATAGCTGTCGATGCTCTCCTTCTCGGTGAAGAAGATCTGGAACATCGAGGTCACGCTCTGCACCGTCGCCGGATGGCGGTTGTTGCCGGCGAGGATCTTGCCGATGCGGCCGGCCATCTTCTGGCCGAGATCGGCGAGCCGGCGGAAGCCGGCCTTGTCGTCCTTCAGCATCTCTTCCAGCATGGTCTTGGCCGCATAGAGCGCGAGACGGCCGGAATTATGGGTGCCGTAATGCAGCACCTTGCCCCATTCGAAGCCCTCCATGACGGCCTTGCTGCCGGTGATCGCGGCGACCGGGAAGCCCTGCCCCAGGGCTTTGCCATAAGAGACGATGTCGGGCTTGAGGCCGTAGAGCTCGGCGCAGCCGCCGGCGGCGACACGGAAGCCAGTCACCGTCTCGTCGAGATAGAAGAGCGCGCCCTGCGCCCTGGCGATCTCCTGCACCTTCTTGAGGAACCCCGGCTTCGGCGGGATCACGCCCATATTGGCCATCACCCCTTCGGTGACCACGAGCGCCGCGTCGCGGCCATGGGCATCCATGGCGCGCTCGAACGCCTCGAGATCGTTCCAGGGCACCACCACCGTGTCCCGCCAGCTCTCGACCGTGAGGCCGGAGGAATCGGCGATGCGGACCGGATCGAAGCGATGGCCGAGTGCCGCCGGAAGCTGCGGGTTCGTATTGACCAGCACGGCGTCGTACCAGCCGTGATAATGGCCTTCGAACTTGACGATCTTGCGCCGCCCGGTGAGACCGCGGGCGAGGCGAATGCAGGCCATGGCGGCCTCGGTGCCGGTATTGGCGAAGCGCACCTTCTCGGCATGGGGCAGCAGCTTCGTCAGCAGCTCGGCCACCTCCACCTCGACCTCGAGGGCGGTGGCGAAATGCGTGCCGTTCGCGATCTCGCGACCGATCACCTCGACGATCTTCGGATGGGCGTGGCCCAGCGGCAGCGCGCCGAAGGCCAGCATCCAGTCGATATATTCGTTGCCGTCGACGTCGTAGAGCCGGGCGCCCTCGCCGCGGCGCATATATTGCGGATAGTCGCCGAAGGTGGCCGGCCCGCGCGAAGCGGAACCCACCCCCTCCACCATTACCTCGACCGCGCGGCGATAGAGCTTCTCCGATTCCGTCGTCCTCATGTCCCCTCATCCCCTCAATTGCCGAGCGCCACCAGCAGCCGCCGGGCGAAATCCCCCGCCGCTTCCGGCCGCAGCCGGTCCGTCGGCGCCGCAAGAAGCGCGCCGAGCTCCGCCGCCGTGCGGTCGGTGAAATGCGCCGTGCCGTCCGGATCGAGGCCGGCAATGCCGTCCCAGGCCATCGACGCCTCGTTGCAGCGTTCGGCCATGGCGAGCGACCAGTCCGGCGGCAGGTCGAGATCGACCCGGCCGGCGGCCGCCCGCACCGGATAGCCGCCCAGCAGCCCGTTCGGCGCCGGCACATGGAGCCGCTGCGGCATGTCCCGGATCAGCGCATCGAGCAGCATCGCCGTCGCCGAAGCGGTCAGACGGTTGAAATCGAGGTCATAGGGGATCGGCATGGGGCTGTAGAGGCGCTCCGCCACCGCGGCGCTGATGTCGCGGCCGCGCCAGAGCACCTTCAGCAGGCAGGGCGGCGGCTCGGGGCTCCGGCTCGGCGCATAGAGGTGATATTCGAGCGCATGCTGCGCCACGAGCCAGATCTCGAGCTCGGCCGGGTCGGCGCCGACCGCCTCGGCCGCCATGAAGCGGAGCTTCGGCACCGCCTCCTCGACATTGCCCGAGCCGCAGAGCGGCCCCCGCCCCCGATGGCGATGCAGGATCGCATTCACGACATCGGGATAGGAGGCGCCGATCCAGGGTGCGGCGAGACCGGAGGCTTCCCAGGCGCGCGCGAGCGCCAGCATCGGCGCCAGATGGAAGGCGAGCCAGCCGGCGAAGGGCATGGCGGAGAGCCGCGTTCTGCCGGCGGCGACCAGCCGGTCGATGCGCCACCAGGGCATCAGGCTCGGCGCGGCGAAGGCGATGTCGGGACGAACCTCGCGCAGGATGCGCGCGGCCGCCTCGGTCTCGTTGAAATCGAGCGCGACCGCGCGGAGCGCCGGAAAGCGGCCCTCGATGGCCGCGCCGATGCGCACATTGTTGAGCTTGCGCTCGGCCGCGGCGGCGTCCCGGCTCGCCACCACGATCTCCGCGAAGCTGCCGCGACGCGCGACCGCCTCCAGCACCATGCCGGTGAGCTGCCCCATCGAGATCAGCAGAAGGCGCGACATCGCGTCAGACCGCGGCTATCGCACGGCGATGGCCGCGCAAGGTATCCACACTATAGATCGCGATCGCCGTCCAGATCAGCGCAAAGGTGACCAGATGGGCGCTGGTGAAGGGCTCGTCGAACACGAACGCACCCAGAACGAGCTGGAACGTCGGGTTGAGATACTGGCAGAAGCCGAGGGTGGCGAGCCGCAGCCGCTTCGCCGCGGCGATGAACCAGAGCAGCGGAATGGCCGTCACCGGCCCCGCCAGCATCAACAGCGCCTTGGTGCCGAGCGTCCCGCCGAGGAAGGCATCCCCGCCGGCGACCCCGTAATACACGATCGGCGCCGCCGCGATCGGGAGCACCAGGAAGGTCTCGACGAAAAGACCGTCGAGGCTTTCGGCAGGGCCGATTTTCCGGAGCAGACCATAGACGCCGAAGGTCACGGCGAGGGTCAGGGCAAGCCACGGGAAGACGCCATAGGCGATCGCGAGATTGAGCACGCCGAGGGTCGCGAGCCCGATGGCGAACCACTGCCCCCGCCGCATGCGCTCGCGCAGCACCACGAATCCCAGCAGCATGGAGACGAGCGGATTGATGTAGTAGCCGAGACTCGCCTGCAGGAGCTGGTCGCTCACCACCGACCAGATATAGAGGCTCCAGTTGCTGAGCAGGATGATCCCGCTCGCCGCCAGCAGCAGGACCATGCGGGGCTTGCGGAAGATCGCCGCGATGGCGGACCAGCGCCGGCCGGCGGTGATGAAGATCGCGAGCAGCAGCACCGACCAGAGCACGCGATGCCCGACCACTTCGAGCACCGGCAGCGCGTCGACCGCCTTGAAGTAGAAAGGGTTCAGCCCCCACCAGGCGAAGGCCGCGAGCGCATAGCCGACGCCGACGAGGCTGTCGCCGCGCAGCTTCGCCGCGTCCGTCATCGCTGGAGCTCGCAGGCCGTCATCGAGTTTTCGGGGAGGAGGGGCAAGAACCTATGCGGATAGAGCGGAGCTGGCCAGCCTTGCAGGAAGCGGGTGACGGGAGCCGCGCCGGGTCGATAGACTCGCGCTTTGCGCCCGCAGCGGAGGGTAACCAATGCCCGGCGAGAAGACTATCGTTCGCACCACCTGTCCGCGCGATTGCTACGATGCCTGCGGCATCGCCGTCATCAAACGCGGCGGCAAGGTCACGAAGGTGCTCGGCGACCCCGATCACAAGGTAAGCCGCGGCGCGCTCTGCGGCAAATGCGCCATCGCCTATAACGGCGTGATCCGCGACCCGGGCGCGCGCCTCACCCGTCCGCTGAAGCGCGTCGGCCCCAAGGGCGAAGGCCGCTTCCAGCCGATCGGCTGGGACGAGGCCATCGGCATCGTTGCCGACCGGCTGAAGGCGATCGCCGCCGAGGACGGGCCGCAGGCGATCTATCATTGCCATTACACCGGCACCTGCTCGCTCATCGCCGGCGGCTTTCCGATGCGGTTTCTCAACCGGCTCGGCGCCAGCGACATCGAGCCCGACACGATCTGCAATCTCGCGGGCCATGTGGCGCTCGGCTACCAGTATGGCAGCTCGGTCGTCGGTTTCGACCCGCGCGCCGCGCGCGATGCCGCCTGCATCCTCGTCTGGGGCGCCAATCCCGCCCATTCGGCGCCCCATGCGCACAAGCACTGGCTCAAGGAAGCACCCGGCAAGAAGATCGTGGTCGACCCCTTCCGCCATGGAACGGCGGCCGAGGCCGACATCCATCTGCAGCCCTTCCCGGGCACCGACGCGGCGCTCGCCTTCGCGATGCTGCATGCGATCCGGGCGGAAGGCCTGCTCGACCGCGATTATCTCGCGCGCCATACGATCGGATGGGACCAGCTCGAGCCGCTGCTCGATCCCTGCACGCCGGCCTGGGGCGAAGCGAGGACCGGCGTGCCGGCCGCCCTCATCGCGGAAGCGGCGCGTCTTTACGGCAAGGGCCCGTCGCTGCTCTGGCTCGGCCAGGGGCTGCAACGCCAGCCGCTCGGCGGCAATATCTTCCGCGCGGTCGGGCTGCTGCCGCCCGCCACCGGCAATATCGGCAAGCCGGGCGCCGGGTTCCTCTACCTCAACGGCGCGGGGCGCAAGGGCATCGACGGCGACTATCTCGAGGCGCCGCATCTCCGCCCGACGCCGCGCACCAGCCTCAGCCACATGGATCTCGTGGAGACGCTCGAGGCCGGCCGCAGCATCAAGGCGCTGCTTTGCTGGAACATCAACATCGCGGCGTCGAACCCGCAGCAGGAACGGCTGCATCGCGCGCTCCGCAGCGAGGATCTCTTCACCGTCTCGATCGATCTCTTTCAGACCGACACGGGCGACCATGCCGACATCGTGCTGCCGGCAGCGAGCTTCCTCGAGTTCGACGACATGGTCTCGTCCTATTTCAACCTGACCCTTTCGGCGCAGGCGAAGGCAATGGAGCCGATCGGCGAGGCCCTGCCGAACCAGGAGATCTTCCGCCGGCTCGCGAGCGCGATGGGCTTCAACGAGCCGGAGCTCTATGAGCCGGACGCCGCGATCCTCGACCGGCTGGCGAAGAGCTGCGGCGTGACCGGCGGGTTCGAGGCCCTCGCCGGGGCCGGGACGATCGAGCTCTGGCCGGACCCGGTTCCGCAATTCGCCGACGGCAGATTCCCGACCCCCTCCGGCAAGATCGAGATCGCATCCGCGGCCGCGGCGCGCGACGGCTACCCGCTGGTGCCGCAGCCGCAGATCGATCCGCGGCCCCGATCCGGCCGGTTCCGGCTGCTGTCGCCGGCCTCGGCCTGGCTGATGAACTCGAGCTACGGCAACGACCCGCTCATCGCCCAGAAGAACGGCGAGGAGGGGGTCACGCTTCATCCGGAGGACGCCACCGCCCTCGGCCTCGAGGCCGGCGCCACGGTCAGGCTCCGCAACGAGACCGGCGAGCTCGCGATGCGGCTCGCCGTGGCGCCCGTGGTGCCGCGCGGCGTCGCGCTCGCCAGCAAGAGCCGCTGGATCAAGGGCGCGCGGGGTCACGCCAACGTCAATTGCCTCAATCCCGGCCGCAAGACCGACATGGGCGAGAGCACCGCCGTCCACGGGGTCGAGGTCGAGATCCTGCCGCAGGAAGCGGCGGCGGACCGGCCGACCGCCTCGGCCGCGGAATAGCGGAGAGCGGCTAGATCGTCTTGCCCTTGAGGCGCTCTTTCAGCAGCTCCACATTGGCGCGCGGGCCGCTCATCTGCGGATGGATGGCGAGCGCACGCTCGAAGGCGTCGAGCGCCTCCTCGTCATGCTCCAGCGTCATCTGGATGAGGCCGAGCCCGGAGAGCGCGCCGAAATGCCGCGGCTCCAGCGCCAGCGTCCGGTCGATGTCGGCCATGGACGCCTCGTACTGTCCGAGCAGATAGAGCAGCGTCGCGCGCTTGTTCCAGCCTTCGGCGAAATCCGGCGCAAGCCGGGTGAGCTTGGTGAAATCCTCGAGCGCGGTCTTCGGGTCCCGCGCGTTCATCGCGGCGATCCCCTCGCCCATCAGCCGGTCGAGCTCGGCATCCTCGGCGTCGGTCCAGATGTTCCAGATCTCGGCCTCGATCGGATCGGCCGCGGCTTCGCTCGGCGCCGCCTTGAGCCGGGCGAAGAGATCGGGAAGCCGGGCATCCGTCTGATCCGCCAGGGCCGCAGGCGCGAGCAGCAGGAGACAGGCGAAAACGAGACTCGCGGCGGCGCGAACCATGCGGCGATTATGTGCGCGCGGCCCGCGAACGAGGCAACCGGAAACCGCTTGCCACCGACGCGCTCGCGGCCCGACAGTCGTCTCATCGCCGGCCGCCGAAGCGAGGTCCGATGTCCGCTGCATCGACATATTTCTCAAGCAC
Source organism: uncultured Rhodospirillaceae bacterium (assembly GCA_902826565.1). Taxonomy (GTDB): domain Bacteria; phylum Pseudomonadota; class Alphaproteobacteria; order Dongiales; family Dongiaceae; genus CADEFF01. Next base: position 1,496 of record CADEFF010000021.1, on the reverse strand, counting down.
TTACAAGGAAGCTCGCGGCAAGTTCCGCGACGCCGCCTTCGCCGCGGGCGCGCGGGTGAACAGCCATCAAAACCCCGCGAGGGGTCCGGGTGGCGAGGAGCTCTGGAGCGATCTCGCCTGGTTCGGGCCCGAGAAGGCGGAGCGGATGCTGCTGATCCTGTCGGCGACGCATGGCGCCGAAGGATTCCTCGGATCGGGCGTCGAGGTCGGCTGGCTCAGCAACGGCTTCCCTCGCGAGCTGCCGGCCGGCATGGGCGCCGTGGTACTGCATGCGCTGAACCCGTTCGGCTTCGCCTGGGTTCGCCGCACCAACGAAAGCAACATCGATCTCAACCGGAACTTCGTCGATCACGGGAAGCCGCATCCGGCGAACGAGCCTTATGAGACGCTGAAGGATGCGATCTGCCCGCGCGACTGGTCGCCGACGGGACGCGCCGAGGCCGATGCGGTGCTGCAGGCCTATGGCGGGACGCATGGCGCGGCCGCGCTGCAATCGGCGATCACCGCCGGGCAGTATCGGCACAAGGACGGCGTCTTCTATGGCGGCACGGCGGCGAGCTGGTCGAACCAGCTACTCACGCAGCTCACCCGCCGGCTCGCGCAGCATGCGCGCAAGATCGGCGTGATCGACCTCCATAGCGGCCTCGGCCCCTATGGCGTCGGCGAGATCATCAACGGGCACCGCATCGAGCGTCCGGGATTCCGGAAGATCGTCGACTGGTTCGGCGGCGAGGCCACCTCGAACGAGGGCGGCACCTCCTCCTCGGCCGTGGTCGAGGGCGACACCGTGACCGGCATGGAGATGGTGGCGCCGCCCGTCGTCGAGATCGCCGGCGTCACGCTCGAATACGGCACGCTCCCGCTCAAGGACATGGTCGATGCGGTGCGCGCCGACAACTGGCTCCATGTGCATGGCAAGCTCGATTCGCCGCAGGGCCGCGCGATCAAGAGCCAGATCCGCGGCGCCTTCTATCCCGACAAGGACGACTGGAAGGCGATGGTCTGGGACCGCGCCGTCGATGTCAGCCGCCGCCTGGTGAAAGGGCTGGCCGGGAGTTGAAACGCCCTCCCTCCGCCCTTCGTCATGCTCGGACATTTGATCCGGGCATCCATAGACCTGCGAGTTTGGAGCCTCGACGCCCCACGGCGCCAGCGGCGGTGCCATGGACCTCGTGTCAAGCACGAGGGTGACATCGAGCGGACGGTGGTTGACCTGCCTATGCGCTGCGGGGTCAGGCCGTGGATCGCGATTTCGCCAGCGCCGGCGGCAGCGGGCCGCCGGTCGCCCAGTCCAGCAGCTCGACCGTATGCAGCACCGGCATGTCCATATGGGCCGCAAGCTGGGTGATGCAGCCGATATTGCCGGTGGCGATGGCGGCGGTGCGGGTGGCCGCGAGATGGCCCGCCTTGCGCGCACCGAGCTTCGCCGCGAGCTCGGGCTGAAGGATGTTGTAGGTCCCGGCCGAGCCGCAGCAGAGATGCGCCTCCGCCGGCTC
>CADEFF010000020.1:46251-56914 GCA_902826565.1 uncultured Rhodospirillaceae bacterium | reverse complement strand
ACCCAGACCCGCCGCCCGCGCATCCCTTCCTCAAATCAACAATGTCAAACAGCGCAAAACTCCCCCGCGGCCCGGCAACCCATACGGTACCGAACCGCGTTGGAGGGCCGCTCTCATACGCCTGCCCCTCGGCGCTGTCAAACCCTTTGATCCGACGCCGGGGATCCCCCCGAAAAACCGCAGATTTCCGCTGGAGTCCGACACATCGCCGCGACCCGACTCAAGGGCGCCCCCGCACGCCAGTGACGATATTATGGCAACCCATTGATCTCATGCGTGAAAATAGCGCTTTTGCGGCAATTGCCATTGACAGGCTTGGGCAGCGTCCTGCATCCTCGCCACGGATCGTTAACCTAGTTTTGCAACGATCTATAGGTAGGTAGGCGGCATTGTCGCACTAGGGGTGGGTGGCGCGGAGGCGCCAGACGTAAGAAGACGACAGCTCGCCGGATTGAACCAGATTATCGAGGGGATCTTCTGTTGGCCACCATCGGACGGCGGATCGTGACGGCGGCGGGCCGTCACTCAGGCAAGACTGCATTCCTATTCAGCGCCCTCGTCGTCACCCTGGCCATAAGATTGAGCAGCGCCGATCTCGCCCCGACGGTCGTCGCGGCCATGCCGGAGCCGTTGTCGCTCGCGGTGTTCAAACAGCTCGCCACCCTCCCGCAACCGGCGCGTGTGCGCGACGATGCGGCGACGCCGATCGCCTACGGCGAAGGCGACATCGCCGAGCGCGAGCCGGCGGCAGCCGCTTCTCCCGCCGCCGCTTCCCCCGCAACTGATTCGCCCGTCGACGAGATCGAGCCTGCTGCGTCCGGCGCCGATCACGACGTCGTCCAGGAAGTGGTCGAGGTGCAGCGCGGCGATACGCTCATCGAAGTGCTGGTGAATTCCGGCGTGAGCCAGGCGGACGCCTATGGCGCCGTCGACGCGCTGACCGATCTTTTCACACCCCGCGACCTGAAGCCCGGCCAGGAGATCGCCCTCACCTTCTCGCTCGGCGACAATCCGCCTGAAGGCGGGACCGGACTGTCGCTCGTCGGCCTCACGCTGCAGCCTTCGGTCGAGCAGGATCTGCAGGTGACGCGCGGCCTCGATGGCGGATTCACCGCGCTCGCGATCGACCGGCCGCTGGTGCGCCGCGACGTCGCGATCGAAGGCACCATCGATTCGAGCCTGTTCGAGGCGGCCGAGCAGCGGGGCGTGCCCTTTGCCGTGCTCGCCGACCTGATCCGCGCCTTCAGCTACGACGTCGATTTCCAGCGCGAGATCCAGCCGGGCGACAAGTTCGAGCTGCTCTACGACCAGTTCGACGACGAGGCCGGCAACTTCGCCAAGACGGGCGAGCTCATCTATGCCTCGCTCACCCTCAGCGGCAGGGACCTCGAGATCTACCGCTTCACGCCGGAATCGGGCTTCGCCGATTTCTTCACTCCGAAGGGCGAAAGCGTCCGGAAGGCGCTGCTGCGGACGCCGATCGACGGCGCGCGCATCACCTCCGGCTTCGGGCTGCGCAACCACCCGATCCTCGGCTACAGCAAGATGCACAAGGGCGTCGATTTCGGCGCGCCCCAAGGCACGCCGATCTTCGCCGCCGGCGACGGCGTCATCGTCAAGATCGGTCGGCAGGGCAGCTACGGCAACTACGTCCAGATCCGGCACAACTCCGAATATGCGACGGCCTACGCCCATATGAGCCGCTTCGCCAAAGGGCTGGAGGTCGGCTCGCGGGTCCGCCAGGGCGACGTGATCGGCTATGTCGGGGCTACCGGCCGCGCGACCGGCCCGCATCTTCACTACGAAGTGCTGATGGCCGGCAAGCAGACCAATCCGCTCGACGTGAAGCTGCCGGCCGGCGAGAAGCTCGCGGGCGACCAGCTCATCGCCTTCAAGGCGCGCATGCAGGAGATCGACGGGTTGCGCCAGCGCACCAAGGACGGCACTTTCATCGCGGAAGCGCCCACCTGGTCGCCGGCCGACTGCAACGCCGCGCCGACGCCGGACGCCTGCAACAACTAACCGGCGATCCGCGGCACTTCGGCAGGCGAGGGGTTTTCGGCCCCTGACGGTATCGGGAGGAGCACCGGAGGAGAAGCGCCGGCTCGTGTGCCTGCCCGCTCTCGAGACTTACGCCGCCGCTGCGGCCGGCGCACCGTTGATCAGCAGCCCGCCGGGGCCGCCCGTCACCGATGCCGTCTCGCCCTCGGCGATCTTGCCGGCGAGGATCATCGTCGCGAGCGGGTTCTGCAGCTCGCGCTGGATGACGCGCTTCAGCGGTCGCGCGCCATAGACCGGGTCGTAGCCCGCATCGGCGAGCCATGCCCTGGCGCGGTCGTCGAGCGTCAGGGATATCTTGCGCTCGGCCAGCATGGCCGAGAGGCGTTGGAGCTGGATATCGACGATGCCCGTCATCTGCGCCCTGGTCAGGCGATGGAACAGCAGGATCTCGTCGAGCCGGTTGAGGAACTCGGGCCGGAACGCGCTCCGCACCACCGCCATCACCTGGTCGCGCACGGCGGATGAATCCTGCCCCTCCGGCTGGCTTGCGAGGATATCGCTGCCGAGGTTCGAGGTCAGCACGATGAGCGTGTTGCGGAAATCGACCGTGCGACCCTGACCGTCGGTCAGGCGCCCGTCATCCAGCACCTGCAGCAGCACGTTGAAGACGTCGGGATGGGCCTTCTCGACCTCGTCGAAGAGGATCACCTGGTAGGGGCGACGTCGCACCGCTTCGGTGAGGGCGCCGCCCTCGTCATAGCCGACATAGCCCGGGGGCGCGCCGATCATGCGGGAGACCGCGTGCTTCTCCATATATTCCGACATGTCGATGCGGACCATCGCCTGCTCATCGTCGAAGAGATAGGCCGCGAGCGCCTTGGTGAGCTCGGTCTTGCCGACGCCGGTCGGCCCGAGGAAGAGGAACGAGCCCATCGGTCGGCTGGGATCCTGCAGGCCGGCACGTGCGCGCCGCACGGCGTTGGAGATCGCGACGATCGCATCGCGCTGCCCGATGACGCGCTTGCCGAGCGCGTCTTCCATCTGGAGCAGCTTCTCGCGCTCGCCTTCGAGCATCTTGTCGACCGGGATGCCGGTCCAGCGCGCCACGACCTCGGCGATCTCGTTCTGGCCGACGACCTCGTTCAGGATCCGGTGCTGCTCTTCCGATTCCGCCTTGGCGAGCTTCTGCTGCAGATCGGGAATCGTCCCATAGAGCAGCTCGCTCGCCCGCTGCAGGTCGCCGCGGCGCTGGGCCTGCTCGGCCTCCGCCCGCGCCTGGTCGATCTGCTCCTTGAGCTTCTGCGCGCCCGCGAGCTGTTGCTTCTCGGCCTGCCAGGCCGACGTCTTCTCGGCCGACTCCTTCTCCAGCGCCGCGATCTCGATCTCGAGCGACTTGAGACGCTCCTGGGAGCCGCGATCGGACTCCTTCTTCAACGCCTCGCGCTCGATCTTGAGCTGGATCAGCCGCCGGTCGAGCTCGTCGATCTCCTCGGGCTTCGAATCCATCTGCATGCGGAGCCGGCTCGCCGCCTCGTCCATCAGGTCGATCGCCTTGTCCGGGAGGAAGCGGTCGGTGATGTAGCGGTGCGACAAGGTGGCGGCCGCGACCAGCGCCGCGTCGGTGATCTTCACGCCGTGATGCAGCTCGTATTTCTCCTTGAGGCCGCGCAGGATCGAGATGCTGTCCTCGACCGTGGGCTCGGCCACGAAGACCGGCTGGAACCGCCGGGCGAGCGCCGCGTCCTTCTCGATATGCTTGCGATACTCGTCGAGCGTGGTGGCACCGACGCAGTGGAGCTCGCCGCGCGCGAGCGCCGGCTTCAGCATGTTGGAGGCGTCCATTGCGCCATCCGCCTTGCCGGCGCCGACCAGCGTATGGAGCTCGTCGATGAAAAGGACGATCTCGCCGGCGGTCGCCGACACTTCCTGCAGCACCGCCTTCAGCCGCTCCTCGAACTCGCCGCGGAACTTGGCGCCCGCGATGAGCGCGCCGAGATCGAGCGACATGAGCCGCTTCTTCTTCAGGCTTTCCGGCACGTCGCCATTGACGATCCGCGCCGCGAGGCCTTCGACGATCGCGGTCTTGCCGACGCCGGGCTCGCCGATCAGCACCGGGTTGTTCTTGGTCCGGCGCGACAGCACCTGGATGGTGCGGCGGATCTCCTCGTCCCGGCCGATGACCGGGTCGAGCTTGCCTTCGCGCGCCGCTTCCGTGAGATCGCGGGCATATTTCTTGAGCGCGTCGTAGCTGTCCTCGGCGCTCGAACTATGGGCCTGGCGGCCCTTGCGCAGCTCGCCGATGGCCTGATCGAGCGCCTGCGGCGTGACGCCCTGGCGTTTGAGGATGTTCGCCGGCGTGGTGCCGGTCGCGAGCGCGAGCGCCTGCAGCAACCGCTCGGCCGTGACGAAGCTGTCGCCGGCCTTTTCCGCGAGCTGGCCCGCAGCGTCGAACAGCCGCGCCGTCTCGGGCGCGAGATAGACCTGGCCCGCGCCGCTGCCTTCGACCTTCGGCAGCTTCTCGAGCGCCGCTTCGGTCTCGGCGAGCGCCTGGCGCGAATCGCCGCCGGCCGTGCGAATGAGATTGGCGGCGAGCCCCTCGCTATCGTCCAGCAGCACCTTGAACAGATGCTCCGGCAGGAAACGCTGGTGATTGCTGCGCAGCGCAAGACCTTGCGCCGACTGCACGAATCCTTTCGAGCGTTCGGTAAATTTCTCGAAATCCATGACTCTGCCCTCTTCCGACCGCGCCCGGTTTGCCCAGCACGCGACACCAAGATGCGCGGGCCTTTTCAGGCCCGAATCTGATATGGGCGGAAGAAAATCCGACGCAAGAGGGCATCAACCCTGCTCGCATCCCGGCGGCGTCGCGCCTCCGGGCGGCCGCGCCTCGAAAACCGATGATATCGCTGTCGGCGGCCGGCCGGCGAAGCGCCGCTCAGTCCTCGTGGCCGCTGCCGTTGGGGCCCGGCCCCGCAATGCCGGCCACGCCGTTGGCGCTCTCCGCATCGCCGTCCGCATGCTCGACCTCGCCGCCCTCGGCCCCGTTGCCGTCCGGCCGCGGGAGCTGCCGGCTGCGATTGGGATCGTCGCCGGCGAACTGGTTGATCAGCCGGAAATAATGCTCGGCATGCTGCAGGAAGTTTTCGGCCGCGATGCGGTCGCCGGCGGCATTGGCGTCGCGCGCCAGCGCCAGATACTTCTCCAGGACCTGATAGGCGTTGCCACGGACCCGGACATCCGGACCGTTGCTGTCGAAGGTCTGGCTACGCGGGTTGTAATGGGGCTTGCGTTGACCGCGACCGCGCGGGCGTCTCGGGTTGGATCCTTGCCTCATCACTCTGCCATGTCAGATGTATCGCATGTATCGCAGCACTTCCCGCTCCGACACCGAACGCAGCCGTAACCGAAGGGCCGCCGATCGGCTTTTGCGATGTTCCGTGGAGGGGACAGAGGGCCAGTCCAGCCCCCCTGGGCTGAACTCTTCTTCTCTCGTGCCGCCGCTAACCTAGACGGTCGGCCCCCGCTTTCCAACAGTTATTTTTCGCGGATTCCCGCCTAAAACAAGGCATCGGAGCGTCTCCGAAAGGTCCGCCACGCGGTCGAGAAGCGCCACGCCGGCGGCCTCGTAGATCGCCGCCGCCGCCGGCCCCTGACCCGCGCCGAGCTCGATCGCGGCGATGCCCCGCGGCGTCAGGCGCCGCGGCAGCAGGCCCGCCAGGGCGCGATGCCCGGCGAGCCCGTCGGCGCCGCCATCGAGCGCGAGGCGCGGATCGTAGCGCCGTACTTCCGGCGCGAGCGCCTCGATCTCGCGATGCGGGATGTAGGGCGGATTGCTGACGACGATATCGAACCGCCCGGCGAGGCCGCGATCCCAGTCCCCGATCCGGAACAGCGCGCGGCGGCCGAGCCCGAGCCGCATCGCGTTCTCCGTCGCGACCGCGACCGCCGACGACGCGAGATCGATCCCGATCCCCCGCGCGCGCGGCAGCTCGCTCAGCAACGCGAGCAGAAGACACCCCGTTCCGGTGCCGAGATCGAGCAGCCGGAGCGGCGCGGAACGCTCGACAACCCGCGCCAGCACGGCCGCGATCAGCGTCTCGCTATCGGGCCGCGGGTCGAGCGTCGCGGCGCCGAGCCGGAACGGCAGGCTCCAGAACTCCCGCTCGCCGAGGATTCGCGATACCGGCTCGCGCGCGAGCCGGCGATCGAGCGCCGCGGCGAAACCCCGCGCCGCCCGGTCCTCGACCGGCGCCTCCGGATAGCCGAGCAGACGGTCCGACGTCGCCCGCATCGCCGCGGCGAGCAGAAGACGGGCATCGGTCCGCGCGGTCTCGACCCCCGCCGCCGTCAGCCGGCGGGTCGCGGCATCGAGCAGGGCGCCGACGGTTTCGGTCACTCTTCCTCCGCCAGCCGCGCCGCCTGATCCTCGGCGATCAGCGGCTCGATGACCTCGTCGAGCGCCCCCCCTTCGAGGATCGGCACGATCTTGTAGAGCGTCAGATTGATGCGATGATCGCTCACGCGGCCTTGCGGGAAATTGTAGGTCCGGATGCGCTCCGACCGGTCGCCGCTGCCGACCTGGCTCTTGCGGGACGCGGCGCGCGCCTTGTCGCGCTTCTCGCGCTCCATGTCGTAAAGACGCGCGCGCAGCACCTTGAGCGCCTTCGCCTTGTTCTTGTGCTGCGACTTCTCGTCCTGCTGCTGCACCACGAGGCCGGTCGGAATATGAGTGATGCGGACCGCGCTGTCGGTGGTGTTGACCGACTGGCCGCCAGGGCCGCTCGAGCGAAACACGTCGATCCGCAGATCCTTCTCGTCGATATGGATATCGACTTCCTCCGCCTCCGGAAGCACGGCCACGGTGGCCGCCGAGGTATGGATCCGCCCGCCGGCCTCGGTTTCCGGCACGCGCTGGACCCGATGCACGCCCGATTCGTATTTGAGGCGCGCGAACACGCCCTTGCCGGTGATATTGGCGATGCCTTCCTTCGTGCCGCCGAGCCCCGTCTCGTTCAGGCTCATCACCTCGAAACGCCAGCCATGGAGCTCGGCGTATCGCCGATACATGCGAAAGAGCGCGGTCGCGAAGAGCGCCGCCTCCTCGCCGCCGGTGCCCGCCCGCACCTCGAGGATCGCGTTGCGCTCGTCCGCCTCGTCTTTCGGCAGCAACATCGCCTTCAGCCGCTGCTCCATCTGCGGCAGGCGCTGCTTCAGGGCCTTGAATTCCTCCTCGGCGAGCGTGCGCATCTCGGGGTCGGCCGCCGGATCGGTCATGAGCGGGGCGAGATCCGCCATTTCGCCCTGGATCTTCCGCAGCTCGCGGATCGCCTCGACCGTGTCGGAGAGATCGGAATATTCCTTCGACATGCGGGCGAACTCCTGACGGTCGCGCTTGCCCTCCGCCGCAAGCGTCGTCGCGAGCTCCTCGTGCCGCTGCACCACGCGATCGAGTTTCTGGTCGAGATTCATCGCTTGTCCTTGCTGGTTCCGGCCTTGTCGGAACTGTGTCCATCGCCGAGCAGCCGCTCGATCGCCTCGGCCATCATCGCCTCCGCGCGCCGGGGACCGACCTCCGCCGCAAGCGCGTCGAAGCGGTCGGAGGCGCGCTGCAGCAACCGCTCGATCACGGCCCGCCCCGCCTCCTTCTCCGCAGGACCGCCCGCTGCGAGCCGCCGTTCCGCCTCCAGCATCGCCCGCAACCTCGCCAGCGCCGCCGGGGCCGGGGCCGCAAGGGGCGCCGGCGTCCAGCGACCGAGAAAGGCGGCGAGCTCCGCTTCGAGAATGGAAAGACCCGCATCCGCGGCCGCCTTCCGTCGGGAGAGCCTGCCGAGGGCGATGCGCTCCAGGTCCTCGAGATCATAGCGGAAGGCGTCGTCGATATCGCCGACGGCCGGTTCGATGTCGCTCGGCAGCGCCGCGTCGACCAGCAGCATCGGCCGGAGGCGCCGTCGCTTGAGGGCCGCGCGCACGGCGGCCGCGCTCAGCGTCTGCCGCCCGTCGCCGAGGGCGGAGAGCACGATATCGGCGGCGGCAAGCGCGGCGTCGAGCTCGCTCCAGGGCCGGTAGTGGCATTGATGCTGGCGCGCGATCAGGGCGGCGCGCGATTCGTTCGGATGAACGACCGTGAGCCGCTTCAGCCCTGCGCGCACCAGCTCGTCCGCGAGAAGCTGCCCCATGTCGCCCGCCCCGATCAGCAGCGTCTGGCAGGTTCCGAGATCGCCATGGAGATCGATCGCCGCCTGCACCGCGGCTGCCGCCATGGAGGTCGGCTCCACCGCGGGCGCGGCTTCGCGCCGCACGCGGCCTGCCGCCTCATAGGCGGCCGCGAGGATGGTCTCGAGATCGCGCCCGACCAGGCCGCGCGCGGCGGCGGTTCGATGCGCCGCTTCGAGAGCCCCCGGCACCGGCACATCGCCGGCGGTGCCTTCGAAGGCCGCGGCCGCGAGGAACAGACCCCGCATCGCCTCGCCGTCGCGGCGGCTTTCGATTGCCGCCGCGGCATCGTCCCGGGTCAGGCCGCAAAGCTCGGCGAAAACGGCCGCAGCGGTCGCGATCGCCTGGGCCGGTGCTGCGCTCACCGCATAGATCTCGCAGCGCTCGGGCGTCGCCAGCAGCAGCGCCTCGCCGAGCTTCGCGGCGGCGAGCCGATCGAGCAGCATCGGCGCGAGCCGGTCCGCCGGCAGCAGCCGCTCGCGCAGCGGCGCTCCCGCGCCGTCGCGCCTGATGCCGATCGCCAGCAGCGCGGGCGCGGGAGCGATGGTCGGATCCGGGCTCGCCATCGGGGCCCCTATCGGTAGGGCGCCAGGCGTTCCTCGAGGGCGCCGAGCGCCACCTGTTCCTGCGCGCCGCTGTCGAGGTCGCGCAACGTGACGCCGCCGCGCGCGATCTCGTCCTCGCCGAGGATGAGGGCCGCCGCCGCATTGAGCCGGTTGGCGCGCTTCATCCGCTTGCCGAGATTGCCGCCATAGCCGAGCTCGATGGCGAAGCCGGCGCCGCGCAGCCGTTCGGCGAGCTTCAGCGCCGGCCGCGCCGCCGCCTCGCCCACCGGCACCACCGCGATCGGGCGCCGGGGCGGCGGCGGATCGTCCAGCATCATCGCGAGCCGCTCGATGCCGGCGGCCCAGCCGATGCCGGCGGTCGCCGGTCCGCCCATCGTCTCCACCAGCCCGTCATAGCGGCCGCCGCCCATCACCGTGCCCTGCGCGCCCAGCGTCTCGGTCGTGAATTCGAAGGCGGTATGGCAGTAATAGTCGAGGCCGCGCACGAGGCGCGGACTGAGCTTGTAGGGAATCGCGAGCGCATCGAGGCCGCCCGTCACGGTCGCGAAGAAGCTGCGGCTCGCCTCGTTCAGGAAATCGCCGAAGAGCGGCGCGTCGGCCACGATGCGACGGTCGCCCTCGTCCTTCGAATCGAGGATGCGCAAGGGATTGCGCTCGAGCCGCTCCCGCGAATCTGCCGAAAGGCGATCCTCGTGCGCCTTGAAGAACTCGACCAGCGCCGTGCGATAGGCGCGCCGGCTCTCGCCGTCGCCGAGGGTGTTGAGCTCGAGCGTGATGCGGTCGGCGAAGCCGAGCGCCGTCAGGATGGCGTAGCCGCAGGCGATGACCTCGACGTCCCCCTCCGGGCCGGGAACGCCGAGCAGCTCGATGTCGATCTGATGGAACTGCCGCAGCCGGCCCTTCTGCGGCCGCTCGTAGCGGAACATCGGCCCGTGGCAGAAGAACTTCAGCGGCAGAAGCTGCGTAAGCCCGCCCGAGATGAGCGCGCGGGCGATACCGGCCGTGGCCTCGGGACGCAGCGTCAGCCGCTCGCCGCCCCGGTCGGTGAAGCTGTACATCTCCTTGGTCACGATGTCCGAGGTGTCGCCGAGGGTGCGCTGGAACACCTCCGAGAACTCGAAGATCGGCGTTTCGACCTCGTGATAGCCGTAACGCTCCGCGATGGCGCGCGCCACGTCGATCACGCGGCGATGCCGGCGCATCTCCTCAGGCAGTAGATCATGCGTGCCGCGAACCGGCTGCAACGAGCTCAACGGAGGCTCCTCGGGGAAATCGGGCTACTCGGCGGCGGTCTTTGCCGCGGCAGCGTCCTTCGCCTTGGCGGCCTCGATTTCGGCGGCCTTCTTCTCGATCAGCTCGACCAGGTGATCGACGATGTCGGCATCCTTGAGGCGGTGGTTCGGCACGCCCGCGATATAGACCTGATGGGTGCCGTGGCCGCCGCCGGTGAAGCCGATATCCGTCTCCCGCGCCTCGCCCGGCCCGTTCACCACGCAGCCGATCACCGAGACGGTCATCGACGTGTTGATGTGGGCGACGCGCTGCTCCAGCCGCTCCACGGTGCGGATGACCTCGAACTGCTGGCGCGCGCAGGAGGGGCAGGAAATGATGTTGACGCCGCGATGGCGGAGGCCGAGCGACTTCAGGATGTCGAAACCGACCCTGATCTCCTCGACCGGCTCGGCCGAGAGCGAGACGCGGATCGTGTCGCCGATGCCGGACCAGAGCAGCATGCCGAGCCCGACCGAGGACTTGACCGTGCCGCTGCGGAAGCCGCCCGCCTCGGTGATGCCGAGATGGAGCGGATAGTCGCAGGCCTCGGCAAGCCCCTGATAGGCCGCGACGGCGAGGAACACGTCCGACGCCTTCACGCTGATCTTGAA
>CADEFF010000020.1:15479-46151 GCA_902826565.1 uncultured Rhodospirillaceae bacterium | reverse complement strand
ATCGGCGCCGGCCTCCTCGAGGCCCCGGATCTGCGCGATGGTCGCGGCCGCGTCGCTCGTGAGGGTATTGGTCATCGACTGGACGGTGATCGGCGAATCCCCGCCCACCGGCACGGACCCCACCATGATCCGCCGGCTCTTGCGCCGCAGGATATCGCGATAGGGACGAATGCTCATCTCGGACTCTTGAGGTTGTTCAAGGGGTTGGGCACCCTTCGCGGCGCCGGATGCGGGCGCCAAGATGCGCCGGACGCCGCGGAAGATCAAGCCCGGCGGCGGGTTTTAGGGGGCGGCGCTGCCCGCCAGCAGCCGCTCCGGATCGAGCGAAATCTCGCGCTTCACCACGCCCACGGGGCCGAGCCGCGCGGTCGGCCGCCCGTCCACCAGGATTTGCAGACCGCCGGCATTGCCCGTGGCAAGCAGAAGGCCGGCTTCGTTGGGCACCAGATAGCGGTCGCCGGTTCGCAGCACCTTGGTCCAGACCTCCTCGCCGGTGGCCGTCTTGACCTGGACCCAGGATTCCTGGACCGCAACGAGCACGACCCGGGCATCGGCGTTCGTGGTGCCATATTCGCGACCGACCGGGAGGGGTTCCGCATCGTCCGGCAAGGCCGGCGCTGGCGGCAGGGTCGCGCTGGCGCCGGGCGCACGCACGGTCTCGCCCGCCGGAAAGCTGTCCGTGACGGCGCTGCCGGCGGGCGCGACCGGCATCGCGGCCGGGTCCGTCGCCGCGGCGACTTCCGCGGATGCCGCCGCCGCATCGGATGACAGGTCGGTATCGGAAACGGCCGGCGCATCGTTTTCCGGCGCCGCATCAGCCTCGGGCGGCATCAGATCCTCGGCTTGCGTCTGTTCGCTGCCTTCGGGCGCGGGCGGTGTGACATCGGTTTCGCCCGTCCCGAGGGTCTCGCCCGTCCCGGGCGGCGCGGTGCCGCCATCGACGACGGACGCCATGCCGGGCGCCATGCCGGGCGCCATGCCGGGCGCGACCGGTTCCGTCGCCGCATTGCCGGCCGGCGCGAGGGCCTCGGCGGCCGCGGGTTGCGTCTGGCTCGCCGGTTGCTGCATCGCAAGCGGCACTTCCGGCACCAGCGCGGCGATGCTGTCGTCGCGCTCGGAGAGATAATACCAGCCGCCATAGCCGACCAGCGCCACGAAGGCTGCGATCAGCAGGATGACGCCGCCCGGAATCTTCGCTTCGGCCGCGACCGAGGGGAAGGAAAGCGCGGTGCGGCGGCCGAGATCGTCCACCTCCTCGCGGAAGCGGCGGACGATCTCCTGCGGGTCCAGCCCCAGATGGTCGGCGTAGCTGCGGACGAACCCGACCGCGTAGGTGGCGCCGGGCAGCCTGCGGAAATCGCCCTGCTCGATCGCCTGCAGGTAGGATTCGCGGATGCGGAGCTGCTGTGCCGTCGAGGCGAGGCTCTCGCCCGACCGCTCGCGCGCCTGACGCAGCAGACCGCCCACGGCGCTCGCCGAGAAGCCGTTATCGATAGCGTCCACTGTCTTGCGCTGCATGTCCGTCATTTGCTGCGCCGCTCCAGCCCGCTCTGGTCGGTGGCATCGGCGAGCCGGAACTCCGGCCGACATCCGCCGTCGCATCGGCGGGCGCACGCGGCGTGAGAGGGCCTTGGTTCACGCCGCAGCCCGACAATACCAAATGCGGGTCGGCCGGTTCAATCGCGGCCGCCCGAATTTTCGGGGACGGCCGAACGCCCCTCCGCCTCAGCCCACGCGCGGCAGCTCCCGTTCGCCGGTCGCGCGGGCGACCAGCGCCGCGACCGCCTGATCGACCAGCTCCGTCAGGATCGCCGCGGTCGGCTGCTCGTCATGCACCATGCCGACGCTCTGCCCCGCCATCACGGAGCCGCTTTCGACGTCGCCGTCGATCACGGCGCGCCGGAGGGCGCCCGCCCAGAAATGCTCGATCTCGAGCTGTGCCGCCTTCTGGTCGAGCTCGCCACGATCGACGCGCTCGATCACCTGACGCTGCATGTCGAGGAACTTCTTGGTCGCGGCATTGGCAAGCGCGCGCACCGGGATCACGGGGAAGCGCGGATCGAGCTGCACCGACAGCACCGCGTCGCGCGCATTCGCCTTGATGAAGGCGGCCTTGAAGCGCGGATGGGCGATGGATTCGGTGGCGCAGACGAAGCGGGTGCCGAGCTGACATCCGGCGGCGCCCATCTCCAGATAGCCCAGCACCGCCTCGCCCCGGCCGATGCCGCCCGCCACGAAGACCGGCACCTCGCGGATCGCGGGCAGGATCTCCTGCGCCAGCACGCTCGTCGAGACCGGGCCGGTATGGCCGCCCGCCTCCATGCCTTCGATGATGATCGCGTCGGCGCCCGATTTCACCAGCTTGCGCGCGATGACGAGCGCGGGCGCGAAGCACATCGCCTTGGCGCCGCCCCCGCGGATGCGCTGGATCGCCGTCGTCGGCGGCAGGCCGCCCGCCAGCACCACATGGCTCACTTTATGGTCGAGGCAGACCCCGACCAGGTCGAGGAGCTGCGGATGCATGGTGATGAGGTTCACGCCGAAGGGGCGTTGCGTGAGCTTCCGCGTCGCCGCGATCTCCGCCGACAGCAGGTCCGGCGACATCGATCCGGAGGCGATCACCCCGAACCCGCCGCCGTTCGAGATGGCGGAGACGAGGTTGCGCTCCGACACCCAGGTCATGCCGCCGCCCATGATCGCAATGTCGCAGCCGAGGAACGCGCGGCCCCGCGCCCAGAGCCGATCGAGATGCTGCCGCGCGGTGCCCGGGCCCATGGATCAGGCCGCGTCGAGCCCGTAGGCGGTATGGAGCGAGCGCACGGCGAGCTCGGCATATTCCTCGGCGATCAGCACGCTCACCTTGATCTCCGAGGTCGAGATGACCTGGATGTTGATGCCCTTCTCCGAAAGCGCCTTGAACATGCGCTGGGCGACGCCCGCATGGCTGCGCATGCCCATGCCGATCACCGACACCTTCACCACATTCGCGTCCGGAACCAGCGCCTTGTAGTTCAGCTCGCCGCGACGATCGCCCAGCACCTTCATGGCGCGGTCGAGATCGCCCTTGGTGACGGTGAAGGTTAGGTCGGTCGTTCCCCCGCCTTCGGACACGTTCTGCACGATCATGTCGACATTGATGCTGGCATCGGCGAGCGGACCGAAGATGGCGGCGGCCACGCCCGGACGGTCCGGCACGCGCTGCAACGTGATCTTGGCCTCGTCGCGGCTGTAGGTGATGCCGCTTACGACTTCGTGTTCCACGATTTCATCCTCATCGACGACGAGCGTGCCCGGCTTGTCCTCGAAGCTCGACAGCACCTGCAGCCGGACATGGTGCTTCATCGCCATCTCGACGGAGCGGATCTGCAGGACCTTGGCGCCGAGCGACGCCATCTCCAGCATTTCTTCGTAGGTGATCTTATCGAGCTTCCGCGCCTTCGCAACGATGCGCGGATCGGTCGTATAGACGCCGTCCACATCGGTGAAGATGTCGCAGCGGTCGGCCTTGAGCGCCGCGGCGAGCGCCACCGCCGAGGTGTCGGAACCGCCGCGCCCGAGCGTGGTGACCCGGTTGTCGGGCCCGAGCCCCTGAAAGCCGGCGACGACCGCGACCTGACCGTCCGCCATGCGGCGGCTGAGCTCGGCGGTCGGGATGTTGCGGATGCGCGCCTTGCCGTGGGCATCGTCGGTCTCGACCGGGATCTGCCAGCCGAACCAGGACCGCGCCGGCACGCCCAGCTCCTGCAGCGCGATGGCGAGAAGGCCGCTCGTCACCTGCTCGCCGGTCGCGACCACCGCGTCATACTCGCGCGCGTCATGCAGCGTCGCGACGGCGCGCGTCCAGGCGACGAGCTGGTTGGTGACGCCGGCCATGGCGGAAACGACGACGGCAACCTCGTGCCCGGCATCGGTCTCGCGTTTCACGCGGAGCGCCACCGCCTTGATGCGGTCGGTATCGGCGACCGAGGTTCCGCCGAACTTCATGACGATGCGCTGACGCGACACGGGAAATCCCCTGGAGGAGCAATCGATCGGGCCGGCTTCGGCACCGGCGATCGCCGGTTGCCGGCCGCGCGGCGCGTATCCATACTCAATTCGAGGCAGGCTAGGCAAGCAACTGGCCGCGCCCGAGACCGGGAATTCCGCATGACCGAATCGCCCTCCACCGACCCTGCCGCCGCGCCACGGGACGGTCCGGCCCTCGACAGCGCCAGCGTCGATCCCTCGGAGATCGCGAAGTTTCAGGCCCTGGCCGACGGCTGGTGGGACCCGAACGGCAAGATGCGGCCGCTGCACCGCCTGAACCCGGTGCGGCTCGCCTATATCCGCGACCGGGTGGCCGCGCATTTCGGCCGCGATCCCAAGGCCGACCGCCCGCTCGCGGGGCTTCGGCTGCTCGATATCGGCTGCGGCGGCGGACTGCTTTCCGAACCCATGGCGCGCCTCGGCGCCATCGTGGTGGGCGTCGATGCGGCGGAACGCAGCATCGCGATCGCCCGACACCATGCCGGGATCAGCGGCCTCGAGATCGACTACCGCGCGACGACCGCCGAGGCGCTCGCGGAGGCCGGCGAGCGGTTCGATATCGTGCTCAACACCGAGGTGATCGAGCATGTCGCCGATCCGGAGACCTTCCTCGGCACGACGCTCGAGTTGCTGAACCCCGGCGGCGCGATGGTGCTCTCGACCATCAACCGCACCGCCAAGGCCTTCGCGCTCGCCATCGTCGGCGCCGAATATGTGCTGGGCTGGCTGCCGCGCGGCACGCATGACTGGCGGCGCTTCCTGCGTCCCTCCGAGATCGCAACCATTCTTCGCAAGCGCGGCGCGCGCTTCTCCGACCTCGTCGGCGTCAGCTACAATCCGATCGCGGATCAATGGCGCATCGGCCGCGATCTCGACGTGAACTACATGGCCTTCATTCCGGCGCCCGCGCGCCATGGCTGAACCCGCCGCTTCCGCCGTCCCGATGGATGTGATGGTGTTCGGGCTCGCGCGCAGCGGCACGACGCTCGTCTCGGACATGCTGACCGTGCCGGGCCGCTCCCTCGTCATCAGCGAGCCCGAGATCTTCAAGCATTGGAGCCGCAACACGGCCGGCCGCGTGCACAAGCTCGCCCGCCTGGTCGGGCTCGACCTGCCCGAGGCGCCGCCCGAAGCCGAGGATTACGGCCGGAGCTATGCGCGCTACTTCCGGGAGGCCCTCGTTCCGAAGCTCTCGACCCTCGACCGCTGGGGCATCAAGAACGTCGATTTCAGCGGCTGGCGCGGGCTGCTTCGCGCCTTTCCGCCGAAGCGGCTCATCCTCTGCGTCCGCGACCTGCGCGACGCGGCGATCTCCGGCATCGACCGCATCTGCCGTCTCGGCATCGTCTTTCGCGGCGTGCCGCGCATGCGCGACGAGGCCTGGGTGCTGGCGGGGCTCGCCTATAGCGTTCAGGAGCTGATGGCGATGCGCGCCCTGCCGCATCTCGTCGTGCGCTACGAGGATCTGGCGCGCGGCACCGCGCAGCAGACGATCGCCGACTATGTAGGGCTCGAGCGGTTGCAGGAGGATCGCTTCAATCTCAAGGCCGCCGGCCTCAAGCGCGCCTGGGAGATCGACAAGCATCAGGGCCGCGTCAGCGACGCTTCCGTGGGCCGCTTCGCGAGCGAGCCGCCGGGCCCGGTCCGTGCGCTGGCCGAGCGTCTCTGGAAGCTGCTCCCCGAATATTCCGCGGCGTTCGGCTATGACCTGCCGCCCGCCGACGGCGCGCTCGAGGGCCATGATTTCGCCGCCGCCGCACGCGCGCGAAAGCCGATCGACTATCTCCAGACCGAAAACTGGGAATGGCCGGGTCCCTCCCAGTTCGAGCCGAGCTTCGCCCAGCGCCGGGCGCGCATCGCGGCGGCGCGCGCGATCGGGAAGGACGCGAAGCTGCTCGATCTCTGCTACGGCGCGCCCAGCCTCGCGAGCCTGCTGCCGCCGGAGACGGTCCTGCTGCGCGCCGACGGCGCACCTCGCGGTCGCGAGGATCGCATCGCCCGGCTGCATATGGGCGAGCTTCCGGCGACCGACGGCGCCACGGTCGCTGCGTCGCTCGGCATGCTCGAGTTCGTCGAGGATCTGCCGCGCTTCCTGCGCGGGCTCCGCGCCGCCGGCCTGCCGCTGGTCGGGAGCTACCATGCGACCGACGACAATGCCGATCTCGACCGCGCCGGCCTCGGCTGGAGAAGCCATCTCGACCGGGACCATCTCACCCGCCTCTGCACGGAAGCGGGCTTCGCCCTGCAGGCGCGCTGGGCCTTCGACGGGCGGCAGAGCCTCTTCCGCCTGACCCCGCGCTGAGCGGCGGACGGCCGGGCCATGCGGCACCCCACCGCCGAGGATTCCGGAGCCGCGGGGAAAACCGCGCCGCCGGCCGCGAGCCGGATGGATATCGCGGTGATGGGGCTGATGCGGAGCGGCTCGACCCTGCTCTCCGACCTGCTCACCATCCGCGGCGAGTGCCTCATCCTGAGCGAGCCCAACATCCTCGGGCGCTGGAGCCCGACGGTCGTCGACCGCATCCACAAGCTCGCCGCGAATTTCGGCCTCGACCCGGGGCCGACGCCGCCGGTCGAGACCGAGTGGCCCTCCTACGGCTCCTATTTCGACAAGGTGCTGCTGCCGCAGCTCGGGCGGCTGCCGCGCTGGGGCACCAAATATGTCGATCTGGTCGATTGGCGTCCCACCCTCGCGCGCTACCGGCCGAAGCATCTGATCCTGACCGTGCGCGACATTCGCGACGTCGCGATCTCCTCGATCGACCGCGTCGCGCGGCTGAAGCTCGCCTTCCGCGGCCGGCGCTACATGCGCGACGACGCCTGGGTGATGTCGAACCTCGCCTTCAACGTCCATGAGCTGATGGCGATGCGGAGCGAGCCGCATCTGCTGGTGCGGTACGAGGATATGGCGAGCGACCCGGCGATACGGCAGCGCGTCGCCGACTTCGTGGGCTTCGAACGTCTCTCCGACAGGCGCGAGAACCTTGAGGCCGGCGGCATGGCCCGCCAGTGGGAACTGCGCAAGCATGGCGAAGGCATCTCGACGCGATCCGTCGGGCGCTATCGCGAGGAACCCTGGGGGCCGGTGAAGGCCCTGGCCGACCGTCTCTGGCGCCTTCTGCCGGAATATTCCGAAGCCTTCGGCTATGAGATACCGCCGCCGGAGACCTGGATCCGCGGCCATGATTTTTCGAAGGCGGCCGCCGACGGCAAGAATCCCGCCAGAAATCCCATCGTCTATCGCCGGTCCGAGACCCGCGACTGGACGGGTCCCGCCCAGCTCGAGCCCGTGTTCGCGCTCCGGCGGGCGCGCGCCTTCATCGCCGGACGCCTGCCGGCGGAGGCCCGCATCCTCGAGCTCGGCTGCGGGACGCCGGCGCTGCAGTCGCTCCTCGTCAAGGGTGCGCAGCATCTGCCGGCCGACGTGGCGGCACGCGCGGAGAATTATCGCGTCTCGCGGCTCGACGCGCTGGAGTTTCCGGACGGGTCGAAGGCGACCCATATCCTGGCCTTCGGGATACTCGAGCTCCTGGGCCCCGAGCTTGCCGCGGTGCTGCGCCAGCTCCGTCTCTATGACCGGCCGGTGATCGCCACCTACCATGCCGCCGACGATACGGCCGACCTCGACCGGGCGGCCTATGGCTGGGTCAATCACCTGACCCGGACCGAGCTCGCCGCGGCCTGCCGCGCCGCCGGCTTCCGTTTCGAGGCCCGCTGGGCGCGTTTCGGCCGGCAAAGCTTTATTCATCTCCGTCCGCTACGTCCGGAGGCCCGGCCCGCGGCCAGGAAGCCCGGCGCGGGATCGATTGACAGGGGAAAACCCCGCCGGAAATAGTGCCGGC
Source organism: uncultured Rhodospirillaceae bacterium (assembly GCA_902826565.1). GTDB lineage: Bacteria > Pseudomonadota > Alphaproteobacteria > Dongiales > Dongiaceae > CADEFF01. Next base: position 38,283 of record CADEFF010000020.1, on the reverse strand, counting down.
GCGCATCGCCGCTCCGCCTGCGGACGGCCGCTTCATGGGGACCGATGGCCAAGGCCGATACATCGATGGGCGTCGCCGTGATGGGGTTGATGCGGAGCGGCACGACGCTCGTCGCCGACCTGCTGACCGTGCGCGGCAAGTCGCTCGTCTTCAGCGAGCCGAACCTTCACGGCCGCTGGTCCGACAGCACCAACGCGCAGCTCCACCGGCTCGCCGCCGATTTCGGGCTCGCGGTTCCGCCGCCCCCGGCCCGGCCGCCCAGGGAAACGCCGGCCCGGATCCATCACTATTTCGACCGCGCGATCCTCCCTCAGCTCCAGAAACTCGACTTCTGGGGCGTCAAATATGTCGATCTCGTCGGCTGGCAGTCGATTTTCGACCGCTACGAGCCGAAAAAGCTGGTGCTTTGCGTGCGCGATCTGCGCGAGACCACGCTCTCCGCGCTCGAACTCGTGGAGCGGATGGGGCTTGCCTTCAGCGGCGGGCAGCATATGCGCGACGAGGCCTGGGTCTTCGCCAGGCTCTGCTACACGATCCACGAGCTGATGAGCCTGCGCCGTCGGCCGCATTTCGTGCTGCGCTACGAGGATCTGGTGGGCGATCCCGAGACGCCGCGGCGCCTCGCCGACTATGTCGGCCTCGACGCGCTCGGCACCGAGCGGCTGAACCTGCTGGTCGAGAGCGAGCGGCGGAACAAGTGGGAGCTGACCAAGCATGACGGCGGGACGAGGATCACCGCCAACGCGATCGGCCGCTTCGAGCGCGAGCCCGAAGGGCCGGCGAAGGCGATGGCGGAGCGGCTCTGGCGGTTGCTGGGGGAGTATTCGCTCGCCTTCGACTACGACGTCGCCGAGCCGAAGCAGCGCGTTGCGGTTCACGATCTCGCCATCCGGCCGCGGCCGGGCGACATCCCCTTCCGCTATCGCCAGGTCGAGAACCGCGAATGGCGCGGACCGACGCAGCTCGAGCGCGCCTTCGCCCGACGACGGGCACGGGCGATCGCGATAAGAAATATCCCCGAGAACGCCGTGGTGCTCGATCTCGGCGGCGGCGTCAGCGCGCTCCGCACGGAGCTGCCCAAGGGGGCCCGGCTTTTGCCGGGCCTGTCGCCGAAGCGCGGGGCAAAGCAGGCGCTGCCCGACATTCTCGCGGGCGAGCTGCCGCCGAAGGGTGAGGCGACCTTCGTGGTGGCGCTCGACATCCTCGAGCAGGTGCATCGCCTGCCGCGGTTCCTCCGGGCGCTGCGCGCCTACGGGCTGCCGGCGCTGATCGCCTTCCATTGCACCGACGACACCGCGGGGCTCGACCGCGCGGCGTTGGGCTGGGTCAATCATCTGACGCGCCGCCAGCTCCAGAACGGCCTCGCCGCGGTCGGGTTCAAGAGCGTGGCGGCCTGGGTCTTCGACGGGCGGCAGAGCCTCCTCAAGCTCCGGCCGGTCGCCATTCCGGGTCGATCGAAGCCGGCCGCCGCCGCCGCATGACCGCTCCGACGCCGGACGCGAGCCGGTCGCCGGCTCCGGCGCCGCGCATGGATATCGCCGTCATGGGCATGATGCGCAGCGGCTCGACGCTGGTCGCCGATCTCCTCACCCTGCCCCAGCGATCCCTCGTGCTGAACGAGCCCTACCTGCTGGATCGCTGGTCGCCGGCGCTTCAGGACAAGCTCTTCCCGATCTATCGTGGCGTCGGCCTCGATCCGGGACCGTTGCCGCCGGCCGAGGACTACCCGCTCAACCAGGATCATTTCGTCGCGCGGATCCTGCCGCAGCTACGCGCCGGGGGCTGGATGTGGGGCGCCAAATACGCCGATCTCCATAGCTGGCGCCGCACGATCGAAACCTATCGGCCGCGGCGGCTGATCGTCCCCGTGCGCGACCTCAGGGCGGTCTTCATCTCGGGCCTCGATCTGATGAACCGCACGCGCATGCGGTTCGGCAACGACCGGCATCGGCGCGACGAGGCATGGCTCTTCGGCTTCATCGCCTACAGCGTGCATGAGCTGCTCGCCCTGAGGCGCCTGCCGCATCTCGCCTTGCGCTATGAGGATCTGGTACGGGAGGAAAGCACGCGAACCCGGCTCGCGCGCTTCGTCGGGCTCGAGACGCTGGGCGAAGGCCGGCTCAATCTCGCCCGCCACGGCGAGCGCCGCGCCGCCTGGGAACGCGAAAAGCATGGCGGGGCCATCACCGATCGCTCGCTCGGCCGCTTCGATGCGGAGCCCCCGGGACCGGTCCGCAGCATGGCGGAACGGCTCTGGCGCCTCTTCCCGGAATATGGCGAAGCCTTCGGCTTCGAGGTTCCCTCGAGCAGCATCCGGCTCTCCGGCCACGCCTTCCAGAAACCGTCGGCGGAGGCCGACAATCCCGTGGATTATCGCGCGCTCTCGAAGCCGGGCTGGCCCGGCCCCGACAGGCCGGAGCCGGCTTTCGGCCGGCGGCGCGCCCGTCTCATCGTCGCGCGGCGCATGACGCGGCCCGTGACCACCCTCGATCTCGCCTGCGGGACCATGGCCTTCGCCCCGCTACTGCCGGAGGGCTCGACCTATCTGCCCGTCGATCTCGCGGCGCGCTCGCCGGAATTCCGGGCGGCCGATCTCTGTCGCGGGCAGTTGCCGGTGCTGTCCGGCGTCGAGCTGGTGACGGCGTTCGGGCTCCTCGAACATGTCGACGACCTGCCGGCGTTCCTCAAGGCGCTCCGTCGCTATGCAGCGCCGGTCGTCGGCAGCTACTATGCGGCCGAGGATGTGGCGGGCATGGATATCGCGGATTTCGGCTGGCGGACGCCCCTGACGCGCGCAGCGTTCCATCAGGCGGCGACAGCGGCGGGGTTCGCGATGGAGGTGCGCTGGGCCGCGGACGGCTTTCAGGGCCTGTTTCGGCTGCGGCCGTCGAAATCCGGGGCGACGGTCGTTTAGGAGCGGGGATGGCGGTCGCCAACAAGGGCACGCCCATGGGCGTGGCGGTGATGGGGCTGATGCGGACCGGCACGACGCTGGTCTGCGATCTGCTGACCGTTGCGGGCAAATCGCTCGTCATCAGCGAACCCAATCTGCACGGCCAGTGGGATGCCCCGCTGCAGGAGAAGCTGCACAAGCTCTATCGGGAGGCGGGCCTCGCTATCGGCGATCCTCCGGCGCGCGGCGTCTATTCGCACAATGTCGATTATTTCGACGAAACCGTGCTGCCGCAGCTCACGACGCTGCAGTTCTGGGGCGTCAAATATGTCGATCTGGTCGGCTGGCGGCGCCTGTTCCGGACCTATCCGCCGCAGAAGCTCATTCTCTGCGTGCGCGATCTGCGGGCCGTCGCCGTCTCGGCGCTCGAGCTCGTCAACCGCATGGGGCTGGTGTTCGGCGACCGCAAGCATCTGCGCGACGAGGCCTGGGTCTTCGGACGGATCGCCCACAGCGTTCACGAATTGATGGCGATGCGGCAGCGCGGGCATATGGTGCTGCGCTACGAGGACCTGGTGGAGGATCCCGGCGCCCTCGAACGGCTCGCGGATTATGTCGGGCTCGACAGGCTCGGCGAGGATCGCTGGAACCTGATGATCGAAGCCGGCACCCGCAGCAAGTGGGAGATGGCGAAGCACGGCAAGGCCATCAGCAAGAACGCGCTCGACCGCTTCGACGAGGAGCCGGACGGCCCGATGCGCAGCATGGCCGAGCGGCTCTGGCGCATCCTTCCGGAATATTCGCTCGCCTTCGGCTACGATGTGCCGAAGCCCGCCCTGCGGGTGCGCAACCACGATTTCCGGCTACGCATCGATCCGGACCAGAACGCGGTTCCCTATCGCGACGTGGAAACCTGGAACTGGAAAGGTCCCGAGCCTCTCGAGCCGGTCTTCGGCCGCCGCCGCGCGCGGCTTCTGGTGTCGCGCAACGTAAAGCCCGACGCGGTCCTGCTCGACATCGGCTGCGGCACCGCGGCGATGCGCAAGCTGCTCCCGGCCGGCTGCAGCCACCTGCCGGCCGATCTGGTGCGGCGCTCGCCGCTCTTCACCGCCGCCGATTTCTACGGCGGCGACGCGCCGGCGGCGAACGAGGCGACGCATATCGCAGCACTCGGCGTTCTCGAATATGCGGCCGACCTCCCCGAATTGCTGCGGACGCTGCGGCGCTACAACAAACCCGTCTTCGTCAGCTACTACGCGCGCGACGACACGCCCGATCTCGACCGCGCGGCGCTCGGCTGGAAGAACGGCCTCGCGCGCAACGAGCTGATGCGCGCCTTCATCGCCGCCGGGTTCCAGCCCCAGGCGAAGTTCGCCTTCGACGGCAAGCAGAGTCTCTTCCGTCTGATCCCGAAGGCGGCGATGGCGCGCAAGCCGCGCCGGCCGCGGCGCAAGATCCGGAGCCAGCCGGGCCCGGCCCGCGGCGGGGCAAGGAAGCCGGCACCCGCCGGCAAGAACAGGAAGAAATCGAAGCAGCTCGAGCCGGTCTGACGCGCTGCCGGCGCCAGGTCAGCTATCGTGCCGCGGCACCCACGGCACGCGGGCGATCTCGATGCCTTCGTCGTCGAGCGCCTTCGCCTCGTCCTCGGTGGTCTCGCCGTAGATGCCCCGGGCTTCCGTCTCGCCGTGATGGATGCGACGCGCTTCCTCGGCGAATTCGGGGCCGACATAGTCGCAATTGGCCTCGATCTGCGAGCGCAGCTCGCGAAGCGCCGTCATCACCGCCATCTGCGTCGGCATCCCGGTCGGCTGTGGCGGGGTCTCGGGCTTGCGCGGCACCCTGGCGTTCGCCTTCTTGCCGATGCGCGGCGCCATCGGCGCCTTGTCGACCTTCCGGCTGCCGCAATCGGGACAGACGATCCTGCCGCTCTTGCGCTGGCTCTCGAAATTGCGCCCGTCGCGAAACCACACCTCGAAGCGGTGGTCGGCGGCGCATTTGAGTTCGAACAAAATCATGCTTCGATCTGGGCCTTGCGGGAGATTTCCTAGCCTATGTTAGATAGGGCGACAATCCCCCGCCGGCATCCCCTGGCCCGCCGATCCGCCCATGCCGCCTGCCGACCGCCTCCCTTCCGCATGGATTCTGCGCTTTGCGCCGCGGGTGCCGCCGGGCCCGGTGCTCGATCTTGCCGCCGGCAAAGGGCGCCACGCCGCCCTTTTCCTGGAGCGCGGCCATCCGGTCACGGCCGTCGATCGGCGGATCGACGGGCTGCGGCCCCTCGCCGCGACGCATCCGCGTCTCGAGCTCATTGAGGCCGATCTCGAAAGCGGCAGCAGCTGGCCGCTCGGCCGGCGGCAATTTGCCGGCGTGGTGGTGACCAACTATCTGCATCGTCCGCTCCTGCCGGCGATCGTGACCGCCGTGGCGCCGGGCGGATGGCTGCTCTATGAAACCTTCGCGCGCGGCAACGAGCGTTTCGGCCGACCGAGCAACCCCGATTACCTGCTGCGCCCCGGCGAGCTCATCGACGCGGTGCGCGGCACGCTCGAGATCGTCGCCTACGAAGCCGGCGAAACCGACGCGCCTGCGGTGATACAGCGCATCGCCGCCGTGAAACCGTTGGCAGACACTTGAGCGGGCGCTTTCGATTCCCGCGGCGGCCGATTATATTTTCGGGTAACCGAAGGCAGACCCCAGACAGCTTTACGCAGAGGAGACCCACAGCATGGCCATTCAACTTGGCGACGTCGCACCGGATTTCACGCAAGAATCGACCGAAGGGACGATCCGCTTTCACGACTGGATCGGCGACAAGTGGGCGATCCTGTTCTCGCATCCGAAGGACTTCACCCCGGTCTGCACGACCGAGCTCGGCGAAGTCGCGAAGCTCAAGGGCGAGTTCGACAAGCGCAACGTGAAGGTGATCGGCCTCAGCGTCGATCCGGTCTCCGACCATACGAAATGGGCGAAGGACATCGAGGAGACGCAAGGGCACCGGCTGAACTACCCGCTGCTCGGCGACGGCGACCGCAAGGTTTCCGGCCTCTATGGCATGATCCATCCGAACGCCAACGACACCCTCACGGTGCGTTCGGTCTTCGTCATCGGGCCGGACAAGAAGGTGAAGCTGACGATCACCTATCCGGCGAGCACCGGCCGCAATTTCGAGGAGATCCTGCGGGTGATCGACTCGCTGCAGCTCACCGCGAACTACAAGGTCGCGACCCCGGTCAACTGGCGTGACGGGCAGGATTGCATCGTGGTGCCTTCCGTCTCGGACGAGGACGCGAAGAAGCTCTTCCCGAAAGGCTTCAAGACGGTGAAGCCCTATCTGCGCGTGACCCCGCAGCCCAATCGCTGACCGGGCGCAACCCCGGCGCTCACGACCACGGCGGCCCCGATCGGGTCGCCGTTTTCGTTGGCGCGAGCCGTCAGGGGCAGATGATAAACTGCCTTCCCTCGATCGACCGCGGGGTTCCTTCGCCGTCAAGCTTCCAAAGGACGACCCATTTCCGAGCGCATGCGAGTCCGTAGCTGACCTGCAGAACTGCGGAATTGTCGCTCACTGCGAATCCCTGCCCTTCAAGTTGTCGCACCAGATGATTCGGTGACGTCGCTCCCTCCGGGAACGCCATCTCGACGCGATGCCGGAATTCCAGATCGGCCGTCGAACCATCGGCCGGGAGCGACGCCACCAACGGGGGAAGCGGCGTAAGGGCGCCGGCTACCCAAGCCGTGAAAACTCCGACGGCAGCGAGGACCGCGACGGCGACAATGCCGAGCAGGACGAGCAACTGGCGACGAGGAAACATGCGGCGCGCGATTGCGACCTACGTGCCGGCGGCGCGAAGGCGCTCCGCCGTGACATCCGTCGCGGCTGCGGGCGGCGCGAAGGGCCGGTCATGCGTGAGCGCGGGGATCATGGCGCGCGCTTCCGCGACCTTCGCCGGGTCGATCTCGGCGAGAACGACCTCCGGCCGGTCGGCGCTGCCTTCGGCCAGGATCTCGCCCCAGGGCGAGACGACGAGCGAATGGCCGAAGGTCTTGCGGCCTTCCGCATGGTCGCCGCATTGCGCCGGCGCGAAGACGAAGGCGCCGGTCTCGATGGCCCGCGCGCGCAGCAGCAGATGCCAGTGGGCCAGACCTGTGGGTCGCGTGAAGGCGGCGGGCACCGTCAGGAACTCGGCCCCGGCCTGCGCCAGCGACCGGTAGAGCGCCGGAAAGCGCAGATCGTAGCAGACCGTCATGCCGAGCCTGCCCCAGGGGAGATCGGCCAGCACCGCCGCGGTCCCGGGGCAGAAGGTCGCGGATTCGCGATAGCTCTCCCCGCCCGCGAGATCGACATCGAACATGTGGATCTTGCTGTAATGCCGCGCCACACGGCCTTGCGGGTCGATCAGGAAGGAGCGGTTGGCGCAGCTCTCCCCATCGAGCTTCACCGCGAGCGATCCGATGAGGAGCCAGGCGCCGAGCTCGGCGGCGAGCGCGCGGAACCTGTCGAGCGTGCCGTGCGCCGCCTCGAGCTCCGCCTTCTCGAGAAGCAATGGACGTTTCGGCTCGATCATCCCGGTATTTTCCGGCGTCAGGATGAAATCGGCGCCTTTGGCGCGAGCCTCGCGGACGAGCGCGCTCGCGGCCTCGATATTGGGGCCGAGCTCGCGACCCGCATTGAGCTGGACGAGGCCGACGGTGAAGCGCCGGTTCATTCCGCGGCGCCGGCGAGGCCGGCGAGCCCGCCGCGGCGGTCGAGGGCGTAGAGATCGTCGCAGCCCCCGACATGGCGGCCGTCGATGAAGATCTGCGGGACGGTGCGGCGACCGCCGGCGCGCTGGATCATCTCGGCGCGGCGCTTGTCGCAGCTACCCACGTCGATCTCCGTGAAGGCGATGCCGCGATCCTTCAGCAACTGCTTCGCACGGTGGCAGTAGCCGCAGAAGAGGGAGCTGTAGACTTCGACCTTCGCCATGATGCCTCCGGCCGCGGGGCGTCGGGCCGCCGCGATCGCGGCGAATCGCCCGCCCTTTAAGATTTGGCATGGCGGCGGCGCTTTGTCATCCCCGCTCACGCGACCGGGATCAAGAGTCAAATTGTTGAATTTCAATCATATTCCGGGCGGACGACGCGCGCGATCGTGAGCAGGTCGACCGCTTTGGCACCGGCCTCGAGCAGGGCCTCGGTCGCCGCCTCGGCCGTGGCGCCCGTCGTGAGCACGTCGTCGATCAGCAGAAGGCGTTTTTCGCGAACGGCCGACACATGTCGGGGATGGACGCGGAACGCACCCGCGACGTTGCGGCGGCGCTGGTTCCGCCCGAGGCGGCCTTGCGATGCGGTGGCGCGCTTCCGGCTCAGCAGGTCGGGCGCGACCGGCTTGCCGGTTTCCCGGCCGAGCGCATGGGCGAGCAGCGCCGCCTGGTTGTAGCGCCGGCGAAAGAGCCGCCACCAATGCAGCGGCACCGGCAGGACGAGGTCGCAATCCCGGACGAGGTCCGCACCGGCGCGCGCCAGCCACGCGCCCAGCGCCGGGGCGCTGTCGGTCCGGTCGCCATGCTTGAAGGCGAGGACCAGATCGCGGCTCGCATCGTCGTAACGGAGCGCGGCGCGCGCCCTTTCATAAAGCGGCCGGGCCTTGCTGCAGGCGCCGCAGAGCGCGCCTTCGCCGAGCGCGAACTCGAAGGGCCGCCCGCAGCAGGCGCAGAGCGGCGCCTCGATGAAGGCGAGCCGGCTCCAGCAGCCGCTGCAGAGCGCGGCCGTATCGCCGACGATCGCGCCGCAGGCAAGGCAGCGCGGCGGCAGCAGGATATCGAGCAGGCGCCGTCGCATCAGCGCAACGCGGGTCGGCAGTTCGACCGTCGTGACCATGGTCCCGCGACTCTCGGCGCGCGCCCCCGACCCTGTCAATCGAAGGCCGCGAACCGGCGCCGGCAGCCGGCGCGCTTTGCCTCCGCCGCCGGACGCGCCATGATGCCGGCATGGCCGGGTTTTCCGCTCCCTTCGACCGTCGCCGGTTCCGGCTGCATCGCGCGCGGGCGGCGGCGGATTTCGCGGCGCACGACTTCCTCTTCCGCGAGATCGCCGACCGGCTGATCGACCGGCTCGCCGACGTGACGCGGCGGTTCGGACTCGGGCTCGATCTCGGCTGCCATGCGGGGCGGCTGGCGAGCGCCGCGCTCGACAGCGGCCGCGTCGGACGGATGATCGCCTGCGACGCCGCCTTGGCCATGGCGCGCGAGGCGCGCGCCGACCCCCGCGTCGCGACGCTGGTGGCGGACGAGGAAGCCCTCCCCTTCGCGCCGGCGAGCCTCGATCTCGTGCTCAGCAATTTCAGCCTGCATTGGGCGAACGACCTGCCGGGCGCCTTGCTGCAGATCCGCCATGCGCTGAAGCCGGACGGGTTCTTCCTGGCGGCGGTCGCCGCCCGCGGCAGCCTCGCCGAGCTCGGCGAGGCGATGATCGCGGCCGAGGCCTTCGTCACCGGCGGCGCCCGGCCGCGCCTCGCCCCCATGGCGGATCTCCGCGATCTCGCCGGGCTGCTGCAGCGGGCGGGCTTCGCGCTGCCGGTCGCCGATCTCGAGACCATCACCGTCACCTACGAGGAGCCGCTGCGCCTGCTCGCCGATCTGCGCGGCATGGGGGAGACCAATCCGCTGCTCGACGGCGCGCCGCTGCGGCGCGATGTGCTGATGCGAGTGAGCGAGGAGTATCGTGCGCGCTTCGGCGGCGCCGACGGCCGCGTGCCGGCGAGCTTTCGCGTCGCCTTCCTCGCCGGCTGGGCGCCGCATGAGGCGCAGCAGAAGCCGCTCCGCCCCGGCTCGGCGCGCCATCGCCTGTCGGAGGCGCTGGGCACGACCGAACACCCGCTCGAACGGGACGACAAGGATCGCTAGAGCAGATCCTGCAGCAGCGGGATCAGCGGGAGATCGGCCGGCGGCATCGGATAGTCGCCGAGCCGGGGCGCGCGCACCCAGGCGAGCGTCTGGCCTTCCCGCGCCACCGGCTGGCCGCGCCAGACGCGGCAGACATAGAGCGGCATCAGCAGGTGGAAACGCGCGTAGCGGTGCGAGGCGAAGCCGATCGGCGCGAGGCAGCTCTCGCCGGTATCGAGCCCGAGCTCTTCCTCGAGCTCGCGCACCAGCGCCTCCTCCGGCGTCTCGCCCGGCTGGATCTTGCCGCCGGGGAATTCCCAGAGCCCGGCCATCTCCTTGCCGGGCGGGCGCTGCTGCAGAAGGATGCGCCCGTCGGCATCGACCAGCGCCACCGCCGCCACCAGCAGGCTCGGGATCGGCGACGCGGCACGGCGGCGTTCCCAGCCCGCGCGGTCGAGCGCGCGAAACTCGACCGGCATGGCACCGCCCCGCGCCGGCGCCGCCTCCTCGCCGCGTCCCGCGAAGGCGAAGCCGGTCTTTTCCTGCACCCGGATCGAGGCGCGATTCTCCGGCCGCGCCGAGGCGACGAGGCGCTGAAAGCGATGGCGGAGGAAAAGATGCCGGACCAGCGCCTCGAGCGCCTCGCTCGCGAAACCCTGTCCCCAGAAGGGGCGGCCGATCCAGTAGCCGAGCTCGGCCTCGGCGCCCCCGGGCCTCGCGCCGATCATCCCGATCGTTTCGGCGTCGCCGCGCCGCTCGATCGCGAAGGTGAGGCCGTCGCCCTCCGGGAGCGAGGCGATGAAGCGCGCCGCCTCGCCCGGCGGATAGGGATGCGGGATGCGCGCCGTGAGCCTGGCCACCTCCCAATCGCCGGCGAGCCGCTCGATCCAGCCCGCATCCTCGGGCCGCGGGGCGCGCAGGACGAGACGCGCCGTCTCGAGGCGCGGCGCGGCGCAGCCGGCGTCAGCGGGCGGCACGCTGCGCCTGCCATTGCGTGCGGTCGAGCACGCGCTTCTCGAGGAACCGCTTGCCGCCGCGGGCCGGCATGTCCCATTCGACGGCGCCGGCATAGGCGAAACCGAGCCGCTGCTGCAGCCGGATCGAGGCCGGATTCTCGGGCAGGGCCGAAGCGCTCGCCCGCGCCGCGCCGAGATCCTCGAAGAGATGGGCGAGGAGCCGGCCGACCGCCTCGGTCGCCAGCCCCTGTCCCCAATAGGCCCGGCCGAGCCAGTAGCCGATGTCGGGGGTGCCGTCGGGTTCGAGCGTATAGCCGCAGCAGCCGATCAGCGCGCGGTCCGCGCGCCGCTCGATGGCGAACGCCACCTCCTCGCCGGCGGCGAGCGCCTCGATCCAGCGGCGCGCCTCGCCCGGCGGATAGGGGTGCGGCACGCGCGCGAGATAGCGCGCCACCTCCCATTCGCCGGCGAGCCGCTCGATCGCGGCGCCATCGGCCGGCCGCAACGGCCGCAGGCGTATCCGCGCGGCGTCGAGGGTCGGACGCCGGCGGCGGTCAGCTCCGATAATCCGCATTGATGTCGATATAGCCATGCGTCAGGTCGCAGCTCCAGACCCGCGCCTTGCCGCGCCCGACGCCGACATCGACGGCGAGCTGGATGTCGCGCCCCTGCATATGGGCGGCGATCGGCGCCTCGTCATAGCCGGCGACGCGCTGGCCCCGCGCGGCGACGGTGACGCCGCCGATCGCGATCCTGAGGCGGTCGCGGTTCGCCCGTTCGCCGGCCTTGCCGACCGCCATGACGATGCGGCCCCAATTGGCGTCGGCGCCGGCGACCGCCGTCTTCACCAGCGGCGAGTTCGCGATGGCGAGCGCGATGACGCGCGCCGCCTTGTCGGAAGCCGCCCCGCTTACCTCGACCGTGATGAGTTTCCCCGCGCCCTCGCCGTCGCGCACCACCTGGACCGCGAGATCGATCAGCAGCTCCTCGAGCGCGGCGCGGAACTTCCGCAGATGCGGATCGGCGGCGCTGCGCACCGGCTTGTGCGCGGCACCCTTGCCGGTCGCCGCCAGCAGCAGCGTGTCGCTGGTCGAGGTGTCGCCATCGACCGTGGTCGCGTTGAAAGATTTGTCCGCGCCCTCGGCGAGGAGCCGCCGCAGGACTGCCGCGGGGAGCTTCGCGTCGGTCGCAACGAAGCTCAGCATGGTCGCCATGGCAGGCGCGATCATGCCGGAACCCTTGGCGATGCCGTTGATGGTGACGGGCACGCCGCCGATCGCGGTCCGCCTTGTGGCGACCTTCGGGAAGGTGTCCGTCGTCATGATGGCTTCGGCCGCCGCGCGCCATCCGTCGGTGGCGAGGCCGGAGACGAGGCGCGGCAGACCGGCAGTCAGCTTCTCGACCGGCAGGGGCTCGCCGATCACGCCGGTCGAGGCGAGGAAGATTTCGCCCGTCTTGCAGCCGAGCGCGGCGGCGGCCGCGGCGGCCGACCGCTTCACCGCGGCCTCCCCGAGCTTCCCGGTGAAGGCGTTGGCGTTGCCGGCATTGACGAGGATGCCGCGCGCCCTCCCCGCCTTCAGGTTGCGGCGGCAGAGCTCGACCGGGGCCGAGGCGGTCAGGGAACGGGTCAGGACGCCCGCGATCGTGCTGCCCGGGTCGAAGGCGAGAAGCGCCGCGTCGTTGCGGCCGCGGTAGCGGATCTCGCAGGCGGCGGCGGCGAGGCGGACGCCCGCGATCGCCGGCAGGGCCGGCGTCTCGGCGGGCGCGAGCGGCGAGCGCGGTGGCATGACGAAACTTCCCCTCGTTCGTCCCCTGGGTCGTCGGCCGGCTAGGGCGTCACGACGGGCGCCGTCATCGGCGTGCCGTCCTGATTGAACATCTTCACGTCAGCCGTCTTGCGCAGCTCGACGATCTTGGCATCGATCGCTTCCTGCGAAAGCTGATTCTGGATCTCGGCCTTGAGCTCCTCGAAGGTGGGCGCCGCCCGCTCCCGCTTGTCCTCGACGAAGATCACGTGCCAGCCGAACTCGGTCTGCACCGGCGTCTTGGAGTAGGTCCCCTTCTCGAGCGCGAAGGCCGCATCGGCGAAGGGCTTCACCATCTCGGCCGCGGTGAAGTAGCCGAGATCGCCGCCGTTCTGCGCCGCCGGGTCGGTCGATTTCGCCTTGGCGAGGTCCTCGAACTTGGCGCCGCCCTCGAGCTCCTTGATGATCGCGTCCGCCTCTTCCTTGGTCGCGACCAGGATGTGGCGGGCGCGCACCTCCGGCTGCGGCGGATTGGCGGCGATGTAGCTGTCGAATTCGGTCTTCATGGCCGCGTCCGTCACGGCCGTCGCGATGAGCCGCTCCATATAGACGCGCCGGATCGCTTCTTCCTCATAGGCCTTGATGAGCGCCTTGACCTCGGGATCCTCGATCAGGTTTTCCTTGCGGCCTTCCTCGGCAAGCAGCTCGAGGCTCACCATGCGCTCGAGCAGCGCCGGATAGATCTTGTCGATGTTCTGCCGGTAGGCGTCGGGGAGCCCTTCGGCGGTCGCCATCACCGCCGAACGATGGATCTCCTTGCCATTGACCACCGCGGCCACCGGGTCGTCCTCCGCCATGGCGGGGACGAACAGGATCACCGCAGCCGCGAGACCGGCGACGATTGCCAAGCGCATGAGAGAGCTCCCTTGAGCGAATGATGCGGGCCGTCCAGCGCTGAAGCTGCCGATCGGCGCGGGGCCATCATGCACAGCACCCCCCTCGGCGCAAGGCCAATCGGTCGCGATTCGCATGACGATTCGGTCATCGGGCGGCAAGGTTCCGCGCGCTGCGGCGGGGCTCGAAAACCGCCCGGATCCTGCCCCGCGGCGTCCCGGCGGAATGGCGGGCTGCGCGACCGGGCCTCGTTGACAGGCCCAGGGGGCGGGCCTATCTGTCTAGCGGCCCGCCGGCAGGGGCAGCGCGGCCTGCTCGTTCCGGACATGCCGGCCGCCCCCTCGATTGTCCCCGAGGTATCGATGCTTTCCGTAATCGCCAAGCGTCTGTTCGGCTCTGCCAACGACCGCTACGTCAAGACGCTGGAAAAGACCGTCCGCGCGATCAACGCGCTGGAACCCGAGATCAAGAAGCTCGACGACGCGGCGCTTCGCGCCCGCACCGGCTGGCTCAAGGAGCGCCTCGCCAAGGGCGAGACCCTGGACGATTTGCTGCCGGACGCCTTCGCGACGGTGCGCGAGGCCGCGGTGCGCACGCTCGGCCAGCGCCATTTCGACGTCCAGCTCATGGGCGGCATGGTCCTGCATCGCGGCATGATCGCCGAGATGAAGACCGGCGAAGGCAAGACGCTCGTCGCGACGCTCGCCGTCTATCTCAACGCCCTCTCCGGCAAGGGCGCGCATGTGGTGACGGTGAACGACTACCTCGCCAGGCGCGACGCCGAGTGGATGGGCCAGATCTACCGGTTCCTCGGCTTGTCGGTCGGCTGCATCGTGCACGGCCTGCAGGACCACGAACGGCGCGAGCAATATGCCTGCGACGTCACCTACGGCACCAACAACGAGTTCGGCTTCGACTATCTCCGGGACAACATGAAGTTCCGGCTCGAGGACATGGCGCAGCGCGACTTCAACTTCGCCATCGTCGACGAGGTCGACAGCATCCTGATCGACGAGGCGCGGACGCCGCTCATCATCTCCGGCCCGACCGAGGACAACTCGGACCTTTATATCAAGGTCGATGCGCTGATCCCGCGGCTCGTGGAGGCCGACTACGAGAAGGACGAGAAGCAGCGCCAGGTCACCCTCACCGAAGCCGGCGCCGACCATATCGAAGCGTTGCTGACCGAGGCGGGCATGCTGAAGGCCAGCAACCTTTACGACCTGCAGAATGTCGGGCTGGTGCATCACGTGAACCAGGCGCTCCGCGCGCACAAGCTCTTCCAGCGCGACACCGACTACATCGTCAAGGACAACAAGGTCATCATCATCGACGAGTTCACCGGCCGCATGATGGAAGGCCGGCGCTACGGCGAGGGGCTGCACCAGGCGCTCGAGGCCAAGGAAAAGGTGCAGATCCAGAACGAGAACCAGACGCTGGCCTCGATCACCTTCCAGAACTATTTCCGCCTCTATCCGAAGCTTGCCGGCATGACCGGCACGGCGATGACGGAAGCGCCCGAGTTCTCCGACATCTACGGCCTCGACGTGGTCGAGATGCCGACCAACGTGCCCTGCGTGCGTCTCGACGACGACGACCAGGTGTTCCGCACCGCCAAGGAGAAATACGGCTCGATCATCGAGCTGATCGAGGAATGCCGCGGCCGCCGTCAGCCCATCCTCGTCGGCACCGTCAGCATCGAGAAGTCGGAGCTGCTGTCGGCGATGCTGAAGCAGCGCAAGATCCCGCACCAGGTGCTGAACGCGCGCTACCACGAGCAGGAGGCCTACATCATCGCCGAGGCCGGCGCGCCGGGCGCGGTCACGATCGCGACCAACATGGCGGGCCGCGGCACCGACATCCAGCTCGGCGGCAATCTCGACATGCGCGTGCGGCACGAAGCGGCCGCGATCGAGGACGAGGCGGCGCGCAACGCCAAGATCGAGCAGATCCGGGCCGAGATCGCGGCCAACAAGAAGATCGCGCTGGATGCGGGCGGGCTCTTCGTGATCGGCACCGAGCGCCACGAGAGCCGGCGCATCGACAATCAGCTCCGCGGCCGCTCCGGCCGGCAGGGCGATCCGGGCGCCTCGCGCTTCTTCCTGTCGCTCGAGGACGACCTGATGCGCATCTTCGGGTCCGAGCGCATGGACTCGATGCTGCAGAAGCTCGGCCTCCAGGAAGGCGAGGCGATCGTCCATAGCTGGGTCAACAAGGCGCTCGAGAAGGCCCAGCAGAAGGTCGAGGCGCGCAACTTCGAGATGCGCCGCAACATCCTGAAGTTCGACAACGTCGTGAACGACCAGCGCAAGGTCGTCTACGAACAGCGCAAGGAGCTGATGCGCACGCCGGACGTGTCGCAGACCGTGGCCGACATGCGCCACGAGGTGCTGGCCGTGATGCTGGCGCGCACCGCGCCCAAGGGCTCCTATCCGGAGCAGTGGAACGTGAAGCAGATGCACGAGGAGTGCATGCGCCTCTTCGCGCTCGACCTGCCGCTCGCCGACTGGGCGAAGGAAGAAGGCATCGACGAGGAAATGCTGGCTCAGCGCATCGGCGAGGCGGCCGACAAGCGCTATGCCGAACGCGAGCAGCGCTTTTCCGCGCCGATCATGCGGCATGCGGAAAAGAGCCTGCTGCTGCAGTTCCTCGACCAGATCTGGAAGGATCACCTGCTGGCGCTGGATCACCTGCGCCACGGCATCCATTTCCGCGCCTATGGCCAGCGCGATCCGCTATCGGAGTATCGCCGCGAGGCCTTCGACATGTTCGAGGCGATGCTGGCGCGGGTGCGCGAGACCGTCACCGGCGTGCTGAACCATATCGAGATCCGCGTGAGCACGCCGGAGGAGCTGGCCGCCCAGCAGGCGCAGCGCCAGCCGCCGCGCCGCGCGATGCAGGAGACCCGCACCGATCCGGCGCTGGCCGCCCCCGACGCGCCGGCGCCCGCGATCGCTAGGGCCCGGCAACCCGCCATGGCCGGGGCGGCGGCGGTCGCCGCCTCCCCCGCCCCGGAGCCGCGCCGGCCGCAGACCGATTGGGGCAAGGTGGCGCGCAATGCCCCCTGCCCCTGCGGCTCGGGGAAGAAATTCAAGCAGTGCCACGGCAAGGTCTGAGCGCAGGAACGGCGCAGCGACCGTCCCGGACACGGCACCGCACGACCCCGCCGCCGCCAGATCCAGGCTGTTTCCGGCAAAGAATCCGCCCGAAACGGCCGGGTCGGATGGCCCCGTGCTGGGGATCGCCGCGCGGGTAGAACCAGGGTCACGCCATCGGGGCGGGTGGCCGGCTTGCCGCCGGGCAGGAACCATGATCTGGTTGCCGGGTCCCGCACGGCGAAACCAGGCTCCCCGCAGACATGCAACCGCTCACGGCATATTGCATGCGCGGCCACCGGCAGGTGGAGGGATGGCTGCAGCGGGGTTCGCTGTCGATCCTGTGGTCGCTGCTCGAAGCGCAGAGGCTCCATGCGCTCGCCGGCGACGTTGCCGAGATCGGGGTATTTCACGGCAAGCTCTTCATCGCGCTCGCCCTGTCCTTGACGAACGAGGAACGGGCGGTCGCGGTCGACCTTTTCGAGATGAAGCGCGCCCCGGATTTCGAGCAGGAGTTTCGCTCGAACCTGGAGCAGTTCTCGGTTCCGATGGATCGTGTCGATATCCGGCGCTGCGCATCGGAGATGATCGCCTTGTCGGCCGCGCCGGAAATATTCGGGTCCAATGTCCGCCTCTTCAGCGTCGACGGATCGCACGAATATGCGGCCGTCATCCACGATCTCAATCTTGCGCGGGCCTGCATCTCGCAGGTCGGCATCATCGCGCTCGACGATCTGTTCAGCGCCTGGTCGCCCGGCGTGAGCGAGGCGGCGATCGATTTCCTTCGCCACCCCGACAACCGGGACATCGTGCCGCTGGCGATCTCCGCCGCCCATGGACCGCTCATCACCGGCGCCAGCAAGCTGTTCATGGTGCATGCCTCGCAGGTCGATTTCTATGCGAGCGAGCTGATGCGCATGAACAGGCAGTCCTTCAAGACCCGGGCGAGCTTCTGCGGCGTCAAGACGCTGGTGTTCGACTTCACCAACGGCGTGAGGAAGCGCATCGAGTTCCGCTGAGCCCGACCGGAGTTGCCTCCCGCAACGGCCGCCGGCCGGCCCCGGCGACCGGATCAAACGGGGATGGTTTCCACCGACCCGTCGAGCGCCATGAGATAGGCCTGCACGCCGAGCGTGCCGTGCCGGGCTTTCACCGCGCGGCTGAAGTCGGCGAGGATCTCGGCATGGGCCGAGGTTTCCTTCTCCGGCGAGGCGACCGCGTCGGCGCCGAGCGCGAGCCGGTAGGCGCCGCAATCGCGATGATCGACGGCGATCACTTCCTCGACGTGATGGAGCTGGATCGCGATCTCCAGATGCTGCCAGAAGGTGTCGCCCCAGCCGGCGAACTTGTCGCTCATCACCCCGAGCGACGCGCCCGCCAGCACGACATGGTCGTAGTTGTTCTGCAGCCCCTGCGAATCCATGAAGCGCACGGTGTCGTCGATCAGGCGGTAATCCATGCAGCTCAGCATGAGCGCCTTCGCACTGGCCCCCTGCACGATCCGCGGGAAGCCGCCGAGCAGCAGGGCGAGCCCGGTTCCCCCGGCCAGGCCCATGAAGCGCCGCCGCCCCAGCCCTGCCTGGCATCCGAGGCAGTCGGTCCGATGATGATGTATCGCGTCTCGCATGTGGTTTCCCCCTCGCATCAACCGTGACTGAACGGGCAGGCCGAGGCGCCCCGTTCGAACGCCTGCAATGGAAATTCCGCCGTCATGCCGGCGCCGCGCTCGACGGGGTCGCTGTCGACGTCCGGCGTTTCCGGCATTGCCGCGGCGGACGGATGCCGCGCGGGCGGTGTCGACATGGGCTCCCTCCGCGACCGCGATGGTCGTCAGCCCAGGCTGCGCTTCCCCATTTCGAGGAACTTCTCGCGCCTGAGGCGGCGCAGCGAATCGCCGTTTTCCTGGCCGAGCTGACCGAGCGAGCGCTCGATCGCGTCGCCGAGCGCCTGGATGGTCTCGGCCGCGCCGCGATGGGCGCCGCCGAGCGGCTCCGGCACGATCTCGTCGATCACGCCGAGCTTGAGGAGGTCCTCGGCGGTGAGCTTCAGCGCCTCGGCCGCTTCCTTCGCCTGCTCGGCGCTGCGCCAGAGGATCGAGGCGCAGCCCTCCGGCGAGATCACCGAATAGACCGCATGCTCCAGCATGAGGACACGGTTGCCGGCGGCGAGCGCGATGGCGCCGCCCGAGCCGCCTTCGCCGATGATGGCGGCGACCAGGGGCACGCGGATCCTGAGGCAGGTCTCGATCGAGCGGGCGATGGCCTCGGCCTGGCCGCGCGCTTCCGCATCGACGCCCGGATAGGCGCCCGGCGTATCGACCAGCGCCAGCACCGGCAGGCGGAACCGGTCCGCCATGTCCATCAGCCGCTGCGCCTTGCGATAGCCCTCCGGCCGCGCCATGCCGAAATTATGCTGCACGCGGGCCGCCGTGTCGGAGCCCTTCTCATGCCCGATCACCATGACCGACCGTCCGCGGAAGCGGCCGAGCCCGCCGATGATGGCATGGTCGTCCGCGAAGCTGCGATCGCCGGCGAGCGGCGTGAAATCCTCGATGAGGCGCCCGGTATAGTCCAGGAAATGCGGCCGCTCCGGGTGCCGCGCGACCAGCGTCTTCTGCCAGGGGCTGAGCTTGGCGTAGGTCTGCCGCAGCAGCTTGTCGACCTTGGCCTGAAGGCGCGCGACTTCCTCGGCGATGTTGATGTCGCCGCTGTTCTCGAGGTGGCGGAGCTCTTCGATCTTGCCTTCGAGCTCGGCGAGCGGTTTCTCGAAATCGAGGAATGTCGGCATGATTCCGGTGCGGGCGGGGCCCCTGCCTCAACAGGCCATGCACTTACCATAGGGGTAGCCGACACGCGACGGCAAATATCCCCGCGAAAGGCCGCGTTTCGGGCGGCGCGATGCTTGACTTGCGCGGTTTCCGCCGGCCATCGTTGCGACGCCGGGCAAGACGAGAGCCTTGCGCGGCGTTCTCGCGCCTCCCGCGCCCACGACAGGAACGGAGCCCGCATGTCCGCGACCAGCGCCTCGGCCGCCGCGCATTTCAGCGAATCGAAGTCGCTGCCCAAGATCGCCTGGGGCAAGGGCTCCTACGTCTACGACGTCACCGGCAAGCAATATATCGACGGGTCGGGCGGGCCTGCGGTCTTCTGCATCGGTCACGGCAATGCCGAGGTCAACGAAGCGATCAAGGCGCAGCTCGACCGCGTGGCGCACGGCTATCGCTACACCTTCACGAGCGACCCGCTGGAACGGCTCACGGAAATCGTCTCGGCCCGCTGCGGCGGCACGCTTCGCCGCATGGTGTTCGTGGCCGGCGGCTCGGAGGCGGTCGAGTCCTGCCTCAAGCTGGCGCTCCAGTATCATGCGGCGCGCGGCGAGATGTCCCGCCGGCGCTTCATCGCGCGGCAACGCTCCTGGCACGGCAATACGCTGGGCGCCCTTTCCATTTCCGGCTTCCTCGAGCGGCGTGCGCCCTTCGAGGGCGCGCTCGTGGAATCGAGCTTCGTCTCCGCCGCCAACGCCTATCGGCCGCCGGCCGGGGTGAAGCCGGAGCAGATCGCCGATTTCTGCGCCGAGGAGCTGGAGCGCGAGATCCTGCGCGTCGGGCCCGAGCGGGTGGCGGCTTTCGTGTTCGAGCCGGTGGTGGGTGCCGCGGGCGGCGCCGTGCCCGCGCCGCCGAACTATGCGCGCCGCATGCGCGAGGTCTGCAGCAAATACGGCGTGCTGATGATCGCCGACGAGGTGATGTGCGGCGCCGGGCGCTGCGGCACCTGGCGCGCGCTTGCCCATGACGGCGTCGAGCCCGACATCATGGCGGTGGCGAAGGGCCTTGCCGCGGGCTATCTGCCGCTCGGCGCCGCGATCTACAGCGAGAAGATCGCCGGCCCCATCTTCGAGAAGCATGGCGGCGCGCTCACCGGCCACACCTTCGCCGGCCACACCGCCGGCTGCGCCGCCGGCGTCGCGGTGCAGACCATCGTCGCGCGCGAGGGGCTGGTGGAGAAGGTCGCGACCGACGGCGTCCATCTGATGGACAATCTCCGCGCCGAGCTCGGGCAGCGCGACTATGTCGGCGACATCCGCGGCCGCGGCTTCTTCATCGGCATCGAGCTGGTGGCTGATCGCGACAGCAAGGAACCTTTCGACGCCTCGCTCCAGCTTCATCAGCGGGTGCGCGAGCGGACCTTCGAGAACGGGCTCATCTGCTATCCGACCGGCGGCAATGTCGATGGCGTCCGGGGCGACCAGATCATTCTCGCCCCGCCCTACAACGCCACCCGCGCCGAGCTCGACGAGATCGTCGAGAAGCTCGCCCGCAGCCTGACCGAGGTGATGGGCGGAATCTGAGGCAGGACCGCGGCCGATTGCTCCGTCCTCCGATTCCTGATGAAGTGACCGGCAATGGTCGGGGCCCGCGGGCACGGACCGTGCACGGGGACAACTCCGCCGCCGCTTCTCAGGGGAGGGTCGTCCAATGCCGAAGAATATCGTTTTGGAACGCCTCAAATCCGGCCGCATGACGCGCCGGGAATTCGCCCGCTCGCTGGCCTCGGTCGGGCTCGGGCTCGTCGCCCTGCCGACCGTCGCGAAGGCCGCGCCGAAGGACCTGCTGTTCTACACCTGGGCCGGCTACGACATTCCCGACATCCATCAGGCCTATATCGCGAAATACGGCACCCAACCGACCTATGGCCTCTTCGGCGGCACGGAGGAGGCATTCCAGAAGCTCACCTCCGGCTATAACTGCGACGTCGCCCATCCCTGCGTCGAGGACATCACGCGCTGGCGCGCGACCGGCCTGATCCGGAAGATCGAGCCCGACCGCCTCAGGAACTGGCCGGACCTCTGGCCCGAGCTCTTCAGCCTGCCGGGCGCGATGCAAGAGGGTGAGCCCTGGTTCGTGCCCTTCGACTGGGGCAACGGATCGCTGCTCTACCGGACCGACATGGTCGAGATCGAGGGCGCCGAATCCTGGGGCCTGGCCTTCGACGAGAAATACAAGGGCCGGATATCGATGTATGACGCGACGCCGACCGTCACGGTCGCGGCGCTCGCGCTCGGCATCGATCCCTTCGACTTCGGCGACGAGGATGGCGCGAAGATCAAGGCGCTGCTGATGAAGCAGCGCGAGCTCGTCCGGTTCTACTGGAACGCGCCGGCCGAGATCCAGCAGGCGCTGGCGGCCGGCGAGCTTGCCGTCGCCTATGCCTGGAACGACAGCGTGGCGGCGCTGATGAAGCAGGGCCTGCCGGTCAAATACATGGTGCCGAAGGAAGGCATCCTGAGCTGGACCTGCGGCCTCGTCCATATGGCCAACGCCAAGGCGACCGACGCGGAGGTCTATGACTTCATCGACGCGATGACGGCGCCCGAATCCGGCAAGTTCCTGATCGAGCAATATGCCTACGGCCACTCGAACCGGAAGTCGTTCGAGATCGCGGACCAGAAGATCGTCGCCGATCTCGGCTTCTCCTCGCCCTCCGACCTCTTCAAGAGCAGCGTGTTCGAGACCGAGGTGAGTCCCGAGATGGAGCAGAAGCGGAACAAGATCTTCGAGGACGTGAAAGCGGGCATCAATTAACCTGCCCGGTGTCCCGGCCGCCCTCCGGCGGTCGGGGCGCCGGTGCCTCATCCTGCGGGTGCTGTCCTTCCCCCATATCGCATTCTCCCTTCGCATGTATGAGATCGATCCCGAGCGGCTGGACCTCGCGCGCGAGTTCAAGGCCAATCCCCATGGCCGGCACAGCGGCGAGCTGCAGCGCGTGCTGAACCGCATGCGCAGCCCCTACGATCCGCATCGCTTCGTGCTCATCATGACCGAGCGCCACCGCGCCTGGAGCCTGGCGCGGCTCCGGCCCGGCATCTATCCCGGGATCGATCCCGTTCCCGGCCATCGCTTCGAGACGCGCGAGCAGGCGGAATGGGCCATCTTCAAGCTGCGCTGGCGCGAGCTCACCGGCCGCGACCTGCCGATCGAATGACGCCGGCCCCTTGAAGACCACCCCGCCCTTCCTCGAGATCACCGGCTATGGCGATCGCTACAGCGTGACCGCCGGCGACCGGCTGAAGGTCATGGTGAGCCTCGAGGGCGAGGCGCGGGATTATGAGGCGCAGCTCGTGCGCATCCTCTCCGGCGACGACAGTCCGCGCGGCCCCGGCTATCGCGAGCAGCCGATCGACAGCCCCGCCAACGGCCGCCATGCCGGGCGGCGCCAGCGCATCCATGCCGGCTCGTCGATCCTCGTCCCGGCCTCGCCGCCGATGGAGGCGCCGGCGGGCTTCACGCTCCAGGCGCTGATCTGGCCGACCCTGCCGGGCGAGGGCGAGCAGAGCCTGATCGGCCGCTGGTCGGCGCCCG
>CADEFF010000020.1:13510-15379 GCA_902826565.1 uncultured Rhodospirillaceae bacterium | reverse complement strand
AACGGCAAGCTGGAAGCGCCGCGCTTCGCCCGCCGTGCCCTCGCCGAGGCCGAGATCGAATCGCTTGCGGGCGATCCGCCGCCGGGTCTCGCGGCGGATATCGTCGGCGCCTGGGATTTCGCCCGCGAGATTCCGACGGACCGTATCCTCGACGTCTCCGGCAACGGGCTCGAGGGCCGCGCGATCAATCTTCCGGCGCGCGCCATGAAGGGATCGCGCTGGACCGGCGAGACGCTGCGCTGGTTCGATCGTCCCGATCATTATGCGGCGATCCATTTCCATGACGACGATCTCCACGATGCGGGCTGGAGCCCGGATTTCGAGGTGCCGATCACGGCGGCGATGAAGAGCGGCGTCCATGCGGTGCGCCTCACCACGGCGAATGGCGGCGAGGCCTTCGTCACCTTCTTCGTGCGCCCGCCGCTCGGAACGGCGACGGCGCCGGTCGCGTTCCTCGCCTCGACCGCCACCTACATGGCCTACGCCAACAGCCATCACGGCTGGGAGGATCCGCTTTCCGAGATCTGCTACGGCGCGGCGCTGGAGCTGGGGCCGACCGAGCTTTTTCTCAACAGCCGGCCCGACTATGGCCGCTCCACCTATGACCGGCATCGCGACGGCAGCGGCGTCTGCTACAGCTCGCGGCTCCGCCCGATCCTGAATACCCGGCCGAAGCACTCGCTGTGGAACTTCGGCGCCGACCTGCATATCGTCGACTGGCTGGAGGCGACCGGGCAGCCCTATGACGTCATCACCGACGAGGACCTGCACCGGAACGGGCTCGCCTTGCTTGCGCCCTATAAATGCATCGTCACCGGGACCCACCCCGAATATCACTCGGCCGAGCAGCTCGGCGCGGTCGAGGCCTATCTCGCGCGCGGCGGGCGGCTGATCTATCTCGGCGGCAACGGCTTCTACTGGCGCATCGCCTGGCACCCGACCTCGCCGGGCGTGATCGAGATGCGGCGGACCGAGAACGGCACCCGCACCTGGATCGCCGAGCCCGGCGAGTATTATCTCGGCTTCACCGGCGAATATAGCGGGCTCTGGCGCAATAACGGTTTCGCGCCGCAGCGGCTGGTCGGCGTCGGCTACGCGTCGGAAGGCTTCGACGTCTCCTCTTGTTATCGCCGTGCGCCGGGCAGCTTCGACCCGCGCGCCGCCTTCATCTTCGAGGGCATCGGGCGCGAGGAGACGATCGGCGATTTCGGCCTCGTCGGCGGCGGGGCCGCCGGGCTCGAGCTCGACATCGCCGACCCGCGGCTCGGCACGCCGTCGCACGCGCTGCTGCTCGCGAGCTCCGAGCGCCATTCGAACGTCTATGTGCTGACGCCGGAGGAGCTGATGTCGGCCTATCCGGGGATCGACGGGATCGAGGAGGCGAAGGTGCGCGCCGACATGGTCTTCTTCGAGACGCCTGAGGGCGGCGGCGTCTTCTCGACCGGCTCCATCGCCTGGGCCGGGAGCCTCTTCCACAACCGCTACGACAACAACGTGGCGCGCATCACCGGCAATGTGCTGCGCCGCTTCATCGACCCGACGCCGCTATAGGCCCACGCTCTCCGGTCGTCGTCCTGCGCCTCCCCCGTCATGGTGGGGTGACGGCAGTCAGGGCAGGGTAACGTCGGTCAGGGTGGAGCCGACCGCCCCGGCCCTCAACCTCCCCCGTCATGTTCGGGCCAACCACCTCGGCCCTCAACCTTCTCCCGTCATGTTCGGGCCGACCGCCTCGCTCCCCAACCTCCCCCGTCATGTTCGGGCTTGACCCGAACATCCATGGCAGGGGCAGGGTCCGGTGACCGTCCACGCCAGTCTCGCGTCTCGGCGCAATGGACCCTCGGGTCAAGCCCGAGGGTGACAAGGCGGCGC
>CADEFF010000020.1:8051-13410 GCA_902826565.1 uncultured Rhodospirillaceae bacterium | reverse complement strand
TCGCGTCTCGGCGCAATGGACCCTCGGGTCAAGCCCGAGGGTGACAAGGCGGCGCAACGGGCCCTCGGGTCGAGCCCGAGGGTGACGCCAGTCAGGGTTTGGGATGACGGCAGTCAGGGCAGGGTAACGTCGGTCAGGGCGGAGCCGACCACCCCGGTCCTCAACCTCCCCGTCATGTTCGGGCTTGACCCGAACATCCATGGCGGCGGCAGGTTTCGGTGACCGCCCACGCCAGTCTCGCGTCTCGGCGCAATGGACCTTCGGGTCAAGCCCGAGGGTGACAAGGCGGCGCGATGGACCCTCGGGTCAAGCCCGAGGGTGACGTGAGAAGAGGTTGCGGACCACTCGTGGCGAAGCGGACCTGCCGCCTACTTCGCCCCGGCGATCTGCTGCGCCTTCGCGACCATCACCTCCGCCTGGCGGATCGAGGCGATGTCGATGAGGCGGCCGTCGAGCGCGACGGCGCCCTTGCCGGTGCGCTGCGCCTCGGCCATCGCCTCGATGATGCGCTTGGCGCGCGTGACCTCCGCCTCGGAGGGGCTGTAGACCTCGTTCGCGAGCGCGATCTGCGAGGGATGGATCGCCCATTTGCCTTCGGCGCCCAGCACCGCCGCGCGATAGGCCTGCGCCTTGAACCCGTCCGCGTCGGAGAAATCGCCGAACGGCCCGTCGACCGGCCTGAGGCCGTTGGCGCGCGCCGCCACCACCATGCGGGCGATCGCGTAATGCCACATGTCGCCCCAGTGGGTGTCGCGCGGCTTGTCGCCGTCCTTGTCGGTCAGCACGGCATACATCCGGTTCGGGCCGCCGATGCCGGTGGTCCGCGCCTTGGTCGAGGCGGCGTAGTCCGCCACGCCGAAATGCAGCGACTCGTTCCGCTTCGAGGCGGCGGCGATCTCGTGCACGTTCTGCATGCCGAGCGCGGTCTCGATGATCATCTCGAAGCCGATCCGCTTCTTGCGGCCGCGCGCCGCCTCGCATTGCGTGACCAGCATGTCGATCGCATAGACGTCGGCGGCCGTGCCGACCTTGGGGATCATGATGAGGTCGAGCCGCTCGCCGGTCTGCTCCATCACGTCGATCACGTCGCGATACATATAGTGGGTATCGAGCCCGTTGATGCGGACGGAGAGCGTCTTGCCGCCCCAGTCGATGTCGTTGATCGCGTTGATGACGTTCTTCCGGGCCTGCGGCTTGTCGTCCGGCGCCACCGCATCCTCGAGATCGAGGAACACCACGTCGGCGGCCGATTGCGCGGCCTTCTCGAAAAGCTTGGGCTGGCTGCCCGGCACGGCGAGCTCGCTGCGGTTGAGGCGTGCGGGCGCTTGTTCGACGATCGTGAAGCTCATCGCTATCCCCTAGTTTCGAATATGGGGCGCATCGATTGGATCGATTGGTATCGAACCAATGCGCCGGCATCGCTTCGGCCTATAGGCCGCGTCGCGCGCCGTCTGTCAATCGCGCATGACGGCGCGCCGACCGCGGGCACGCCCCGCGAGCGGGCGCTTTGCCCGCCGCAGCGTTGCCGGCCGCGCGTCCGCCCGTCTTTGACTTGTACGACAACCCTCGATCCCGTACCCTGCGCCCGAACGAAGGAGCGCGGCATGGCGGCCCGGACGACGCGGCAGAAGCGCAGACCTCGCGCACCGATCGAGGCGACCGGCGGCGCGGAGCTGCGGATCGGCCGGCAACGCATTTTGACCGGCGATTGCGCCGACGCGCTGGCAAGCCTCGCCCCGGCGAGCGTCGATCTCGTCGTCACCTCGCCGCCCTACAATATCGGCATCGCCTATCGCACCTACCGGGACGACCGGCCGCGCGAGCAGTATCTCGGCTGGTTCGCCGCGATCGGCGCCTCGATCGCGCGCGTGCTGAAGCCGGACGGGTCGTTCTTCCTCAATGTCGGCAGCACCAGCGCCGATCCCTGGATCGCGCTCGATGTCGCCCAGACGCTGCGCGCGCGCTTCCGGCTGCAGAACCATATCCAGTGGGTGAAGTCGGTCAGCATCGGCGAGGACAGCCTGGGGCATTTCAAGCCGATCTCGAGCCGGCGTTTCCTCAACCACAACCACGAAGCCATCTTCCATTTCACCAGGACCGGCGCGGTGCCGATCGACCGGCTCGCGATCGGCGTCCCCTTCAAGGACAAATCCAACATCGCGCGCTGGGGCCATGCGCGCGACCGTCGCTGCGCCGGCAATGTCTGGTTCATCCCCTATCGCACGGTGCAATCGCGCGCCGAGAAGTTCGACCACCCCGCCGGCTTTCCGGTCGAGCTCGCGGAACGCTGCATCAGGCTGCATGGGGTGAAGGACGCGCTCGTGCTCGATCCCTTCCTCGGCGCCGGCTCCACCCTGGTCGCCGCCGCGCGGCTCGGCTGCCGCGGCATCGGCATCGAGATCGATCCGCAATATGCGCGGACGGCCGCGGAACGGCTCAAGAACGGTATCCCCGCCCGGAATCGCGCCAAGATATAGTGCGTCGATGACAGCGACCGCCGAGCGCCCCATGAAGCGGCCACCTCCCGATTTTGCGACAGTCGGATGGGCCTATGGAATGTCGGAGGCGGCGCTGGCCGTCTCCGTGCTCGAAGCCGCCGGGGTTCAAGTGCTGCCGCATACCAGACACATGGCGTCGATCGCCTGGCATCAAACTCATGCGCTCGGCGGCATAGAGCTGCGCGTGCCCGCGTCTCAGGCCGCGCTGGCGTCCGACGTTCTCGCCAGTTTGCAGTCGGACAAGCCACGGAGAAAGTCTGTCGCCAGCGCAATCCTGGCGCTCGTCATTCTTGCCATTGTCGGGATTCCGCCGCCGGCATCGGGTTTCTTCGCGGTGCGCGCGGCACCAGCCGCGACCTCGCGCGAGACGGGCTAGCCCGCAGGCCCCTTGCGCGGCGGGCGGCGGGTCGCCGCCAGCGGATGATGATCGCGCACCAGCGCCTGGCGCCGCTCGCCCGCGACATGGGTATAGACCTGGGTGGTCGAGATGTCGGCATGGCCCAGCATCTGCTGCAGGCTGCGAAGATCGGCGCCGTGATCCAGCAGATGGCTCGCGAAGGCATGGCGCAGCACATGGGGCGAGACGCGGTGCGGCGCGATGCCGGCCTCGGCGGCGAGCTGCTTCAGGAGCTGCGCGACGCGAACGCGCGTCAGATGGCCGCTCGCGCCGCGCGAGGGGAAGAGCCAGGGCGACGGCGCCTTGCGGTCGGCGGGGCCGGCGAGAAATTCCTGCCGGCGCCCGAGATAGGCGGCGAGCGCATCGCGCGCCGGCTCGCTCAGCGGCACCAGCCGCTCCTTGTTGCCCTTGCCGCGCACCAGCAGCACCCGCGGGTCGCGCTCGACCGCGGCGAGCGGCAGGGAGACGAGCTCGCTCACCCGGAGGCCCGTCGCATAGAGCAGCTCCGCCATGGCCACGAGCCGGACGCCTTCCGCACCCGGGAGCCGGTTGGCGCCCTCGATGAGCCGTCCCACCTCCGCCTCGCTCAGCAGCTTCGGCAAGGCGCGGCCGAGCTTCGGGCCGTCGATCGCCGCCGTGGGATCGTCGGTCCGCCGGCCTTCGCCGACGAGGAACCGATAGAACTGCCGGATGGCGGAGAGGCGCCGCGCGGCCGTGCCGGGCGCCAGGCCCGAGGTCGCGAGCTGCGCCAGATAGGCACGGACGGCGTCGCCGTCCGCCGCGGCGAGGCCGCTCGCCCGCTTCACGAGGAAGGCCTGGAAATGGAGGAGGTCGCGGCGATAGGCGGCTTCGGTGTTCGCCGCGGCATTCCGCTCGGCCACCATCATTTCGAGGAAAGTTTCGAGCTCGCGGGGCACTTCGGAGCCCCGGCCGTCCGGTGCCGGGCCGGGCGCGTCAGATCCCACTACCGATGACCGTCTCGAGCGCGATCGAGCGCGCCTCGCTCTCGAGCCCGACGCTGCGCAGCGCCGCGAGCGCGTCATGCACCACGAGCGGATGCGCCACGGAGGCGCCGTTCGGCCCGAGCAGGATGGCGACGAGCGCCACCGCCTCGGCGCGCCGTTTCTCGGCCGCGGCGCGCGCGAGCTGCCCGAGCCGCGCGGGATCCGCGAGCGAAGGCTCGCCCGCGATCTGCCGCCAGCTGTCGCCGACGGGCTCGCCCAGCGCCGCCAGCACGGCGAAGAGCCGCGCCGCGCGCAGCGCCGCATCCGGATCGCCCGCCGCGGCCTGCGCATCCCGCCACTGGGTGACCGCATCCGGCGCCCAGACCAGCGGCTCCGACCCGCCGGCGATCTGCTCGAGCAGCGCCAGGGTCTGCACCGCGGCCGCGGCCTGCGTGTCGTTGCCGGCGCGCAGCCGCGCGATGTTCTGCCAGGCGCCGGCGCGCTCGTAGCGGCCGGCGAGATAGAAGGCGCGCCCCGCATCGGCGGCGAACCAGGCGAGGTCGGGCGAGGGCGTCATCTGCAGCAGCAGGGTGAGGTTGGTCTCGACCGCCGCCGGATAGCCGCCCTGCAGGCGCGAGAGCTCGAGCAGGCGATGCAGCAATTGCGCGCGCCGCTGCGGCTGCTGCGCGCCGTTCGCCGCCTGGTAGAAATGCGCGCGGTCGATGGGCTCGAGCTTCTCGTCCTCCGCGCTCAGCAGCCGGTCAACGGCCGCCGCGTCGTTCGGCACGGCGCGATAGGCCCGTATCAAGCTATCGGTATCGATCGCGCCCGCGGCGTAGGCACGCTCGGCGGCGACGAGCCGCTCCTCCACGGGCCGCGCTTCGTCGTTCGCGATCCAGGCGAGGATGGCCGGATCCGAGCCGTCGGCCCAGGCGGCCGGCAGGGACAGGCCGGCCTTGCCGATCATGGCGAGCGCGAGCGGGCTCGGCGTGGCGTCGGCGGGCAGCGTCACGTCGGGATAGCCGTTCGCCGCATCGAGCAGCGCGAAGAAGGTCTCGTCCTTGACGCCCTGCTCGCGCAGCAGGCTTGCGGCGAGCTGCGATTCCTTGGTCTGGCCGGCGATCGCCTGGCAGAAGGCCTGCGCCTTCTGCAGCGCGACGTCGCCCGGCGCCTGCGGCAGCGCCATCTGCGCCTCGCCGCAGGCGGCCTCGTTGTCGCCGGCGAGCCAGGCGAGATCGAGACGGAGGCCGGCGCCGCCCGCCGTCTCCGCGCCCCGCGGCAGCACCGCGAGGAACGCCTTCATGTCGGCGAGATTGCCGAGGGCGCGGACCTTTTCCGCGCGAAGCCCGTAGAGGCTTCGCGTGGCCGTGCCGACCGGCGCCTCGGCGGAAGAGAGCAGCACGCGACGCACGAGGCTGCGCGAGCCCGGCGACATGACCGGCGCCGGCAGGTCGGCGATCAGCGTCTCGGCCGCCGCGCGATCGGTGCCGCGCCACATGTCGATGCCGAGACCGCCCGCG
>CADEFF010000020.1:0-7951 GCA_902826565.1 uncultured Rhodospirillaceae bacterium | reverse complement strand
CGGCGATCCCATGAACAATGGCCGATCCGTCGAGCGCCCCGTCGTGCTGGTGGGGCTGATGGGTGCGGGCAAGAGCTGCATCGGCCGGCGACTCGCGCAACGCATGGGGCTGCCCTTCGTCGACGCCGACCGCGAGATCGAGCAGGCGGCCGGCTGCTCCATTCCGGAAATCTTCGAGCGGCACGGCGAGCAGGCTTTCCGCGACGGCGAGCGCCGCGTGATCCTGCGGCTGCTCGAAAGCGGGCCGCTGGTGCTCGCGACCGGCGGCGGCGCCTTCATGGACGAGCGCACCCGCGCCGCCATTCGCGACAAGGCCCATTCGGTCTGGCTGCGCGCCGATCTCGATCTACTGGCGAAACGCGTGCAGCGCCGCAACGACCGGCCGCTGCTGCAGGTCGCCGACCCCAGGGCGAAGCTCGCCGAGCTGATGGCGTTGCGCCATCCGGTCTATGCCGAAGCCGACATCACCGTCGACAGCCAGGACGGCCCGCCCGAGGCGACGCTCGAGCGGGTCTGCGCCGCACTCGAACGCCATCTCGCCGCCGCGGCGCCGGAGCGTGCCGCCCCATGAGCGAGCCGGCCCGGCTGCAGGTCGCGCTCGGCCAGCGCAGCTACGAGATCCTGGTCGGGGGCGGCCTCATCGCGCGCGCCGGCGCCCTGATCCGGCCGCTCCTGAAGACGCCGCGCGTCGCCGTGGTGAGCGACCGCACCGTCGCCGCGCTCTATCTCGACGAGCTCGCGCGCTCGCTCGAGGATGCCGGCATCGGGCACAGCGCCGTCCTGCTGCCGCCCGGCGAAGCGACCAAGGACTTCTCCCATCTTGCCCTCATCGCCGACCGCTTGCTGGGCGACGGGCTCGAGCGCGGCACCCTGCTGGTGGCGCTCGGCGGCGGGGTGGTCGGCGACCTCGCCGGGTTCGCGGCGAGCGTCCTGCTGCGCGGCGTCGACTTCATCCAGATCCCGACCACGCTGCTGGCGCAGGTGGACAGCTCCGTCGGCGGCAAGACCGGCATCAACACCGCCGCCGGCAAGAACCTGGTCGGCAGCTTCCACCAGCCGCGGCTCGTGCTGGCCGACACCGACGCGCTCGACAGCCTGCCGCGGCGCGAGCTGCTGGCGGGCTATGCCGAGGTGGTGAAATACGGCCTGATCGGCGACGCCGCCTTCTTCGGCTGGCTCGAGGGCCATGCCCGCGGCGTGATCGAGGGCGACCCGGCCGCAAGGCGCCACGCGATCCTCACGAGCTGCGCCGCCAAGGCCGCGATCGTCGCCGCGGACGAGCGCGAGGCCGGCGCCCGCGCCCTGCTCAATTTCGGCCATACCTTCGGCCATGCGCTCGAAGCCGAATGCGGCTATTCGGACGAGCTGCTGCATGGCGAGGCGGTGGCGATCGGCATGATCATGGCGCTCGAGCTCTCGACGCGCCTCGGGCTCTGTCCGGGCGAGGACGTGGCGCGCGCGACGCGGCATTTCGCGAGCGCCGGGCTGCCGACCTCCCCCGGCTTCATCGGGGGACGCGACTGGGATCCCGAGCGCCTCCTCCGGCACATGCGGAAGGACAAGAAGGTGGCGAACGGGCGGCTGACCTTCGTGCTCTCCCGCGGCATCGGCAAGGCCTTCGTGACGCAGGATGTCGCGCCGGCGGAAGTGATCGCGATGCTCGAGCGCGCCATCGCGGCGTGAACGCGACGGAGTCCGCGAGGCCAGGCCCATGACCGCCGCCATCATCGCCATTCTCTTCCTGCTCTGCTGCTCGGCCTTCTTCTCCGGCGCGGAATCGGCGCTGACCGCCGCCTCGCGCCCGCGCCTCCATGCGCTCGCCCGGCAGGGCAACCGCCGCGCCGGCGTCGTCAACGAGCTGCGCGCGCACATGGAGCAGGTGATCGCGGCGATCCTGCTCTACAACAACCTCGTCAACATCGCCGCCTCGGCGCTCGCGACCGGCGTGATGATCAGCCTCTTCGGCGCCGCCGGCATCGCCTATGCGACCGCCGGCATGACCGTGCTGCTCGTGCTTTTCGGCGAGGTGCTGCCGAAGACCTATGCGATCAACAACGCCGACCGCACGGCGCTCGCGGTGGCGCCGCTGATGCGCGCCATGACCTGGATCGGCTGGCCGCTCACCCGCACCTTGCAGGTCGCGGTTCGCGTCGCCCTGCGGCTGGTCGGCTTGCGGGGCGCGGCCGCGCTCGGTTCCGACAAGGCCGAGGAGGAGCTCCGCGGCGCCATCGACCTTCATGCCGAGACGGCGGTGGAGCAGCCGGAGGCGAGCGCGATGCTGCACAGCATCCTCGATCTCGCCCAGGTGACCATCGCCGACATCATGGTGCATCGCCGGAACGTCACCACGATCGACATCGGCCAGCCGACGGACCGGATCGTCGACGAGGTGCTGAACAGCGCCTATACGCGCATCCCGCTCCATCAGGGCGACATCGACAATGTGGTGGGCGTGCTGCACGCCAAGGCGCTGCTGCGCGCGGTGCGCGCGAGCCCCGCCGACGTCGCCGGCATCGACGTGGTCGAGATCGCCGCCAAGCCCTGGTTCGTCCCCGATAGCACGACGCTGCTGGCGCAGCTCGAGGCCTTTCGCGAGCGGCGCGAGCATTTCGCGCTGGTGGTGGACGAATATGGCGCGCTCATGGGCATCGTCACGCTCGAGGACATCCTCGAGGAGATCGTCGGCCAGATCGACGACGAGCACGACGTGAAGCCGACCGGCCTCGTGCTGGCGCGCGACGGCTCGATCGAGGTCGCGGGCGACGTCACGATCCGCGATCTCAACCGCGAATTCGGCTGGCGCCTGCCGGACGAGCACGCCTCCACCATCGCCGGGCTCGTCCTCTACGAGGCGCGTCGCATCCCCGAGGCGGGGCAGGTCTTCGCCTTCTTCGGCTTCCGCTTCCAGGTGCTGGAGCGCCAGCGCAACCAGATCAAGCGTCTGCGCATCACGCCGCAGTCCGCCGCCGAGCAGGCGCCGGCCGAGGTCGCCTGACGGACGGACGGCGAAACCGCCCGCATCGGACGCCGGCCGGCGCGGACCAGCCGGCGCAGACCTGCCCTGCGAAGCCGCCAGATGCGTTGACCCGCAAGGGCGCGCCCACTAGCTTTTGCCGCCGCCAGCCCTCGCGT
Source organism: uncultured Rhodospirillaceae bacterium (assembly GCA_902826565.1). Classification (GTDB taxonomy): domain Bacteria; phylum Pseudomonadota; class Alphaproteobacteria; order Dongiales; family Dongiaceae; genus CADEFF01. The sequence continues at coordinate 4,819 of CADEFF010000020.1, read as the reverse complement.
GCGAAGGAGCGCTCATCAGAATGCCGCTGTCCCCGCCGGTTACCCGCCAGCACCTCCATACGCGGAAATATCTCTTCGAAGGGTTCGAGCGCGAGGACGGCCTCTTCGACATCGAGGGCCGCATCACCGACACCAAGACCTACGGCTTCACCAACGAGTATCGCGGCCGGATCGGGCCGGACGAGGCGATCCACGACATGCAGATCCGCCTGACCCTCGATATCGACATGAAGATCCATGGCGTCGAGGTCTGCACCAATTCGAGCCCCTATCGGATCTGCGGCAATGTCGCGCCGAGCTATGCGGCGCTGATCGGCGAGCAGATCAAGGCGGGCTGGACGCGGCGCGTGAAGGCGCTGGTCGGCGGCACCAAGGGCTGCACCCATGTGACCGAGATGCTGAGCTCGATGGGGACGGTCGCCTTCCAGACCATGTGGCCGGTCTGGGACAAGCGGCGCAAGGAAGACCCCGACGCGCGTCCCGGCATCCTCAATACCTGCCACGCGCTCGACACCGACCGCGAGGTGGTGAAGCGCTTCCATCCGAAATTCTATACGGGCGGCGACGCCTGACCGAAGCGGGAACGGCGGCTCGATGGCGCACCCGGCAATGTCAGCCCTGGGCGGAGTCGTCGGGCGCGCTCAGCTTCATCGAGAGGGCATGGACCCGATCCGCCAGTTCCTCCGCCAGCACGGCATGGACACGCCGCTGCCTTTCGAGGCGCGAGAGGCCGGCGAAGGCGGGCGATACCATCTCGACATGAAAATGCGTCTCGCCGCCCGGGCGCGCGCCGGCATGGCCGACATGCTTCGCCGATTCGTCGAGCACGCGAATCCGGGTCGGCTTGAGCGCATGGGTGAGCTTGCGTTCGATGCGGGCGGCGGCGGTTTCGGTCATGGGACGTCGATCTCGATCTGCGCTGCTGCGGGAGCGGCATCATTCTCCGCGGCGACGCCGCTGACAACCCGGTCGTGACGGCGATGGCGCAGCCTCCCTCCGGCGCAGCGGGGACGCAAGGGCGGCAGGGGGCCTACATGCTCCTGGTCGCGCTCGTGATTCTCTGGGGCGTCAACTGGCCCTTGATGAAACTCGGCATCGCGGATATCCCGCCTTTCTGGTTCGCCTCGCTGCGGCTGCTGCTCGGCGCGGCGTCGCTCTTTCTGGTGCTCGGGCTCCTCGGCCGGCTGAAGCTGCCGCATCGCGCGGACCTGCCCATCGTCCTCAGCGTCGGCGTCCTGCAGATGGGGTTCTGCCTCGGCGCGATCAACACGGCCCTGCTCTACGTCCCCTCCGGCCGCTCGGCGGTGCTCGCCTATACGACGCCGCTCTGGGTGGCGCCGGCCGCGGCGATCTTCCTCGGCGAGCGGCTGACCTGGCGGAAGCTCGCCGGCCTCGCGCTCGGCCTCGGCGGGCTCATGCTGCTGTTCGAGCCGGCGAGCTTCGACTGGAGCGACGGGAACGCGCTGCTCGGCAACGGGCTGCTCCTCCTCTCGGCGGCGGTCTGGGCGCTGGTCATCGTGCATATCCGCGGCCATCGCTGGCGGGGCACCGCCTTCGAGCTCATTCCCTGGCAGCTCCTGGCGGGCGGCTTGCCGCTCGCTCTTGTCGCCTGGTGGCATGACGGCTGGGGCTCGATCCAATGGACGCCGACGAGCCTCGCGATCCTCGCCTATAACGGTCCGGTCGCGTCGGGTTTCTGCTACTGGGCGGTCGTCGAGGTGACGCGCCGCCTGCCCGCCCTCAGCGCCTCGCTGGCACTCCTCGCCGTGCCGGTGGTCGGCCTTGCCGGCGGCGCGCTCGCGCTCGGCGAGGCTTTGCACGCCGCCTTGCTGGCGGGTTTCGCGCTGATCCTGGCGGGGCTGGCGCTGGTGGAAACCGGCCGGGCCCGCCCCGACCCGACCCACGCGCCCGATTGAGCGGGAAGAGCCTGTCGGGCCGGGCCGGCCGGCCGCCGTCAGGCGAGATCGAACAGCAGGAACTCGGTCGCGGCCCTGGCCGCGATCGCGATCTCCTCCACCGCTTCGACGGACGCGCCGTCGCCGGTCGCGAGCCGCTCGCCATTCACCTCGATCTCGCCCTCGACCACCTGGATCCAGGCCGCACGGCCGGGCGCGAGCGCATGGACGAGCGACTTGCCGGGATCGAGCAGGCTGCCGAACATCCGGACATCCTGATTGATCGCGAGCGCGCCATCGGCCCCGTCCGGCGCCACCAGCAGCCGCAGCGCGTTGCGCTTCGCCGCGTCGGGGATCGTCGCCTGGCGATAGGCGGGCGCCAGGCCCTCGGCGCGCGGCAGGATCCAGATCTGCAGAAAATGCGCCGCCTCCCGATCCGAATCGTTGAACTCGCTGTGCCGCACGCCGGTCCCGGCCGACATCGCCTGCACGTCGCCGCGCCGGAGTACGCCCTCGCCGCCCGTCGTGTCGCGATGGGCGAGCGCGCCGCGCACGACATAGCTGATGATCTCCATGTCGCGATGCCCGTGCGTCGGGAAGCCGCCGCCCGGCGCCACCTTGTCGTCGTTGATCACGCGCAGCGCCCGGAAGCCCATATGGGCCGGGTCGTGGTAGTGCGCGAAGGAGAAGCTGTGCCGGCTGTCGAGCCAGCCGAGATCGGCGTGGCCCCGTGCGCCGGACGGACGAAGGACGATGCCCATGATCGAGACTCCTCTTTGAGGAGCGTCCTGTCGCCGCAGGTCGGCGGCGGTCGCGACGCTCCCTTGCTGCTAGGGAAGTTAGGCTTGACCTTCCGGTGCGACAATGCGGTGATCCAGCACAAGATTGTTCCCAATGAGGCAACGATCATGGACCGTCTGGCGGCCATGGAGGCCTTCGTCCGGGTGGCGGAAACCGGGTCCTTCTCGGCAGCGGCCCGCCGGCTCGGCGTCTCGAAGTCGCTGGTCAGCCGGCAGATCGCGGCGCTGGAGGGCGAGCTCGGCGCGCGGCTCTTCAACCGCACCACCCGCTCGCTGACCCTGACCGAGGAGGGCCGCGGCTATCAGACGCAGCTCGTCCGCATCCTCGGCGACATCGAGGCGGCGAATGCCGCCGTGAGCCATCTGCAGGTGACCCCGCGGGGCCGGCTCCGCGTCAACGCGCCGATGAGCTTCGGCACGCTGCATCTGGCGCCGGCGGTGCGCGATTTTCTCGACCGCTATCCGGAGGTCGATCTCGATCTCGTCCTCAACGACCGCTTCGTGGATCTGATCGAGGAAGGGTTCGACCTCGCCCTGCGGATCGGCCGCCTCGCCGATTCCTCGCTCGTCGCGCGAAAGCTGGCGCCGATGCGTCTCGTGGTCTGCGGCAGCCCGGCCTATCTCGCCCGGCACGGGACCCCGGCCCGGCCGGCCGATCTCAAGCGGCATCGCTGCCTCGCCTATAGCGGCAACGCGCTCCACGACGAATGGCGGTTCCGCGAGCCGGACGGCGGCGAGACGGCGATCGGGATCGAGGGGCGGCTTCGCGTCAACAATGGCGACGTGCTGCGCGTCGCGGCGCTGCAGGGGCTCGGCCTCGTCAATCTGCCGAGCTTCATCGTCGGCGGCGATCTGCAGGCGGGCGCGCTGGTTTCGGTCCTGACCGAATACGCGCCGCCGGAGGCCGGCATCCATGCGATCTACCCGCAGGGCCGTCACCTTTCGCCCAAGGTTCGCGCGCTGGTCGATTTCCTGGCCGCGCGGTTCGGGCCGCGACCCTACTGGGATCTGATCGAGTAGCCGCGGGTCGTCGCGCCGGAACGCCGGAAAGGCGGCCGATCCGCGCAAGAAATCGACCCTTAACCGGCCGGCAATCGGCGGCGGGGTAACTTGCCAGTTGGCAAGCGGCGACCCATAATTTGGTAGCCATGTCTCACAAGCAGTTCCACGGCTCGACGGCCCGGGTGGATATGTCGGCGGAGGTCCGCAATTGCGACCACCCCGATTGCGATCAGCCCGGCGTCTTTCCGGCACCGAAATCGCGGGCCCAGCTTCGGGAATATTTCCTGTTCTGCCTCGAGCATGTGCGCGCTTACAACAAGGCTTGGGACTATTTCGGCGGGATGGATACGGACGACATCGAGCGCCAGATCCGCCGCGATACGGTCTGGGAACGCCCGACCTGGCCGCTCGGCAAATGGGGCATCCCCGGCCGGAACAAGCTCAACGAATCGCTGCGGCACGGCTTCGGATTCGACATCGGCGGCGAGGGCCAGAGACCGGACCCCGACGCAAGTCAGTCCCGCAAGCAAAGCACGGCTGAAATCGAGGCATTCCGCGTGCTTGAGCTCGATCCTTCGGTGAGCTGGGCCGAGATCAAAGCCCACTATAAAGGGCTTGCCAAGCGGCTCCACCCCGATGCTAATGGCGGCGATAAGGCGGCCGAAGAGCGGTTGAAAGTCATCAACCAGGCATACAGCACGCTCAAGTCCGCGATGGTCACCTGACGGCGCCGGTGCGGTCGAGCGACCCCGGCCCTAGACGCGGAAAGCACTTCCCGATGGCAACTGAAAATACGACGGCGGCGGGCGCGCGCACTCCCGACATCACGATTTCGGTGCAGCAGACCTTCGGTCTCGATTCGGAGATGCAGGTCCCGGCCTACAGCCAGCCGACCGAGCATGTGCCGGATGTCGACGAAGCCTATCGCTTCGATCACGACACCACGCTCGCGATCCTGGCCGGCTTCGCCTACAACCGCCGCGTCCTCATCAACGGCTATCACGGCACCGGCAAGTCGACCCATATCGAGCAGGTCGCGGCGCGCCTCAACTGGCCCTGCATCCGCGTCAATCTCGACAGCCATATCAGCCGCATCGACCTCATCGGCAAGGACGCGATCGT
>CADEFF010000019.1 GCA_902826565.1 uncultured Rhodospirillaceae bacterium | reverse complement strand
GTCGGGTTCAAGACCATCGACGCGCTCAACATGCCGGTCGAGGACCGGCTGCGCAGCATCGCCTTCAACATCCGCAAGCTCTACGACAAGCGCCGCGACTGGGGCGACCGCTACATCTACGTGAACATCGCCGCGGCCGAACTTACCTATGTCGATGGCGGCGTCGTGCGCACCCATGTCCGCACGGTGGTCGGGCGCAAGGATCGCGAGACGCCGGAGCTCGACAGCGAGATCAACCGGCTGGAGTTCAACCCGTTCTGGACGGTTCCGCCGAAGATCGCGCGCGTCGATCTGCTGCCGAAAATCCAGGCCAATCCGCGCTACTTCGCCGAGCAGAACATCCGCATCTATTCGAGCTGGAGCGAAGCCGCGAACGAGATCGATCCCGACACGATCGACTGGTTCAGCGCCGAAGCGCGCGCCATGCGCTACCGCCTGAAGCAGGACCCCGGCCCGGAGAACGCGCTGGGGCCGGTGAAGCTGCTGTTCCCCAACCAGTACGACGTCTATATCCACGGCACCACCCATCAGGAGCTGTTCGTGAAGCCGGCGCGCTTCTTCAGCTCCGGCTGCATCCGCGTGAAGGAGCCGCTCGATCTGGCGGCGATGGTGCTGAGCGACGATCCGTCATGGGACCGCGCCCGGATCGACGCGACCGTGGCCAAGGGCCGCAACACGCCGGTCAAGCTGCTGCGGCCGCTGCCGATCCATCTCGACTACCGCACCGCCTGGATCGATGCGGAGGGGCTGCTGCAGCTTCGCGAGGACATCTACCGGCGCGACAAGCTGCCCCCGAAGGCGGTGCTGGCGCAGAACGCGACGGCGGACCGCTAGGATGACAATTTTGCGTTTTCGCCCGGCGCCGAATCCCGGGGTTGCCTAACCGCCCGTTAACTGTTTTCATCCAAGGTCAGGGGCGATTCGCCGACCCTTCGCGGGCGGCGAGCACCAGGGTCAATCCATCGGACGGAGCTGCAACGGATGTCGAAAGCCGGTGTGTCGACGCTTTTCACCCGCCGCCGTTTCCTCGCCGTGAGCGCCGCGGCCATCGCGATGCCGCATGTCGCGAACGCGACCGCCATCGCAAGCGGCCAGCGCAAGATTTCGCTCGACAACACCCATACCGGCGAGACGCTGACGACGGTCTATTGGCAGAAGGGCGACTATATCGACGGCGCGCTTCAGGAAGTCGATTACATCATGCGGGACTTCCGCACCGGGGACGTCCATCCGATCGACCCGCGGCTGCTCGACCTGCTGAACGGCCTCCATCGCAAGGTCGGCTCCCGCAAGCCCTACCAGATCGTCTCCGGCTACCGTTCGCCCGAGACCAATGCCGAGCTCGCCGAGCACAGCGACGGCGTCGCCAAGCGCAGCCTGCATATGCAGGGCATGGCGATGGACCTCCGCCTCGGCGACGTCCGCCTGAAGACCCTGCGGAAGGCGGCCGTGTCGCTGGAGGCGGGCGGCGTCGGCTACTATCCGAACTCCAATTTCATTCACGTCGACGTCGGTCGCGTCCGCACCTGGTAGACGGGAGCCGCTGCCGGCACCACGCTGACGCGCGGTCCCGGAAGCGGCCGCCGGCGGGATGCAACGGAGAGCGGCGATGACCTATCGGAGCATAGCGCTGACGCGTTCGGACGCGATCGCGCATCTGGCGTTCGATCGGCCCGACAAGCTCAACAGCTTCACGCGCGACATGCTGGCCGAGATCGCGGCGGCCCTCGACGAGGTCGCCGCGGACCGCACCGCGCGGGTGCTGGTGCTGACCGGCAAGGGCCGCGCCTTCTCGGCCGGCCATGACCTGAACGATCCGGGCGCGCTCGGAACGCCGAACGACGTGCGCTCGACCATCGACCGGCTCTATGCGCCGATGATCCGCAAGCTGGTCGCGCTCGAGATCCCGACCGTCGCCGCGATCAACGGCATCGCCGCCGGCGCCGGCTGCAGCGTGGCGCTCGCCTGCGATCTCGCGGTGGCCGCGAGCTCGGCGAGCCTGCTCCAGGCCTTCACCCGCATCGGCCTCGCGCCGGACGCCGGCTCGTCCTTTTTCCTGCCGCGCCGGATCGGCCAGGCGCGCGCCATGGGCATGGCGCTCCTCGCCGAGGCGATCCCGGCGCCCAAGGCGGCCGAGTGGGGCCTGATCTGGCAGGCGGTCGAGGACGCGGCCTTTCCGGCGGCGATCGACGCCCTCGCCAAACGCCTCGCCGCGGCGCCGACCCGCGCGCTCGCGCTGACCAAGCGCGCCCTCGCGGCCTCCGCCGGCAACAGCCTCGACCAGCAGCTCGCGCTCGAAGCCGAGCTGCAGGCGCTCGCCGCCGGCACGGCCGATTTCAAGGAGGGCGCCGCGGCCTTCCTCGAAAAGCGCCCCGCCCGCTTCACCGGGCACTGAAGGGGCGCCCCTCCCGCTGGCCGGCCCTGCGGCGTTCGCTGGCCCCTCGTGCCGCCCTCGCCTAAGATCACCGCCTGACGCCCGGAGGACAGCATGGCGCTCGCCGTCGCGGACCGCTGGTTCGAGAGCCGTCGCATCGATGACGACATCACGCTCTTCTGGGAGCCGCATGTCATCCCGCTCATGCGTTGCAACATCTGGCATATGCGCGGCCGCGACCGGAACCTCCTGGTCGATACCGGCATGGGCATCGTCAGCCTGCGCGAAACGCTGGCGCCGCTGATGGACAAGGCGCTGATCTGCGTCGCGACCCACGCCCATGCCGATCATATCGGCAGCCATTGCGAGTTCGAGGATTGCCGCATCCACCGCGCGGAGGCGGACGCGCTCGAGCGGCCGACGCCGGGGAGCACCCTGGTCGCGCGGGATATGGACGGAGACGAGGTCGCCTCGCTCCGCGTCGCCGGCTACGAGATCGGCGACGCCCTCATCACCGCCCTGCCCCGCGCCGGCTACAGCCTCTCCCACTACGAGGTGCGGCCCGCCCGTGTCCGCGAGCGGCTGGAGGAAGGCAGCATCGTCGATCTCGGCGACCGCCGGTTCGAGGTGCTGCATCTGCCCGGCCATTCGCCCGGCAGCATCGGCCTCTGGGAGGCGGCGACCGGAACGCTCTTCTCCGGCGACGCGATCTATGACGGGCCGCTGCTGGACGAGCTGCATCATTCCGACATCGAGGCTTATATCCGCACCATGAAGCGGCTCCGCACGCTGCCGGTGCGCGTCGTCCATGCCGGCCACGACCCGAGCTTCGGCCGCGACCGGCTGGTCGCGCTCGTCGATGCCTATCTCGCGAAACGCGAAGCGCCGCGGCGGCGCGCTGCGGGTTAGCGGCTTTTCGGACGCCGGAAGGCGCCGGCCTGCGCATAAAGCACGCCGGCGACGATGATCGTTCCGCCGGCGAGCTGCCCCCAGCTCGGGATGCCGCCCATATAGAGCGTGACCAGTACCGCCGAGACGGGAATCAGGTTCATGTACATCGAGGCGATGTTGACGCCGATCCGCGCTACACCCCAGTGCCACAGGAAATTGGCGAGCGCGATCGGGACGAAGCCCATATAGATCAGGCAGAGCAGCGGCTCGAGCGAGAGGTCGATCCTGATCTCGTTCACGCCCGCGACATGGAGGACGACGGCAAGCAGCACCAGCGTGATCGCCGAGGGCAGCAGCGTATAGGCGTTGCGCTCGAGCTGCGAGAAGGCCCGCAGGTGATGCTGCATCGCGAGCGAGTACCAGGTCCAGGTGACGTTCGCGACGACGAGGATGAGCTCGCCGACGCCGAAGCCGAACTCGTCCTGCCGGATCGCCATGGCCGCGATGACGCCGCCGGTGACCGAGAAGACCGCGCCGATCACGATGCGCTGCGTCAGCGGCACGCGATGCAGCGCCCAGGCGGTGATCGCCGCGGAGATCGGGTTGGTGGCGGCGATGATCGCCGCCGAGAGGCCGCTCGAGAAATAGACCGAGAGCGTCGTCAGCATCGAGCCGAGCGTGATGCCGACGAATCCGAGCCAGGTCATGGTTCCCCAGGGAATGCCGCGCCGGAACGGCGTCTTCCTCTCGACCAGCCAGAGCACGACGCAGAGCGCGAAGGCGCCGATGACCTGGCGGCCCGCCGTCGCCGAGACGATGTCCCAGCGCGACAGCAGGAACTCCATGATCGGGAAGAAGGTGCCCCAGGTCACGGCATTGAAGATGATCGCGCCGTTGGCCGTCAGCGCCTCCTTCATGCTCATGCCGGCGCGCATCCGCCCCGGCAGGGGCTCCGGCGGGATTTCGGCGGAAGGAGGGTCGGTCGGGGTTCCGGTCGTCATGGCCTGGGTTACATCGATCGCGGGATCCAGCGGCTCGTCCAGGCGCAATAGACGAGGAAGAGGCCGGTCGCGGCGAACACCGACCGGAGATCGAACACGCTCAGCAGGATCGAGAAGAAGGCGAACGGCAGCAATGCCGCAAGATCGCGATACATCCCATAGACCATGGTCATTTCCGGCCGCTCGCGCGCGCGGACACTGCGCAGGAAGGGAACCCCGACGACGGAATCGAGCCCGACCGCGGCGAAGGAGGCGATCACCATCAGGCCGCAAACCAGCAGCACATGGTCGAAGGCGAAGGGGATCGTGAGCGTCGCCGCCGCCGCGGCGAGGAAGCAGGTGAGCAGGAAGTTGCGGATGCCGAAGCGCCGCCCGAGCCACCCCATCACCGGGCTGAGGAAGAGCGGCAGGGTGCAGGCCGTGATCAGCAGCGCCGTCGCGTTGTCGCTCCTGTGGTTCAGCACCATGTAGGCGGGCGCGTAGTAGTAGATCGTGATCCAGAACACCTCGCGCCCGAAGCTCAGCAGCCAGGCGAGAACGAGCCGCGGCTGGGCGATGAAGCGGCGCACGCTTTGCAGGGGATTCTGTCCGACCGACTTCGGCGGGTTGGCCGGGCCATGCTCCATCCGCACGCGCCAGAAATAGACCAGCAGCAGGGCCGCCGCGAAGCTGCTGAGGAGGTAGGTGGCCCAGGGGCTGACCGAGGCGTAGAGCACCACCCCGAGGCCCGGCCCCGCCGTCCAGCAGATCGCCGAGAAGAAGATCCGGAGCGGCTCGGAGCGCACGAAATCCTGCTTTTTGATATAGGCCATGATGTAGAGATTGAGGCCGCTCAGCAGGCAGGAGGAGGCGAAGACGCGCAGGCTCATGCCGAGCGCCAGCGCCACCAGCGTCTCGCGCGCGAGGAAGAAGGGCACGATCACCATGAGCCCGGCGCCGAGCGTATAGACCCAGCGCGGCCGGATCCGGCGCACCAGCACCGGGATGAACCAGCTCAGCACCACGCCTACGAAGGTCGTCGCGAAGAACAGGATCGAGCTGTCGCGGGCGTTGCCCAGCGTATCGAGCGCGACCAGCGGGATGACGGTGGTGAGGGTGGATCGCGCCAGCGAATCGATGGCGAACATCAGCGCGAAGCTGCGCGCGCCCGGCCGTCCGAACGCACGGACCCACGCTGGCATGACGACGGACATTGGCCCCGGCTGCACCCCGCGCCGCGGCAACCGAGCCGAGGCAATGGCGCGAGCCTAGCGTGGCGGCGCGGGGCCGTGCAAGGCACGCAGGCGGCGGTTTTCCGGCTGGCGCGGCCGGTGCCGCTCGGGCATATCTAGGCGCCTTTTTTCCGAGGGAACTCATGGCCATCATCACCACCGATCTCTCCCGGCCCGGCGCCGCGCATGTCGACTCCTACTGGGCCGCCACCGCCGGCGAGGAAGTCGCCGGCGCCGACCCGGTGCGCGCCGACATCGACACCGACGTCGCCATCGTCGGCGGCGGCTATACCGGTCTTTCGGCCGCCTATCACCTGGCCCGGGATTTCGGCATCAAGGCGCATGTTCTCGAGGCGAACCGGATCGGCTGGGGCTGCAGCGGCCGCAACGGCGGCTTCGCCTCCCTCGGCATGGGGAAGCATGGCTATGACGGCTGGGCCGCCCGCTGGGGCGAGACCGAGGCGCACCGCATCTTCGAGATGAGCCGCCAGGCGATCGAGCTGGTGGACGATCTCCTGAAGCGCGAGGCGATCGACGCCGACCGCACACCCAGCGGCGGGCTCGAGCTCGCCCACAAGCCGAACCGCATGGCGGCCCTCGAGGCCGGCGCAAAGCGCATGCGCCAGCTTTTCAACATGGATGTGAAGCTGCTCGACCGCGACGCGTTGCGCCGCGACTTCCTCGACAGCCGCGAGGCCTATGGCGCCGCGCTGCAGCCGGACGGCTTCGCGATCCATGCGCTCCGCCTCGCGCGCGGTATCGCCCGCGCGGCGCAGAAGCAGGGCGCCCATCTCCACGGCGCCTCGCCCGTGACCGGCTGGACGCGCGACGGCGCGAAGCACCTGCTCCGCACGCCGGGCGGCACGGTGCGCGCGAAACGGGTGCTGATCGCGGCCAACGGCTATGCGGGCGACAAGCTGCATCCTTCGATCGACGGGCGCACCTTGCCGGTGCTCTCCAACATCATCGTAACCCGGCCGCTCACCCTCGCCGAGCGGCGGTCGGTCGCCTGGCAGACCTACCTCAAGATCTGGGACACGCGGAATCTCGTCTTCTATTACCGCCTGCTGCCGGACAACCGGATCCTGTTCGGCGCGCGCGGCGGGGTCGAGGGCACCGAGAGCGAGCATCGCTATCGCCGCGCCTGGATGGAGCGCCGGCTCAAGGAGATGTTCCCGCCGCTCGCCGCCGTCGAGGTCGAGTATTTCTGGTATGGCTGGGTCTGCGCCACCTATGACAAGAACCCGCATATCGGCAGCGCCGAGGACGGAACGGTGCTCTATGCCCTCGGCTATCTCGGCCTCGGCGTCGCGCTCGCGAACTATGCGGGACAGCTCGTGGCGCGGAAGCTCGGCGGCGACGACAGCGTGAATTACGGCGCGCTGCTGGGCTCGCCCCTGCCGCGCTTCCCCTTCCCGCCCCTGCGCCGGGTCTATCAGCGGATCGCCTATAGCGGCTTCGCCATGAAGGACGAGTGGCTCTAGCAGGCTGTTGAAAACGGTTTCCGGGTCATGGCGATAACCAAGATTGGCTTATCGTCTCAGTGAGCCTGAAGCGCCAACAGGACCCCCGCGGCGACCAATGCGATTCCCGCCACGCGGCCAAACCGGTGGCCGAACGGCAGGGTCTTTTCCAGCAACACGAAGACGGCAAGGCCGGCGATCCAGTACAGGTTCATCACGCCGCCGAAGAACAGAAGCGCCATCAGGAACCAGCAGCAGCCGACGCAAAAGGCGCCGTGCGCCATCCCCATGCGCAAGGCGCCAAACCGGCCGTCCCGCCAGTTGCCGACAAGAAAGCCGAGCGGCGTGCGACAGTGGCGCAGACACACGGTCTTGAACCGTGTGAGTTGCCACAACCCGGCGGCCACCAGGATGCCGGCACCGAGCCAGCGGTTGCCCGTCGACAGCATCGGCGACAGGAGACGCACTGTCTCGAGCCCCCACTGCAGCGCGGTGGCGACGATGCCAAAGCTGCCCCAAGCGAGCAGATAGCCGATGGCGAAAAAGACGGTCGGCGCCAGAGCCGGCGCCGCCTCGTGCTTGCGGTTGATGCGTGCGAACAGCAGCAGCGTCGGTGCTGCGCTCGGCAGCATCATCGCCACCATCATCACCCACCACATGGCGAAGACCAGCACCGCATAGACGGGCGTCCACACCGCCGGCTGCATCAGCCAGCCGTCCATCCCGGCCATCGCGGTCATCTCGAGGGCGCTCATGCCCATGCCGGCACCGGCCAGCAGCCAGCCCCATGCCATGGCCACGACGACAACCAGCGCGCCGACCACCAGCAATCGGTCGCGCCGCAGCGCTGCTTCCAGGAAGCCCTTCTCCACGCCGTCTAGGGACGGCCGTATTTTTGCTTGTACTCTTTGTAGTTATGCACGAGGCCCTTGGGACCCCATGCGACATGCGCCATCGAGCTGTGCCGACGGGTCAGGTCGAACTTGATGACGTCGGTGCTCTTGGCGAAACCGGCAACGTTCTCGGCCTCGTGAAAAACCCAGCCGTCCGGAAGCACGGTGATCATCCGATGCTCCGCATCGGTAACGGGATTGCGAATCGGCTCGCTATGCGCGCGCACGGCCGCCGGGACCTCGATGCGAGCGCGCCGCGTATCCAGGTCCCAATCGAAGGTGATGGGGGCAAAGAGCGGATCTTTGATCGTCTCGATGATGACCGAGAAAATCTGGAACATGGTGCCGACCTTCTGGTCCGCGCCGGACAGGATGTAGAACAATGCGTCCTTTTGTGCGTCGTCGGCACGCTCGTCTATGATCGGATGCATGACTCCCTGGCCATGATGGATGGCGCGCGGGAAGTAGAAAGTGGCGAGGACCGACAGGCCATCGAGCTTCACACCGTCGCAATGGCCCTTGTCGATCCTGAAACCGACCAGGCCCGTGCAATGGCCATGGGTCGGATCGGCCATCGATTCGCACGGACAGCCGAGATCGCAGCTGCAATATTCGATGTACTTGCCTTCGATCAACCAGTCGCGCGCCATGCCATTCTCCTTTTCGCCGGATCGACATGCACTGGATGCCTAGCTTTCCGTGTCCAGATTGCTCTCGGACGACGGCTTGGGCAAGGTCATAGCCCAAGCTGAAACGCGAGGAATCGGGACGCGCCGGATATCGATGTTGCCTGTCGACATGACCCCAAAAACCTTTCTTAACAGCCTGCTAGCCCGCCCATGACGAAGCTCGCCGCATCGGCGGCCACGCCCCTGCTGCATCGGCCGCTGCTGCATTTCGCGGCGCTGGTCGTGATGGGCGCGGGCTGGGGCGGCGCCTTCTACCTGCTGCGGCTGGCGCGGCTCGACGGCGGGGCCGCGATCGGCATCGCCTTCTGGGAGGGCTTCGGCGCCGGGCTCATGCTGCTCGCGGTCATGCTGGCCGGCCGCATGGCGATGCCGATGGATCGCCGGTCGATCCTCTTCTACACCGTCACCGGCTTCTTCGGGATCGGCCTGCCGGCGAGCTTCGTCGCCTGGTCGGCCGGCTACCTGCCGGTCGGCGTGCTCGCCATGACCATGGTGATGGCGCCGATCCTGACCTACGCGCTTTCCATCCTCTGCCGCGTCGAAGGCTTCAGCGCGGTCCGCGCCGCCGGCATCCTCGCCGGCTTCGTCGGCCTCTCCCTCGTGCTGCTGCCCGATACCAGCTTCCCCGATCCCGCCATGACGGGCTTTGCGGCGATCGCCTTCGGCTCGACCCTCGCCTACGCCATCCAGAACGTCTATGTGGCGCGCGCGACGCCCTTCGGCATGACGCCCATGGCGATGTCCGCCGGCACGCTCCTCTTCGGCGGCGCCATGCTGCTGCCGCCGCTCATCCTCACCGACAGCGGCGTGTCGCTCTGGGGAAGCTGGGGCCCGACGCAATGGGCGGTGCTCGGCGTCGCGTCGATCAACGGCGTCTGCACCGTGATCTTCCTCTGGATGATCCGCGTCGCGGGCCCGGTCTTCACCTCGATGACCGCCTATATGGTCACCTTCTTCGGGATGCTCTGGGGCTTCCTCTTCTTCGGCGAGGTGCATTCCGTCTGGATCTGGGCGGCCCTGCTGTTGCTGGTGGCCGGCGTGGCGCTGGTCGGCACGCGCCGTCCGCTGGCCCCGCCCCACACCTGAGTCGTCACGCCCTCTACCTGAGATGTCACGCCGTGCCGGCGTCGCTCCGGTCGATCAGATGCAGGAAGGAGCCGAAGACCTTGCCCCGCCGCCGCCCCATGGCGCCGAGCGCACGCCCCTCGGCGTCGGCCGCGGCGAAGAGCGGCTCGCCCTCGCCTTCCCGGACGATCGTCGCATAGTGGAACTCATGGCCGCGGAACCGCGCCCCCGCGCGGCCGAGCGGCCCATCGGCCGAGAGCCGCAGCGCGCGATAGCCGAGATGGCGCCGGCGCGTCGCGAAGGAGGTCTCGACCGGCAGCAATCCCGCCAACCGGTGCGATAGGCCCGCCGCGTCCACCAGCCCCTCGCCCAGCAGCATGTAGCCGCCGCATTCGCCATAGATCGTGGCGCCGCGCGCCGCGGCCTCGCCCAGCCCCTGCCGCAGGCGCGCATTGGCGGCGAGCCGGCCGGCATGAAGCTCGGGATAGCCGCCCGGCAGGAAGACGGCGTCGGCCTCGCCCGAGGGGGCCTCGTCGGCAAGGGGCGAGAAGAAATCGATCGCGGCGCCGGCCTCCCGCCATTGCTCCAGCAGGGCCGGGTAGGCGAAGCGGAAGGCGTCGTCGCGCGCCACCGCGATGCGCTGGCCGAGCGGCGGCAGCATCGTGTCGGGTGCGGGTGCCGCCCCGGCGGCGCCGGGCCGCGCCGGCTTCGCAAGCGCCGCCAGCGCCGGGAGATCGATGCCGGCCTCGATCAGTCCCGCCGCCTCGTCGAGAAAGGTCTCGAGCGCGCCATGCTCGCTCGCCTGCACGAGGCCGAGATGGCGTTCCGGCAAGCCGAGCCGCGCATCCTGCGGCAGAAGCCCGAGGATCGGCAGGCCGAGCGGCTCGATCGCGCGGCGCAGCATCGCCGCATGACGTTCGCTGCCGACGCGGTTCAGCACCGCGCCCGCCACTTCGATGTCGGAACGGTGGGTCATGAAGCCCCGCAGCAGCGCCGCCGCCGATCCCGCCTGGCCGCGCACATCCGCCACCAGCACCACCGGCCAGCCGGTGAGCGCCGCGAGATCGGCGGTCGAGCCGCTGCCGTCCTGCGCGCCGTCGAAGAGCCCCATCGCCCCTTCGAGGATCGCGAGCTCGCTGCCCCCGGCCCGTGCGATCAACCGCGCGAGCGTGCCGGGCCGCATCGCCCATGGATCGAGATTGCGGCAGGGCGCGCCCGTCGCCGCCGCATGGAAGGCCGGATCGATATAGTCCGGCCCCGCCTTGAAGCTCGCGACAGCACGGCCCCGCCGGTGCAGGGCGCGCAGGAGGCCGAGGGTGAAGACCGTCTTGCCGCTGCCCGAGGCGGGCGCCGCGATGACGAGGCCGCGCGGACCGAAGATGGGACCGGGCATGGGGCCAGGCATGGGAGAAGGGTCAGCCCGTCCGGCTCTGCGGATCCCGGCCGAGCGGGTCGGCGACGAGCGTGCGCCCTGCGAGGGCCCCCAGCCAGTCGAGCGCGGCGCGCATCCGCACCACATCGCCCACCACGAGGATCGCGGGCGGCTCGAGCCCGGCCGCCTCGGCGTCGGCGACGCAGGTGCCAAGCGTCGTCTCCACCACGCGCTGCGCCGGCAGGGTGGCGTGACTCACGAGCGCGACCGGCTCCGTCGCCGGACGGCCCGCCTCGCGCAGCAATCCTGCGATCCGCGCCAGATGCTTCAGCGCCATATAGACCACCAGCACCGGCGAGCTCCGCGAGAGCCCCGCCCAGTCGACCGCGTCCGGCACGTCGCCGCTCGCGTCATGGCCGGTGATGAAAGTCACCGCCGAGTTGGTATCGCGATGGGTGAGCGGGATGCCGGCATAGGCGAGCCCGCCGAGCCCGGCGCTGATGCCCGGCACGAAGCGGAACGGCACGCGCGCCGCGACCAGCGCCAGCGCCTCCTCGCCGCCGCGCCCGAAGACCAGCGGATCGCCGCCCTTGAGCCGCAGCACGCGCTTGCCCTCGCGGGCGAGCTGCACGAGCCGCAGCGAGATGCCCGGCTGCTTCGCCGAGGGCTTGCCGCCGCGCTTGCCGGCATATTCGAGGATCGCCTTCGGGTTCGCGAGCACGAGCACGCCCTCGCCCACCAGCGCGTCATAGACGACGACATCGGCCTCGGCGAGCCCCTTCAGCGCAAGCAGCGTCAGCAACCCGGGATCGCCCGGGCCCGCGCCGGCGAGCCAGACCGTGCCCGGCTCCAGCGACGGCAAGGAAAGTCCTGCAAGATCCATGGCCGCCATTCTAGGAATGTGGGCCCGCGCGGCTAGTCAAATCGAGACGCGCATTCTTAGAATAGCGCCATGGAAAGCGCCGCAGCGCCCGCACGAATCCTCATCCTCGGCGGCACCGGCGAAGCGGCGCAGCTCGCGGCTGCGCTGGCGGCCGATCCGCGCTTCGCGCCCGTCACCGCGCTCGCGGGGCGCACGGCGAAGCCGGCGATGCTCGCGGGCGAGGTCCGCATGGGCGGCTTCGGCGGCGTCGAGGGGCTCGTCGCTTATATCCGCGAGGCCGGCCCCCGGCTCATCGTCGATGCGACCCATCCCTTCGCCGCGCAGATCAGGCGCCATGCGGCCGAGGCGGCGGCGGCGACGGGCGTCGCGCTGCTCCGTCTCGAGCGGCCGGCCTGGGCGAAGCAGCGCGGCGACCGCTGGCACGAGGTCGAGGATCTTCCCGCCGCCGCGACGCTCGCGCCGAAGCTCGGCCGGCGCGCCTTCCTCACGGTCGGCCGCAAGGAGATCGCGGCCTTCGCCGACCAGCCGGCGGTGCATTATCTGGTGCGGCTCGTGGAGCCGCCGGCGACGCCGCTCCCGCTCGCCGACTATCACCTGCTGCTGGAACGCGGCCCGTTCGACGAGGCCGACGAGCTGCAGCTCCTCCGCGCCCACAAGATCGATCTCGTGATCGCGAAGCAGAGCGGCGGCAAGGCGACCTACGGTAAGATCGCAGCCGCGCGGACCTTGCGGCTGCCCGTCATCCTGCAGCGCCGCCCCGCCTTGCCGCCGGGCTATGCGCCCACCGCGACGGTGGCGACCGCGGCCGACGCGCGGGCTTGGATCGAGAAAGCGATCGCCTGAGCGCTATGCGATAAAAAAGTCGCGGAGCGCCGCGGCGGTCTCGGCCGGCGCTTCCTCGGCGACGAAATGGCCGCAATCGAGCGGCAGCTCGCTGACATCCTCGGCCCAGCGCCGCCAGACGCTGCTCGGCGTGTCGATCTTGTCCTTGAGATAGTCGCGCGACCAGATCGACAGCACCGGGCAGGCGATGCGCCTTCCCTTCTCCCGGTCGGCGCGATCGTCCGCCAGATCGACCGACGCGCCGGCGCGATAGTCGGCGCAGGTGGCGGCGATCACGGAGGGCTTGCTGAAGCTCCGCTCATAGGCCGCGAGGGCGTCGGGATGGAAGCAATCCTTCTTCGCCGCCCAGCGCTGCAGCAAATGATGCAGATAGAAGATCGGATCGCTGCCGATGAGCCTCTCCGGCAGCGGGGCCGGCACGGCGAGGAACGGCCAGTGATAGGTCGCGAGCGCGCTCTCCCAGGTCATCTGCTCCCAGACATCGAGCGTCGGCACGATGTCGAGCACGGCGAGGCGGCGCACCTGCTTCGGATGATCGAGCGCGAGGCGGTAGGCGACGCGGCCGCCGCGATCGTGCCCCGCCAGGTGGAAGCTCTCATGGCCGAGCGCCGCCATCATCGCCACCATGTCCGCCGCCATGACGCGCTTCGAATAGTTGCGATGCGCGGGATCGGGATCGGGGCCCGTGCTCTCGCCATAGCCGCGAAGGTCGGGCAGCACGACCGTGAAATCGTCCTTCAGGGCGGGCGCGACCGCGTGCCAGCAGACATGGGTCTGCGGATAGCCATGCAGCATCAGCAGCGGCGCGCCCTTGCCCGCCATGCGGAGATGAATCTCGGCATCGCGGGTCTGGATCTTGCGCGTCTCGAACCCGTGGAACATCGGTGCCCCCTGGCCGCCGCCCCGCCGATCAACCCGGCCGTCGGCCCTCGCGTTCCCGCCAGAATTAACCCTCTCCCCCGATGGGGGAGAGGGAAGGGTGAGGGGCGGAGCTTTCTATGGCACCCCTCACCCCTCCCTCTCCCCGCAGGCGGTGAGAAGAAAAGGGAAAGCATGGGTGCGCCCGCCGGCCTCAGACCTTCGCCCTGGCCTTCCCCGGCCGCAATATATGCCGATGCTGCGGATGATACAGCCGGCTGTCGCTGAAGCCGTCCGCGCCGAAGACGCGACCCACGAAGATGAGCGCGGTGCGGGTGATCTTCGCCGCCTTCACCACGGCGCGGATGGTGTCGAGCGTCCCGCGATGGACCGCCGCATCCGGCCAGCCGACCCGATAGACCACCACCACCGGACAATCGCCGCCGTAATGCGGCGTAAGCTCGCGCACCACGAGGCCCAGATTGCGCACCGAGAGATGGATGGCGAGCGTCGCGCGCGACCGGCCGAGCGTCGCCAGATCCTCGCCGGACGGCATCGGCGAAGCCTTGCCCGCCGTGCGGGTGAGGATGATGGTCTGGCTCACTTCCGGCAAAGTGAGCTCGGTCTTGAGCAGCGCCGCCGCGGCGGCGAAGGCGGGCACGCCCGGCACCACCTCGTAGGGAATGCCGAGCGCGTCGAGCCGCCGCATCTGCTCGGCGATCGCGCCATAGATCGAGGGATCGCCGGAATGGACCCGCGCCACGTCCCGGCCCTTGGCGTGCGCCGCCTCGATATGGGCGACGATCTCGTCGAGGGTGAGCGGCGCGGTATCGACCACCAGCGCGTCGCGGGGCGCGTCGGCGATGACCGCTTCCGGCACCAGCGAGCCGGCATAGAGCAGCACGGGGCAGCGCTCGATGAGCTTCCGTCCCTTGACCGTGATGAGGTCGGGATCGCCGGGCCCCGCGCCGATGAAATGCACGGTCATGCGGCCGGGTCCGTCTTCGCGCCATAGCCGCGCGGCGTATAGACCCAGGCGCCGCCATCCGGCCGCTCGATCCGCCGTGTCTGGCTGCTGCCGACGATCACGACGGTCAGCATGTCGATGAGCGCAGGGGCCAGCGCGTCGAGCTCGATCACCCGGATCGTCTCGCCGGCGCGGCCGAGATTGCGCGCGAGCACGACCGGCGTCGCGGGCGCACGGCTGCGGATCAGGATGTCCCGGGCGCGCACGAGCTGATCGCGCCGCCGCTCCGAGACGGGATTGTAGAGCGCCACCACGAAATCCCCCGCCGCCGCCGCCTCGAGCCGTTGCTCGATCACGCTCCAGGGCGTCAGCAGGTCGCTCAAGGAGATCGCACAGAAATCATGCCCGAGCGGTGCGCCGCTCGCCGCCGCCGCCGCCTGCATCGCGGAAACGCCGGGCAGCCCGACGATCTCCAGCCGCTCCCAGTCGGGGTTGCGCTCGCGCTCGACGAGCTCGAAGACGAGGCTTGCCATCGCATAGATGCCCGCATCGCCCGAGGAGACGAGCGCCACGCGCCGCCCGGTCGCCGCGACCTCGAGCGCGCGGCGCACCCGCGCGGTCTCCTCGCCCAGCGGGAAGTCGAAGCGTTCCTTCCCCTCGATCAGCGGCGCCACCAGATCGAGATAAAGCCCGTAGCCGATCACCGTCTCGGCATCGCGCAGCGCGTCCGCCGCCGCCGCCGTCCGGCCGTCCTCGTCGCCGGGGCCGATGCCGACGATCGCGAGCCGGCCGCGCGGCCGGCCGATCGCCTTCGGATCGAGCACGGTCGGCGCCTCGGCGATGGCGCAGGTGGCCCGCGCCGATTTCCGTTTCGGCACCAGCAGCCGGGATTGCGGCCCCGCGGCGGCGAGCGCCGCCCCCTCGGCCACGCCGTAGCAGCCGGTTTCGGCGAAGACCGTTTCCGACGGATTCATGAGCCGCGGCCGCTCCTGGTCGAGCCGTTCCGCGTCGAAGAAGCGCGCCGGCACCTGCAGCGCCGACGCCGCCTGGTGGATCGCCGGCTCCGCTGCCTTCAAGCCGATCGAGGCGATCACCGCGACCGATTTCGGCGCGAGCCCGCCTGCCGCCAGCGATTCCGCGATCAGCGTCTCGACCTCCTCGGCCGAAGCGCCGCGCTCGCAGCCGACGCCGATCGCGAGCGTCGCCGGATGCAGCACCAGCTCGTCCGGCCGGTAGGCGACCGCGCGGCTGGTGACCCGGAGCCCGAGCTGCCCGCGCGGATCGCGCGGCAGGGCGGCGAGCCAGCCGGCATCCTCGCGCGCGGCCTCGAGCTCGATCCGCACCGGGTCGCCGGCGAGCAGCCCCGCCATGACGCGCTTCGCCATCGCCGGATTGCCCACGCGCCAGCCGGCCGGCGGCTCGTCGAGCGCAAGGCCGAAGCGGAGATCGCCCGCCGTGGTGATGGCGGGCTTGACGCCGAGCAGCCGGCCGACCTCGCGCGCGAGGTCGTTGGCGCCGTGATGCCCGCCCAGCAGCGGCACCACCGCGCTGCCGTCCTCCGCGACCGCGACCACCGGCGGCTCGGCCCGCTTGTCGTCGAGGAAAGGCGCCAGCTTGCGGATCAGGATGCCGGCGGCGCAGAGCCCGAGGACCGGCCGCCCGAGCGCCAGCAGCTCCTCGAGCTGCATCCCGAGATCGGTGAAGGTGATGTCCGCCTCGGGCACGCGCGGCGCGAAGCCGTGGAGTTCCGCGCCCGGCAGGGCCGCTGCCAGCTTCCGCGCGAGGCCGAGCGCGCTCGGCCCCATCACGAGGATGGCCGGCAGAGCTTTCGCCGCCGCCGTCATCGCCAGGCCTCGCCGCGCTTATGCACGAGCAGCATCGAGAAATAGGGCGCCGCGTCCTCCGGAAGGCCCGCGAGCGGCAGCACCCGTTCATTGCCGAGCGTCGCGCGCTCGACATAGCGCGTGCGCGAAACGAGATCGAGCCCGGCCAGGACGCGCTTCAGCTTGCCGAGATGGCGGCCGAGCTTCACCACCGCCGCCGCTTCGCAATCGGCGAGCCGCCGCCTGAGCTCGGGCTCCGGCAGCGGCGCCGGGATTACCGTCAGCACGTCGTTGCGCGCGGCGAGCGGCGTGCCGGCCGCGTCCGCGCAGGCCATCAGCGAGGAAACGCCGGGCACGATCCGGACCGGGCAACGGCCGGCGAGCCGCGCATAGAGATACATGAAGGAGCCGTAGAAGAACGGATCGCCCTCGCAGAGCACCGCGACATCGCGTCCCGCCGCGGCATGGCCGGCGATGACATCGGCGGCGGCGTCATAGATGTCGGCCTTCGGGAAGGCGCCGTCGCCGATCGGCATGCGGATCGCGATCTCCGTCTGGCCGCCCGGCAGATGGGGGGCCGCGATGCCGCGGGCGAAGCTGTCGCCGGTTTCGGGCGCCGGATAGGCGAGCACCGGCGCGGCGCGGATGAGGCGCAGCGCCTTCAGGGTCAGCAGCTCCGGATCGCCGGGCCCGACGCCGATGCCCCAGACGGTTCCGCTCGCGGAATCGGGAGCGCTCATGGCTTCACCGCCACGAGCTGGGTCACCGGCATCAGCGGCTTCCAGCCGAGGAAGCTGCCGACCGGCTCGGCCCGGCTCACGGCAAGCCGCGTCAGCTCGCCGCCGAGCTCGCTCTGCAGCGCCAGCAGCCTCGCCTCGCTTTCGGTCGTGACCGCATGGGCGACGAGCCGGCCGCCTTTCGGGAGCGCGTTCCAGCAGCTTTCGACCAGGCCGGCAACCGTCAGGCCGCCGCCGATGAAGACGGCATTTGGCTGCGGCAAGCCTTCGAGCGCCGCCGGCGCGCGGCCGTGATGGATGGCGAGCTGCGGCACGCCGAGCGCCTTCGCGTTCGCCTCGATGAGCGCCACCCGGTCCGCCCCCTGCTCGATCGCATGGGCAGAGAGCGAGCGATGGCTGCGCAGCCACTCGATCGCGATCGAGCCCGCCCCGGCGCCGACATCCCACAGGCATTCGCCCGGCAAAGGCGCGAGCCGCGCCAGCGCCGCCGCGCGATATTCCCGCTTGGTGAGCTGCCCGTCATGCGCGAAGGCCTCGTCCGGCAGGCCCGGCAGGCGGGGCAGCGGCGCGGTCTTCCCGTCCGCCACGCATGTGACCGCGATCGTATTGAGATCGGCCGTGTGTGCCGCTTCCCATTGCGCCGCAATGCCCGCGATGCGCCCTTCCCGCGCCCCATCCATATGCTCCAGCACCTCGATGCGGCTCGCGCCATAGCCGAGCTCGGTCAGCCGATGCGCGACGAGGGCCGGCGTCGTGCCGTCATGGCTCAACAGCAGCAGCCGCGCGCCCGGCGCCACGGCGGCATTCAGGATGTCGAGCGGCCGCCCATGCAAGGTAAGGCAGTCGATCTCCGCGAGCGGCCAGCCGAGCCGCGCCGCGGCGAGGCTGAAGGCCGATATCTGCGGCAGGATCGTCAGCTCCGCCATCGGCACATGGCGCGCGAGCGTCACGCCGATGCCGAACCACATCGGGTCGCCGGTCGCCAGCACTGCGACCTTGCGGCCGCGCCAGCGCAGGATCTCCTCGACGGTGCGGGAGAGCGGCACCTCCCAGGTGATGCGTTTCGCCGCACCGGGCGGCACCATAGCGAGATGACGCTCGCCGCCGACCAGCAGCGCCGCCTCGTCGATGAGCTTCCGCCCGCGCGGCTCGAGGCTTGCGAGCCCCGCCTCGCCGATCCCGACGATGGAAAGCCAGGGTGTCACGAGGCCTCGCCCGCCCCGATCAGGAGCGCATTGACCGCGGCGGCCGCGAGCGCGCTGCCGCCGCGCCGGCCGCGGAGCGTCAGATAGGGGATGCCGAGATCGGCCTCGATGAGGGCTTCCTTCGATTCCGCCGCCCCGACGAAGCCCACGGGAAAGGCCAGGATCGCCGCCGGGCGATAGCCGTTGAGCTCGATCAGCTCCAGCAGATGGAAAAGCGCGGTCGGCGCATTGCCGATGGCGACCACGCTGCCATCGAGCCGATCGCCGATCAGCGCCATGCCGGCCGCCGAGCGCGTATTGCCGATCTCGCGCGCATGCGCCGCCGCCTTCGGCTCGGCGATCGCGGAGAGAAGCTGCTGCGGCTTCGGCAGATGACGTTTCATGATCCCGGATGCGGTCATGTCGCTGTCGGCGACGATGGTGCCGCCGCCGGCGATCGCCGCGCGCGCCGCCGCCGCGACATCGGCCGTAAAGGCGAGGTCCGGCACGATATCCGCCATGCCGACCGCATGGACGAGACGCGCCGCGACCGGCCGCAGATCCTCCGGCAGATGCGTCAGATCGCATTCCGTCATGATCCGCGCGAAGGATTCCCGATAGATCGCCTCGGGGTCGCGCTCGTAGCGATAGATCGCCATGCGCCGGCCCTCACGCGGCCCTGCGGTTCGGCGAACCGGCGATGCGACGGATTGCCTTCACTCCAGCGCATCCGGATTGCGCCGCTGCGGTCCGTGGCGATGGCCCGCATGAGGATGCGGCGGATGAGGGTGGGCATGGCCGGCGCCATGATGCGCGTGGCCGTTATCCTGCGCATGGTCGTGATCGTGGCTGTGGTCGTGATGCGCGTGGCCGTGCTCGTGGCCATGGCGATGAGGGTCGCCATGATCGTGGCGATGGCTCCCGCCAGCATCCTTCCCGTTACCGGCGCGGTCGCGGTCCGTGCCGATCCCCTCGACATGGTGGTGATGGCTTTGCTGCGGCAACCCGACCTCCGCCTCGAAGCCCAGCACCTGCTCGCGATATTTGCAGAGCGCGCAGTTCATCTTGTTCTCGCCGACCAGGATCTCCTCGACCCGTTCGGCGAAGCAGTCGAGCACGAAGGGATGGTCGTTGAGATAGCCGGCCTTGAGGAACTCGATCTCCGGATGGCGTGCGGCCATCTCGTCGGCGATGCGGTAGATGCGCTTCACCAGCACGCCGGTGAAGAGGAAATAGGGGAAGACGATGATGCGCCGGTAGCCGAGCTTCGCCGCATGTTCGAGCCCCGGCCCCACCAGCGGGAAGGTCACGCCGCTATAGCAGACCTCGGCCCAGCCGAACCCCATGCCCTCCCAGAGCATGCGCGCGACCTTGGAAATATTGGCGTTGGCGTCGGGATCGGACGTGCCCCGCCCGACCACCAGCAGCAGCGTATCCTCGCGCGTGACCCCGGCGCCGGCGCGCGCCTCGGCTTCCTCGATGCGCTGGGCGGCCGCCTTGAGCAGCTTGGTCTCGACCGCGAGCTCGCGCCCGTAATCGATGGCGAGGCCCTGGTGCCGTGCGGCGAAGCTGTTGAGCACCGAGGGAATGTCGTTCTTCACGTGACCGGCCGCGAAGAGCATGCCCGGCAGCGCCAGGATGCGCCGGCAGCCGATCCGGCGCAGCTCCTCGAGCCCGTCGCTTATGACCGGCCGGGCGAATTCGAGAAAGCCGCTGCGCACCGGGAATTGCGGCAGGCGCTCGGCGATGCCGGCCGCCACCGCCGCGAACTCGGCGATGGCATCCTCGTCGCGGCTGCCATGGCCGCAGACCATCACGCCGATCTTGTTCATGAGATCCTCGTTCCCGCCGCCGCGATCGCGGCACGCTTTCGCTGTTCATAGCAGAATTCCGAAGCGCGACGGATCGCTGTCGTTGACAGCCCCGAAGGCCGCGCCCCACCTTGCGCGCCATGCCGCTGGCCGACCCGCCCTTCGTCCTTGCCCCGCTGCTGCTGGCGCTTCTGCTCGACGCCGCCTTCGGCGACCCGGCCTTGCTCTACCGGGTGCTGCCGCACCCGGCGGCGCTGCTCGGCCGGGCGGTCGCGGCCCTCGACCGCGGCTTCAACCGCCCCGCCTTCGCCGAGGCCGCCCGTCGTCTGCTTGGCATTTTCGCCATCGCGGTTCTCGCTGGCACCGCCTTTCTCGTCGGTTTCTGGCTGCATCGGCTGCTCTGGACCCTGCCCTATGGCTGGGGCGCCGAGGCGCTGCTGATGAGCGTCTTCCTCGCGCAGCGCAGCCTCTCTCTCCATGTCCGCGCCGTGGCCGAGGCGCTGGAGCGCGACGGGCTCGCCGGCGGACGCGCCGCGGTGCGCCATATCGTCGGACGCGATCCGGAAAGCCTCGACGAGGCCGGCGTCTCGCGCGCGGCCCTCGAATCGCTCGCCGAGAATTTCTCCGACGGCGTCACGGCGCCGCTCTTCTGGGGGCTGCTGCTCGGCCTGCCCGGCATGATCGCCTACAAGGCGATCAACACCGCCGACAGCATGATCGGCCATCGCACGGAACGCCACCGGGCCTTCGGTTGGGCGGCGGCGCGGCTCGACGATCTGGCGAACCTGCTGCCGGCACGGCTCGCCGGGCTTGCGATCGTCGGCGCCGCGGGTTCGCGCGCCGGCGACGCCTTCCGCGCCATGAGGCGGGACGCGGCGAAGCATCGCTCGCCCAATGCCGGCTGGCAGGAGGCGGCGATGGCGGGCGCGCTCGGCATCGCGCTCGCGGGGCCGCGCCGCTATGACGGCGTGGTGGTCGAGGATCGCTGGATGGGCGAAGGCGGCCGCATCGAGGCCAACGCGTCGGATATCCGCCGCGGCCTCGCGCTCTACCGCCGCGCCTGCGCCCTGCAGATCGCGGTTGTCGCGCTGATCGCGCTCGCCGCGGCAGCTCTCTGAGCTAGCGCGCACGGGCGATCTCCAGCATCCGGTCGAGATCGAGATGCGCCTCGAGATGCGCCGCCAGCGCATCGAGCGCCGCTTCCACCTCCGCCTCGAACATGATCTCGCGACCCGTCTCGCCGAGCCGGCCGAGGAAACGCCGCCGGAACCCGTCGGCGGCGAAGAGGCCGTGGAGATAGCAGCCCATCACGCGCCCGTCCGCCGAAATTGCGCCATCGGCGCGACCCTCGAGATCGAGCATCGGCCGGGCGAGGGCGGGTCCCGTGCTGCGGCCGATATGCATCTCGTAGCCGCGCACCGCGGCCCCGGTCGAAAGCTCGCGGCCCGAGGCCTCGACCAGCATCTTGTCGCCGCCGATCTCGGTTTCGAGATCGAGCAGCCCGAGCCCCTCGACGCTGCCGGCGCGGCCTTCCGTGCCCGCCGGGTCGGCGATGCGCCGTCCCAGCATCTGGTAGCCGCCGCAGAGCCCGAGGATCATGCCGCCGCGCCGGCGATGGGCGGCGAGGTCCACATCCCATCCCTCGGCGCGGATCATGGCGAGGTCGGCGATCGTCGCCTTCGATCCCGGCAGGATGACGAGGTCGGCATCGCCCGGCAGTGGCTTTCCCGGCGGCACAATCACGAGCGTCACGGCCGGCTCCGCCCGCAGCGGATCGAGATCGTCGAAATTGGCGATGCGCCCCAGCATCGGCACCGCGATCCTGATGCGGCCCTCGCCGCCGCCCCGCCGCTCGATCCCGACCGCATCCTCGGCCGGCAAGGTCGCCGCGCGCGGCCACCAGGGGAGAAGCCCGAGCGGCGCGAGCCCGGTGCGCTCGGCGATGATCCGCATGCCCTCCGCGAAGAGCGTCGGATCGCCGCGGAACTTGTTGACGACGAAGCCCTTGAGGAGCGCCCGCTCCTCGGGCTCGAGCAGGCTGACCGTGCCGACCAGGCTCGCGATCACCCCGCCGCGCTCGATATCGCCCACGAGGATCACCGGCACGCCGGCCGCTCTTGCGAAGCCCATATTGGCGATGTCGCCGGCGCGAAGATTGATCTCGGCGGGGCTGCCGGCGCCCTCGACGAGAACGAGATCGGCCTCCCGCGCGAGTCCCGCGAAGCTCTCCAGCACCTTCGGCATCAGGCCCGCGCGCAGCGCCTGATAGTCGCGCGCCGTGGCGTTGCCGACCACGCGTCCCTGCACCACGAGCTGCGCGCCGATCTCGCTCTGCGGCTTCAGCAGCACCGGGTTCATATGGACGCTCGGCCGCGCGCCGGCCGCGCGCGCCTGCAGCGCCTGCGCCCGGCCGATCTCGCCGCCCTCGACCGTGACCGCGGCATTGTTCGACATGTTCTGCGGCTTGAAGGGCCGCACCGCGAGACCGCGGCGCCTATAGGCGCGCGCGAGGCCTGCCGTCAGCAGCGACTTGCCGACATCCGATCCCGTGCCCTGCAGCATCAGCGCGGCCGTCATGCTCAGAATTCGATTCCCGCCTGCGCCTTCACCCCGTCGCGGAAGGGATGCTTCAGCATCGTCATTTCCGTCACGAGATCGGCGGCGTCGATCAGCTCTTGCTTCGCATTGCGCCCGGTCACGATGACGTGGAGGTTCTTCGGTCGGGCGGAGAGCGCGGCCACCACCTCCTCGATCGGCAGATAGTCGTAGCGCAGCACGATGTTGAGCTCGTCGAGCAGAATCAGGCGGTAGCCGGGATCGACGATGAGCCGCTTCGCCTCCTCCCAGGCCGCGCGGGCCGCGGCGATGTCGCGGGCGCGGTCCTGCGTCTCCCAGGTGAAGCCCTCGCCCATGGTGCGGATGGTGACGAGCTCGGGAAAGCGCTGCAGCACGCCGCGTTCGCCGGTCTCCCATTTCCCCTTCACGAACTGCACGACGCCGACCTTCATGCCGTGGCCGATGGCGCGCATGACCATGCCGAAGGCGGCCGTGGATTTGCCTTTGCCCTTGCCGGTATGGACGATGAGCAACCCCTTCTCGATCGTCTTGGTCGCCATCATCTTCGCGCGGGCCGCCTTGCGCTTCGCCGATTTCTCGTTGGCGAGCCGGTTGATCTCGTCTTCGCTCAAATCGCTCATGCTTCCGCCTGTTTGAGGGTGGCGCCGCCGAGCGCGGCAAGCTCGCGATGCAGACTGTTGGCGCGCGGCCGCCACAGGCCGCGCTCGACCGCCTCGTCGAAGCGGCGGATCATCTCGTCGCGCGCCGCGGGATTGGTCCGGGCGAGGAACTCGGCCACCGCCTCGTCGAGCAGATAGGCCTCGAACAGCGCCTCGAAATGATGGTCGCCGACGGCGCCGGTCGTGGCCGCGAAGGCGAAGAGATAATCGACCGTGGCCGCCATCTCGAAGGCGCCCTTGTAGCCATGGCGCATCACGCCGCGGATCCATTTCGGATTGGCGGCGCGACCGCGTACGATGCGGGCGATCTCCTCCTCGAGCGTGCGAATCGCCGGATTCTCGGGGCGCGAATGGTCGTTGTGATAGACGGTCGGCTTGCGGCCCGAAAGATGCGCGACCGCCGCCGCCATGCCGCCCTCGAACTGGTAATAGTCGTCGCTGTCGAGCAGATCGTGCTCGCGATTGTCCTGGTTGTGCAGCACCGCCTCGATGCGGGCGAGCCGCGTCTCGAAGAGCCGGTGCTCGGCCTCGCCCTCCGCGCCGCTGCCATAGGCATAGCCGCCCCAGGCGACATAGGCGCGGGCGAGATCGCCGGTCTCGCGCCAGCCACGCTCGTCGATGAGCGCCTGCAAGCCCGCCCCGTAGGCGCCCGGCTTCGCGCCGAAGACGCGATAGCCGGCGCGGCGCGCGGCCGCTTCGGGCGCAACCCCCTCCGCCACCAGCTTCGCGCGCTCGAGCCGCACCCGTTCGGCGATGGGGTTGTCGGCCGGCGGCTCGTCCTCGGCCGCGACCGCCCGCACGGCGCTGTCGAAAAGGTCGATCTGCGCCGGGAAGGCATCGCGGAAGAAGCCCGAGACGCGAAGCGTCACATCGACCCGCGGCCGGGCGAGCAGCGAGAGGGGAATGATCTCGAATCCGGCGACGCGGCCCGAGCCGCCGTCCCAGCGCGGCCGCACGCCGATGAGGGCGAGCGCCTGGGCGATGTCGTCGCCGCCCGTGCGCATGTTCGCCGTGCCCCAGGCGCTGAGCGCGACCGCGGTCGGCCAAGCGCCATGCTCCTGCCGGTGCCGCTCCAGCAGCAGCGAGGCCGACTTCCAGCCGAGCTGCCAGGCGGTCGGCGTCGGCACGGTGCGGGTATCGACCGAGTAGAAATTGCGCCCCGTGGGCAGCACTTCCGGTCGGCCACGGCTCGGCGCGCCGGAAGGACCGGGCGCCACGAAACGCCCGGCGAGGCCTTGCAGGAGGCCGGCGATCTCGGCCGCGCCGCAGCCCTGGACGGCGGGGCGCAAATGGTCCTCGATCCAGCCCAGCACGGCGCCCGTTTCGGTCCAGCCCGCCTCGAGGCGGCCCGCGCCGGCCACAAGATCGCGGGCCAGGATTTCCAGCCGCTCGACCGCATCGCCCGCGGTCCGCCACGCAGACTCCGTGTTCAGCAGCGCCGCCGGCCGTGCCCCCGTCCAGGGCGCGACATGGTCGCAGGCGAGCGGATCGAAGCCGTCGGACAATCGGAGATCGCGGGCGAGCGCCCGGGTCAGCGACTGGTCCGGACCCTCGCCGCGCCGGCGCGGGTTGCGCGCGAGCGCCACCAGCAGGTCGGTCAGCAGCGCGCCTTCGGGCGCCGCGCCGAACACATGCAGCCCGTCGCGGATCTGCAGCTCCTTCAGCTCGCAGAGATGATTGTCGAGCTTCGCGAGCGCGCTGTCGGGCGCCTCGTCCGGCGCGATGCCGCAATCCTTGTCGAGCCCGAGTGTGCCCAGCCGTTCCAGGATCGCGTCGCGGATCGGCCCGCATCGGCGCGGATCGAGGCCCGCCGCCTCGTAATACTCGTCCACAAGCTGCTCGAGCTCGGCGAAGGCGCCGTAGCTCTCGGCGCGCGTCAGCGGCGGCGTCAGATGATCCACCACCACGGCGGCGCTGCGGCGCTTCGCCTGGCTGCCCTCGCCCGGATCATTGACGATGAAGGGATAGAGATGCGGCAGGGCCCCGAGCGCCGCCTCCGGCCAGCATTCGGCCGAGAGCGCCAGCGCCTTCCCCGGCAGCCATTCGAGATTGCCGTGCTTGCCGAAATGCACGACCGCATGGGCGCCGAAGCGGCACCGCAGATAGCCATAGAAGGCGAGATAGCCATGCGGCGGCACCAGCGCCGGATCGTGATAGCTGCCGGCCGGGTCGATGTTGTAGCCGCGCGCCGGCTGGATCGCGACGAGGAGATTGCCGGTCTCGAACCCTGGAAGCTGGAATCCCGTGCCGTCGAAGAAGGGGTCGCGCGCGGGCGGGCCCCAGCGATCCTCGACCGCCCGGCGCAGCGAGGCCGGAAGACCGGCGAGCATCGTCTCATGCTCGGCGAGGCTCCAGCGCAGACCCTCGCGCTCATGCCGGCCCGCATTGGTCGGCCCCTCCAGCAGGCGAGCGATCAGCGCGGCGCCCTCGGTCGGGGCCTCGCCGATCGCGTAGCCGGCGGCGGCCATGGCGCGGAGCGATCCGGCGACGCTCGCCGGCGTATCGAGCCCGACGCCATTGCCGATCCGCCCGTCCTTGTTCGGATAGTTGGCGAGCACGATCGCGACGCGCCGCTCGGCCGGCGCGGCGCGGCGCAGCCTGACCCATGCGGCGGCGAGGTCTGCCACGAACCTCAGCCGGTCGGCGACCGGCGCGTAGGTGGCAAGGCTGCATTCCGTCGCCGCGTCGTACCGCGCCTCGGCCTTGAAGGAGACGGCGCGGGTCAGAAGCCGTCCATCGACCTCCGGCAGCGCCACATGCATGGCGATGTCCTTCGCCGAGAGCCCGGCGCTGCTCGCCCGCCAGTCCGCTTCGTTGCCGGTCGAGAAGACGACCTGCAGGATCGGGCAGTCGGCCCCGTCGAACGGCGTCTCGCCGCGTTCCGCGCCCGGCTGGCCGAGGGCGAAGGCCGTAGCGTTGAGCACGATCTCCGGCGCGCAGTCGCCGACCAGCCGCTGGATCAGCGCCGCCGCCATCGGCTCCTTGAGGCTGCTCACAGGGACCGGCAGGGCGTCGAGCCCGGCGGCGTCGAGCGCCGCGATCAGCCCGTCCACCGGCGCCAGGCTTCCCGCCTGCACCAGCGCGCGATAGAAGACGATCAGCGCCACCGGGCGGCCGGGCTTCCAGCGGGACCGGAGGCGGGCGAGATCGGGCTCGCTGTCGCCCGGCCAGTAGAGCCCGGCGCGCAGGAGCGGCTTCGGCTCGCGCCATGCAACGTCGCGGCCGATCAGGTGGGCGGCGTAATCGAGCAGCGCCTGCGCGTTGCCGATCCCGCCCTCGATCAGATAGCGCCAGAGCCGGTCGAGCGCGTCCGCCGGCAGGGTGGAGCGGCGCGCGAGGGCCGGGTCCGGCTGCTCGTCCCCCGGCAGAAGGGCGAGCGCGATCCCCTTCTCGCGGCAGGCGAGCTCGAGCTGCTCCACGCCATAGGGCCAGTAGCGTTCGCCGCCGAGAAGCCGGAGGATGACGAGCCGCGCGCCCGTAACGGTACGGTCGAGATAGAGATCGACCGAGAGATGGTGGCCGAGCTGGCCGAGATTGGCGAGGCGCAGGCTGGGTGCGCCCGGCGCCTGCCGGCGATGCGCCTCGGCGAGGCAGGCAAGCTCCGTATCGGCCGCCGAGAGGAACAGGATCTCGCCCGGCGATTGCCCGAGATCGACGGCCGCGCTGCCGTCGCTGACGATGCCGGGCCGGGCGGCGAGGAGGTGCATCGTCAGGTCAGGCCGCGCCGAGCGCCGCGGCGATGGCGGCGCGATCGAGCCCTTTGAGCCCGATCACCACGAGCCGTCCGGCCCGCGGCTCGTCCGCCCGCCAGGGCCGGTCGTAATAATGCTGCAGCCGCGACCCCACGCCCTGCAGCAGCAGCCGCATCTCCTTGCCGGCGACATGGAGGAAGCCCTTCACGCGGAGGATGTCGTGCGCGGCGATGGCCGGCCTGAGGCGCTCGAGGATGTCGCCCGGCGCGACGAGGGTCGGGATCTCGAGCGAGAAGCTCTCGAACTCGTCATGCTCGTGATCCTCGCCCTCGGCCTCGTGGTGCGAGGGACGCGAATCGAGATCGTCCTCCGCCGCGGCCTCGAGGCCGAGCAGGGTCGCCGCGTCGATCGCGCCGAAGCTCGCCGGCAGCAGCTTCGCGGCCTCGCCGCATTCGCGCCGCACCGTCGCTTCCGCCTCTGCGCGCAGCCGGGCATCCATCAGATCGGTCTTGTTGATGACGATGAGGTCGGCCGCGGCGAGCTGATCCTCGAAGAGCTCCGCGAGCGGGCTCTCGTGATCGAGCGCCTCGTCCGCGCGGCGCTGCCGGTCGACCGCGTCGGGGTCCTCGGCGAAGCGGCCGGCGGCGACGGCCGGCCCATCGACCACGGCGATCACGCCATCCACCGTCACCCGCGCCCGCACCTCGGGCCAGGTGAAGGCCTTGATGAGCGGCTTCGGCAAGGCGAGGCCGGAGGTCTCGATGACGATATGCTCGGGCGGCTGCGGCCGGTTCAGCAGCGCCTCGATGGTCGGCAGGAAGTCGTCCGCGACCGTGCAGCAGATGCAGCCGTTCGCGAGCTCGACGATGTTCTCCTCGGGGCAGGACTCGATGCCGCAGCTCTTCAGGATCTCGCCATCGACGCCGACCTCGCCGAACTCGTTGACGATGAGGGCAAGGCGCCGGCCGTTCGCCGTGCGCAGCAGATGCTGGATCAGCGTGGTCTTCCCCGCCCCGAGGAAGCCGGTGACGATGGTGGCGGGAATCTTCGCGGTCATTGCGGCAGGTTTCCTTTGAGGGTGAGCGGCAATCCCGCCGCAATGAAGAGCACGCGGTCGGCGACCGCGGCGATCCGTTGATTGACGCGGCCGGCATGGTCCCGGAACGCGCGCGCGAGCCGGTTGTCCGGCACGATGCCGAGCCCGACCTCGTTCGAGACGAAGATCACGGGACCGCCGGGCCGCCGGGCGGCCGCCGCGAGCCGCTCGACGGCTTCGTCCGGATCTGCCTCGGCCGACATCAGGTTGCTGACCCAGAGCGTGAGGCAATCCACCAGGATCGGCCCCGGCTCCCCGCGGATCGCCTCGGCGATCGCGATCGGCGTCTCGAGCGTCGCCCAGCCCGCGCCCCGCTCGGCGCGATGGCGGCGGATGCGCTCGGCCATCTCCGCATCGCCGGCGTGCCCGGTCGCGAGGTAGGTGCGCCGTCCGGGCAGGCGCGCCAGCAGCGATTCGGCATAACGGCTCTTGCCGGAGCGCGCCCCGCCGAGCACGAGGGTGACCCCATCCAGCCCCTGGACGGGCGAAAGCGGCGGTTGGCCGGGATCGGATTGCGGCATGCGACGTCTCCCCCCTCCCTCCGAGGACCGGGTTCAGCGATGGGGCCGTGCAGGTTTCCTGGCTCGGCGACTCTCGCGGCCCGCCGGCGCCTTCCCAGCCCCGAAAAGAGCCAGTGGCAACATGCCGTCGGGCCTCGTCGCTCACAGTTGCGGGGGCAGCGCCGGCTTTCCACCGGCTTCCCTAGACGCGGCCGAGCGCAAGACTAGAGGAACGGGCGGGGAAGCGCCAGCCGCCTCGATTTTCCAGCCGTTTCCCCAAAAAAACCGCAGGGATTCGCCGGTGCCTCCGTGAATCCCTTCGATGAGGCCATGCAAAACCGTGCGTCCGCAGGAGAAAAGCCGATGACCGGCCAGTTTTCGCGCCTTTCCGCCCGTCCGGGCTCGCTTTCCCATGCTTCCGAGGGGCGCCGGGCCGAAGGCGGCAGGATCGAGACATTGGATCGCCCGCCGGGGGCGATCTATAACCGGGCCCATGTCTGACCGGCCGTCTCAGCCGGGGTCGGAATGGCAATGCCGGACGGTGCGGTTGGAACGCTTCCCGTCGGGCTGGGCAGTCCCGGGAGCGGAATGGTCGAGGACGGCGACGAGGCCTTGCTGCTGTCCGCGGGACGCGGCGACCGGCGCGCTTTCACGGCGCTGGTCGAGCGCCATATCGGGCGTGCCGGCGCCATTGCGGGCCGCATGCTCGGCATCCGCGCGGACGCCGAGGAGGTGGTCCAGGAGGCCTTCCTGCGCGTCTGGCAGAAGGCGCCCGAATGGCGGACCGACGGCGGCGCGAAGTTCACGACCTGGCTGCATCGCATCCTGGTCAATCTCTGCATCGACCGCCGGCGGCGAAGGCCGACCGTCCCGATCGATGCGATCGAGGAGCCGGCGGACGAGGCGGCGGACGGGTTCGATCGCGCGCTCGCCGGCGAACGGCGGCAGCGGGTCGCGGCGGCGCTGGGAACCCTCCCGGAGCGGCAGCGCGCGGCGATCGTGCTCAGTTACTACGAGGGCCTCAGCAACGTGGCGGTCGCCGAGGCGCTGGAGGTGAGCGTGGGTGCGGTCGAATCGCTGCTGGTCAGGGCAAGACGCAGCCTTTCGACGGCGCTGACCGATTTGAAGGACGATTGAGGTGAGGAGAGACGACATGAAGCTCGAACGGTTCGCGGAAATCATCGCGGCCTATGGCGGCGCCCCCGGGCGCTGGCCGGAGAGCGAGCGGGACGCCGCGGCGGCGCTGCTGACGGCGAGTCCCGAGGCGCGCGCGGCGCTCGCCGAGGCGCAGCGGCTGGACCGGCTGCTGGATCAGGCGCCGAAGCCTGCGCTCGGCCTCGTGCCCGACATGATCGCGGCCCGCGCCGTCGCGACCAGCCAGGCGGCGGCCGGCCGGCGCGCCGCGCGGCGCGGCTTCTGGTGGTTCGTGCCGGGCGCGAGCGGCCTCGCGGCCGCGGCCATTGCCGGCTTCCTCGTGGGCTGGGGCGGGTTGGACGCGCCGGCGACGGCGGACGCCTCGGTCGACTATTCCACCTATGTCGCGTCGCTCGACCTCGGGGACGGCCTGCTATGACCGATTTTCTGCGCCGCAACGCCACCACCATCATGGTGGTGCTGCTGGTCTCCCTGGCCGGCAATCTCTTCCTCGGCGGCGTGCTTGCGGGCCGCTTCGTCCACGATCACAAGCGCCCGGGCTGGTCGTCTGGCGACCAGATGGTACGCACCGTGCTCGAGCGCATCGCCAAGGATCTGCCGGAGGAGCAGCGCAAGCCCTTCCGCGAGGCGATGGAGCAGCAGCGGCCGCAGCTCGTGCAGGGCGGCCAGCAGGTCCGCGATGCGCGCGACGCGCTCCGCGCGGCGATCACCACGCGCCCCTTCGACCGCGCCGGTTTCGATGCGGCCTTCAACGGCATGCGCGAGAGCAACCGCAGCTTCTGGACGGCGCTGCAGCGCGCCGTGGGCGACGCGCTCGAACAGACCAGCACGCCGGCGCCGTAGCATCCGCACAAGATCGGCCCGGACGCCGCCCGCTCAGACGGGCGGCGGCGCGAAGGTCACGCGCGCGACGAGCCCGGGTCGATTGTCCTCGAGCACAAACGCCGCGCCATGCATGTCGGCGATCGCCTTCACCAGCGGCAGGCCGAGCCCGCTGCCGGGCGTACTGCGGCTCGGATCCAGCCGCACGAAGCGCTCCATGGCGGCTTCTCGCGCCGCCTCGGGGATGCCGGGCCCGCGATCGGCGACGACGAGCGAGGGCGATGCCGCGGGACCTTCGAGCGTCAGCGCGATCGCCCCGCCCTCCGCCGCATATTTGATTGCGTTCTCGACGAGGTTCGCCAGCGCCTGGAACAGGAGCTGCCGGTCGCCCTCGATCGTGGCCGGCGTCTCGACCTCGGCCGTCAGCTTGAGGCCGCGCTCCTCCGACAGCGGCGCGTAGAGCTCCGCCACGTCCGCCACCAGCCGCGCGAGATCGACCGGCGCGCGGTCGGCGCGGCCGCTCCCCGCCTCCGCGTCGGCGATCGCGAGCAGGGCGTTGAAGGTCTTGATGAGCCCGTCCGCCTCGGCGATCGCGCGCTCGATCGCCGTGCGCGGGTCCCGGTCGGCGCCCGCCAGCGCCAGCTCGAGCTCGTTCTTGAGGCGCGTCAGCGGGCTGCGCAGGTCATGCGCGATATTGTCGGTGACGGCGCGGATCCCGCCCATCAGCCGCTCGATCTCGTCCAGCATCGAATTGAGGTTCTGGGCGAGCCGGTCGAACTCGTCGCCGGAGTTCTCGACCGGCATGCGGTGGCGCACCTCGCCCGCCCGGATGCGGGCGGTGGCGCGGTTGATCGACTCGATGCGGCCGAGCAGCCGGCGGCTCATCAGGAAACCGACACCGAGCCCGAGCGCGATCGTGACCGCCATGACCCAGAGGCCGGCACGCAGGATCGCCGCCTGCAAATGCTCCTCGGCGGCAAGGTCCTGCCCGACCAGCAGATGCAGGCCGCCGGCGAGCGCCACATGGATGGCGCGTGCGCCGAG
Source organism: uncultured Rhodospirillaceae bacterium (assembly GCA_902826565.1). Taxonomy (GTDB): domain Bacteria; phylum Pseudomonadota; class Alphaproteobacteria; order Dongiales; family Dongiaceae; genus CADEFF01. The sequence goes on along the minus strand of CADEFF010000019.1, from coordinate 27,776 downwards.
GACCGTCTCGTCCTCGCCCGGCCCGCGACGCTCGACATCGAACTCGTACCACCCGTCCGCCTCGCTTTGCAGGACCGGCCAGCCGGCCAGGTTCCCCGAGATCGGCGTGTAGTTCCCGTCGACCAGGAGATAGATCCCGTCCCCCACCCGCTCCGGCCGGATCCGCTCGCGGATCGCCGCGCTCAGGCCGCGCGGCCCCAGCAGGCGATATTGCTCGACCAGGGCTTCGGCCTCGGCGAACACCGTCTCGCGGCGCTCCTGCTCGAGCGCCACGGAGGTGGTCCAGTAGAAGACGCCCGAGAGCGCCGCAACCGACAGGCTGAAGAGGGCCGCATAAAGCAGCGCCAGTCGGAAGGTGCTGGTGCCGAGGAACCTACGCAGCGACACGAAGGCTGTATCCCGCGCCGCGCACCGTATGCAGCAGCGGCTTGTCGAAGCCCTTGTCGATCTTCTGCCGCAGCCGGCTGATATGCACGTCGATGACGTTGGTCTGCGGGTCGAAATGGTAGTCCCAGACGTTCTCCAGCAGCATGGTGCGGGTCACCACCTGGCCCGCATGGCGCATCAGATATTCGAGCAGCAGGAACTCGCGCGGCTGCAGGTCGATGGACCGTCCGGCGCGCGTGACGTCGCGCTTCAGCAGATCCATCTCGAGATCGGCGACCCGGAGCACGGTCTCCGTCTGCGGACCGCTCCGCCGGCGCATGAGCGCCTCGAGCCGCGCCAGAAGCTCGGAGAAGGCGAAGGGCTTGGTGAGGTAGTCGTCGCCGCCGGCCTTGAGGCCCTTGACCCGGTCGTCGACCTGCCCGAGCGCGCTCAGGATGAGGACCGGCGTATCGACCTTCGCGGCGCGGATCGCCTGCAGCACCGAGAGCCCGTCGAGCTGCGGCAGCATGCGGTCGAGCACGATGGCGTCGAAGCGTCCCGTAGTGGCGAGGAAAAGGCCGTCATGGCCATTGCCCGCGTGATCGACGACATGGCCTGCCTCGCCGAGCCCCTTCCTGACATAGGCGGCGGTTGCCGGGTCGTCCTCGACGATCAGAATTCGCATGCGGCCTGCGACCTTAGCAGCGGCGCCGAAAACGAGAAAGGCCGGTCGCGCTGGGAGGATGCGACCGGCCTTCCCCGGGGAACGCCGCCCGATTTCGGGCGGGCGGCGCCGATTCAGGCTTTGGCGATATTGATCGCCAGGAAGAGATCGTCGCCGCCGCGGTTGATCAGCATCAGCACGGACTTCGCGTCCTTCTTCTGTGCCTCGTCCACGAGATGGGCGATCTCCGCCGGCGTCTCTACGGCGACCTGGCCCACTTCGCGGATCACGTCGCCGGGGCGGACACCTTCCTCCGCCGCCTTGCTGTCGCCATCGACGTCGGTCACGACCACGCCGCTCACCTCGTCGTCGATGCCGAAGGCCTGCCGGGCCCTGGTATCGAGCTTGGCGAGATGGAGCCCCAGCATCGCCGTCGAGGCGAGCCCGCTGCCGCTATCGTCGGCGCCGTTCCCGGCGACGTTCTGGTCGTCCTGCAGCTTGCCGATCTCGACCGTCACGGTCTGCTTCGCATGATTGCGCCAAATGTCGATTTTGGCGTCGCGGTCGACCGGTGCGGCGGCCACCAGCCGGGGCAGGTCGCGAAGCTCGTCGATCGGGCTGCCGTCGAAGGCGAGGATCACGTCGCCGGTCTCGAGCTTGCCGTGGGCCGGGCCGGTCTCGTCGACGCCCGCCACCAGCGCGCCTTTCGGTTCGCTGAGGCCCATCGCCTCGGCGAGGTCGGGCGTCACCGCCTGGATGCGGACGCCGAGCCAGCCGCGCTGCACATGACCCTCCTCGCGGAGCGCGGCGATGACCGGCTTCGCGAGATTGGCCGGGATGGCGAAGCCGATGCCGACGCTGCCGCCGTTCGGCGTGGCGATCGCCGAATTGATGCCGATAACCTCGCCGTTCATGTTGAAGGTCGGACCGCCGGAGTTGCCCTGGTTGATCGAGGCATCGATCTGCAGGAAGTCGTCGAACGGGCCCGAATGAATGTCGCGGCTGCGGGCCGAGATGATGCCGGTGGTCACCGTTCCGCCGAGGCCGAACGGATTGCCGACCGCCATGACCCAGTCGCCCACCTTCGCCCGGTCCGAATCGCCGAACGCGACCGCCGGAAGCGGGTTGTCGCTTTCGACCTTGAGCAAGGCGAGGTCGGTCTTCTCGTCGGTGCCGATCAGCTTGGCCGGGAACTGCCGGCCGTCCGCCAGCGTCACCTGGATCTTCTCGGCGTCGTCGATGACGTGGTTGTTGGTCACGACGTAGCCGGAGGGATCGATGATGAAGCCCGAGCCCAGCGCCTGGGCCTGGTGTTCCGGCGACTGGCCCTGCCGGTTCCGGAACTGCTTGAAGAATTCCTCGAAGGGCGAGCCTTCCGGAAAATCGAAAGGCATGCCCTGCATTCCGGTATTGCCGCGCACATGCTCGGTCGCGGCGATGTTCACGACCGCCGGCGTTACCTTGGCGGCGAGATCGGCGAAGCTGTCGGGCGCCGTTGCGGCCGACGCGACCGAAGCCGTGAGCAGCATCGCTGCCATCGCGGCCGATCCGAGCAACGGACCGACGCCCCTTGCCCGTTCTGCGGTTCCGATATTCATGGTCATCGTCTGTTTCCTTCCTCTGGTCTCGAAGAGCGGACCGTCGCGCTGCCAGCCGACAGGGAGACGACGCAGGCGCGGCGGTCCGCTGCTTCTCAGGTCATCGACGCCGGGCGCGTGCCCCGCGGGGGCGGGATACGCGTCGGGCTCGATCAGGCCTGAGGCTTCAGGCCGATATCCTTGATCGCCTGCTGAAGCTTGGTCACGCCGTCGGCGGCCTTGCCGTTGGCGCAGTCCTTGCGGCCCTGCGTGGCGAGCTTCTCGGCGGTGCTGTACATGGCGTTGGTCGTCTTCGACGCCGCATTTTTGTTCCACTGGTTCTCCAGCGCCGTGCACTGCTCCGCGCTGGTCATCACGGCAACCTGGGTGTTTGCGGACTTCTGGACCGTGCCGGTGGAGGAGCTGGCGGCGAACGCCGTCGCGCTCAGCATCATGGCCGACGCGGCCGCGAGCATTACGAGGCGAGGATTCATGAGACTCTCCTTGACTTGACAGCGCCCGGCGATGCGCCGGCGCTGGTCATGAACCTAGGCTTCCTATCTGTCGGGGTGTTGTCGGCCGGATGAACAATCCGTCATGTTGGTTTCGAATGGCTGGACCTCGCGGGACGCCGGCGTCCCGCGGCCCCTCCGGCGCCGCCGGTCTTGCGCGGACTCCCGCGCTGCATTAAGCCGCCAGCATGGCCGAAATCGAGCAACGTCCCGCTGCCGCCGCCGGACGCCAACTCCCCTGGATCGAGCTGCTGCGCCACGGGCGCGCGGTCCATACGGTGACGCTCAATCTCGGCATCGGGCTGCACGCGGTGGATGTGTTCGTCGTCACCACCGTCATGCCGGCCGTGGTGCGCGACCTCGGCGGCGTCGCCTTCTATGCCTGGGCGATGATGGTCTACATGGTGGCCTCGATCATCGGGGCGGTCAGCGGACCGATCGTGAGCGCGGCGCTGGGCGCCCGGCGCGGCTATGTGCTCGCGGCGCTGATCTTCTTCTTCGGCACGGTCGGCTGCGCGGTTTCGCCGACGATGGCGGTGTTCCTCGTCGCACGGACGATACAGGGCTTCGGCGGCGGGCTCATCGTCGCGCAATCCATGGGGCTGGTGCGCGAGCTCTATGAGGACGCGCTCCGCACCCGCGCCATCGCGGCGGTATCGGGCGTCTGGGCCGTCGCGTCGCTGCTGGGGCCGCTCCTCGGCGGCGCCTTCGGCGAGATCGGCTGGTGGCGCGGCGCCTTTATCGCGACCCTGCCGGCGATCCTGCTCTTCGCGCTGCTCGCCTGGCGGCGCCTGCCGTCCTCCGGCGAGGCGCTCGTCCGCCCGCATTTTCCGATCCGGCGCCTCGCCCTGCTCGCCGGCGGCGTGCTTGCCGTCGGCATCAACGGCACCGTCGGGAGTGTGCCGCTGCAGATCGCGCTGGTGCTGGTCGCCGTTCTCGCGGTGTTGCTCACCTTCAAGCTCGATGGCGCGGCGGAGAGGCCGCTCTTCCCGCCGCGGCCGCTGTCGCTGCATCACGCCGCCGGCGTCGCCTTCTGGATGTTCTTCCTGCAATCGATCACCCATGGCGGCGCCGGCCTCTTCCTGCCGCTGGCGCTGCAGGAGCTGCACGGGCTCGGGCCGCTTGCCGCCGGCTATTTCGCGGCGATTCTGGCGCTCGGCTGGACGGCCGCGTCCTTCGTCACCGCCGGATGGAGCGAGCGGGCGATCGCGATCGTCCTGCCCGGCGGTCCTGCCGTCGCCGCGGTGGCGCTCGGCGTCATCGCCATCGGCATCGTTCCGCTGCCGCCGCTCGCGATCGGGATTTGCATGGCGATTGCGGGCTTCGGCATCGGCGCCTGCAGCCTGCATCTGACCGCCGCGACCATGGCGGCTTCCTCCGGCGCCGAGGGCCAGCGCACCGCCGCGGCGATCCCCACGGTGCGCATGATCGGCATCGCCTTCGGGGCGGCGATCGCCGGCATGATCGCCAACTTCGCGGGCCTCGGCGGCGGCATCAGCTTCGATACCGTCGCCGCGGCATCGGGCGCGGTGATCGCGACCTCGGCAGGCGCGGCCCTGCTGGTTTCATCCTTGAGCTTCCGGCTGCTCCGGCAGATGCGGAAACGGGCCTGAGGGCGCCGCTCAGATCTCGATCGCCGTCGCCTGCATGCTCGGGCGGTTCCGGAACCCTTCCCACCAGCGCTCGATCTTCGCGAACTTCGGCAAGCTGCGCTTGCCTTCCGGCGTGCGGGTGAAGGGATCGAGGAATGCGCCGAGGAAGATGTCGGCGAGCGTCAGGGAAGGGCCGACCACGAAAGCGCCGTCGCCCATAAGCCGCTCGAGCGCCGCGAACCCGTCGCGGAGCTGCGGCATCGCCTTCTGGATCGCGCCGCGGTTGAGCGGGCGGCCGAGATAACGGCGGCGCGCATATTGCATCACCACCTGCCCGATCATCAGCGGATGGATGTAGGTCTCGAGCACCGCGAGAATCTGGTTCATCCGCGCGGCCGCGACCGGATCGGAAGGCTGCAGCGCGGGGCCGGAGAACACCGCGTCGATGTAGCGCGCGATCGGCACCGTCTCGTAGATGACATGCCCGTTATGCTCGAAGACGGGCACCTTGCCGAAAGGATGCAGCTTGCGATGGGCGGGCTTCCGCGCCTCGCCGCGCAAGAGGTCGATCTCGCGCAGCTCGGCCTCGACCTTCTTCTCCGCCAGGCAGATGCGGACGACGCGGACATGGCCGCTATAGGCAGGCCCGTGGACGATCGGCATGGTCATGATGGATGACGCTCCCCTTGGCCGATCGCGGGGTCGCGGCCCCGCGAATCGACGCGACGGCGAAACCCTAGCCCAGGATCGTCCCGGATCGAAATCCGCGATCAGACCGCGTTCCGGGCCACGACCGGCGGCAGGCCCCGCGCTGCGCTCGGGCGCTGCCGCATGCGATCCCACCAGCCGGCGAGGCGCGGCGCGCCGGCGAGCAGCCCGGCGGCCTCCGGCGCGGCGGTGAAATAGGCCATCACCGGCAGCAGATGCAGGTCGGCGAGGCTGGGCGCGCGGCCGACCACGAACTGGCCTTCGACCAGCAGGGCCTCGAGCGCCGCGATGCAGCGGCTCGCGAGCGGCAGCGCCGCCGCGACCGCCGCCTCGTCCGCCGCGCCGCCGAACATCGGAAGCAAGACGCGATGCAGTCCGATGCGGCCGACGAGGGTCGCCCGGATCTGCGCATCGATCAGCGCCAGCACCTGGTTCATGCCGGCCCGCTCCCGCGGGTCACGCGGCTGCAGCGCAACGCCGGCGAAGGCCTCGTCGATATAGCGGCCGATGGTAGCGCCGTCATAGAGCGCGATGCCGGCGTGATGCAGCGTCGCCGTGCGGTCGATCGCGAGGCGCGCCAGCTCGAGCGGCGGGCGCAACCGGTCCGCGAGCGGATCGTAGTCCTCGAACTGATGCTCGACCCCCTTCTCGGCGAAGGCGAGGCGCGCCGCGCTCACATGCGGGCTGAAGGCGGGTCCGCTCAAGGTCGGTTGTGGCAAGCCTGGAAACCCCTTCCCGGCGCGTTGGGCGGCGGGCGGCGGCAACCTTGGCGACTGCGCCGCTCCTGTCAAGAATCCATGCGGAAGGGCCGCGCGTTCCGCGATTGATCGGGCTCCCGCCGCTTCCTATGCTGACCGTCGGGCGCGAGCCCAGCCCGCGAAGGAGCGTCGCTTGCCGAACGACGTCGATCTGCTGCCGCAAGCCGTGCCGGGCGCCGTGCTCCGTACCCGCGACCGGCGGGAGGCCCGCATCCTCCGCATCGATGCCGCCACCGGCACGATCCACGGCGAGGTGCAGATGCATGGCGCCTGTGCCTGGCGATCCGACGGGCGGTTCCTCGATGCGCCCTTCGGGGCCGCGGGCCCGCTCGACCTGATGCCGGCCGCAACGGGCGCCCCTGCCCCGACCCGGCACGGCTCGCTGGCCGAGGCGCTGGCGTCCGGCGAGGGCAAGCCCTTCTGCTGCGACTGACCCGCCGGCGTGGCGCCCCCGTACGCGGCTGTGACGCAAAACGGACGGTTTCGCGTTTCATTTGTCACAGTTCGAAGCGGCCTCAAAGCCGCCGGCCCGGCCCATACTCCGGCCATGGGAAGGGAACGCCAGCCGATCACGCGAGGGGTCGATTGGGCCATCGGCGAGATGGCGCTGCTTGCGGCCATCGCCGTCGGCGGACTGGTTCTGATCCTGCTGGGGCTGGGGCGATGGAGCTGCGCGCCCGAGGCCGCGCTCTGGCGCCGCGCGGAATGTCTCTTCCGCACGCTCTGGCGGATGGTCGGCGGCGACTGAGGGGTCAGCCTTCGGCCGGCGCCTGCAACGAGCCTCCGAAGCGGTCGGCGATGCGCCGTGCGAGCGCGAGCAGCGCGCGGTCCGCACCGCGCGCCATGGCGATCGAGATTCCCAGCGGCGCGCCCTCGGACCGGGCCAGCGGCAGGTTGATCTGCGGCAGCCGCGCGAGGCCGGCCACGGCGGTGAGGCTCAGGGTGCGATCGCGGAAATGCTGCGAGGCCTCCAGCGTCTGACCCTTGGGCGGCGCGATCGAGGGCGCGGTCGGCAGGCAGAGCACGTCGCCCTCGCCGAGCAGCGCATCCAGCTCTTTCGTGAAAGCTTCGCGCCGCTCCGCCTCGCCCGCGAGCGGGAGCTCCGAGGTGGATTTCGCCCAGGCGAAGCGGGCTGCGATCTCCGATCCGAATTTCGGCTTCGTCGTCTCGATCCAGCGGCCATGCGTGCCCCAGATCTCGCGCGCCTGGATGGTGCGGAAGGTCAGCATCAGGTCCTTGAGGCCGGCTTCGCCGCCCGTCAGCGACACTTCGCGCACCCCGCCCAGCATGTCGCCGATGCCGGCGACGACGGGCGCCAGCGCCGCCCGCACGGACGCATCGGCGATGGCGAAGCCTTCCGCCATGGTGAGCAGCCTTCGCGGCGCGAGCTTGCGGTCAGCGCTATCGAGCAGCCGGTCCCCCACGCGCTCCAGCAGCGCCGCGCTGCGGGCGAACCAGCCGACCGTGTCGTAGCTCGGCGCGAGCGGCATGGCGCCGGCGAGCGAGATGCGGTCGTGGCTTGGCCGCATGCCGAAGATGCCGCAAAGCGCCGCCGGCACGCGCACCGATCCGCCGGTGTCGGAGCCGATCGAGAAGTCGCAGGCCTTGCCCGCGACGGCCGAGACCGAGCCGCAGGAGGAGCCGCCCGGAATCCGACCGGGCGCGGCGCTGTTCAGCGGCGTGCCGTAATGGAAGTTCTCGCCCTGCAGGCTGTAGGCGAGCTCGTCGGTATGGGTCTTGCCGATCATCGTGGCGCCGGCGGCGGTCAGCCGGTCCACCACCGGCGCATTGGCCGTCGCCGGCTCGTGCGTGCGCAGCCAGTCGGGATTGCCGCAGCCGGTGACGTGCCCGCTCGTGTCGAAGATGTCCTTGAGGGCGAATTTCAAGCCTGCGAGCGGCCCGCTCGCGGCGCCGGCGATCGGTCCGCCGTCATGCGGCACGAAGCAGTTCAGCGGATCGGCCATTCTTACCCCCGGATGTCCCATGCGAGTCCCGCAGGGGCGAGTATCGGTGCCCCGGATGCTCGAGGGCAAGGCGTCACATCGACCGCAGCCTGTGAGCGGCGAGCGACGCGCGCCGGCGAGCTCAGGTCGGGATGCTGCCGGGCGGTTCCGGCTTCTGTTGCGGAATCGGCACCGGTGAATGTCCCTCGTCGGGATGTTTTCGCCGGATGATGATGTCGCCGTCCTCGTTCACATAGGGCGCTTCATATTGCGGGATCGACTGCAGCATCAGGTCGAGCGCACGCATCAGCCGGTCGATGCCTTCGAGCGCCAGGCCCTCCGGCGATTTCTCGTCCGGTGCGTCCGATTGCGCGAGCGCGGGCTGGGCGAACAGGACGGCGCTCAGAACGAGGCCCTGCAGCATCTTTCGCATGGCGCGACTCCCCGGGGATTCCGCGAATCTGGCCTATATGTGGGTGACAATTGGCCCTTTGTCAGCCTCGTTCCTTCTCGCTAGAGTGCCCCGATCATCAATATTCCAACCAGACCCGGGCGCCGGCCGCCGTGTCGGCCCCGAGGGAGTAGCAGGATATGGCCAAAACGATTCCGCATTTCATCGGCGGCAAGACGGTCGAAGGCAAGAGCGGCCGCGCCAGCGACGTGTTCAACCCGGCCACCGGCGAAGTGTCCGGCCGCGTGGCGCTCGCCAGCAAGGCGGAGCTCAACGCCGCCGTCGCCGTCGCCGCGAAGGCGTTTCCCGCCTGGGCGGCGATCACGCCGCTGCAGCGCTCGCGCATCATGTTCCGCTTCAAGCAGCTGCTGGAGGGGCGGCTCGACGAGGCGGCGGCCATCGTCACCGCCGAGCACGGCAAGGTGCTGAGCGACGCCAAGGGCTCGGTCATGCGCGGTCTCGAGGTGGTGGAGTTCGCCTGCGGCATCCCGCATCTCCTCAAGGGCGATTTCACGGAAAATGTCGGCACCAACGTCGATAGCTGGGCGATCCGCCAGCCGCTCGGCGTCGTCGCCGGCATCACGCCCTTCAATTTCCCCGCCATGGTGCCGATGTGGATGTTCCCGATCGCGCTAGTCTGCGGCAACACCTTCATCCTGAAGCCGTCGGAGCGCGATCCGTCCATGAGCCTCTTCCTGGCGCAGCTCCTGAAGGAAGCCGGGCTGCCGGACGGCGTGTTCAACGTCGTCAATGGCGACAAGGAAGCGGTGGACGCCATCCTCGAGCATCCGGAGATCCAGGCGGTGAGCTTCGTCGGCTCGACCCCGATCGCGGAGTACATCTATCACACCGGCGCCGCGAACAATAAGCGCGTGCAGGCGCTGGGCGGCGCCAAGAACCACATGGTGGTCATGCCCGACGCCGACCTCGACCAGACCGTCGATGCGCTGATGGGCGCCGGCTACGGTTCGGCCGGCGAGCGCTGCATGGCGATCTCGGTCGCCGTGACGGTCGGCAATGTCGCGGACCCGCTGCTCGAGAAGCTGGTGCCCCGCGTACGCGGCCTGAAAGTGGCGCCCGGCACCGATCCGGAGGCCGAAATGGGGCCGCTCGTCACCAAGCAGCATCTCGACAAGGTGCGCGGCTATGTCGACACCGGCGTCAAGGAAGGCGCCAAGCTCGTGGTGGATGGCCGCGGCCTCAAGCTGCAGGGATACGAGAACGGCTTCTTTCTGGGCGGCTGTCTCTTCGACAACGTCACGCCGGAAATGAAGCTCTACAAGGAAGAGATCTTCGGACCCGTGCTCTCGGTCGTGCGCGTTCCGGACTACAACAGCGCGGTCAAGCTGGTGAACGACCACGAATACGGCAACGGTACCGCGATCTTCACCCGCGACGGCGATTCGGCGCGCGATTTCGCCAGCAAGATCAAGGTCGGCATGGTCGGCGTCAATGTGCCGATCCCGGTGCCGATGGCCTTCAACAGCTTCGGCGGCTGGAAGCGCTCCCTCTTCGGCGATCATCACATGCATGGACCAGAGGGTGTGCGGTTCTATACGCGTCTCAAGACGGTGACCTCGCGCTGGCCGACCGGCATCCGGTCGGGCGCCGAATTCGTCATGCCGACGATGCGGTAGCAGGATCGGGCGGATCGGCGGCGCGAGTATCGCCGATCCGCCCGGCCCCGAACGTCCGTCGCGGGGCATCGATCGCAAAGGGGAGTGGCGATGTCCGAGAAACCGGTCCGGCTGGCGGTGCTGATCGACGCCGAGAACGCGCAGGCCTCGATCGCCGACGCGCTCTTCGCCGAGATCGCCAAGCTCGGCGTCGCCAGCGTGAAGCGCATCTATGGCGACTTCACCCAGGCCGCCCTCGGCGGGTGGCGCGCACGGCTCGCCGAGCATTCGATCGAGCCGATCCAGCAGTTCAACAACACCCGCGGCAAGAACGCGAGCGACATCGCCCTCGTCATCGACGCGATGGACCTGCTCCATTCGCACCGGTTCGACGGCTTCTGCCTCGTCTCCAGCGACAGCGACTTCACCCGCCTCGCCAACCGCATCCGGGCGGAAGGCGTGGTGGTCTACGGCTTCGGCGAGCAGAAGGCGCCCAAGGCCTTCGTCGCCGCCTGCGACAAGTTCACCTATACCGAGATCCTGCGGCCGGAGCCGCCGGCGGCCGTCGGCAAAGGCGGCTCGCCGCGCAAGGCGTCGGTCAAGGACAAGGCGTTGCTCGCCGCCCTGAAGGACGCGGTGGAGGCGACCGCGGACGATTCCGGCTGGGCGCATCTCGGGCAGGTCGGCAAGACGATCGCCAACCGGCTTTCCGATTTCGACCCGCGGAACTTCGGCTACCGCAACCTGACGGCGCTGATCGAGGCCACGGACGGTTTCGAGATCAAGCGGCAGGACAGGCCCGGCGGCTCGCAGTCCGTGCTCGTGCGGATCAAGCGGCGATAGACTCCGGCGTCCTTCGCGAATCGGATGGGGCGTCGCACCGCCCCGCGTCGCTCGTCACACGCTCCGCTTCGCTCGGGGCACGGCCGCGTCCGACGGTGCCGGTTGCCGCCGCCCGCCGGCCCCGTCGGCGTTCCGCCTTTCGCTTTGACGCGCGCCACGGCGCCCTCTAAGCCTTTGCGCCATGACCGCCTTACCGGAACCGGCCCGGCCCAGCCGGCTCAAAGCCGCCGTCGCCCTGCTCGTAACCACCCTCTGCTGGGGCTCGACGGTCCCCTTCACCGCCGACCTCCTCAATGATTTCGATCCGCTGCTCCTGGCGCCGGCGCGCTACGGCATGGCGGTGCCGATCCTGCTGCTGGCGAGCCTGCTGGTCGATGGCCGGACGCCCTGGCCGCGCTATCTGCCCATCGGCAAGGCGCTGATGCTCGGCGGCAGCGTGGCGATCTTCGTGACGCTCGTCTCCTTCGGCGTCTACTACTCCGACCCCATCACCGCGATCGCGATCTTCGCGCTGGCACCGGTCATCGCGCTCGCCATGTCCTGGCTCGCCGACCGGCAACGGATCTCCGGCGCCCATCTGCTCGCGGTCGCGCTTGCGGTCACGGGCGGCGTGATTGCCGCGATCTTCAAGCCCGGCAGCGTACAGAGCCTCGGCTTTCGCGGCGGCGAGTTCCTGCTCATCCTCGGCATGATCTGCTGGATCTGGTACTCGATGAAGGCGCAGCTCTGGCTGACGCCCATCGGCTTCACCCAGGTCCGCCTCACCTTCGTGAGCTCGACCGTCGCCTTCGGCTGGCTCGTGATCTTCTACGGGGTCGGCGTCTCGGCCGGGCTCGCCGCGCCGCCCCCCGCCTCGCCGAGCCTCCTGTCCGTCACCGAGCTCTTCTGGATGGCGCTCGGCCCGACCGCGATCGGCGTCGCGCTCTGGAACTACGGCACCGCCATGCTCGGCGTCGCCGTCTCCATGCTCTATGTGAACCTTTCGCCCATCGTGAGCGTCGTCATCAGCATGGTGCTGTTCGGCGCCGACACCACGCCGATGCAGATCTTCGGCGGCGCGCTGGTGCTGGCCGGCGTCGTCTGGATCCAGCTCCACAATCTGCGCGGCGGCGTCCGGACGCAGCGGCAGGCCGACGCGTGACGGGGCGGCCCGGGCCCCCCGCCCGCGCCCGGCCATGACGCGGGTCCCGCTCGCCGCCGCCGGCGCGCTGGTGGCCGTGGCCTTCATCTGGGGCTCGATGGTGCCGCTGACGGCCCTGCTGCTGGAGCGGCTCGACCCGCTCTTCATCGGCGCCGTCCGCTATGTGCTGGCCGTGCCGGCGCTCGCCTTGCTGGCGCTCCTCGGCACGGGGCGCCTGCCCTTCCGCCGCCGCCTGCCCTGGGGGCGGATCGCGCTGCTCGGCGCCGTCGGCATGGCGCTCTTCGTCTGCTGCTTCACCTTCGGCATTCGTTATTCCGACCCGATCAGCGCCGCCGCCATCCTCTGCGGCATCCCGGTGGTGGGCGCGATCATGGCGCGTCTCGTCGAGGGCGAGCGCCTGCCGCCGCGCGTGCCGTTCGCCATCCTGCTCGCGGTCCTCGGCGGGCTGTTCGTCGCCTTCGGCAAGCCTGCGCTCGACGGCACGGGCGGATTCCGCGGCGGCGAGTTCCTGGTGCTCGGCAGCATGATCTGCTGGTCCTGGTATTCGCTGAAGACGCGCGCCTGGCTTGCGCCGCACGGCATGAGCGCGGCCGAGATCAGCTTCCTCACCACGCTCTGCGGCGCGGCCGTGCTGTGGCTGATCTATCTCGGCGCGCGGCTCGCCGACCTGTCGCCGGCGCCGGCCGGCTGGCCCGGCGCCTTCGACTGGTCGATCCTCGGCTGGCTCGGCATCGCCTGCACCGCGAGCGCCATCGCGCTCTGGAACTTCGCCGTGTCGCGCATCAACCTGCCGGTCGCCACGATCTACATGAATCTCGAGCCGGTCTTCGCGGTGCTGATCGGGCTCGCGCTCGGCGCCGCCGCCTCCGGATGGCAGCTCCTCGGCGGCCTCGTGGTGCTGGCCGGGGTGCTCTGGGTGCAGCTCGGCGACCGGCTCCTCCGCGCGGGCTCCGGCAGGCCCGCACCGCGGCCGGAGGCCGGTTGACGCCGCCCGGAAAGCGCGGAGACTGATCGGATCGACATCCTCATGGGGCTGGGGGCCCGGATCCGTCATGCGCTTCGCCGATCTCGACACGACGCTTCGCCTGCTGGATTTCCCGGGCCTCGTCGCCGCCTTACGCGAAACCTACCGCCGCGGCGTCGATACCTACGACCGGCGGCTGCTGGTCGAGCCGCTGCCGAACGGCGAGCAGAACGACTGGCTACTGCAGCCCGCCTGGCAGTATGGCCGCAATTTCGGCATCAAGCTCGTCAGCATCTTCCCCGGCAACGAGGCGAAGGGCGTCAACACGATCCTCGGCGCCTATGTGCTGTTCGACGGCGCGACCGGCCTGCCGCAGCTCGTGATCGACGGCGTCGGGATCACGCTGCGCAAGACTGCCGCCAATTCCGCGCTGGCGACCGACTTCCTCGCCCGCAAGGACGCGAAGACGCTGCTGATGATCGGCGCCGGCGCGCTGGCCCCGCATCTGATCGAGGCGCATAGCGCGGTCCGCAAGTTCGAGCGGGTGCTGATCTGGAACCGCACCCCGGCCAAGGCCGAGGCCATCGCCAGGAAGATCGACAGGCCCGGCTACCGCGCCGCCGCCATGACCGACCTCGAGGCCGCGGTCGGCGAGGCGGACGTGATCTCCGCCGCCACCTTCGCGACCGAGCCGCTCATCAAGGGCGCCTGGCTCAAGCCCGGGACGCACGTCGATCTCGTCGGCGGCTACCGGCCGGACCTGCGGGAATCCGACGACGAGGCGGTGAAGCGCGCCCGCGTCTTCGTCGACTGGCGGCCCTCGACCATCGAAATCTGCGGCGACATCTGCCAGCCCATCGCGGCCGGGCTCACCTCCGACGCCGCCATCACCGACACCTTCCAGCTCGCCCGCGGCGAGCGGCCGGCGCGGCAGAACGCAGAGGAGATCACGCTCTTCAAATCGGGCGGCGGCGGGCACGAGGATCTTGGCACCGCGCAGTATCTGATGTCGCGCCTCGACGCCTGAGGGCGGCGGGCGCCGACGCCCGCTGCCCGTCGCGGATCACTGATCCGAGACGACCATCCAGTTCATGCCGAACTTGTCCCGCAGCATGCCGAAGGCCGGGGAAAAGAAGGTCTTCTCGAGCGGCATCTGCACCTGGCCGCCATCGCTCATCGCCTTGAAGGTCTTCTCCGCCTCGGCCGGGGTCTTCACCAGGATCGCGAGCGCAAAACCCTCGAAATTCGGCTTCCCGAGGCAGCGCCCGTCGGATGCCATCACGGTCGAGCCGGCGATGCGTATCTCCGAATGCATGACCTTATTCTCGGCACCGGGCGGAATCATGCCGGGCTGATGGGGCTCCGGCGCGTCCTTGAAGCGCAGCAGCGCCGTCACCTCGGCGCCGGCCGCCTTCTTGTAGAACTCGATCGCCTCTTCGCAGCGACCGTCGAAGAACAGATAGGGACGGGTTTCCATGACCTCTCCTCGTGGAATGGGGTTGTCGTCAGCCCTTGTCGTTCGGTGCCGGTCGGACGCTACGTCCTCGCAGCGGTCTTCGCGCGCAGCCGGTCTTCCTGTTCGCGCAACTCGGGCGTCAGTGCCTCGCCAAAATCCTCCGTCTCGAAGATCTTCCGGATCTCGATCTCGGTGCCGCCCGGGAAGGGCGCGCGCTTAACCCAGTCGATCGCCTCCTCACGCGACTTCACCTCGAAAATCCAGAAGCCGGCGAGCAGCTCCTCGGTGTGGCCGAACGGACCCGGTTTGACGGTCCGCCGGTCGTCCTCGAACCGGACCCGCACGCCCTTCGAGGTCGGATGCAGCCCTTCGCCGGCCTTCATCACCCCGGCCTCCGCCAGCGTCTCGTTGTATTTTCCCATATCGGTCAGGAGCTTCTCGTCCGGCATCGCGCCGGCCTCCGACTCCTTGCTCGCCTTCACCAGAATCATGAAACGCATGGTCGTCTCCTTCCGATTTCAGTCCCGGCCGGCCGGTTTCGCCGGCCGGCGCCTCCGGCGGCTCATTCGTCCACGATCACGTCGAAGCCGCCATAGACCATGCGCTTCATGTCGAAGGGCATGTCCTCCGGCTTCATCTTCGCGAGACGCGGATCGCTCATCACCTTGGCGTTGACCTTGTCGCGATGCGCGCGGGACCTGAACACGATCCAGGAAAAGATGATGGCCTCGTTCGGTTTCGCCTTCATGACCTTGGTGAAAGGCATGACCATCTTGACCTTCATATCCTCGCCCGAGCATTCGCGCGCCTCGAGCGCGCCATGCTCGCGCCAGATCTTCGCGGCTTTCTTCGCCAGCCGGCGATAGGCCGTCAGATGTTTCTTCGGGATCGCCAGAACATATCCGTCGGCATATCGCATGGCTGTCCTCCTTCGCGTGAGTTCCCGTGAATCAGGAAAGCGTTCGCAGATCCGCCCGCAACCGATCGGGGCTGGAGTCGCCCAGCAGCGCCTCGAGCGCCGCATGGGTCCGCTTCCAGATGGGGAAGGCTTCCGCCAGCAGGGCCCGGCCGGCGGGGGTGAGCGACAGGCGCCGGCTGCGCCGGTCCGTCTCGTCCGTCTCGACCGTCACGAGGCCCCGTCGCTGCAGCGGCTTCAGGTTCGCCGTCAGCGTCGTGCGGTCCATCGCCAGCAGATCGGAAACGCTTCCCATGCTCGCCTTCTCCGGACGGTTGAGCGACATCAGCAACGAGAATTGGCCGTTGGTCAGCGATACGGGCCGCAGGGCGTCGTCGAAGCGCCGTGCCATGGCCCGCGCTGCCCGCTGCAGATGTAGACATAGACAAGCATCGCGGACCTGGGGCGTGACATCGAATGGCAAGGCACTGCGCTTCGACATGGCGGATAATATGTTGATATCAACTTATCTGTCAAACATCTCGCCCACCCGCATGGGCGCTGCCGATTAGCCTTTTACGATCAATATATTAGCGTTTTCATCCCTGCCGGATGCGCCGGACGGCGATGGCCCCGAGGAAGGCGGCAGCCACGATCCCCGCCACGAGCGGCATGCCCTGGCGGCCCATCACATCCATGGCGCCGCCCGCCAGCACCGGGCCGGCGAGGCTGCCTGCCTCATAGACCATGACGAAGAGGGCGTTGGCGGCCGCGAGCTCGCCCGCGGGAAACCGCTCGCCGAGCAAGGCGAGCGCGATGGTGTAGAGGCCGAACACCATGCCGCCCCAGAAGAACAGCAGGATCCAGAGCGGCCAGCGCGTGTCCGACAGCATCGGCAGGAGGATGGCGCCGGCGAGCGTCAACCCCATGAGGCAGATCAGCAGGCGGAAGCGATCGACATGGTCGGCGATCCAGCCGAGCGGCAGTTGCAGCACCATATGCCCGGCCGTGAAGATCGAGAGCAGCATGGTGGCCGACCGCCAGTCGAGGCCCCCCTGCAGCCCGTAGATCGGCAGCAGCGCGATGATCGCCATGTCGATGCAGCCGCCCGCCACCACGGCCAGCATGATGAGCGGCGCCATCGCGAGCGCGCGCCGCAGCCGCATCGGCGCCTGCTTCGAAAGATCGGGTGCGAGGCGCCGGACGAACGGCATGGGCAGCAGCACGACGAGGCTCGCGGCGAGCGCGATGCCGAAGGGCGCGAAGCCGTCGATCCCGACCGCGCTGATGATGAGCGGCCCGAGCGTGAAGCCCGCCGTCAGCACTGTCGCATAGATCGCCGTCACCCGGCCGCGATTGCGGTCGGTCGCGACCAGGTTGATCCAGGTTTCCGAGACGATCCAGTAGAGCGCGCCGGCGCAGCCGGCGACGAAGCGCAGCGGAAACCAGACCCAGATGTCGGTCGCCCAATAGAGCGGAATCACCGAAGCGAACACGGCGATGCTGAGATAGATCGCCGGGAGCGTGCCGAGCGCGCGCGCCACCCGCGGCACGAAGGCGCCGAAACAGAGCACCGCCAGCGGAAACATCGCGGCGTTGAGCCCGATGAAGAGCGGGCTCGCCCCTTCCCGCTCCATGAGCAGCGTGAGGAGCGGAAGGACGGACCCCACGCCCATGCCGGTGCCGAAGCCGCCCGCGATGATGGCGGCGAGACTCCAGTAGCGGTCGCGGTCGCTGAGCGTGACGGCGGTCATCGAGGCCCCTGGCAGCGAAGGAGGCGCGCAGTCTAGTGATTGCGGCATTCCCGTCGAGCCCTCCGGAATGGGGATTGACGGCGCCGGTTGCAGGACTGCCACTCGCCGCACGCAGGGGCATGGGGCCCTTGCACGCAGCGACGAGAGGTGCGGGCGGTCCCTCGACGCGATTGCCGCAGGCAGCCGGAACCGTCTCGACAATCCCTGCCCGGCGTGACAGGAATCCGCGCCCGCATTCTCCGGAGTTTCCCCATGACCGACATCGCCCTGCTGTCCGCCACCGAGCTCGTCGCCCTCTATCGCGCGAAGCAGCTCTCGCCGGTGGAGGCGACCGAAGCGGCGCTCGGCCGGATCCGGAAGCATGACGGCGAGCTCAATGCCTTCTGCCTCGTGGACGAGAAATCGGCGCAGGCCTCGGCGCGGGAATCCGAGGCGCGCTGGCAGAAAGGCGCGCCGCAAGGCGCGCTGGACGGCGTGCCGACCACCGTCAAGGATCTCATCCTCACCAGGGGCTGGCCGACCCTCCGCGGCAGCCGCGCGGTCGACAAGGACCAGGCCTGGGACGAGGACGCGCCCGTCGTGGCGCGGCTGCGCGAAGCGGGCGCGGTGCTGCTCGGCAAGACCACCACGCCGGAGTTCGGCTGGAAGGGCGTCACCGACAACCCGCTCACCGGCATCACCCGCAACCCCTGGAATCCGGAACGCACGCCGGGCGGCTCCAGCGGCGGCGCCGCGGCCGCCTGCGCCGCCGGCATGGGCGCGCTCCATCTCGGCACGGACGGCGGCGGCTCGATCCGCATCCCGGCGAGCTTCACCGGCATCTATGGCTTCAAGCAGAATTACGGCCGCGTGCCGGCGCATCCGCTCAGCCCCTTCGGCACGGTCGCCCATGTCGGGCCGATGACCCGCACGGTCGCCGACGCGGCGTTGATGCTGAACGTCCTCGCGAAGCCCGATATCCGCGACTGGTATGCGCTGCCGGCCGACGGCAAGGACTATCTGGACGGGCTCGAGGACGGGGTGCGGGGCCTGCGCATCGCCTGGAGCCCGAGCCTGGGCGGCTTCCCCGTCGAGCCGGACGTGGCCGCCGCGACCGCCGCCGCGGCCAAGGTCTTCGCCGACGAGCTCGGCGCCCATGTCGAGGAGGCGACGCCGGACCTCGTCGGCGCCGACGACGTGTTCCTGAAGCACTGGTTCCCCGGCGCCGCCAACGCGCTCCGCGCCTTCACCCCGGAGCAGCGCAAGCTGATGGATCCGGGGCTCCTCGCCATCGCCGAGCAGGGCGAGGCCTTCACGCTCATGGAATATCTGGCCGCGGTGAAGCAGCGGGAGGCCCTCGGCGTCGCCATGAACCGCTTCCACGCGAAATACGACCTGCTGCTGACGCCGATGATGCCGCTGGTCGCCTTCGAGGCGGGCCAGCCCGTGCCGCGCCAGAGCGACGGCACCGTCTGGCTCGACTGGTCGCCCTTCAGCTATCCCTTCAACCTCACGCAGCAGCCCGCCGCCTCGGTGCCTTGCGGCTTCTCCAAGAACGGCATGCCGATCGGGCTGCAGATCGTCGGCCCGCGCTATGGCGAGCCGCTCGTGTTCCGCGCCTCGCGCGCCTATGAACGGAACCATCCCTTCCGCATGCCGGTGCTCTGATGCCGAACGGCGCCGCCATCGCGCGACCGCCGGCCGAACGGCCGCGCCAATTCGGCCGGGTCGGCTTCCTCACCGCCTTCGCGCGCGGGCTCAGCCGACGCTGCCCGCGCTGCGACCGCGGCGCCCTTCTTGCCGGCTATATCGCGATGCCGCCGCGCTGCGCGAGCTGCGGCCTCGATTTCGAGCCCTGTCGGGCCGACGATGCGCCGGCCTATTTCACCATCCTCATCGTCGGCCATATCGTGGTGCCCGGCCTGCTGCTGATGGAACGGGCGCTCCATCCCGAGACCTGGCTGCAGATGGCGATCTGGCTGCCGGCGACGCTGTTCCTGACGCTGGCGCTGCTGCCTTTCGTCAAGGGCGCCACCATCGCCGCGATCTGGGCCTCGAAGCAGGGCTGAGCCTCGCGCCGCGCTTGCCTCAGGCGGCGGCGCGCCTGCCTCAGGCGGCCGACACGCTTGCCTCAGGCGGCCGCCCGGGCCGCGTAAATGACGTAATATTTCTTCAGCGTCGCGAGCGTTTCCCAGGTGCCGGTGAAGCCCTTCGGGATCACGAAGGCATCGTCGGCCTTGAAGGTTTCGGCATGGCCGTCGGCGTCGGTCAGGCGGCATTTGCCCGAGATCAGGTAGATGAACTCGTCCTCGTCGTATGTGACCGACCATTTCCCCTTGGTCGAGCTCCAGATGCCGGAGAAGAGCTGGCCGCTGCCGTCGGTGAAGAAATTGCGCGTGGTGGTCGCCGGCTTTCCCGCAAGAACCTTGCCCGGCTTGCCGCGCTCGAGCTTCGGTCCCTTGCGGTCGAACCGCACGATCTTCGCGCCGCCGGATTGCTTCCTCGTCGCCTTCGCCATCCCTCGTCTCCCTGTCATGCGTGCGGTTTGCGGGCGCGGTAGCGGCCCGGATTGAGATCGCCGCGATCCAGCACCACGGTCATGGCGCGCCAGTTCTCGACGAAATGCGCGGCCTGCTCGGCGCCGAGAAGCTCGATCATGCGGGGGTGGAGCGGACCCTTCATCTGCTCGTATTCCTCGCGCGACTTGCGCCGGTACCAGCCCTCGTCGGTCGCGACGCGGATCTCGCCGAAGCCCAGCTCCTCGAGGACCCGGCGGTGCGCCTCCGGCGTCTCCATGGCGTAGGTCAGGCCTTCGAGCTTGAAGAAATAGGCCATCTCCTCGCCGAACGCCGCATCGCCCTTCATCCAGTCATAGGCGGCGAGCCAGCCGCCCGGCCGCAACACGCGCTTCACCTCGGCGAAGATGGCGCGCTTGTCGGCGATCTGGGTGAAGGCGCCGGAGCTGTAGACGAGGTCGAAGGCGCCGTCGGGAAAAGGCAGCGGCCCCGGCGTCACCAGCTCGAACTGCACCTGGCTCGCACGGCCCTTGCGCGCGATCAGCCGTTCCGCCCGCCGGATCAGCCCCGGGTCGATGTCGATCCCGACGACGTTCGCACCGAGCTCGGCCAGGACGAGATCGCCGCCGCCGAGCCCCGATCCGATGTCGAGCACGCGGGCATTGTCGAGCTTGAGGCCCTGCAGGGTCTTGCGGACGAGCGCCGGTCCGCCCGGCGCCATGAAGCTCTCACCCCAGATGAGCTCCAGCATGGCGACCATGCCGTCGTGATACTCGCCATGCGCATCGCTCATCTGCCGCCTCCCGCCCCGGCCGAATTCTGCGGCGCGCACGGCCGGATTGGCAATCGCCAATCCGCCGCTGCCGCATGGGGAGACCTCAGGGCAGCGTCACCACGATCTTGCCGAACACGTCGCGGCTCTGCAGCCGGCGGATGCCCTCGCCCATCGCATCGAGCGCAAGCGTGCTGTCGATCACCGGTTTCAGGCCGCGCGCCATCTTCGCCATCGCTTCCTGCACATTGCGGAAACTGGCGCCGAAGGAGGCGATGATGCGGAGCTGCTGCTGGTAGAGATGCAAGAGGTTCGTCGGCGCGCTGACGCCGCTCGTCGAGCCGCAGGTGACGAGCCGGCCGCCGCGCTTCAGGGAGAGCAGGCTGCCGGCCCAGGTATCCGGCCCGACATGCTCGAACACCACATCGACGCCCCGCTTGCCGGTGAGGCGCCGCACCGCGCCCTCGAACCGGTCCTCGCGATAGTTGATGACGTGATCGGCACCCAGCGCCGTCATGCGCGCGAGCTTCGCCGCGCTGCCGGCCGTCGCGATCACGGTCGCGCCCGCATCCTTCGCCATCAGGATCGCGCTCGACCCGACGCCGCTGCCGCCCGCCTGGATCAGGATCCATTCGCCGCGCTCGAGCTTCGCATTGTCGAACAGCATATGCTGCACCGTCGCGAAGGTGACGGGCGCGCAGGCGGCCTCCGCGAAGGAGAGCGCCGCCGGCGCCGGCAAGGCGAGCCGCGCCGGCAGCGTGATCCGCTCGCGCGCGAGCCCGTCGGCATGGAAACCCATGATGCCGCCGACATTCTCGCAGAGATTCTCGCGGCCCTCGCGGCAGGCGCGGCAATGGCCGCAGACGAGGCCGGCATAGATGACGACCTTGTCGCCCGGCTTCGCATGGGTAACGCCGGCGCCGACCGCCAGCACCTCGCCCGCCCCCTCCACGCCGGCGACGATCGGCAGGTGGCGCTTGGCGAAGGCCATGCCGCGCAGGCTCCAGAGGTCGATATGGTTGAGCGCCACGGCGCGCATGCGGACCTGGAGCTCGCCCGGGCCGGGCGCCGGCGGTTCCGGGAGGTCGACCAGCGCCAGCCGGCCGTCTTCGATGAGGGAAAGCGCGCGCACGGATCGGCCGTCCGGACCCGCGGGCGTCAGGCCGGCTCGGCGCCGAGCACGAGACTCACATTCTGCCCGCCGAAGCCGAAGGAGTTCGAGAGCACCCGCCGCACGGTCGCCGAGCGCGCCCGGTTCGGCACCACGTCGAGCGGAATCGCCGGATCGGGCTCGCGATAATTGATGGTGGGCGGCAGGCGCTGGTCGCGGAGGGTGAGGAGCGCGAAGGCCGCCTCGACGGCCCCCGCCGCCGTCAGCGTATGGCCGATCATGGATTTGTTGGCGCTCACCGGAACGCTGCCGGCGCGCGCCCCGAACACCGCCTGGATGCCGAGCGTCTCCATCTTGTCGTTCTCCGGCGTACCGGTGCCATGCGCGTTGATGTGGTCGATCGCCTCGGGCCCGATGCCGGCGTCGGCGAGCGCATTCCGCATGCAGCGCACGATCGGCTTGCCGTCCGGGCTCGAGCGGGTGCGATGAAAGCCGTCGGCCGCCTCGCCGCAGCCGAGCACATAGCCGATGATCCGGGCGCCCCGCGCCCGCGCCGCCGCGACATCCTCCAGCACCAGGGCGGCCGCGCCCTCCGCCAGCACGAAACCGTCGCGATTCCGGGAGAAGGGCTTCGCCGCCTGCTCCGGCACCTCGTTCGCGGTCGAGAGCGCGGAGAGGAGCGTGAAGCGGATCAGGGCTTCCGGCTGCACCGATGCGTCCGTCCCCACCACGAGGGCCGCTTCCGATTCGCCCCGGCGGATCGCCTCGACGGCAAGCTGGATCGCGCTCGCACCGGAGGCGCAGGCCGTCGAGACCGTCACCGGCATCCCGCGCGTGCCATATTCCGCCTGCAGCCGGTCGGCGATGAAACCGTTGAGGAATTCGAGATGCGGTTTGCTGGAACCGGTCGCCGCCACGCGCAGCATCGGGCCGTAGCGTAGCTCCCCGGCGGCGCGGGCGATCTCGAGCCGCGTCGGGATTTCCTGGTCGATCGGCGGCGCCGCCACGAAAAGGCCGCCGGGGAATTCGCCGGTCCGGCCGATGCCGGCCTGGCTCAGCGCCTCGCGCGCGACGCGCGTCCCCATGGCGAGCGAGACATGCGGCGTGCCGGTCTCCGCGATGGGCAGGAACTCGACCGAGCCGGCGACGGTGGTGCGCATGCCCTCGAGCGGAAACCGGCCGATCCGCCTTATGCCGGAACGGCCCGCCGAAAGCGCCTGCCAGTTCGCCTCGCGCCCTTCGCCGAGCGAGGTCAGGATGCCGATGCCGGTCACGGCCACCGGGGCGCGCTTCCTTGCCGACCCGTTCGACGTCGCTTCCGCCATGGGCTGCCCTCCTGCCTCCGGTACTACCGCGCGGCCTCGACGAGCGCCAGCCCTTCGCCGCGATGATGGCCCCAGCCCGTCACCAGCACCCGATCGATCGCGCCGGCCTCGGCTTCGAGCGGATCCTCCGGCGCCAGCGGCGGGAACAGCGCTCCCCGCTCCGCGCAGCTCGCCGCGAGCGCGAGATTGGCAAGGAACGAGGCTTCCATGCCGTGACCGAGCGCTGCGGCCGTGCCGCGCACGGCAAGACCGCCGCGACGCACCGTGAGCGCCGCCAGCCAGCGGCGCTCTTCCCCGGTCGGGGCGCCGGCGCCGGATGCGCCGCTCAGGATGGCGAGGCCGCCCGCCTCCGTCGGCGGCAGCGCCTGCAGTTGGCGCTCGGCGGCCCGGCTGGCGGCATCCGGCTGGCGGTCGGTCTGGTCGGCCAGCACCGAAAGGAGGCGGGCATGCGGACGGCGGCCGCGCCGCGCCGCGAGCGCCGCCGGTTCCAGCACCAGGAAGGCGCCCATGCTGCCGAGCGTCATGCCGGCCGGGGGCCGGTTCCAGAGCGGCGCCCAGGGCCGGTTGAGCAGATAGCCGCCGGGCCCGTAGAGCAGCAGGCTGTCGGCGCGGGCCGCATTGAAGCAGCCCCCGACCAGCGAGATTTCGCTCTGCCCGGCGCGGACGCGGAGGAAACCGTTGCGCAGCGCCGCGATTCCGGCGGCTTCCTCCCCCATGAAGGTGCGGCTCGATCCGATCGCGCCATGCACGATCGAAATATTGCCGGCGAAGAGGTTGGGGAGCTGCGCCAGGAAGAGCGTCGGTCGCAGATCGGCGAGAAGCCGCTCGTTCAGCACGCGGCCCGGGTCGTTGGCGCTCTCCATCGCCGCGAAAATCTGCTCGTCCGCGGCGATATCGCGCTCGCCGCCCGGCGACGCGACGCTGATATCGACCTTGCCCAGGGCCTCCGCATCGCCGGCGATGCCCGCATCGGCGAGCGCCAGCCCTGCCGCATAGACGCCGTAATGCATCAGCGGCCCCATGGCGCGCTGATCGCCTTTCTTCGGAATCTGCCGGTCGAGATCGAGACCGGCGACGGGATGGATATGGAACGGCGCGAAGCTCGTGCTGTCGATCCGCGCACGCCAGGTCTCCGGCGTCGCGAGGCCCGCCCATTGCGCCTCGATCCCCTCGCCCAGCGCCGTGACGAGACCGATGCCGGTGATCCAGACTTCCTGAGTCACCGACATGACCCCGCAGGGCGGCGGCGGGTCATGGCATGCCGATCCGGTCGGCGAAGCCGCGCAGCGTCGCCTTCAGCTCCGGATTGGGGAAAGGCAGGCTGCGCAGCATTATCGAGGCCTCGGCCACGGTCTTGCCGCCCTGCTCGACGCGGCACCGGGTCACGGTGTAGCCGGAGCCCTCATGCTCGATGGAAACCGCGACGACGAGAGACGCCGCCGGCCGCACGAAGCTTCGCAGCTTCGCGTCCTTGACGCCGGCGAGAAACGGCATGCGCTCGTACTGGGCCAGCGCCAGCATCAGATAGCCCGAGGTCTGCGCCATGGATTCGATCAGCAGCACGCCCGGCATGATGGGATGGCCGGGAAAATGGCCTTCGAAGATCGTGGAGCTGTCCGGCACCTGGGCATGGCAGCGGAGCGAACGCGCCTCGAGATCGAACGTCTCGACGCGGTCCACCATCTGGAAATAGTCGAACTGCATCCGGGGTCAGGCGTCCGATCGCGCCGCGCGCGACGTCGGTCTCACGCGGCCTTCGCCGCAACCAGCTCGTCGATGCGCGAGCAGAGGTTGTTCAGGACGAAATAGTCCTCGGCCGCCGTCTTGCCCTCGTTTACTTCCTGCATCCAGCGCTCGATCGGCATCTTGATGCCGAACTTCTTGTCGATCGCGAAGGCCACGTCGAGGAAATCGAGGCTGTCGATGCCGAGATCGTCGATGGTGTGCGAGGCCGGCGAGATCTTGGCCGGCTCGATGCTGCACACCTCGGCGATGATGTCGGCAACGGCTTTGAATGTCGCGGTCATGGCCTGGATCGGGACGCCTGCGGTTCCTGTTCTCGGCCGAAATCTAGGCAAACTGGCCCGCAGGCGCAATCTTTCTCGGCGGGCGCGCGGTCAGCGGATTCGCAAGTCCGGCCAGAGCGTTGCGGCAAGGCCGAGCAGGGTCGGCTCCGGGGTGAGCAGCATGACGGTCGGAATCGCCGCCAGATAGTCGTTAAACCGGCCCTTCGCTTCGAATCGATCGCGGAAGGACGAGCGCGCGATGAACTCGGCGAGCTGCGGCACGATGCCGCCGCCGATATAGACGCCGCCCCGCGCGCCGGCGGCGAGGGCGACATTGCCGGCGAAGCTGCCGAGCAGGCCTGCGAACATCTGCAGCGTCTCGACCGCCCGGCGGTCGATGCCCTGCAGCGCATGCGCGCTGATCGTCTCGGGCGGCATGGGTTGCGCGACGCCGTGATCGATCTCGCTCAGGATCTCGTGCATCTCGGCAATGCCAGGACCCGACAGCACCCGTTCCCAGGAGACGTGGCCGTGCCGCCACTGCAGGCTGCGGGCGAGCGCAATCTCGCGTTCGGTCTCCGGCGCGAAGGTCGCATGGCCCCCCTCGCTCGCCACGACCTGGAACCCCGACGCCGTCGGCACGACGAGCGCCATGCCGAGCCCGGTGCCGGGACCGAGCACGACGATCGGCGCATCCTCCACCGGGCGCCCGTCGCCGATCGACCGCAGGTCCTTGTCCGGCAGCAACGGCAGGGCGCGCGCCAGCGCCACGAAATCGTTCACCAGCGCGGTATCGGCGAAACCGAAACGCTCGCCGAGCGCGGCCTTCCGAATGCGCCAGTCCCCGCGGTTCGTCAAAACCGCCTCGTCGCCGGTGATCGGCGCCGCCACGGCGATCGCGACCCGGTCGGGCCACATGCCGCGCAGGCCCGCGAGATAGTCGGCGAGCGCGGCGTAGAAGTTCGGATAGTCGTCGGCCCGTCGGTCGGTGACCCGTTCCAGGGTCACGCCGCTGCCGTTCGGACGCGCGACGGCAAAGCGAAGCCGGGTTCCCCCGACATCGACCACGAGCCCCCTCCCATTGCCTGTTCCCGTTGCCATGAGCCAGTGTTGCACGATTCTTGGCGGCACCAGGCCCTGTCAAGCCGCGGGCCCGCGATGCCACAAGGATTTCGCGCTGGCCGCGCCAGGCTTCCCTTCTTACTCTCCTCCCGCCCCTTTTTTGTCCCGAGAGCGGAGATAGAGACCCGATGCCGGCATCGACCGCAACGCCCGCCTGGCAGGCCTTGCAGAGCCACGCGAAGACCCTGGCGCGGATCCGGCTCGCCGATCTCTTCGCGCAGGATCCCGGACGCGCGGCCCGCTTTACCCTCGGCATCGACGGCCTCGCCGCCGATTTCTCGAAATGTCGCATCACCAACAAGACGCTCGATCTGCTGCAGGCGCTCGGCCGCGAGGCGGATCTCGCCCGCTGGATCGAACGGCTCTTCTCGGGCGAGGCGATCAACACGACCGAGGGGCGCGCGGCGATGCATATGGCGCTTCGCGCCGGTCCCGGCGCCAGCATCGCGGTGAACGGCGAGGACGTCATGCCGGCGGTGCGCACCCAGCTCGCGCGCGTCGAGAGCCTGAGCACGGCGATCCGCAGCGGCACGCATCTGGGATTCGACGGCCGGGCGATCCGTCACGTGGTGGTGATCGGCATCGGCGGCTCCTATCTCGGGCCCGCCCTCGCGGTCGAGGCGCTCGCCGGGGTGCAGCCGACCGGCCCGCAGATTCATTTCCTCGCCAATGTCGACGGCGGAAGGCTCGAGCAGGTGCTGTTCGGCCTGCAGCCGGCGACGACCCTCTTCGTGGTCATCTCGAAGAGCTTCACCACCGCGGAGACCCGCATCAACGCCGAGGATGCGCGCGCCTGGTTCCTCGCCGGCGGCGGCCGGCCGGAGGATATCGCCCAGCATTTCCTCGCGATCTCGAACAACGAGGCGGCCGCCGCCGCCTTCGGCATCGCGCCCGAGCGCATGCTGAGCATCTGGGACTGGGTCGGCGGACGCTACTCGCTCTGGTCCGCGGTCGGACTCCCGGTCGCGATCGCCCACGGCTACCCGACCTTCGAGGCGCTGCTCGACGGCGCCGCCGACATGGATGCGCATTTCCGCTCGGCCCCGCCCACGGGCAATCTGCCGGTGCTGCTGGCCCTCCTCGGCCTCTGGCACAATGTCGCGCTCGGCGCCGAAACGGCGGCGGTCGTGCCCTATGACAGCGGGCTCGAGAAGCTGCCGGCCTATCTGCAGCAGCTCGTCATGGAAAGCAACGGCAAGGGCGTCGACCGCAACGGCCGGCCGGTCACCATGCCGACCGCGCCGGTGATCTGGGGCGGCATCGGTACCGAGGTCCAGCATGCCTTCATGCAGGCGCTGCATCAGGGTCCTCGCCTGCTGCCGGTCGAGTTCATCGGTGTGCTCGAAGATCGCCATGGCCGTCCGAAGCAGCATCTGACGCTGCTCGCCAATCTCATCGGCCAGGCCGAGGCGCTGATGCTGGGCCATCCCGATGCGGACCCGGCCAAGGCCTCGCCCGGCAACCGGCCGAGCATCGCGATCCTGCTCGACCGGCTCGACGCGCGGAGCCTCGGCCTGCTGCTGGCACTCTACGAGCATCGCACCTTCGTCGAAGGCGTGATCTGGAACATCAACAGCTTCGACCAGTGGGGTGTCGAGCTCGGCAAGCGGCTCGCCCAGCGCATCTTCGGCGAGATTGCCGGCGAAACGCCGGGGACGCACGATGCCTCGACCGCGGCGCTGATCGCCCGCGTCCGCGCCGTCAA